>NZ_SSMW01000031.1 GCF_004799405.1 Bradyrhizobium sp.
TCAGCCGGCGCATGGAGCAGGCGCCGCGCGACGCCAACTTCGCGCTCGACTTCGTCAAGACCCATGCGAAGACGCCGGCCGAGCGCGAAGCAGTCTGCAATGCGCTGCTTTTCAAGACCAATGTGCTATGGGTTCAGCTTGACGCGCTGTATCATGCCTATGTCGATGACCATGTGCCGCCGGGAGCGTTTGTTCCCGGGGCAAGCTAGAGCAAAACAGAACGAAACCAGAGCGAACCGATGGCAGCAAGCCGCAACATCAGCGTCAGCGAGGCCAGCCGGCCGGTTCTGCCGCGGCATGCAAAACTGAAATTCGACGAGACGCGGCAGCGCTGGGTCATTCTGGCGCCGGAGCGTGTGCTGGCGCCGGACGAGATCGCCGTGGAAGTGCTTCAGCTTTGCGACGGCGTGCGCAGCGTCGGCCAGATCGTCGACCAGCTTGCGGAAAAATACGCCGCCGAACGTGGCGCGATCGCAACCGACGTGGTCGCCATGCTGCAGGATCTTGCCGACAAGGGATTTTTGACGGAAGCGCGCGAGAAGACATCATGAGTCCGACCCTGACCGACGCTCATCAGGCAGCCAGCGATCCCTCCGACGGGCTCGCGGTGCTGGAGCAGCGCGGCTCGACGGCGGAGACCTTCGGCATTCCGCTCGCGGTGCTCGCCGAACTGACGCACCGCTGCCCGCTGCAATGCCCCTATTGCTCCAACCCGATCGAACTCGACCGTGGTGGCAGCGAGCTGACGACCGAGGAATGGAAGAAAGTCCTTGCCGAGCTCGCCGAGATCGGCGTGCTGCAGATTCATTTTTCCGGCGGCGAACCCACCGCGCGCAAGGACCTGGTCGAACTGGTCCAGCACGCCAGCGATGTCGGACTATATTCCAATCTCATTACGTCAGCGGTGCTGCTGACCCGCGAGAAGCTCTCGGCGCTGGCCGATGCCGGGCTGTGCCATGTGCAGATCAGTTTCCAGGGCAACGAGCCTGTTGTCGCCGACCGCGTCGCCGGCTTGAAGAACGCACACGCCAGGAAGCTCGAAGTCGCAAAGTGGGTGCGCGAGCTGGACATGCCGCTGACGGTCAACGCGGTCATGCACCGGCAGAACCTGCATCAGCTTCCCGACATTATCCAAATGGCGGTCGATCTCGACGCCGACCGGCTCGAAGTCGCCAACGTGCAGTACTACGGCTGGGCGCTGAAGAACCGCGCGGCGTTGATGCCGACGATGCAGCAGATCGAGGAAACCAGCCGCCTCGTCGAACAAGCCCAGGCGCGGCTGAAGGGCGTGCTGGCGATCGACTATGTGGTGCCGGATTACTATGCGCTGCGGCCGAAGAAGTGCATGGGCGGCTGGGGCCGGCAGTTCTTCAACATCTCGCCCGCGGGCAAGATCCTGCCCTGCCACGCCGCCGAAACCATCACCGGCCTGGAATTCCTGTCGGTGCGGTCGAACCATTCGATCGCCTGGATCTGGCAGAATTCCGAAGCCTTCAATCGCTACCGCGGCACCGGCTGGATGCCGGAGCCGTGCCAAAGCTGCGCGTTCAAGGAAGTCGATTTCGGCGGCTGCCGCTGCCAGGCCTTCGCGCTGACCGGCGATGCCGGCAATACCGACCCGGCCTGCACGCTGTCGCCGATGCACGAACAGATTTTCAGGATGGCCGAGACCGAAGCCGCCGGCAACAACAGCCGTTTCATCTACCGCAATTTTTCCGGGGGCACGCTGGAGACGGGCGGCGAGCATGGCGCCTGACGCCGAGGCGGGGAAATCCACCGTCAACCGTGCCGATCCGTTCGCGCCGCTGACGTCGTACCTTTTGCCGGTCGGCGAAGGCCACGAGATTTACGTCGAAACCGTTGGCCGGACCAACGGCATCCCGGCGGTCTATCTGCACGGCGGACCCGGCAGCGGTTGCCAGCCCGACCACCGGCGGCTGTTCGATCCCGAGCGTTTCCATGCCGTACTGTTCGACCAGCGTGGCGCCGGGCGAAGCCGCCCGAAGGGCCGCCGCGAGCACAATACGCTGGCTCACCTGATTGCGGACATGGAGATGATCCGCGACAAACTCGGTTTCCAACGCTGGATGGTGGTCGGCGGCTCCTGGGGCGCGACGCTGGCGCTGGCCTATGCGCAGGCGCACCCGGACCGGGTCGCGGGTATCGTGTTGCGCGCGACCTTCCTTGGCACCCGCGCGGAGCTCGAGAACGCATTTCTCGACGTGCTGCCGCGTTTCTATCCCGGTCTCAGCCATGATTTCATCCATGCGTTGGCGCCGGAGGAACGCGCGCGGCCGCTCGACGCCTATTTCCGGCGCATCCTCGATTCGGATCCCGCGATCCACGGCCCGGCCGCCCGCGCCTGGAATGTCACCGAAAGCATTCTTTCCGAGCACAGGCCGGGACGCACAAGGTTGGACATCGCCGCACTGGATTCGGCGCGCACCCTGCCCGCGACCCCGTTCATGGAAGCGCATTATTTCCAGAACGACTGCTTCATGAAGCCCAACCAGTTGATGGCGGAAGCCGGAAAACTGGCGAGCATTCCCGGCATCATCATCCAGGGCCGCTACGATCTCTTGTGTCCGCCGGCGACTTCGCATGCACTCGGCGAAGTCTGGCCCCGTTCCGAAATTCGCGTCATCGAAGGCGCCGGCCATTCGTTGTACGATCCCGGCATCCGGGACGTCGTGATGAAAGCGATTGCGGATCTGGCGTCCAAAATCAACGAATAGAGGACCTTCACAAATGCCGATCGCCGGAAAAGGCATGCTGCTGACATCGATGAACATCGATTCCTCGGACGAAGCCGAATTCAATCGATGGTACGACCGCGAGCATCTTCTGGAGCGCGTCGCCATCGACGGCTTTCTCGAAGCCCGTCGCTACGTCGCGCACCAGGGCTCGCCGAAATATCTTTGCCTTTACTCGACTGAGACCTTCGAGGTCCTCGACAGCTCGGCCTATCGCGCGGTACTGGCCAATCCCACCGATTGGTCGAAGACCTGCATGGCGCGCTTCAAGAACATGATCCGCGCGATCGCGCGCATCACGATCAGCCGCGGACCTGGCCGTGGAGCGGCGCTCGGCATCATCCGCTTTCGTCCCCTCGCCGACGGCAAGGACAAACTGCGAGCTGCGCTGCACGACCTACTCGATCCGAAGGCGCTGGATGGGATCATCTCCATGCACCTGATCGAAAGCGACCCAAAGCTGTCGCGGCCGATCACCGCCGATCCCCCGGTTTCCGATTCGGGTTCCGGCGACTGGTTTGTGCTGATCGACGGAACCGATGTGAATGCGGTTGGTGCGGCGCTCGCGACGCGCTTTGCGAACAACGCAGCATTCCAATCCGCCGTCATGGTCTCAACCGGCGTCTACAAGCTGATGTGGGACCTCGCAAAGAGCGATATTCCCCCGTCCTGACCGCACCAACCCTTATGCTGCAGCGCCGCATTTAACCGGTTCGACATTAAAACTGCGCGAGCGGACCGACAACGAATGGTGAATAGCCAAAAATGCCTTTGTGCATCATGTCGAATGTCTCTAATAAGGTAACCCTATGATCCAATTCAAAAACCACAAGAACGCCACCTGAGCGTTCGCAGGAAAGCAAGGCCGCGTTATTCCTGGAATTGACGCGGACAAGGTAGGAATGAAACCGACTGATATCTCGGCGCCCGACTACTTTCATAAAGTGGTCGACTGCCAATGGGCCTGTCCCGCGCATACGCCAGTTCCGGAATACATCCGCTTGATCGCTGAAGGCCGCTATAGCGACGCCTACATGATCAATTGGAGATCGAATGTGTTTCCCGGAATCCTGGGACGCACCTGCGATCGTCCGTGCGAGCCCGCATGCCGCCGCGGCCGCGTCGAGGAGACGCCGGTCGCGATCTGCCGGCTGAAGCGCGTCGCCGCCGACTTCAAGGATGATGTCAAACACCGCATGCCAAGGCCCTCGCCGAAAAACGGCAAGCGCATCGCGATCGTCGGCGGCGGTCCGGCCTCGCTGACGGTTGCGCGTGACCTGGCGCCGCTGGGCTATCACTGCACGGTATTCGATTCCGACCCGAAAGCCGGCGGCATGATGCGGACGCAGATTCCGAAATTCCGGCTGCCGGATTCGGTGATCGACGAAGAAACCGACTACATCCTCGACCTCGGTATCGAGTTCAAGGGCGGTCAGCGTATCGACAGCTTGAAGAAGCTGCTCGGCGAGAACTACGACGCGGTCTTTGTCGGCTCCGGCGCGCCGCGCGGCCGCGAGCTCGAGATTCCCGGCCGCAAGGAAGCCGCTGCGAATATCCACATCGGCATCGACTGGCTCTCCAGCGTCTCGTTCGGTCATGTCGAAAAGATCGGCAACCGCGTGATCGTGCTGGGTGGCGGCAACACCGCGATGGATTGCTGCCGCACCGCGCGCCGGCTTGGCGGCGAGGACGTCAAGGTGATCGTGCGTTCCGGCTTCGAGGAGATGAAGGCGAGCCCCTGGGAAAAGGAAGACGCCCTCCACGAGGACATTCCGATTCTCAATTTCATGGTGCCGAACGCGTTCACCCACGACAACGGCAAGCTCACCGGCGTCACCTTCGAGAAGGTCAGGGCCGAGTACGACGCCAAGGGCAAGCGCAACCTGGTGCCTTCCGGCGAACCGGACCAGACCGTCGAATGCGACGATGTCCTGGTGGCGGTCGGCCAGGAGAACGCTTTTCCCTGGATCGAGCGCGACTGCGGCGTCGAATTCGACAAGTGGAACATGCCCAAGGTCGACACCACGACGATGGGGTCGACCAATCCAAAGGTGTTCTTCGGCGGCGACGCGGCATTCGGCCCGAAGAACATCATCTGGGCGGTGGCGCACGGTCACGACGCCGCCCTTTCGATCCACAAGCTTCTCTCCGGCGAGGACATCACCGAGCGGCCGCTGCCGGAGGTGCAGATATCGTCGCAGAAGATGGGCATCCATGAGTGGAGCTACGACAACGACGTCTCCAGCGACAAGCGCTACAAGGTGCCGCACCGCGACAAGGTGATCGCGCTGAAGGATATCCGCGCCGAAGTCGAACTCGGCTATGACCTCAAGCTGGCGCTCGGCGAAGCCCAGCGCTGCCTGAACTGCGACATCCAGACGGTATTCAGCGCGCCTCTGTGCATCGAGTGCGACGCCTGCGTCGATATCTGCCCGATGGACTGCATCAGTTTCACCGAGAACGGCGAGGAAGCCGACCTGCGTGGGCGGCTGAAGGCGCCCTCGCCGCATCTCGACCAGGACCTTTACGTCGCCGACGGCCTCAAGACCGGGCGGGTGATGGTCAAGGACGAAGACGTCTGCCTGCATTGCGGCCTATGCGCCGAACGTTGTCCCACCGGCGCCTGGGACATGCAGAAATATCTCATCGACATGACTCTCGCGGGTACATCATGCCAGTCCAAAGCCCGATCAGCAGCGTAAACGACTTCGTAGTTCGCTTCGCCAACGTCAACGGCTCGGGTTCGGCGAGCGCCAACGAACTGTTCGCCCGTTCGATCCTGCGCCATGGCGTGCCGGTGTCGCCGCGCAACGTGTTCCCGTCCAACATCCAGGGCCTGCCGACCTGGTACGAGGTGCGCGTCACCGAGGACAGCCATCTCGGCGCGCGCGGCGGCGTCGACATGATGGTGGCGATGAACCCGCAGACCTGGGACAAGGACCTCGCTTCGATCGAGCCCGGCGGCTATTTGTTCTACGACTCGACCAAGCCGATGCCGGCGTCGAAATTCCGCGCCGATATCACCGTGATCGGCGTGCCGCTCACCGCCATCACCAATTCGACCTATACCGATCCGCGCCAGCGCCAGCTTTTCAAGAACATCATCTATCTCGGCTCGTTGTGCGCCCTGCTCGACATGGATCCGAAACTGGTCGAGCAACTGATCGGCGAGCAATACAAGGGCAAGGAAAAGCTGCTGTCGTCGAACGTCCACGCGCTGCATCTCGGCCGCGACTGGGCGCTGCAGAATCTCAAATGCCCGATCGGCCTGCGGGTCCGGAAAGCCGACAAGGTCGGCGATCGCATCTTCATCGAAGGCAACAGCGCGGCCGCGCTCGGTGCGGTCTATGGCGGCGCCACGGTATGTGCCTGGTATCCGATCACGCCGTCGTCGTCGCTCGCCGACGCCTTCACCAGCCACTGCAAGCGGCTGCGGCACGATCCCGAAACCGGCAAGGCCAAATACGCCATCGTCCAGGGCGAGGACGAACTGGCTTCGATCGGCATCGTGATCGGCGCGTCATGGAACGGCGCGCGCGCCTTCACCGCAACCTCGGGTCCCGGCATCTCGCTGATGCAGGAATTCATCGGCCTTTCGTACTTCGCTGAAATACCGGCCGTGATCATGAATGTGCAGCGCGCCGGGCCGTCGACCGGCATGCCGACGCGGACCCAGCAATGCGACATCATTGCCTGCGCCTACGCCTCGCACGGCGACACCAAGCATGTCTTGCTGTTTCCGGAAGACCCGGCCGAAGCCTTCGAATTCGCAGCCCAGGCCTTCGATCTCGCCGAGCGCCTGCAGACCACGATCTTCGTCATGCTCGATCTTGATATCGGCATGAACCATCGGCTAAGTCGTCCGCTGAAGTGGGACGACGCGCGTCAATACGACCGCGGCAAGGTGATGACGGCGGAGATGCTCAGCGACGGACGCGACTTCGGGCGCTACCTCGATGTCGATGGCGACGGCATTCCGTTCCGCACCTATCCTGGCACGCACCCGACCAAGGGCTCGTTCTTTACCCGCGGCACCTCGCGCGATCGTTATGCGCGCTATTCCGAGGAGGGCTCGGTTTATGCCGACAACATGCAGCGGCTGGTGCGCAAGTTCGAGAGCGCGCAGGACATGGTGCCGCGTCCGCTGCAGGCCAATGCCGCCAAGCCCACCAAATACGGCGTGATCTATTTCGGCTCGACCGCGCCCGCGATGGATGAGGCGATCGGCCTGCTGGAAGCACGCGGGCATCAGCTCGACCGCTTGCGGATCCGCGCTTTCCCGTTCCATTCCAGCGTGGCGAGCTTCATCGCCGACCATGATTTTGTTTACGTGGTCGAACAGAACCGCGACGCCCAACTCCGTTCCCTGATCGTCAACGAGAACGGCATCGATCCGGTCCGGCTGGTTCCGATCCTGCATTATGACGGCACGCCGATTACCGCGCGCTTCATCGCCGACGCCATCGGCGACCACCAGGACCAGCTCAAGGTGACCCCGCTCCGCAAGGTGAAGTCATGACCTATATTGCGAAACCGAAATTCCAGCATCCGGGGTTGCCGAAGAACGATCTCGGCTTCACCCACCGCGATTATGAGGGCAAGGTTTCCACGCTGTGCGCCGGCTGCGGCCACGATTCGATCACGGCATCGATCATCGAGGCCTGCTACGAGCTTTCGATCGAACCGCATCGCGTCGCCAAGATTTCCGGCATTGGCTGCTCCTCGAAAACGCCGGACTATTTCCTCGGCAATTCGCACGGCTTCAATTCGGTCCATGGCCGGATGCCGTCGGTGCTGACCGGCGCCAACCTCGCCAACCGCGACCTGATCTATCTTGGCGTCTCCGGCGACGGCGACTCGGCCTCGATCGGCTTCGGCCAGTTCGCGCATTCGATCCGGCGCGGCGTCAACATGACCTATATCGTCGAGAACAACGGCGTTTACGGCCTCACCAAGGGCCAGTTCTCGGCTACCGCCGACCGCGGCTCGAAGAACAAGCGCGGCCTGATGAACACCGACAACGCCATCGATCTGGTGGCGATCGCGCTTCAGCTTGGCGCGAGCTTCGTGGCGCGCAGCTTCTCCGGCGACAAGACCCAGCTGGTGCCGCTGATCGCGGCTGCGATCCAGCACAAGGGCGCGGCATTCATCGACGTGATCAGCCCATGCGTCGCCTTCAACAACCACGCCGGCTCGACCAAGAGCTTCGACTACGTGCGCGAGCACAATGACGCGGTGAACCGCCTCGACGTCATCACCGGCCGCGACCCGATCACGGTCGATTACGCGCCGGGCACCGTGCAGGTGGTCGAGCAGCACGATGGCTCCAAAATAGCGCTGCGCAAGATCGACGCGGATTATGACCCGCATGATCGCGTCGGGGCGATGACGTTCCTGCAAAAGCACGCCGCCAAAGGCCAGATCGTCACCGGCCTGCTCTATGTCGATCCTGATTCAGACGACCTTCACGCCCACCTCAACACCGTGGAAACGCCGCTCAACCAGCTCGGCGAGAAAGCGCTGTGCCCGGGCTCGGCCGCGCTGGACAAGATCAACGCCAGCCTGCGCTAGATAGAATCAGAGGAAATCGCGAACGCGGCGGCTCAAACCGCGGCGGATCGTCGCCTGCTCGACACGGGGTCCGCAATCCACGCCTTGCGGTCGGCCACCGCATTGTGAAACTGATCGAGCGCGATGTTGAACGCCGACAGCGTATCCTCGGCGACCGCGCCATCTTCGAAACAATTCAGCGTGTCGCGCAATATTTCGTCGGCTTCTTTTTGCATCAGGTCGAGCTCGGTGATCGAGCCGCTCTCACGCGCGGCGACGATCATGTCCACCAGGCGGTTGCGCAATTCGGTGTTATGGATCCGTTCGTCGCGCCGCATGTAGCTGCGCAGCCACGCGCCTCCCGAGGCCAGCCCCGACAAGATCATCAGCCCGAACCACATGAAGTCGCCATAGCGGTCGAGAAAGCTGCGCTCGTTGCCGTCGATATAGGCGGCGGCTCCCGGATGAGCCGGAATCGCGGCGGCCTTGTCGGTGTCGGGAACCTGGATGTTCGCCACCCCCGGAAAGTCGCTCTGCAGGGAATGGCGGATCGCGAAAAGCTGCTTGGTGAAGGCGGTGACGGTCAACTCCGACAGCGTCTTGCGGGCGACAATCAGATGATTGACGTCAATGGTCGTTACGTCGTCATCCGGACGGGCCGGAGTGGCGCCAAGCGCGCCCGCGGCGATCTCCGCGGATTCGTAGACGGGGTGCTTGCGCGCGACGATCTCGGCGGCATCGATCGGCAG
This sequence comes from Bradyrhizobium sp., assembly GCF_004799405.1. Classification (GTDB taxonomy): domain Bacteria; phylum Pseudomonadota; class Alphaproteobacteria; order Rhizobiales; family Xanthobacteraceae; genus Bradyrhizobium. Next base: position 9,053 of record NZ_SSMW01000031.1, read on the forward strand.
GAATGTTACAGCACTGTTTGGCTTGGTGGTCGCCGCGATCGCATCGGCGGTAATCTTGCTGTCGATCGGACCAACAGCCATGAAGGCGTCCACCTTCTGATTACGAAGCGCCTCGGGCAAATCGGTTGTGCCGAACTGGACCATCTCGACCTTGTCCGGGGCAACGCCGGACTCAGTCAGGATGATCTTGAGGAGGTCGACGTTTGCCTGAGTCTTTCCAATGATGCCGACCTTGCGTCCGGCCAGGTTTGCAACCTTGGTGATGCTGGATTCTTTCTTCTGGCCCTTGGCGCCGCCGCCATTGGGCAGCCAGAGTACGACAAGATTCTTGCGAAAGATCGCCACCGAAAGCGCGTCGGGCGAAAGGCCGAGGTCGGCGCGCACGACCGCAAGATCGGCCTCATGATGCCCGATGGCGGTGGCGCTTTCTTCGGCGCCCGCGGTAACCGCCACTCGCAAGCGAACGTAATGCCGCTCGCGCGCGAAGGCCTGGGCGATCTCCTGGACCACCTTCACGTCGTCGCTGCCGGGTGGCCCGACGGCGATACGCAAGGTGGCCGGCCTCCAGCTAAAGAACAAAAGACCGATCAATGCCGCGGCGAAGACCAGGCCACCCACGCAAAGCACGATAAAAGTCGCACGTTTCATCATGAAACCGTCACGGTCTCTCCTGGACGGGCCGCCTGTGGGCTCGCCGGCTCCCTTGGATATTACGGCATGCACGCTCGCGACGCTACCGCGCTTGCCGCGGGTAAAAGCCGCAGCAGGAGGAATGAAGAAGCAAGGTTAAGGGTCGAAGCGGATGGCCCCCGGCCGGGTCATCCGCGTCTCGGTTCATTGGACCATTGAAATCAACCGACGGACTATTCCGCCGATGCTGGCGTGGTGCCGGTGGTAGTGCGACTGCGCGGTGGCTGGCTGTTCCGACATCGTGTGGCGGGGGCCGATGGCTTCGAACTGCGCCTTTTGCTCGTTGGTCAGCTGTCCGTAGAAGTCGTCGAGTGCGGTGCGCACGGTCTTGACCGCCTGCAGCATCACGTCCAGCCGTTTGCCGACGGCGGCGAGCCGGGCCGGCGGCGTCACCGCCGTATCGACCTGGCAAGCGGTTTTGAGCATGTCCGCCACCTTGCTGCCGGCATCCTGGAGCGCGGTCAGGCTGGCCCGCTGCGCGTCGGTCGGATGCAGCCTCGCGTCGATCTCGGCGGCCGGCCAATCCGTCACGCCTGGTTGCGCGGTGCCGCAGCCCTGAGCGATCTCGCTTTGCCCGGCTTCATGCCTGCGCCGAGCCTGACGGCGATCCTTGCGCTGATCCTGGCCGAGCGCGTTGAGCGCGGCCTTCTGCTCATCGTTCAGAAGGCCATAAAAATGATCGAGCGGCGGCTGCACGGTGCCGACCGCCGCGATCATCGCCTCGATGCGCGCTTGCATAGCTGCGAGCCGGCTTGGCGCCGTCAGCGCCACCTGGGTCGGACACGCCGCCTTGATGTCCTGCGCGGCATTTACCGAGGCGTTGGCAAGGCCATCGAGCGCCGCGCGCTGTTCGTCGTTGGGCTGAACGGCCTGCTGGATCCGATCGATCGGCAGACCGGCGATGTCGCGGCTGTCGTCGCCGCACATTTGCGACAACTGGCTCGGCGTCGTACCTGCGGGCGAAGCTGGCTCCGGGCCAGCCGGGCTGCCGCCGGTGCCCGGCGGCAAATACCCTATGAGGTCATCATAGCCGTAAGGCGCGAACAGGCCGGCATAGATGTCGTCATAGCCGTACCCCCAGAACGAGTCGTCGTAGGCATCGCCCCACAACGCGTAGTCGTAAAGGTCGTAATAGGCGAACGGCCAGAACAGCGGACCGACCCAGCCGTATCCGCCATGGCCGTGTCGCCACCAGCCGTTTCGGCCGTGGCCATGCCATCCGGCGGTCGCCGCGGTTGCAACGATACGGGCGCGGGCGGCCGGATCGTGCAAAGCGCTCCTGTTGCGCAATGCGCCGGCCACCGCGCGCGAGTTCAGCGCGCTGCGTACCGCGGTGGACCTCAAGCTCGCGCTCCGGCTCTGACCGAGCGCCGGATTGGCGCTGTCATTGAATGTGGTTCTGCGGCCGACCGAACCGCTGGGGGCATGGCGGACGGCAAAGGAGCGGGATCCGCGGAAACTCGGTCGCGATATCGCGGACCTGCCGCCGAAGTGACGTACGCCGCCAAAATGGACGCCGCCTGCGCGCATACCGCCGCCGAAGTGACCACCACCATGGCCGCCTCCTCGGCCAGCCGCAGAATGGGTTGAACCGGAAAGCAGCGCCGCCAGGGCGATCGCGGCAACGACGTTAAGTTTGGACATTGCACCCTCCTCAAGCGTCCCGCGCGTCAAGAAGCGGCCTTGTCATCGTAACGCCCACACGTCGCCGCAGTTCCTCAAGGGCGTCGCTGCCGCAAGCCCAAATGCCATGCCAATCGCATCGACCGGCGGACACGCCGGCTACTTGCCGACATCACAAAATCGCGTTGAGACAAGCGCCAAACCATTGATTCTCGGGGGATCGAACTGTCGTGAATAACGTTATCCCGGCGATATTCCCTGTCAGCACCCCTCAAGGACTTGTTGACAAAATTCGGCTTCCCGCCAGAAGGTGCAGGGAACCCGGATTGGACCACCTCGAACAGAACAAGGCATCATGAATCCTGTCAAAGCACTCGAGAACCAAGGCCAGGCGGTCTGGCTGGATTTCCTGGCCCGCGGCTTCGTCGCCAAGGGCGATCTGAAAAAGCTGATCGATACCGATGGCGTCAAGGGCGTCACGTCGAATCCGTCGATCTTCGAGAAGGCTATCGGCAGTTCGGACGAATATGACGGCGCGATCGGCCATGCCCTGAAAAGAGGCGATCGCCCGGTTGCCGAACTGTTCGAGCATCTAGCAATCGAGGATATCCAGCATGCCGCCGACGTGCTGCGCCCGGTTTACGACCATTTGAAGGGCAACGACGGTTTCGTCAGCCTCGAAGTGTCGCCCTATCTGGCGATGGATACCAAAGCCACGATTGCCGAAGCCGAGCGGCTCTGGAAGGACGTCAGGCGCAGGAATTTGATGGTGAAAGTCCCGGCAACGCCGGAGGGCCTGCCCGCGATCCAGCACCTGATCGGCGAAGGCATCAGCATCAACATCACGCTGTTGTTTTCGCAAAAGGTCTATGTGCAGGTCGCCGAGGCCTATCTCGCGGGACTCGAAAGATATGTCGCCGGCGGCGGCGATCCTTCCCATGTCGCCAGCGTCGCCAGCTTCTTCGTCAGCCGCATCGACAGCGCGGTCGACAAGCAGCTCGATGAGAAGATCGCAAAAGCCAACGACCCAACCGAAAAGGAACGGCTGACCGCGCTGAAAGGCAAGGTCGCCATCGCCAACGCCAAGCTCGCCTACCAGGAATACAAGCGGCTGTTTTCCGGCACACGCTGGGACAGGCTCGCCGCCAGGGGCGCCAGGCCGCAGCGATTGCTATGGGCCTCGACCGGCACCAAAAATAAAGACTATAGCGACGTGCTCTATGTCGAGGAATTGATCGGCCCCAACACCGTCAACACGGTGCCGCCGGCGACGCTCGACGCCTTCCGCGATCACGGCAAGCCGCGCGACAGCCTTGAAGAGAATGTCGAGGAAGCGAGGCACGTGCTCGCCGAACTGGAGAAATCAGGCATCTCGCTCGATGCGATCACCGCTGACCTCGTCAAGGACGGCGTTAAGCTGTTTGCCGATGCCGCCGACAAGCTTTACGGCGCGGTCGCGCACAAGCGCGCGGCGGTGCTGGGCCATGGCATCGACCGTCAGGAATTGATGCTCGGAGACGGCCTCGGCAAGGCCGTCGAGAACAGCACCGAGGACTGGCGCGCGTCGGCCACGATACGGCGGCTCTGGCAACACGACAAATCGGTGTGGACCGCAACCGACGAGGACAAGTGGCTAGGCTGGCTGAACAGTGCCGCGACCGCTGATGTTGCCGACTACGAGGACTATGCGCAGAAGGTAAAGGGGCAGAATTTCACCGACGCTGTCGTGCTCGGCATGGGCGGATCGAGCCTGGGTCCGGAAGTGCTGGCGAAAACTTTTGCGAAGAAAGCCGGCTTCCCGAAACTGCATGTACTGGATTCGACCGATCCGGCGCAGGTCCGCGCGATGCGGGCTTCGATCAACATCGCCAAAACCCTGTTCATCGTCTCCAGCAAATCCGGCGGCACCACCGAGCCGAATGTGATGAAGGATTATTTCTTCGCCGAAGTGTCCAAGGCCATCGGCGCCGACAAGGCCGGCCATCGTTTCATCGCGGTGACCGATCCGGGCTCATCGCTGGAGAAGGTCGCGACCAAGCAGGGTTTTGCGCGCATCTTCCACGGCGATCCCACCATCGGCGGGCGCTATTCCGTGCTGTCGCCGTTCGGGCTGGTGCCGGCCGCAACCGCAGGCATCGACGTTCGCAGCCTCCTCAAGCACACGCTTTCGATGGTGCGCTCCTGCGGGCCGGATGTGCCGCCGCACGAAAATCCCGGCGTGCAGCTCGGCCTTGCCATGGGCCTCGCCGGGCTTGAGGGCCGCGACAAGGTGACGATATTGTCGTCAAAAAAGATCGCCGATTTCGGCGCCTGGGCCGAGCAGTTGATCGCCGAATCCACCGGCAAGGACGGCAAGGGCTTGATTCCGATCGACGGCGAGCCGCTTGGCGACCCGTCACTTTACGTCGATGACCGTTTCTTCATCGGCATCAGCACTGAGGGTGAAAGCGATGCGGCGCATGACGGCAAATTGACTGCGCTGGAAAAGGCCGGGCATCCGGTGGTCCGCATTGCCATGAAATCGATCGACCATCTTGGCCAGGAATTCTTCCGCTTCGAGATGGCGACTGCGGTCGCCGGTTCCGTGCTCGGCATCAACCCGTTCAACCAGCCCGATGTGGAAGACGCCAAGATCAAGACCCGCGAGTTGACCGCGGCATTCGAAAAGTCCGGCGCGCTGCCGGCCGAAAGACCGGTGATATCTACCGCGCAAGCCGACCTTTATACCGATGGCACCAATGCCGCTGCGCTGCGCAAGGCCGGCGCCGATGGCGATCTCGGCTCATGGCTGAAGGCGCATCTGGCCCGTTCCGGCGCCGGGGACTATGTGGCGTTGCTCGCCTATATCGAGCGCGATCATGCCCATATCGAAACCTTGCAGCACATGCGGCTTGCGGTGCGCGACAAGCGCCATGTCGCAACCTGCGCCGAATTCGGCCCGCGTTTCCTGCATTCGACCGGACAGGCCTACAAGGGCGGCCCCGACAGCGGCGTCTTCCTGCAGATCACCGCCGACGACGCCAAGGATCTGGCGGTACCTGGCCAGAAGGCGAGTTTCGGCGTGATCAAGGCGGCGCAGGCGCGCGGCGATTTCGACGTGCTCACCGACCGCGGCCGGCGGGCATTGCGCGTTCATTTGAAGGGCGACCTGAAATCGGGGCTAAAGATGCTCGACGCCGCCATCGCGGACGCATTGAACCAGGGATAAGAAAATGCAGCTCGGCATGATCGGCCTTGGCCGGATGGGCGGCAATATCGTCCGCCGGCTGATGAAGCACGGACACTCCACCGTCGTTTACGACAAGGATCCGAAAGCCATCGCGGCGATCGCAGCCGACGGCGCAGTCGGCGCCGGCACGCTGGTGGATTTTGTCAACAAACTGGAAAAGCCGCGGACGGTCTGGGTCATGCTCCCTGCAGGCAAGATCACCGAAGCGACCATCGACGAACTGGCAAAACTGATGCAGACCGGCGACGTCATCATCGATGGCGGCAATACCTTCTGGCAGGATGACGTCCGCCGCGGCAAGGCGCTGAAACAACACGGCATCCACTATCTCGACGTCGGCACCTCAGGCGGCGTCTGGGGCATCGACCGCGGCTATTGCATGATGATCGGCGGCGACAAGGCGGTGGTCGACCGCCTCGATCCGATCTTCGCGGCATTGGCGCCGGGCATCGGAGACATCCCGAAAACCCGCGGACGCGACGGCCGCGATCCGCGCATCGAGCAGGGCTATATTCACGCCGGTCCGGTCGGCGCCGGGCACTTCGTCAAAATGGTCCACAACGGCATCGAATACGGATTGATGCAGGCCTATGCCGAGGGATTCGATATCCTGAAGAACGCCAATATCGAGGCGTTGCCCCCCGACCACCGTTTCGATCTCGACATTGCCGACATCGCCGAGGTCTGGCGTCGCGGCAGCGTGATCCCGTCCTGGCTGCTCGACCTTATCTCCTCGGCGCTCGCCGAAAATCATGCGCTGGATGAGTATTCAGGTTTCGTGGAGGATTCCGGCGAAGGCCGCTGGACCGTGAATGCGGCCATCGACGAGGCCGTACCCGCCGAAGTATTGACGGCGGCGCTGTATGCCCGCTTCCGCTCCCGCAAGGAGCACACCTTCGCCGAAAAGATTCTTTCCGCCATGCGCGCCGGTTTCGGCGGCCATAAGGAGCCGGCCCAGCATCCGGATCCGGCGCGGCCGAACGCACCCGACATTGTCAAGCCGAAAGCCTAGTGTCGATGACCGACGCTCCAGCGAAGCAAAAGAAGCCGGACTCCTGTTCATTTGTCATTTTCGGCGTCACCGGCGATCTCGCGCATCGGCTTGTCTTCCCCGCGCTCTATAACCTGGCCGCTACCAGCCTGTTACCCGACAACTTCTGCATCGTCGGCATCGCCCGCCAAGGTATGACCGGTGATGCACTACGCGACAGCCTGATGAAGGGTTTGCGCGAATTCGCCACCCGTCCCGTCGACGACAGCATAGCCAGCCGTTTGCTGGAATGCGTCAGCTGCTTTGAGGCCGATCCGAAAGACCCGGCCTCGTTCGACCAGATGAAAGCGCAGCTCGAAAAGCTGGAAGCCGCGCGAAACACCGGCGGCAACCGGCTGTTTTATCTGGCGACGCCGCCCGGCGCTTTTCCGACGATCAGCCGCCAGCTCGGACGCACCGGCCTGCTCAAGGAAGAAGACAACGCATGGCGGCGGCTGGTGGTCGAAAAACCGTTCGGAACCGATCTTGCTTCTGCAAGGACCCTCAACGGCGAGTTATTGAAGATCCTCGATGAACATCAGATCTACCGGATCGATCACTACCTCGGCAAGGAAACGGTCCAGAACATCCTGGTGCTGCGCTTTGCCAACGGCATGTTCGAACCGATCTGGAACCGAAATCACATCGACCACATCCAGATCACCGTCGACGAGAAGCTCGGCGTCGGCCACCGCGGCAGCTTCTATGACGTGACCGGCGCGTTGCGCGACATGGTGCCGAACCACCTGTTTCAACTGCTGTCGCTGGTCGCGATGGAGCCGCCGGCCCGGTTCGATGCGCATGCGGTGCGCTCCGAAAAGGCCGAAGTGCTGGCGGCGATCCAGACCCAGAGCGAAGCGGATGCTTTAAAGAATTCCGTCCGCGGCCAATATCGCGGCGGCAAGGTCGGCGACACCGAGATCGCGGATTATCGCAAGACCGAGGATGTCAAACCCGACAGCACAACCGAAACCTATGCTGCGCTCAAGCTCACCATCGACAACTGGCGCTGGGCCGGCGTGCCCTTCTACCTGCGCACCGGCAAGGCGCTCGGGATCAAGCGCACCGAAGTTGCAATCAAATTCAAGCAGGCTCCGTTCGCGATGTTCCGTGACACGCCGGTGGATCGGCTGTCGCAGAATTATCTCGTCATCAGCATCGAGCCGACCGAGGGCATCACGCTACAGTTCAATACCAAGGTGCCGGGACCGTCGATCAACATCGACGGCGTCGAGATGAAATTCCGCTACAAGGATTATTTCAAGGCGGCGCCGGCCACCGGATACGAGACGCTGATCTACGACTGCATGATCGGCGACAACATCCTGTTTCAGCGTGCCGACAGCGTGGAGGCCGGCTGGCAGGCCGTGCAGCCGTTCCTGGACGCGTGGAAGCAGGCGGGCGATAGGGACCTTGAGACTTACCAGGCCGGCAGCGAAGGCCCTGCGCAAGCCGACGAACTGCTGAAGCGCGACGGCCGAAGCTGGCGGAAGCTCGGCTAAGATGGCTTCGGACAATCAAGCAAACTTCGAGTTGATCACGGTTTCCGATTCGGTCGCGCTCGCCAACAGCGCTGCCGAACGTATTATGACAAGAATCGCGGCCAATCGTGGACGCGTGGCGATCTGCCTGACCGGGGGATCGAGCCCGAGACAACTCTATCAACTGCTTGCAACCGATGCCTGTCGAAGCCGGATCCCGTGGGACCGGGTGCACTGGTTTATCGGCGACGAGCGCTTTGTCCCGGCGAATGACCCGCTCAACAATATGGGCGCGGCACGGCGGATCTTCCTGGATCGCTACGCGCCGGCTGGCAACATCCATCCGATTCCGACCGACACTGCCGATCCCCAGCAAGCGGCAAGCCGTTATGAACGCGAGTTGCAATTGTTCTACGGTGCGAACGCGCTGGATTCCGCCCGCCCGCTGTTCGATGTCGTGCTGATGGGCGTCGGCCCCGATGGCCATACCGCCTCGCTATTTCCGGGTTATCCCGCAATGGAGGAAACCAAACGCTGGGTGGTCGGTGTCCCCGAGGCCCATGTCGAGCCATTCGTGCCGCGCGTCACCCTGACGCTGCCGGCACTGAACTCCTGCCGGGAGATGCTGTTCGAAGCCAGCGGCTCGGACAAGCGCGCGATCTTGACGCGCGTGCTGGCGGGCGAGAACCTGCCCGCGAACCGCGCACGCTCCAGCGGCGAGACGGTCTGGCTGGTGGATGCGGCGGCGCTGCCGGAGAATTTCCGTGGGCGATGACGTCGGTACAATCCCGTGCGCGCTGGTGGTGATGGGCGTGTCCGGCTCCGGCAAGAGCACCATTGCCGAAAGGCTGGCCCAACGTTTGCGCTGGACCTACGAGGATGGCGACAGATTTCATCCCGCCAGCAACGTCGCCAAGATGAGCGCCGGTCAACCCTTGACCGACGAGGATCGCTGGCCCTGGCTGCGGGCGATCGCCGACGAGATCGACAGGGTTTGCAAGGCCGGCGAACACGCCGTGATCGCCTGCTCCGCGCTGAAACGAACCTATCGCGATGTTCTCGTGCATGGACGAACCGATGTCCGTATCATCTATCTCGAGGGCACCGAGCCGTTGATCGCAAAGCGTCTCGCCGAACGAAAGGGACATTTCATGCCGCCGGGACTATTGGCCAGCCAATTCAAGACGCTCGAGCCGCCGGACTCCCGAGAAAATCCGGTGACGGTGTCGATTGACGCGCCCGTTGACGCCATCGTCGATAACATCATCGGCCAACTCGGCTTAAGTCCGGACGACGGCCAATCTACCGGCAGGGTTCGCGCATGACCCGCATCGCGCTTGTGGTTTCCGATGTCGACGGCACGCTGGTGACCAAGGACAAGACCCTGACCGACCGCGCCATCGGCGCGGTGCGGCGGCTGCGCGACGCCGGCATCAGTTTCACCATCACTTCCAGCCGCCCGGCGATCGGCATGCGTTTTTTGATCGAGCCGCTCGGAATCACGCTGCCGGTCGGACCTTTCAACGGAAGCTCGATTGTCGACCCGCAACTAAATCCGATCGAACAACATTTGATCCCGGTGTCGGCGGCGGAGCGCAGCCTCGATGTATTGAAGGAATTCGGCGTCGATATCTGGCTGTTCACCAACGATTGCTGGTTCACCCGCAACGGCGACGGCGAATACGTTCCGAATGAAAAGCGGGCGATCCGGACCGATCCGACCATTGTCCGGGATTTTACACCCTATGTGTCGGCCGCTTGCAAGATCGTGGGCGCCAGTTCGGATGCGGCGCTGCTGCAGCGTTGCGAAGCCGCGATGCAGAAAGCCCTAGGCACGCAAGCGACCGCGGTCCGGTCGCAGACCTACTATCTCGATGTCACGCCGCCCGGATGCGACAAGGGCACCTTCGTGCAGGCGATGGCCAAGCGTCAGGGCATCCCGACCGACGCGGTCGCCACTATCGGCGACATGCAGAACGACCTCGCGATGTTCAGAACCAGCGGCTTCTCGATCGCGATGGGCAATGCCACCGACGACGTCAAGAAACAGGCGACGCAAGTCACGACCTCGAATGAGGATGAGGGTTTTGCAGGCGCGATCGAGATGATTTTGAAGATTAACGCGGCTGGATAATCAGGATAATAGTGCCTCATCGTTCCGGCCAAGCCGAGCACCCGCGGGACGACAGGAGTTGGTTACTTCGACCGCTGCACGACCGGCTTCTCGACCGTCCTGGTCGCCTCGCAGAGATTATGCGCGGTATTGATCAGCGCGATATGGGTCAGCGCCTGCGGGAAATTGCCGGTCTGGCGGCCCGCGCCGGAATCGTACTCCTCGGCCAGCAGGCCAAGATCGTTGGCGACACCGACGACACGGTCGAACAGCGCCTGAGCTTTTTCGATTTCGCCAGCCAGCACCCAGGCGTCGGCGAGCCAGAGGCTGCAGGCGAGAAACGCGCCTTCGATCGGCTGAATTTCGTCGGTAACCTCGCGCGGATCGTGCCGCAGCACAAACCCGTCCCGCATCATGTGTCTTTCAATGGCGGCAATCGTGCCGCGGACCCGCGGGTCGGAAGCGGGCAGAAAACCGACTGCGGGCAACAGCAGGATGCTGGCGTCGAGCACTTGCGATCCATAAGACTCGACGAAGGCATTCTGCTCGCGGTCAAATCCTCTTTCGCAGACGTCGCGGCAAACGGAATCGCGTAAATTCCGCCAACGGTCGAGCGGCGCGTCGAACCCGAACTTCTCGGCGCTTTTAATACCGCGGTCGAACGCGACCCAGGTCATCACTTTCGACAGGACATAATGTCGGGGGTCGCCGCGGCGCTCCCAGATGCCGTGATCCGGCCGGTCCCATATTTCCGCCAGATGCTCGATCACCGCGAGTCCCAGCCGCCAGTTGTCTTCGTCGAGTTCGAGCCCCGCGACTCGCGACTGGTAAAACGCGTCAACCAGCTCTCCATAGACATCGAGTTGCAGCTGGGCGTGCGCGGCGTTGCCGACCCTGACGGGCTGTGCGCCCTCGTAGCCGGGCAGCCAGTCCGCTTCCCATTCCAGCAGACGCCGCTGTCCCATGATGCCGTACATGATCTGCATATTTGCCGGATAACCGGCCGCGGCGCGCAGCAACCAGCTCAGCCAGGCCGACGCCTCCTCGGTGTAGCCGGAATTCACCAGCGCCAACAGCGTAAAGGTGGCGTCGCGCAACCAGCAGAAACGATAATCCCAGTTTCTCGCGCCGCCGAGCTTTTCCGGCAGCGAGGTCGTGGGTGCGGCGACGATGCCGCCGGTCGGCGCATAGGTCAGCGCCTTCAACGTGATCAGCGATCGCATCACCAAGTCGCGGCACTCGCCCTGATACATGCATTGACTACTCCAGCCGCTCCAGAAGTCCTCGGTCTCCTTCAACGCCTGGAGAGGATCGATGGCGTCGGGTACCGGCAGGTGCGAAGGCCCATAAGTGAGCACGAAGGGAACGGTTTCGCCTTCGCCGACCTCGAAATCGGCCACGGTGGTCAGGTCCTCGCCGCGGGTCTCCACGGGCGTTCGCAGCACCGTCATGTCCGGCCCGCAAATGGCTAGCAGCGCGCCGTCCTCGGTTTTCCTGACCCAGGGAATATCGGTGCCGAAGCCGAAGCGGATGATCAACTCCATCCGCAACTTTACCCGGCCGCTGACGCCGCGCACCAGCCGTACGATGTCGGAGGCGTTGCCGCGCGGCGGCATGAAATCGACCAGGGTGATCGCCCCTTTCGCCGTTTCAAAGCGCGTCTCCAGGATCAGCGTATCGCCCAGATAACGGCGGGACGTTTGTTTCATCTCTTCCGCAGGCGCGATCAGCCACCGACCGTGTTCGCGCGTGCCAAGCAGACTTGCGAAACAGGCGTCGGAGTCGAATGCAGGCCAGCACAGCCAGTCGATCGAGCCGTCGCGGCCGACCAATGCCGCGGTCTCGCAGTCGCCGATCAGCCCATAGTCTTCGATTCTGCCGGGCAAATTTCCATCACTCGCTGAAAATATCCGCACGCCGTGTCTTGGCGCGGGTTCGTTCCACCGTCGCTGCCTTGAGCGCGGCAACGTCGATCGACGATGCGATCTTGTCGAGCGCAATTGGAAGCCGCTGCCGCCAGTTCGGATGCTCGTTCACGGTGCCGGGAATGTTGGGCTGATCGATCACGTCCAGCAGATCCTCCAGCGAGATCGCCATCAGGCGCGAACGGGTCTTCGCCAGAAAGCTTGCGACCGCATAGAGATCGTGACGGTCGATCGCATGATGGCGCAGCGCGTCGGACAGCATGGCCAGGGCGTGCCAGCGCGCGTCGTCGCTTTCGCCGGGATCGATGCCGAGCGAGCGTTTCAATTTGAGATCGCTGAACGAGCGCCAGCCGGCATAGGTCGACAGATCATGGGTATTGAAGGTGACGAGGGCGTTAGGCGCATAATAATCGATGCCGCGAAACACACCGCTGTCGTCGCGCTCGAACATCATCACCTTGTACGACCAGATGCCCCAATCGGCCATTTGCTCGCGAAAGCCCTCCGGCACCGTGCCGAGATCTTCACCGATCACCACGCAGCGCCGCGCCACGCTTTCCTGCGCGGTCGCCGCCAGCAGCGGCTCGAACGGCATCTGTACATAGACGCCGTTGTTGGCGGCAAACCCGTGCGGCACGAGATAAAGCCGCTTCAGGCCGAGCACATGATCGAGCCGGATCGCACCGGCGTAGCGCATCGAAGCCCGCAGCATTTCCCGATAGGGCTCGAAGGATTTCATTTCCAGCCCGGCGGCGTTGAAGCCGGCAAGGCCCCAGCTTTGGCCTGCGGTGTTCAGCGGGTCCGGCGGCGCGCCGACGCCGAGGTAACGGGAAATCGCTGTCTGCTCGTTCCAGGCGTCGAACCCATCGGACTGCACGCCAACGGCCACGTCGAGATAAAGACCGACCTTCATGCCAAGGCTGGTCGCGAGGTTCTGGCAGGCCTGCAATTGCCGGTCGGCGATCCATTGCACGAATTCGACGAATTCGATCTCGGCCGCGTCCGGGCCCTGACGCAACTCCGCGCATCTGGCCTCGTCGGGCTGCCGCCATTGGTCCGGCCATTCCCACCACGGCTTGTCGAACTTGTGCCGAAGCATCTCGAAGCAGGCGAACCGCGACAGCAGCGGCGCACGCTCGGTGCGAAATCTGGCGAAAGCGGCACGGTCCCTGGCTTTGGGCTTGGCCCTGAAGGCATCGAACGCCAATCGCAGCGCGCGCCATTTCAGCCCGGCGACGGCGACATAATCGACGATATCGCTTTGTCGCAGCCGGGCGATGGTGTCGCTGTCTTCAGCGAATCCGCCGGGCAGAAACTCCTTTAGTTTTTCGACGTCGATAAAGAGCGGGTTGAGAAACAGCCGGCTGTTCGGCGAATAGGGGCTGCAATCGCCCGGCCGGTCGTCGAATAACGCGTGCAGCGGGTTGAGACCGACGCCCTCGGCTCCCAGATCGGAGGCCAGTTCGATCAGCCCTTCGAGATCGGTGAAATCCCCGATCCCCCAGTTGCGCGCCGACCGGACGCCATAGAGCTGGACCGCCAACAGCCAGCAGCGGTCGAAATCGCCGCCGAAGGCCTTTGGTGGCGCAACCAGTAACGGCGCTTCTTCCGTCAAGGCGGAAGCATCGGTCAGGTGCAGCCGGTAGGTGCCGACGGGTAAATCGGATGGCCAGACGATGACGCGGTCGCGGGTCTCGCCTTGCGCGATAACCTCAAGACCCGTCACGATTTTCCAGCGTAACGGGAACGTGGCAGCCTTGAGCTCGATGCGCGAGGGCTGGCCCGACCGGACCACCACCGCCCCCTCGAGAAACCGGTGCGGTATCCGGACCGGCAGGGCGTCCAGGATGATTTTTAACGCCGCGGCGTCTGTGACGTGGCGGTGGCCCTGACCATCGATAAACTCGGTCTGGATGCCCAGTTCTTTGGCTTTGGTGAAAAGGTCCATTCGGCACGCCATTTGCACGCAACGGTTGGGGAACGTCACGAAATTCTCTAAATGCAGGAATAGGATAGCTGTGTTTAACTCGCTGCCGTCCGCGGCGTTCCCCCGGGAACCAACGCCTGCCGAACGGCTTTGTATATATGCCCGGAACGTCTCCTTTCCCGCAAACGAAATGGGACGCCATTTCGACGCCAATGGCATCACCGTGAACAAAACCACTCGAACTGTCGATAGCGCCGTCTTCGGCGGGGCCCTACCTACCATGCTCTTTCGCGGTCTGACGTGAGGGCGTGATGCACCTGATGTCATCCATCGACGATGCAACCGAGTTGCCGGTCACCGCCCTCGACGGCGGCGAGCTTTGGTACAAGGATGCCATCATCTATCAGCTCCACGTCAAAGCTTTCGCCGACAGCAACAATGACGGGATCGGCGATTTCGCCGGCTTGACCGAAAAACTCGGCTACCTGCAGGACCTCGGCGTCACCGCGCTATGGCTGCTGCCGTTTTATCCGTCGCCCGGCCGCGATGACGGCTACGACATCGCCGACTACGGCGCCATCAATCCCGATTTCGGGACCATGAAGGATTTCAAGCGCTTCATCGTCGAAGCCAAGCGGCGCGGCATGCGGGTCATCACCGAACTCGTCGTCAATCACACCTCCGACCAGCACGACTGGTTCAAGCGCGCCCGCCGCAGCGTGCCGAACTCCAGCGCACGCAACTGGTATGTGTGGAGCGACACCGACCAGAAATATCCGGGCACCCGGATCATCTTCACCGACACCGAGAAATCGAACTGGACCTGGGACCCGGAAGCCGGCCAGTTTTACTGGCATCGCTTCTTCTCGCATCAGCCGGACCTTAATTTTGACAACCCGCGCGTGGTCAGCGCGCTGGTGCAAGTCATGAAGCGCTGGCTCGACACCGGCGTCGATGGCTTCCGTCTCGATGCCATCCCCTATCTGTGCGAGCGCGACGGCACCAACAATGAAAACCTGCCGGAAACCCACGCCATCGTCAGGAAGCTGCGCGCCGAGCTCGACGCCTACGCCAAGGGCAAGGTGCTGCTGGCGGAGGCCAATCAATGGCCGGAAGATGTGCAGGAATATTTCGGCAGCGGTGACGAATGTCATATGGCCTATCACTTCCCGCTGATGCCGCGGATTTACATGGCGATCGCGCAGGAGGATCGCTTTCCGATTACCGACATCCTGCGCCAAACGCCGGATATCCCGAACAATTGCCAGTGGGCGCTGTTTCTGCGCAACCATGACGAACTGACGCTCGAAATGGTCACCGACGTCGAGCGCGACTATCTGTGGTCGACCTACGCCAACGATCCCCGCGCCCGCATCAATGTCGGCATTCGCCGGCGGCTGGCGCCGCTGATGGACAACGACCGGCGCAAGATCGAACTGATGAATTCGCTGCTGCTGTCGTTTCCGGGAACGCCGATCATCTATTACGGCGACGAAATCGGAATGGGCGACAATATCTATCTCGGTGACCGCAACGGCGTGCGGACACCGATGCAATGGACGCCCGACCGCAATGGCGGGTTCTCCCGCGCCGATCCGGCGCGGCTTTACGCGCCGACCATCATGGATCCGGTCTATGGCTACGAGGCGGTCAACGTCGAGGCCCAGTCGCACAGCCTCTCCTCGCTGCTGAGCGCGACCAAACGCCTGATCGCAGTGCGCAAATCCACATTGGCGTTCGGCCGCGGTTCGATGACCTTCATCCGGCCGGTCAACCGCTCGGTACTCGCTTATGTCAGGCAGTATGGCGACGAGGTCATTCTCTGCGTCGCCAACCTGTCGCGATCGGCGCAAGCCACCGAACTCGATCTTTCCGCCTGGAAGGATCGCATTCCTCTGGAGATGCTGGGCCGCACCCGTTTCCCGGCGATCGGTGAACTGCCCTATATGATCACGCTGGCGCCCTATGGTTTCTACTGGTTTCAGCTTCGCAGGCCCCTCGAGTCGGAGCGCGTCGAGCCGACGGCCGTTCCCGAATTCGAGACCCTGGTGGTGCCGCTGGGCGCGACCTGGATGTCGCTGGCGCGTACCCGCGGTGTGTTCGAACGCGATGTATTGCCGGAGTTCTTGGCGCGAACCCACTGGTATCCGGAACGTTCGGCACGGGAAATTCACCCGGTGCTGACCTCGGCGATTCCGTTCTGCGATATCGGCGACAACCGTCCCTGGCTCGCTTTCTTCGAAGCGACGACAAAACACGGCACAGCCGCGCGCTACGTGCTGCCGATGCGGATCGAATGGGTGCGGTTCGACCGCGAACGCTATAATCCCCGCGCGTTTGCAGCCGTACGCCAGGGCGCGCGGGAAGGCACGCTGCTGGATGTTGCGACCGACCCGATCTTCATTTCGCTGCTGCTGCGCAATCTCCGCGAAACCTTGACCGTCGAAGAACAGGGCGCGCGCCTTGAATTCAGGCCGACCGCCGGGTTTCCGGACAAGCCGATCAAGCCACCCGAGCATATTCGCGCCATCGAAGCCGAAAAGCCAAATACCACGGCGCTGGTCGACAATGACTATGTCACGAAGCTCTATCGAAAGCTTGAACCCGGCATCAATCCCGAGATCGAGATCGGTCGGTTTCTGACCGAGACCGCAGGCTTTGCCAATACGCCGGCGCTGCTCGGAACCGTCGAACTGGTCGAAGGCGAGATGCGGAGCGCTATCGCCGTCTTGCATGCGCTTGTCGAAAATCAGGGCGACGCCTGGACCGTGACGTCCGCCTATCTCGACCGGTTTGTCGAAGAACAACGCCTGTTGGGAACAGGCGACCGCGCCGGCGAAAGCGAGCAGCAGACCTCCTATCTTCGCTACATGTCGCAAACCGGAAGGCGCGTCGCCGAGATGCATCTTGCGCTCGCCGGCAGCGACGAATTCGCCGATTTCAGGCCGGAACCGACCCAACCCGCCGACGTGCGTCTCTGGATCGAAGACGCAACCGCCCGCGCTGACCAGGCCTTCGACGCATTGAAGCAGCGGCGGAACATGATCGGGCAAGCCGATCGCCTGCTGATCGATCAAGTGCTGGCGCAGCACGCGACGTTGCTTGATCGCTTCAATACGCTGCTTCCGCCTGACATCGGAGGCCTCAACATCCGCTGCCATGGCGACTTCCATCTGAGGCGGATGCTGATCGTCAAGGATGACATCTTCATCATCGATTTCGGAGGTGAACCCAGCCGGCCGCTGGCCGAGCGGCGGCGCAAGGCCCCCGCGGCGCGCGACGTCGCCAGCCTGATCCGTTCGATCGACCATTCGGTCACGGCCGCGTTCGAGCGCGCCCTCAAGGTGGCGCCCGACGAGCAAGGCAGATTGGCCGGGGCGCTGGCGGGTTGGCGCGATCGCTCGGTGATGGCGTTCCTCGCAGCCTATCGCGAGGCCATGGCAAATTCAGCGCTGTGGCCGGCCGATCCGCAGGCCGCCAGGCAGATGCTCAATTTCTTTCTGCTTGAAAAAACGCTTCATGAGGTCGAATACGAGTTGACCCACCTGCCTGAATGGCCGCGCGTCCCGCTGACGAGGATGCTTCGAATATTGTCCCAGCGACCAAACGAGGCCGCATGACCAAACTATCCGCGGAGGCCTATGCGATTGTGGAGGGCCGCCACGCCGACCCCTTTCATTATCTCGGTCTCCACACCGAGGGCGGCAGGACCGTGGTGCGCGCATTCCTGCCGGAGGCCTCGAAGGTCGATGCGATCGACGAGCACGGCAAGGCGGCCGCATTGGTGAGGATTCATGATGCCGGGTTGTTTGCCGGCGCGCTCCCGAACGGCGCCAAACGCTATCAGCTGCGTGCCCGCTTCGGCGATACCGTGGTCGATCTCGACGACCCCTACCGCTTTCCGCCTGTTTTGAGCGACTTCGACCTGTATCTGCTCGGTGAAGGAACCCATCAGCGGATTTACGACAAGCTCGGCGCGCACCCGATGACGCTGGACGGCGTCGACGGCGTGGCTTTCGTGGTGTTCGCGCCCAATGCGCGGCGGGTCAGCGTCGTCGGCGATTTCAATTTCTGGAATGCGCGGCGGCATCCGATGCGGGTGCGCGGTATGGGCTATTGGGAACTGTTTGTGCCCCACGCCACCCCTGGCGATCGGTACAAATTCGATATTGTCGGCCCACGGGGCGAGCATTTGCCGCTGAAGTCCGATCCGATGGCGTTCGCCACCGAAATGCGTCCGAACACCGCTTCGATCGTTTTCGACGAGACCAGGCTGCCGCATCCGCGTCCGGCGCCTGCGGACGTCAATGCGCTGAGCGCGCCGGTCTCGATCTACGAGGTCCACCTCGGCTCGTGGCGGCGCAAGGGCAACAACGAGTGGCTCACCTATCGCGACCTCGCCGAGCAGTTGCCGCGCTATGCCCGCGATCTCGGCTTTACCCATGTTGAATTTCTCCCCATCAGCGAGCATCCGTTCGACGGCTCCTGGGGCTACCAGCCGACCGGGATGTATGCGCCGACCAGCCGGTTCGGGCCGCCGGAAGATTTTTCCGCATTGGTCGATGCCTGTCATCGCGAAGGTCTCGGCGTCATGCTGGACTGGGTACCCGGACATTTCCCTGACGATCCGCATGGCCTCGGTCACTTCGACGGCACCTCGCTTTACGAGCACGCCAACCCGCTGCAGGGCCGTCACCTCGACTGGGGCACGCTGATCTACAATTACGGGCGCACCGAAGTCGTCAATTTCCTGGTGTCGAACGCGCTGTTCTGGCTGGAGCGCTATGGCATCGATGGCCTGCGCGTCGATGCGGTCGCCTCCATGCTGTATCTCGACTACAGCCGGCCCGCGGGAGGCTGGATACCGAACAAGCACGGCGGCCGCGAAAATCTTGAAGCCATCGACTTCCTGCGCCGTTTCAACACCGAAGTGTTCGCCCGCTTTCCGCAAGCCACCACGGCGGCGGAAGAATCCACCGCCTGGCCTCAGGTATCGCGCCCGGTCGAATATGGCGGGCTCGGCTTTGGCTACAAATGGAACATGGGCTGGATGCACGACACGCTGAACTACATCAGCAAGGATCCGATCCACCGCAGATTTCATCACGGCGACATCCTGTTCGGTCTGCATTACGCGTTCTCGGAAAATTTCATCCTGCCGCTGTCGCACGACGAAGTGGTCCACGGCAAACGTTCGCTGCTGGGACGGATGCCCGGCGACAACTGGCAACGCTTCGCCAACCTGCGCGCCTATTACGGCTTCATGTTCGGACACCCTGGCAAGAAGCTGATGTTCATGGGTTGCGAATTCGGCCAGGAACGCGAATGGAGCCATGACCGTTCGCTCGACTGGCACCTGCTCGATCAAAAGAAATATGCCGGCATTCAGTCGCTGATCCGCGACCTCAACGGGCTTTATCGCAAATTGCCGGCGCTGCACCAGTTGGACTGCGAGTCATCCGGCTTCGAGTGGCTGGTGACCGACGATGCCGGCGGCAACGTCTTCGCCTGGATCCGCAAGGGCAAAGATGCCCGCGCGCGCTGCCTCGTCGTCGTGAATTTTTCACCGAACGTGTATTACAATTATCGCGTCCGGGCGCCGTTCGCCGGCACCTGGCGCGAGGTTCTCAATTCGGACTCCGCGCATTACGGCGGCACCAATGTCGGCAATGTCGGCCAGGTCCGGACCTTGGAAGGTCCGGCGCCCGAACTCAATCTCACCGTTCCGCCGCTGGCCGCGATTTTTCTCGTACCGGAAAGCTAAGCATGCGACTGACCGCCGGAACGTCTTCACGTCTCGGTGCAAGCTGGGACGGCCGGGGCACCAATTTTGCGCTGTTCTCCGCCAATGCGCAAAAGGTCGAGCTTTGCCTGTTCGACCCCCAGGGGCGTCGCGAACTTGAGCGCATCGAACTGCCCGAGCGCACCGAGGACGTCTGGCACGGCTACCTCAACGACGTTTCGCCGGGGCAGCTTTACGGCTATCGCGTTCACGGGCCCTATGAGCCCGACCGCGGCCACCGCTTCAACGCCAACAAGCTGCTGCTCGATCCCTATGCCAAGCGCCTCGCCGGCCGACTGGTATGGAGCGACGCACATTTTGCCTATCGCACCGGCAGCGCACGCGAGGACCTCTCGTTCGACCGGCGCGACAATGCCCGCGGCATGCCCAAGGCCGTCGTCGTCGACGAGACCTTCAACTGGGGGCGCCGCGAAATGCGACCGAACATCCCCTGGGAAGACACCATTATCTACGAGGCGCACGTCAAGGGCCTGACGCAGAAACGCGAAGACGTGCCGCCCAACCTGCGCGGTACCTATGGCGGACTGTCCTCGCCGACCATGATCGAGCATCTCAAGCGGCTCGGCGTCACCACCATCGAGCTGTTGCCGATTCACGGGCTTGTCGACGACCGAAGACTCGTCGAACAGAAGCTGGTGAACTACTGGGGTTACAATACGCTGTCGTTTTTCGCGCCGGAGCCGCGCTACTCGCAGGACAATCCGCTCGACGCCTTTCGCACCACGGTGGCGCGGCTGCACGACGCCGGGATCGAAGTGATGCTCGACGTCGTCTATAACCACACCGCCGAGGGTAACCATATGGGCCCGACGCTGTCCTTCCGTGGCATCGACAACGCCTCCTACTACTGGCTGAAGCCGGAAAATCCGCGGTTCTACGATGATTTCACCGGCTGCGGCAGTTCGGTCAATCTCACCCATCCGCGCGTGCTGCAGATGGTGATGGATTCGCTGCGCTACTGGGTCGAAGTCTGCCATGTCGACGGCTTCCGGTTCGATCTCGCCACCACGCTGGCGCGCGGGCCGGGCGGCTTCGACCGCAATTCCGCATTTCTCACCGCGATCCGCCAGGATCCGGTACTCGCTTCGGTGAAGCTGGTCGCCGAGCCCTGGGACCTCGGCATGGGCGGCTACCAGGTCGGCGCGTTTCCCTCGCAATGGTCGGAATGGAATGACAAGTATCGCAGTGCGATGCGACGCTACTGGAGCGGCGAAGGCAGCCTGATTGGCGAAGTGTCGAGCCGCATGACCGGCTCTTCCGACGTGTTCAATCACGACGGCCGGACCCAGCGCGCCGGCGTCAATCACATCACGGTGCATGACGGCTTCACGCTGGCGGATTTGTTCAGCTACAACCAGAAGCACAACGAGGCCAACGGCGAGGACAATCGCGATGGCTCGAGCGACAACCACAGCAACAATTGCGGCCATGAAGGCCCGACCGACGACGAAAAAATTGTCGCGGTGCGGCGCCAGCTTCGAAAAAACCAGTTCGCATGCCTACTGCTGGCGCAGGGCCTGCCGCTGATCCTGGCCGGCGATGAAGTCGGCAACACCCAAAACGGCAACAACAACGCCTATTGCCAGGACAACGAAATCGGCTGGATCGGCTGGGATGGGCTCAACCGCGAGGGCGACGACCTCACCGACTTCGTCGGCCACATGACCGGGTTGCGGCGGCGCTTTGCACAAATCCGCTCGCATCACTGGCTCGATGGGCGGCGCGCGGACGGATCCTACGGCGTGCTGTGGCTGACGCCGGCCGCCGAAGAGATGAAGGAGCAGGACTGGAATTTTCCGGAAGGCCGCTTTCTGTCGTATGTACTGGGTCCAGCCGAACAAGGTCACGCGCCGATTTTCATCGTACTGAACGCCGCCACTGAAGCAATCGCGTTCAAATTGCCGAAGATGCGGGAATACAAAGCCTGGCAACAAGTATTGAATACCGCGGACAGCAAACAGACAACCGCGGACTTCGCGTCGGGAGCCGATGCCAAGGCTCCTCCCCGCTCGGTCCTTGCCTTTGCGGGCTCGGCATGAATGAACGGCAATTTGGCGCAAGACTGACAACAACCGGAGCGTCATTTCGTCTATGGGCGCCGGCGGCAAAACGTGTCGAAGTGCTGCTGGACAAGCCCTATGCCCTTCGGCGTGGTGCTGACGACTGGTTTTCCGCCGAGATCGCCGGCGTCAAGGCCGGCGCCCGTTATCAATTCCGCATCGACGACGAGATCGATGTGCCCGATCCGGCCTCGGCATTCCAGCCCGAAGACGTCTCAGGCCCAAGCGAAGTGATCGATCACGCCGCTTATCCCTGGCGCGCCGAGGGCTGGCGCGGGCGTCCGTGGCAGGAAACCGTCTTGATCGAAACCCATGTCGGCACCTTCACGCCGGAAGGCACCTATCGCGCCATGATCGGAAGACTCGATCATCTCGTGGACACTGGAATCACCGCGCTGGAATTGATGCCGCTTGCGGATTTCGCGGGCCGGCGCAACTGGGGCTATGACGGCGTGTTGTGGTATGCACCCGACAGCGCGTATGGAAGTCCCGACGATCTCAAGGCCCTAATCGACGAAGCGCATCTGCGCGGGCTGACGGTATTTCTCGACGTGGTCTACAACCACTTCGGCCCCGAAGGAAACTACCTCGGCCGCTATGCGCCGGGCTTCTTTACCGATGCGCAGACGCCCTGGGGCAGCGCGATCGATTATCGGGTGCAAGAGGTCCGCGCTTTCGCTATCGAGAATGCCCTGTATTGGCTGACAGAATACCGCTTCGACGGGCTGCGGCTGGATGCGGTGAACACTATCTTTGAGCCGGGTGAAATCCCGATGCTGCACGATCTCAGCGATGCCGTTGGCAAGCTTGCCACGGCGACCGGCCGTCACATCCATCTGGTGCTCGAAAACGGTGATAATATCGCAAGCTTGCTGGATCCCGGACAAGATCCGGCATGCGGCAAATACCGTGCGCAGTGGAACGACGATTATCATCATGGCTGGCACGTTTTGCTGACCGGAGAGACGCAAGGCTATTATGGCGACTACGCGAAGTCGCCGCTGCAAGATGTGGCGCGGGCACTGGCGTCCGGCTTTGTCTACCAGGGCGAAGCCTCCGAATATCGCGGCGGGCAATTGCGCGGCGAACCGAGCGGCGCGCTCTCTCCGACCGCCTTTGTCAATTTTCTGCAAAACCACGACCAGATCGGCAACCGCGCGCTCGGCGACCGGCTCGAAGGCAGTGCAAGCGCCAAGGCGATCGAAGCCGCCCTCGCCATTACCCTGCTGGCGCCGGCGATCCCGATGCTGTTCATGGGCGAAGAATGGGGTTCGAAAGCGCCGTTCCTGTTCTTCTGCGATTTCGAAGGCGATCTCGCGCAAGCCGTGCGTAACGGCCGACGCAGGGAATACGCCTGGGCCTATGCCAAATACGGTGACGAGGTCCCCGACCCGCTGGATGTCGCGACGTTTCAATCCGCGGTGCTGGATTGGGATGCCCGCAACGAGACGGCGGGGCGCCAACGGCTGATGCTGGTGCGGGAACTCCTTGCGATACGCCAGCGCGAGATCGTGCCGCGGCTTGCTGGCGCTACCTTTGGCGACGCCCATGCAGCGGAAAATGGCTTGCTGACGGCCCATTGGCGGATGGGCGGCGACGCCACGCTTCGCCTGCTGGCCAATCTGTCCGAGCAAGCGCGCACGCATCAAACCGACACGTCGGGCATCAGCATCTGGGGCGGCGATGCCGGCCGCTCGCTCGCGCCATGGTCGGTCTTCTGGCGTCTGGAAGCGCGCTGATGTCTCCGGCTATTCCGGTCGCGACCTATCGCATCCAGCTTACGGCGAACTTCGATTTCGACGCGGCGGCGGCGATCGTCCCCTACCTGAAAGCACTTGGCATTACCCACCTCTATGCCTCGCCTTTCATGAAGTCGCGCAAGGGAAGCACCCATGGCTATGATGTCGTCGATCACACCCGGATCAATCCGGAGCTCGGCGGCGATGCCGGCCTGCAGCGGTTGAGCCAAGCGCTAAAGCAGCACGACCTTGGCCTCATTCTCGATTTCGTACCCAACCACGTTGGCGTGCATTTCGCCGATAATCCGTGGTGGCTCGACGTGCTGGAATGGGGTCCGGCCTCGCCGCATGCGGTGTCGTTCGATATCGACTGGGACATCTTGCCGTACCGGACCCGGCCCGGCGTGCTGCTGCCGATCCTCGGCTCGTCCTATGGCGAAGCGCTTGAAAAAGGGGAGATCGAGCTTCGCTACGATGCCGGTGAAGGCAGCTTTTCGGCCTGGTATTTCGAGCACCGCCTGCCGATCGCGCCCGAGCGTTACGGCGAGATATTGCGCAGCATTGTCAAGGAAGCCAGCGCTGACGATGGCACGGCGGGAAAACGGATGCTCGACCTCGCGTCGCGTTACAAGGGATTGCATCATCCCAACCGCAAGGAGGCTCCCGCTCTCAAGGCCGAGCTGAAAAGCATTGCCGGCGGCGCGGAAATTATCGCACGGGGGCTCGACGCCTATCGGGCGGCACCGGATCGTGCCGCCCAGGTCCTGACGCTGCACCATCTGCTGGAACGGCAGCATTACAAGCTCGGCCATTGGCGACTCGCTTCCAGCGACATCAACTATCGGCGCTTCTTTGACGTCAATACGCTCGCCGGATTGCGGGTCGAGGATTCCGGAACGTTCGACGCGGTTCATCGCCTCGTCAAAAGGCTGGTGGCGGAAGGTACGATACAGGGCCTGCGGCTCGACCACATCGACGGCCTGCATGATCCCGCGCAATATTTCCAGCGTCTGCGCCGCCTGATCCGGAACGCCCAGGGCCGAACGACAAAACCGTTCTACACGGTGGTCGAGAAAATCCTTGGCGAGCACGAAAAACTGCATGCCTTTAGCGGGGTCCACGGCACCACCGGCTATGAGTGGCTGAATGCCATCACGCAGGTCCTGGTCGACGGCGACGGGCTCGGCCCACTCGACGAGGTATGGCGGCAAATCAGCAATCTGTCGCCGACCCTGGAGCCTGTCCTGAAGGACGCCAAACGCCGGGTGCTCGAGACCTTGTTGACCAGCGAATTCACGGTGCTCAGACGCCTTTTGGCGCGGATCGCCGGCGGCCATTACTCCACCCGCGACTATTCCGCCGATAGCCTGCGGCAGGCGCTCGAACTCTACGTGCTGCATTTCCCGGTCTACCGCACCTATTTGACCGCAGCGGTTCAGACCGGACACGACCATGCGCTGATTTGTCAGACGATCGAAAAGGCGCGCGCGGACTGGTTTGCCGCCGACGACGGCATTTTCGATTTCCTGCGCGACACCCTGACGATGGATTTGATCAAGCCCGGCCGCGCCTTGCACAGCGCGCCGCGCGTGCGCCGATTCGCATTGAAGGTGCAACAGTTCACCGGGCCTCTGATGGCAAAGTCGCTGGAAGACACCGCCTTCTATCGCTACCACCGCCTGCTCGCGCTCAACGAGGTCGGCGGCGATCCTTCGGCCAAAGCGCTTCCGGTCGAAGCCTTTCACGCGGCGATGAAGACACGCGCAAAGGATTGGCCGCATGGCATGACCACGACCGCGACACACGATACCAAACGCGGCGAAGACGCCCGCGCCCGATTGATGGCGCTGACGGAGCTTCCCGGCGAATGGACCAGCGCCGTCGCTCGGTGGAAAATCCTGAACGCTCCGCATCTGGTGATCGAAAGCGGGATGCGCGCGCCGTCGGCGACGTTTGAATACATGCTGTACCAAACCCTGCTCGGCGCCTGGCCGTCAGGCGAACGCGACGCTGCGTTTCTGGAGCGGATGCAGGCCTATGCGTTAAAGGCAGCGCGCGAGGGCAAGCAGGAAACCAGCTGGCTCAATCCCAACGAAGCCTATGAGTCAGGGTTGCGGACGTTCCTGGAACGGATTCTGGATCGTCGGGCCTCGGCTGAATTCCTGGAATCGCTGGAGATGCTGGCGCAGCGAACGTCGCTGCTGGGCGCACTGAATTCGCTCAGCCAGATCACGCTCAAGGCGACGATGCCCGGCGTGCCCGATTTCTATCAAGGGACGGAGTTCTGGGATTTGTCGCTGGTCGACCCCGACAACCGCCGGCCGGTGGATTTTGCGCAGCGCGCCGCCGCACTGGCGGCAGCGGGAGATCCTGATTGGGAAAACCTGGCGCGACATTGGCCTGACGGCCGTATCAAGCTGGCCTGGACCAGGCATCTATTGAAACTTCGCACCGAGCTTGCTGACGTATTTACGCATGGCGACTATCAGCCGATCGATGTTATCGGCCCGCATCGCGGCCATGTCATCGCCTTCGCCCGGCGCCGTGGCCGTGACGCCGCCATAACAGTCGTTACAAAATCACTGGCGGCATTGTCGCAAGGCGGCCGGGCGTGGCCCCGCGCCGAGAGCTATGATGGCGCGATCCGTGTCGATGGCTATTCCGTGGCGGGCTCCCGCGGTGGGGTCGGCAGCGCGGAGATACGCCTCTCCGATATTTTCAATCACCTGCTCGTCGCCGTGCTGAGGGCCAGGGTTAAGCGCGCCTCCCCGCGCAGGAGTTGATCGTCAGCCACGCTTGGTCAGCAGCAGATTGCCGCGATTTTTGATCGCGACCTGGGCTACTTCCGCAAACCGTTGCAACAGCCAGGGCAATGTGACTTCCAGCCGGACATGATCGTCCGCTACATCGATATGGCCCGACGCCGCCTGCCCCAACGCGCGAACGCGAAAGATCATGCGGTTGTCTTCCCATCTCTCCTCATCGACTTTCAACACCGGGATGCTGGAGGCCGCGCGCGTCAATCCCGCCTTCAGGCGGCGCGTGGCTTCCTCACGGCCGAGGCGATGCGGAATCGAAACAACGAGAGGCGCGGACATCTTTGGACCTTTCCCTGACGCAACTGCATGTAATTGCACCTCGTTCGAAAAGAAGAGCTCGCTGAATTTATGATGTTTCAAAAATGGAACTTTATGGGTTTCCGTTCGTTTTTACGGCTGGACAGGCAGAGCAATACATGCCGGCTGCCGGGCTGGAGGAGAAATTACATGTCACTCGGAACCATCATTCTTATTATTCTCATTATCGCCCTGCTTGGCGGTTTCAGCGGCATCGGCGGCGGACCGTTCTATGGCACCGGTTACTACGGTGGCGGCGGTCTCGGCCTCATTGTTGTGATCCTGTTGATCCTGCTGCTCCTCGGGAAATTGTAATTCCAGCTGGATCGAAAAATTGCAAGGTGGGCAAAGCCACGCTTGGGCCGTACCCACCTTACTTTCCAGCGAGCTTCTTGATCGCCGCCTTTATCGGCGACGCCGCCTCGTCATAGCCGTCCCACGCCTTGGTTTTAGCCAGCAGCGCCGGCACGGTGCGGACGGTGTAGCGTTTCGGATCGAGATCGCCCTTCACTTGGGTCCATGTCAGCGGCATCGACACCGGCGCGCCATCGCGCGCCCGTGGCGATAGCACGGCGACGGCGGTCGCCATGCGGTCGTTGCGAAGATAATCGAGGAAGATCTTTCCCTTGCGTAACTTCTTGGACATGTTGAGCAGATAGCGCTCGGGGTCTTGGCGGGCCATCCACTGGCAAACGCCCTGCGCGAAGGCCTTGGCCTCTTTCCAGGTCGTTTTGTCCCTGGCGCCGTAGAGCAGCGGCGTCACCACGTGAAGCCCTTTGCCGCCGGTGGTTTTGCAGAAACTCGCCATGCCGAGGCTCGCCAATCGCTCCCGCATGTCCCTGGCGGCCTCGACCACATCGGCAAATCCAACCTCGGGCGCGGGATCGAGATCGAACACCAGCCTTCCCGGCACGTCAGGCCTATCCGACGCGCAATTCCATGGATGCAGTTCAAGGCCGCCGATTTGCGCCACCGCAGCCAGTCCCTCGACCCGATCGATCTGCAGATAAGGCTTGCGGTCGCCGGAGACCTTGACCAGCTCAAGCAGGTTCGAGACGCCCGGCATGGCGTGACGCTGAAAGAATTTCTCGCCACCGATGCCGTCGGGCGCACGGACCACCGAACATGGCCTCCCCTTCAGATGACCGATCATCCAGCCGCCCACCGCTTCGAAATAGCGGGCGAGATCGAGTTTGGTCACGCCTTTGCCGTCACCGCCGTCGGGCCACAGCTCCTTGTCGGGCTTGGAAATGATCACGCCCATCACCGCGACGGATTTGCCATTTGCCGACTTGCCGGACTGGCGCGCAACCTTCGCGGTTGGTTTGGCGATCCTCGTCATGACCGGTGTCTCCGCCTTTACTTCATCCGCTGGCTTGTCCTGGCGCAATCCCTTGAATGCTGCCTGCCTTATGTTGCCGCCCTCGGTCCAGCCGGCGAATTCGATCTCCGCAACGAGTTCTGGCTTCAGCCAATGCACGTCGGATGTCTTGCGCGGCGCGTCCTTGCCGCCGAACGGGCTCTTGTCCGAGGCCGCCGCTTTCAGCGCCGGCATGATGCGCCTGACCGTATCCTGTCCGAATCCAGTGCCCACGATCCCAACGAAAGCCAGATGGTCACCGCGATAGACGCCCGCCATCAGCGAACGGAACTTGCCGGCGGTGGTTTTCCAACCGCCCAGCACCACCTCATGCCCGGCGCGGCATTTGGCTTTGGTCCAGTTCTCCGAACGGCCGGATTGATAGGGTGCGCTGAGCTTCTTGGAGACGATGCCCTCCAGCGACAACTTGCACGCCGATTGCAGAATGGCGTCGCCGCCGGTCTCGAAATGCTCGACATAGCGGATCAACCCCGCTTTGCGCCGGGCGTTTTTCCCGTTTCGCGTTTCCAGCAACTGCTTCAATCGCTGCTTGCGCTCGCGGAGCGGCAACGAGCGAATGTCCATTCCGTCCGCGAACAGCAGATCGAACGTGTAGAAAATCAGATTGCCAGTCTTGCCGTCGGAGATCGCCGCCTGCAGCGTCGAAAAGTCCGGCGTGCCGTGGTGGTCGAGCGCGACGATCTCGCCATCGATCAGGGCATCCGGAAGCGAGTTGCCTTCCTTGGCGATGGCCTGAAACTTCTCGGTCCAGTCAAGTCCTTTCCGGGTTTTCAGCCTGGCCTTGCCATCCTCGACCCGCAACTGCACGCGGTAGCCGTCGAACTTGATCTCATGGCACCAGCCGTCCCCGGCGGGTGGACGATCGACCGATATGCAGAGCTGCGGCGCGACGAAATCGGGTATCGCCGAAACCTTCTTGCCCTTGGCGGCCGGGGCGGGTTGCGATGCGGTCGCCTTGTTGTTCGCGCGTGCTTCCGCCGCATCGCCGCGGTTCGAATTCCAGACCGCCTTGGCGCTCGCGCCGGCGGATTTCCTGGTCATGAACGGCTTCGGCGCGTTGCCCTTACCTTCGGCAATGGCGCTCATCGTGCGTCCCGATGCGACGGACTCGTCTTCATCCAGGATGTTGTTGGCTTTGCCTTCTCGGGCGAATTCATCGCGATGCTTGATCAGGAGCCAGTTGGTGCGCTTGCCGCCATTGCGATCGTGCCGCATCCGCACCAGCACCCAGCTGCCGTGCAGCTTCTCTCCGTGCAGCGTGAATTTCAGGTCGCCTTTCCTGAAACCGCGCTCCGGATCGTCGGCTTCCCAGTAGCCGCGATCCCAAAGCTGCACGGTGCCGCCGCCGTATTCTCCCTTGGGAATTGTGCCTTCGAAATCCCCATAATCAAGCGGATGGCCTTCCACTTCCACCGCCAGCCGCTTGTCGTGCGGATCGAGCGAAGGGCCACGGGTGACCGCCCAGGACTTGAACACGCCGTCGAATTCCAGCCGCAGGTCGTAGTGCAGTCGGGTCGCATCGTGCTTCTGGATCACGAAGCGCCGCCGTGCCGAGGGCGATACCGCGGCCTCGCCGCTCGGCTCGGCGGTCTTTTCGAAATCGCGCTTTTTCCGGTAGGTGGAGAGATTTCTCAACGACACGGCCATTTCCCACGCGACAGCGAACCCGGAACCAAAACCCTCAATATCCGTTCAAGTTCCCGGATTCCCTTAACTCATACCATGCCGGAGATTGTAATGGCCGTTCGCGCCTATTGGAAAGGCTCCTTGAAGCTTTCCCTCGTATCCTGCCCTGTCCTGCTCTATCCGGCCTCGACCAGTGTCGACAAAACCCGTTTCCACATGATCAACAGGGAAACCGGCAATCGGCTGAAGCAGCAAATGGTCGACGCCGAGACCGGCGACGTCGTCGAAAGCGATCAGAAGGGCCGCGGCTACGAACTGAAAAAGGGCGAATACGTCGAGATCGATAAGGACGAACTCGAGGCGGTCCAGATCGAAAGCAATCATACCATCGACATCGACAGCTTCGTGCCGAAGGATGAGATCGACAAGCGCTATCTCAACCACCCCTATTATATCGCGCCCGACGGCAAGGCTGGCCTGGACGCCTTCGCGGTCATCCGCGACGCCATGAAGGACCAGGACCGCGTCGCCTTGGCGCGCATCGTCCTTACCAACCGCGAGCACGTCATTGCAATCGAGCCGCTCGGCAAGGGCCTGCTCGGCACCACGCTGCGATATCCGTATGAGGTGCGCAATGAAGACGACTATTTCGACGACATCAGGAATCCCAAAATATCGAAAGACATGGTCGAACTCGCCAGCCACATCCTCGACACCAAGGCTGCGCATTTCGATCCGTCTAAATTCAGGGACGAGTACGAGAATGCATTAAAGACGCTGGTCAGGCGCAAGGCCGCCGGCAAGCCGGTCAAATCGGCCGAGCACGAGGAGCGCCCTGACAACGTCATCAACCTGATGGATGCGCTCAAGCAAAGCCTGAAGGCCAAGGTATCGGCCAAACGGCGGCCTCATTCCCCAGTCCGGCGGACGACACATCGTCCCGCGAAGAAGGTGCATCGGTCGGCGGCACGAGCGCGAAAGGCGAGTTAGCGCTCGCCATGCCCGGGCTGGTCCCGGGCATGGCGAAAGTCGATTGGATCGTCTCACCACTTCTTCGCCTAGCGCTTGCTGGCTGCCTTCTTCGGGACCTTCTTGCCCTTCGCCTTCGGGACCTTCTTGCCCTTCGCCCTCGCCTCGGAAAGCCCGATCGCGATCGCCTGCTTGCGGCTAGTGACTTTCCGGCCGGCCCGGCCGCTTTTCAGGGTCCCAGCGTTGCGTTTCTTCATTGCGCGCTCGACATCGGCGGACGCTTTTTTGGAATATTTCCGTGCCATGAGTACTCTCCCAGTTGCGGCAAAATAATCTTCGCGGCTTGGGAAAGTTCCAACTTTTGCGTCACACGCCGCTCGTCATGCTCAGGATGACGGATGCGAAGCCCTAATCCGGCGCGCGCAGCCGATATCCGATTCCGGTCTCCGTCAAAACGAATTGCGGGCGCTCCGGATCGGCTTCGATCTTCTGCCGGAGTTGCCGTACATAGACCCGCAGATATTGCGCGTCGGTCAGTTCATCCCACAGTTCCTTGAGCAGAAACCGGTGGGTCAGCACCTTGCCGGCGTGCTGTACCAGCACCCGCAGCAATTCGTATTCCTTGGGCGACAGTTTCACGTCCTTGTCGCCGACCTTGACGATGCGACGCACCAGGTCGACCGAGAGATCGCCGGACCGAAACACCGGGCGTTCGCCGTGGACTTGCAATTGATGCCGCAACGCCGCGCGCATCCGCGCCAGCAGTTCGTCCATCCCGAACGGCTTGGTGAGGTAGTCATCGGCCCCGAGATCGAGTGCCTCGACCTTGCCGGCCTCATCGCCGCGGCTCGACAGCACCACGACGGGGACGCTGTCGTTGCGACCGCGGATCATGCGCAGCAATTCATGGCCCTGGATATCCGGCAGGCCAAGATCGAGAATAATCAATGCAGGATCCTGGGCCAGCAATTCCAGAGCCATTTTGCCGTTGGAAGCTTCCAGTATTTCGTAGCCCTGCGTGCTTAGTCCCATCCGCAGTAATTTGCGGATCGGCGGCTCATCGTCAATGACCAGAACCTTGATCGGGGCAGCGCTCATGCGGCGGTGTCCAGTGCCGCGGATGCCGCCGGGATCGGCAACCGGATGGTCAGCACCGCACCGCTTCGATCGGTACGGTTGGCGGCTGTGATCGTGCCATGCATGGCCTCGACGAAACCGCGGGAAATCGCAAGCCCGAGGCCGGTGCCGGGGCGGACGTGATCGCCCTTTTGCGCGCGGTAGAACTTGTCGAACACGCTCTCCAGTTCCAGCGGCGGAATGCCCGCGCCTTCATCGATGATTTGCAGCGAAACCGAATCCTTGTTCCGCATGCTCCGTATCGATATCGTGGTATCCGCCAGCGCATATTTGGCGGCATTATCCAAAAGATTGAAAAGCACCTGCTCGAACAACACCGCATCGATCTCCAGCATCGGAATATCGGCGGCAAGCTCGAGCGAGACCTTGTGATGAACCAGAATCTTGCTGGCGCGCCGCAACGCGCTGCCGACGATCTCGCCGAGATCGTGCCGCGCGGTATTCGGCACGATGGCGCCGGATTCCAGCTTGGTCATATCGAGCAGATTGGCGATGAAGCGATTGAGCCTTTCCGACTCGTCGATCACGGTTGCCAACAGGTCGCGCTTTTCGGTGTCGGTCAGGCCGCTGGAGAGATCGCGCATGGTGCTGGCGGCACCGAGCACCGAAGCCAGCGGCGTCTTGAGGTCGTGCGAGATCGAGGTCAGGAGCGCAGCGCGCAACCGGTCGGATTCCACCGTGCGTTTGACGCGGTCCATGTCCTCGACCAGTTGCACCCGTTCGATCGCCAGCGCGCCCTGATCCATCAGGGCATCGAGCAGCCGGCGCTGATCCGGGGTGAGCAACGGTCCCGACTTGTCGTCATCGATACCGATGACGCCGATTGGTCCGCGTCCGGTTCGCATCGGCAGGAACAGGCGCTTGGCGCCCGGCAGCGTATCGGAGCCACGCCCGGCCGGACGGTCATTGCCCCACGCCCAGTTCGCCGCGGCGAGGTCGGCCTTGTCGAGTTCATCTTCCGGCGGGTAGCCCGCCTTCACAGTCAGAACGCCGTCCTCGAGCAGCAGCAGGACCACGCGGACTTTCAGCATCAACGCGGTTTGGTAGGCGGTCGCCCATAGCACGTCGTCCAGCGTTGCCGTGCCCGCGAGCTTGCGGCTGAAGGCGTAAAGCGATTCCGTAGTCCGGACCCGGCCGATCGCGGTAACGGCCTGGGTGCGCACGCGCGCGCCGACGTTGGAAACCAGGATCGCGATCAGCATGAAAAAGAAGAACGCCGCAATATTGGTCGGGTCGGTAATCGTGAAGGTATAGACCGGCGGCAAGAAGAAGAAATTGTAACACAGCGACGCCGCGACGCTGGCCAGCAGCGAGGGCCACAGACCGAAGCGAACCGCCACGGTCACCACGGCCGTCAGGAACACCAGATCGACATTCTCGATACCGAACACCGGCTGGATCAGCTCGGCAGCGCCAAGACCGATGGCCACGATCAGAAGCGCCATCAGATATGGCCAGGGATCGAAAGGCTCCGGCCGCGCCGCCGTCTGCACCGCAGTTTTGGCAACGCCCCCGGCAGGCAGTTCATCGCCGGCGATCACGTTGACGCTGATATTGCCGGCGCGCCGCACCAGGTCATGCACCACCGAGCCGCGCATTATTTCGAACCACCACGAGCGGGTCGCCTTTCCGATGATGATCTGGGTGACGTTGTTGGCTTGCGCATAACTGATCACGTCATCGGCGATGCGGCGTCCGACGCCGGGAATGGTCAGCGCCTCGCCACCCAGCGCCTCGGCCAGCCGCAACGTATCGGCAAGCCGGTCGCGCTGCTCGTCGGTCAATTGCAGGCTCCGCCGCGTCTCGATGCTGATGGCGGTCCAGGGCGCGTGCAGGCGATCCGCTAGCCGCTTGGTGTAGCGTACCAGCCCCGCCGCCCGCGGATCCTCACTGAGGCAAACCAGGATACGCTCGCCCGCGGCCCAAGGGCCGGCAATCGCGTTCGCCTGCATGTGGGTCAACAGCTGCTCGTCGACGCGCTCGGCGGTGCGCCGCAACGCCAGCTCGCGCAACGCGGTCAGATTG
Organism: Bradyrhizobium sp.; assembly: GCF_004799405.1. Classification (GTDB taxonomy): domain Bacteria; phylum Pseudomonadota; class Alphaproteobacteria; order Rhizobiales; family Xanthobacteraceae; genus Bradyrhizobium. The sequence continues at coordinate 42,927 of NZ_SSMW01000031.1, forward strand.
CCCGGCGAGAAATAGTGCTCCAGCGCCCGCTCGGCCTGCTTGGGGACATAGACCTTGCCCTCCTTCAATCGCTGAATGAGGTCGTCGGGCGTGAGGTCGATCAACTCTATGGCGTCGGCGCGGTCGAATACCGAATCCGGCACGGTCTCGCGCACCCGCACATGCGTGATCTGCGCGACCACGTCGTTGAGGCTTTCGATGTGCTGGATGTTGACCGCGGTGTAGACGTCGATGCCGTGGGACAGCAATTCCTCGACGTCGAGGTAGCGCTTGGGATGGCGGCTGCCGGGCGCGTTGGTATGGGCGAGTTCGTCGACCAGCGCGATCTTTGGATGGCGCGCGATCAGCGCGTCGATATCCATTTCCTCGATGATCTGGTCCTTGTAGTCGATCCGCTTGCGCGGCAGGACTTCGAGACCTTTCAGCAACGCCTCTGTCTCGGCCCGGCCGTGGGTCTCGACGGCGCCGACGACGACATCGACGCCGGCCTTAAGCTTGGCATGCGCGCTCTGCAGCATCTCATAGGTCTTGCCGACGCCGGGGGCCGCGCCGACGAAAATCTTGAGCCGGCCGGCCTGATCGTGCTCCCGCCGCGCGGCCTCCAGCAGCGCATCCGGCGAGGGTCTTTTCTGGGGATCGCGGCCTTGATTTGCCATACGGCAATATAGTCCCTGGACCTCCGACAGCCTAGCGGCGCTATTTCGATGCGGCGGCGTCCAGCGCCAAATTCAGTGCCAAGACGTTAACGCGCGGTTCGCCGAACAATCCGGCAAGGCGGCCTGCCGTGTTCTGGGTGACCAGTTGGCGGACGCGGTCCTCCGGCATGTTGCGCGCCTTGGCGACCCGCGGCAGCTGGAATAGCGCGGCTTCCGGTGAAATATCGGGATCGAGGCCGCTGCCGGAGGTGGTGACGAGATCGACCGGGACGGGCACGGACGGGTTCTCGGCCTTCAACTTGTCGACGTCTTCCTTGATCCGGTCGTTCAGGGCCTTGCTGGTCGGACCAAGGTTTGAACCACCCGAGTTGGCCGCATTATATGGGGCCGGGACGGTCTTGGTGGCATCGGCCGGGTCCGGCGCCGTCGTCGCCGAGGGCCGGCTATGGAAGTATTTGTCGTCCTTGAACTCCTGCCCGATCAGGGCGGAGCCGACTACAACGCCGTTCTTCTCGATCAGGCTGCCCTGCGCCTGCTTTGGAAAGATCACGCCGGCGATCGCGGTCATGGCCAGGGGATAGGCGAGGCCCGTGATCAGCGTGAGGGCGATCAGGATGAGGATGGCGGGGCGAATTTCTCGAAGCATGGAATGTCTCCTCAGGCCAGGTGCAAGGCATTGACGATAATGTCGATGGCCTTGATGCCGATGAACGGAATGATGATGCCGCCGACGCCGTAGACCATCAAGTTGCGGCGCAGCAGCGCGCCGGCTCCGATGGCGCGATAGGCCACGCCCTTCAAGGCCAGCGGAATCAGCGCGATGATGATCAGCGCGTTGAAGACGATCGCCGACAGGATGGCGCTTTGCGGGCTCGCCAGGTGCATGATGTTGAGTACGGCAAGCTGCGGATAGAATGTCAGGAAGATCGCGGGGATGATGGCGAAGTACTTCGCCACGTCGTTGGCGATCGAGAACGTGGTAAGCGCGCCGCGGGTCATCAATAGCTGCTTGCCGATTTCGACGACTTCGATCAGCTTGGTCGGGTTGGAGTCGAGATCGACCATATTGCCGGCCTCGCGGGCGGCCTGCGTGCCGGTGTTCATGGCGACGCCGACATCGGCCTGTGCGAGCGCTGGCGCGTCGTTGGTGCCGTCGCCACACATGGCGACCAGCTTGCCCTTGGCCTGTTCGTCGCGGATCAGTTTCAGCTTGTCCTCGGGAGTAGCCTGGGCAAGAAAGTCGTCGACGCCGGCTTCGGCCGCAATCGCCGCCGCCGTCATCGGATTGTCACCGGTGATCATGACCGTGCGGATGCCCATGCGGCGCAGTTCGGCGAAGCGTTCGCGGATGCCGCCCTTGACGATGTCCTTGAGCTGAACGACGCCGAGCAGGCGGCCGTCCTTGGCGACGGCAAGCGGGGTGCCGCCGGCCTTGGCGATCTCGTCGGAGATCGCCTGAATCTCGCGCGCGACGTCGGAAGTCGCGCTGGTCTGAATCGCGCGAACGGTGTTGCCGGTAGCCACGGTTTGCGACGCTTCACCCCCGATGTAGTTGAGGATGGCATCGACCGCGCCCTTGCGGACCGACGACGCACCGGCATCGACGCCGCTCATGCGGGTTTGCGCCGTAAACGGAATGAAGGTGGCGGCCAACTCGGCCATGTCGCGGCTGCGGATGCCGTATTTTTCCTTGGCGAGCACGACAATCGAGCGTCCCTCGGGGGTCTCGTCGGCCAACGAGGCCAGTTGCGCCGCGTCCGCCAATTCCTGCTCGGTGACGCCGCGCACCGGCCGAAAAGCCGTGGCCTGCCGGTTGCCGAGCGTGATGGTGCCGGTCTTGTCGAGCAACAAGGTATCGACGTCGCCGGCGGCCTCAACCGCCCGGCCCGACATCGCAAGCACGTTGAACCGCACCAGCCGGTCCATGCCGGCGATGCCGATCGCCGACAGCAGCGCCCCGATGGTGGTCGGGATCAGCGTCACGAACAGGGCCACCAGCACCACCACTGAAACCGAACCGCCGGCATAGGCGGCGTAGCTTGGAATCGTCACGGTCGCGAATACGAAAATGATGGTCAGGCCCGCCAGCAGGATATTGAGCGCGATCTCGTTCGGCGTCTTCTGCCGCTCAGCACCCTCGACCAGCTTGATCATGCGGTCGATGAAGGTCGAGCCTTGCGCTGCGGTAATGCGGACGCGGATCCAGTCGGAAAGCACCTGGGTGCCGCCGGTGACCGCCGATCGGTCGCCGCCGGATTCGCGGATCACGGGCGCGGATTCGCCGGTGATCGCGGCCTCATTGACCGACGCAACACCTTCGATCACCTCGCCATCGGAGGGAATGTTGTCGCCGGCCTCGACCAGAACGATATCGCCAACCTTGAGGCTGGTCCCGGATACCAGCCGGTAGGACTTGCCGGAACCCGTCACCAGTTTGGCATGGCTCTCGGTGCGGGTTTTCCGCAGCGACTCGGCCTGCGCCTTGCCGCGGCCCTCCGCGACCGCCTCGGCGAGGTTCGCAAACAGCACAGTGAACCACAGCCACAGGATGATCTGGAAGGTGAAGGCCAGATTCTCCCCGCCGGTCACGAGATCGCGCAGGAAGATCACCGTGGTCAGTGCGGCGACGACTTCGACCACGAACATCACGGGACTCTTGATCATCACCCTGGGATCGAGCTTGGCAAAAGCCGAACCGATCGCGGGGATCACGATCTTCGGATCGAGCATCGCCGAAACCGGCATGCGCTTGTTCAATTTTTGCACGACTTCCATGGACGTAACTCCGAAATGAGTTCGATCAGAACAGGGTATTGGCGTTGCCGGCGAGATGCTCGACGATCGGGCCCAGCGCCAGCGCCGGGAAGAAGGTGAGTCCGCCGATGATCAGGATGACGCCGACCACGAGGCCGACGAACAGGCCGCCGGTGGTCGGTAGCGTGCCTGATGACGGCGGGATCGACTTTTTGCCGGCCAGGGAACCCGCCATCGCCATCGCCGGAACGATCATGAAGAAGCGGCCGACGAACATCGCGATGGCACCCGTCACGTTGTAGAACAGGATATTGCCGGTGAGCCCGGCGAACGCCGAGCCGTTATTCCCGGTTTGCGACGTATAGGCGTAGAGCACCTCGGTGAAGCCGTGCGGACCGGCATTGGCCATCGAGGCCACGGCGGTCGGATAGACCACCGCGACCGCGGTCCAGCCGAGATACATCAACGGCAGCACCAGGATCGCGAGCATCGCCATCTTGACTTCGCGGGCCTCGATCTTCTTGCCGACATATTCGGGGGTGCGGCCGACCATCAGCCCGGCGACGAAGATCGAGATCACGACAAAGATCAGCATGCCGTAGAGGCCGGCGCCGACGCCGCCGACGATGATCTCGCCGAGTTGGATGTTGATCAGCGGGATCATGCCGCCAAGCGCGGTGAAGCTGTCATGCATGGCGTTGACCGCGCCGCAGGAAGCCGCCGTTGTAATGACGGCGAACAGCGAGGACGCAACGATACCGAAGCGGACCTCCTTGCCTTCCATGTTGCCGCCGGTCAGACCGAGCGCGTCGAGCGCCGTGGTGCCGTTGGCTTCCGCCCAATAGGTGACGGCGACGCCTGATATGAACAGCACGCCCATCACGCCCAGGATCGCCCAGCCCTGCTTTTGATTGCCGACCATGCGGCCAAAGACGTTGGTCAGTGCGGCGCCGAGCGCGAAGATCGAAATCATTTGCACGAAATTCGACAGCGCCGTCGGGTTCTCGAACGGATGCGCCGCGTTGGCATTGAAGAAGCCGCCGCCATTGGTGCCGAGCATCTTGATGGCGACCTGCGAGGCAACCGGCCCGACCGCGATGGTCTGCTTGGCGCCTTCCAGCGTGGTGGCATCGACGTAGGCCCCCAGCGTCTGTGGCATGCCCTGCCAGACCAGAAACAGCGTGTAAATCACGCAGATCGGCATCAGCACATAGAGCGTGCAGCGCGTTACATCGACCCAGAAGTTGCCGATGGTGCGCATCGAGGAGCGTGAGAAGCCGCGGATCAGGGCTACCGCCAGCGCGATGCCGGTTGCCGCCGACAGGAAGTTCTGATGGGTCAGGCCCAGCATCTGCACCAGATAGGACAGCGTGCTTTCGCCGCCGTAGTTCTGCCAGTTGGTATTGGTGATGAAACTGATCGCGGTGTTGAACGAGAGATCCTCGGCGACCGCGGATTGTTCCGCCGGGTTGAACGGCAACAGCGCCTGCAGCCGCATCAGCGCATAGATGATGACGACGCCCCCGACGTGGAACAGCAGCATCGCAACCGTATAGGTCAGCCAATGCTGCTCGCGCTTCTCGTCGACGCCGCCGACCCAGTAGAGCGAGGCCTCGACCGGCCGCAACACCGGCGACAGAAAGGTTCGCTCGCCGTTGAAGACGCGCGTCATGTAGCCGCCGAGCGGCTTTGTCAGCGCGACGATGATGGCGCAGTACAGAATGATTTGAATCCAGCCGATGGCGGTCATGGTGGTGTGCCTTTTGAAGACGCGGGATCGATGCCTGAAGCGGTCAGAACCGCTCGGGCCGCAGCAGCGCGTAGGTCAGGTAAAACAGCAGGCCCGCGGAAACGAGGCCGGCGAGTGAGTAATCGAAGATCATGGCTGCTCTCCTCTAAAGCCGTTCGCAGGCATAGGCGTAGCCGATACCCGCCGCGAACAAGCCGAAGGCGAGAGCCAGCATGACGATGTCCAACATGACGATCTCCTTGTCGCGCCGTGTCCGTGCGCAACCTTGCGTGTTTTCGGGGAGGCAGTTTGCGATGGATCAATATGCGGATCGAATTGCGATCCCGGCCTTACCCGTATCGGCTGGCGTGAAGTGCCATTCCACGCATTTGTTTTCGAGACGGGAGCAACGGCAAAGTTATAGGAATCCCATAGTGACGCGGCCTTGCGACCTCTTCGTCGCCCTTGCCTGGGAAGTGGCCTTGGGGGGTGGCATTCAGGAGGCGCACCGCGCTTATGAGATTCCTATATTTCGAGGCCCCGCCCCGTCTCGTTTTCAAATGACGCTTTGCTCATCTTGCTGGGTACGGCCGCGGATCGCGGCTGCATCGATGCGAGACGACGCCATGCCGCTACTTTCAGAACACCCCAGTCGAGAAGAACTCAGCAATCGGCTGCGCGAGGCGCAGGCCACGACGACAGAGCTGATACTGGAAGTGATCGGCGAGATATGCCGGCGCTTTCCATCCGCGGGACAGACCGAAAAGACGGCACGGATCGAGCGATTGATCCGGTCGGGCGCCTGGACGGACGCCGCGCTGGCGTTGATCGATCTGGAACTGCCGCAATGGCAGGTTCGCCGCATCGCCTATGACGAGGGCGAGTGGTACTGCGCGCTGTCGCGCGAGCGCGAGCTCCCGGAATGGCTCGATCAATCGATCGAAGCCCGCCACACGGATTTGCCGCTGGCGCTGTTATGCGCGTTTGTTGACGCCCAGCGCACTACCGCACCGTCGAGCAAGACCAGCGTCCCCGCCGTGCCGCACGAAGCGAGCACGCTCTACGAGCCGGTCGTCTGCGACAATTTCGCGTAAGGCTGCGAACGAACCGATGCCGGAGTCTTGAGTCTTGGCGCCGCTTCCGAATTTGCCGCTGCAACCAGCAACGATCCGGGCGCTCGTTCGCTTTTGCCTGCGAACGAGCATTCTGGTCATTTTTGCCGCATTTGGCACCATCGGCTTCGGCAGAAGCCTTGCCGCCCTGCTCTGGATGGCCATCATCCTCTGCGCCGTCATCGGCACGATCAGGCGCGAGCCTCCGTTCCACGCCGCTCTCAATCACTGGGACGAAATGGTCGCGTTCACGGCATTGTTTGCTCTGGTCAGCGGCTTCAATCATTCCATTGCGGTTTGAGACAGCCTCGCGCGATCCTATGCGGCTCCTATTAGATCGCTGACTTGTCGCCCTCGAATTCATATCCGACCAGGAAGATATTGGCGGCACGAGCAGGCGTTCTCGGCGGATGAACCGCGAGCAGAGCGCAACTCGCCCATAGAAGGAATACCAACGTGAAGCTCGTCGAACCTCCCTCGTGCAGCGCAGCATCTACCGTCGTCTTTATTGGCAAGAACAGCCGCGGCCTGTGGGTCGCCCAGGAACAGAACGGTCTCTATGGCGGCTTGTTCGTGAACCGCGCGCAAGCTGTCAAATACGCGCTGTTCGAGAACGGCCATCACCCCGAAACCATCATCGAGCTGGCGCGCGAACCCGAACTCGACATGGGCGGCAAGATCCCGCTCCCCGCCGCCGACACTCGCCGCGTCGCGTGACAAATCGAGCACCCGTCATTCAGGAGCGCCAGTTGGGTGAGCCTCATTCCGTTTCAAACCAGGAGCAGGTCGTCGATACGATGATCGAGCTCACCCGTCTTTCCAATCTGCACCGCGCCATCGTCGCCGGCAGCGACTGCCTGGAACTTTACCTGGCGCTGCGGCAGCGCGGGTTCATTCGCGTGGCTACTACAGCGACCTGCCGCATTCCAAAGCGACAACACGCGGTTGGCCTGATCAAGAGCCAGGATTCCGTTCAAGCGATCGAGGCGGCGCTGATCCAGATCTCGCAATTCCTCGGTCCCAGCGCAGCCATCGCTATTCTGATCGACTCCCGCGAAAGCGGCGTTTGCCTGAAAATCCGCACCAGGCTGGAACGAATGGGCTTTCGGATCGAGGCGGGTGTCAGATGCCAGCAGGGACTCGTGCTCTCCGCCTATCGGCAGGGCTTTGGCCAGATGGAAAACGCAGCGTGAAATCCGATCTTGCACGTCCCGCTACTTGGCTGGCGGGCTACATAGCCGACCTTCCCACGCCCTTCGATGAAAGCGGCGCGCTTGATCTGGCTGCATTCGCAAAGCTCTGCGAACGCCAGATCGAGGCTGGCGCCTCGGCCGTCGTCGTCGGCGAAACCGCCGGCGAAGCGTCCACGCTGACACCCGCCGAGCACGACAGCCTCGTGCGTACCGCAGTCGAGCTCGCAGGTCGTCGCGGCCGCGTCATTGCCGGCGCCGGATCGAATTCAACCAGCCAGGCCGTCGACCTGACCCGGCGCGCCGAGACCGCCGGCGCCGATGCGGTGCTTTCGGTCGTGCCCTATTACAACAAACCGATGCAATCCGGCATCTCCGCGCACTTTGAAGCGATCGCCGCCTCCACTACCCTGCCTATTATCCTGCACGACATTCCAGCCCGGACCATCCGCGAATTGTCGGACGATACGCTGACGCGGCTCGCCGGATCGAACCGGTTCATTGGATTGAGGGATGCGACCGGCGATGTTACCCGCCCGATGCGGCTGCGTCCGCTGCTGCCGAATGGATTCCGCCTGCTGTCCGGGGACGACGCAACGGCGCTGGCATTCATTGCCAACGGCGGGGATGGCTGCATCTCCACAGTCTCGAACATCGCACCGGAGCTATGCCTGACGATGTTCTCGAGCTGCCGGCAGGGACGGCTGCAGACGGCGAGGTATCTGCAAAATCGGATTGCGCCCCTGGTGGCCGCGCTCTCCAAAGAGAATCCCGCAGCCCTGAAATACGCGCTCTGTTTGCTCGGCTTCATGTCGCCAACTACGCGCCTGCCCCTTGTCGAACTTGCCGATGCGGCGAAAGCCGATGTCGCGAGCGCGATCGCCGGGATCGGCGACGAAGATCTGGCCTGTCCGATCGAGAGCTGGCACGATCGCCGCTTTCCAACGGGTTCGGCCGCTACGTCGTAGAGGCATCTCGAATGATCTCTAGCGTTGCTGGAAAAGAATGGCACGCCAAGACCCTGCGCGCCTGGCAGCTCGCAATTCTGCGCTTTGCCTTGACGCTGGACAATGCCGACAGGCTGGCCGTGATGGCGATCGCAAGCGAGATCGACAGGCTTGGCCCACAGAACGAGGCCAAGCTGGATTTCGACTTCTTTCAGCGAACCAGTGCCGGGCTATGCGCTGCCATTCTGCAGCCGGACGAACTTAACGCTGCAATCTTGCGGCAATACCTTGCGCGGATCGATGACGAGCGCCTCAAGCGAAGCTTCGCGGCGGCCATGCAACCCGAGCAACCGAATACCTCTTCGGCCAGCAAACCTGTCAAGCGCGACAACGGCCTATGGAGAGGGCTATCCTCCGGGAGCAACCATGCGCTCTAAGCGGCGCTTGTTTAGGGGGCGTTGTTGCGCCGACTTACCGGCTGCCGGCAGAGGCCGATCAGGAAGGTGCTTCTCGCGCCATTTCGGTCCGGGTCCGCGCATATAATGGTCTTCCGGCCGGTATTTCCGGCGCGGCCCGTCCCAGGAGGGGCCCAGAAACGTCAGCACGACGCTAAGGGTATCGCGCAGGCTGGAAGCAAGGAAGGATGTGATGGATGCAAACCTTGGCATCAGACCTTTCTGCAAGGTTAGATTGGAATTGGCGGCCCGCCGCCTCCTGGTCAACGCTGCGGCCCTCATTTGCGCGTCATCTATCGCGCGACCGGTCGAACCGGATGCCGCGGAGTTTGAGCTCGCGCTTCAGGCGGCGAAGCTTGGCATCTGCGATCGCCTCGATCATCTCCTTTAGGTAGCCATTAACGCGCTTCAACGCGTTGCGGGCGCGGACACGAATCCGCTTGCCGTGCACCCTGCCGAACCGATAGTCACCGGGTGAATTGCGCCGGCCGACGAGATAGGATCGATAATCATCGTCGTAGATCAACTCCCGGTATTTTTCATCGCTGGTAAGAAAGTGAACCATCTCTCATCTCCGCCATAAGCCCGGATCGCGAGCTGTTGCCGCGAAGATGCGCACGACGGTATATGAAATCGAGACGCCCTGCCGCGGTCCCTCATAGCCGCGGCATAAACTCCCCACCGGGATTGGACGGCGTAAGTTTCGCTGCGGGCTAACTTTATATCTCTCCTATGAGATGCAACGCTCATCCATCTCGCATTCCTATGACATCGTCGGCACATCATGGCCGTTAGAGTCGTAAGGAGGCCGCTATGGCCGCGATCACGTTCAATACCGAAGCCCGGAAGGAGCAAATCCGAAACCGGATCCAGACCGCTTTCGCCACCTACCGCGAGATGCTCGATACGTTTGTCAGCAACCGGGTGCGACAGGCCGCAGCGGCAGCCGAGCGGGCTCGCCCGCGGCAAGCTCTGGATGCGACATCGCCAGACAAGGCTGGAGCGGGTGCCGCGCGGGCTCACTTTGCGATGATCAAGCGATTCTGTATTTCGGCTTTTACCGTCGTAGCGGCGACCTGCGCCCTCGCTGCCATGATGGCGCTAAAAATCCTCGTCTATCTCCCGCACTCTCACTCTTGACGTTGCTCCGCCGCGGCAAAGATGCCTCGGGCGAAACTGCCGATAAGGTCATCAAAATCAAACGGTGAGTGGATGGAGAGGGCGAGGCCGTCGAGCTGTCAAAGCGGCATCGGGTTGCCTAGAAATCCCACTTGTCGCCCAATATCATCGGCTGCTGCGGGATTTCGTCAAACATCTGCTCGCGCTGGATTCGACGCGTCTTTGCGGTGACGATCGCCTGGTGAAGAATTTTGAACCCCGCGCCTATTCGCCCCATAGCCCGGCGGGCGAAAACGCGCAGCTGCTTTGTGAGCATCCGGCGCGACGGAAGGGCGATCGGGGATCGGTTCAAGCCGACCGGGCGATGGGGCCGATCCTGGTGCGAACAGAACAGGGTCATCGTTCATCTTCCGGAATCCGGCGCCGACAAGCGCCAGGAACCCCAGAGATGCACGCTCAGGCATAGGAAATCGAGACGACCTCCCGTTCCCTGTCATAGCCGCGGCATATAAGGGCTGCCAAAACCGTGCCAGGGTAGCGGGGCCTTTTGCCCAGGCCCCTGCGGGCGGTGTTGTGCTCGCGCCGGTCGCCCATGCTATATATATTCTTTATAGTCGTTCAAAATAACCAACCGAAGTGGCGAAACTGAAATGCTCATCGACGCAGACCTGTCCAACACGCTCGACCGCATTCTCGACACGGCGGCCGATAACCTCAGGGTCGCAAAGATACTGGTCCAGTTGGGGCTCGACCCCAACAACATCACCTACGACGCTATCTTCAATCGCCTGCTGGAAATCTTTTTGCAAAACATCACCCTGGCCAACATGTGTGCCCTGGTTGGTGCCGTCTTCTTTGTCGCCACCCTGCTGACGCAGACCATGGTGCCGCTACGGGTCGCGAACATGATCGGCTGCGCCTTCTTCGCCGTCTTCGGCGCGCTCAGCGGAACCATCACGACCTTTCTGTTGTATCTCCTGCTGGTCCCCATCAACGCTTTTCGCCTGCGCCAAATGCTCGTTCTCGTCAAGAAGGCGCGTAGCGCCACGCAGGGCGACACCTCGATGGAATGGCTCAAACCGTTCATGACGGAGCGAAAATACCGCAAGGGCGATACTTTGATGAAGAAGGGCGATGCCGCCGACGAAATGCTGCTCACCGTCACCGGAAAGTTTCTTGTGAAGGAAATCAGCGTCGAACTGCCGCCGGGACGTCTGATGGGTGAACTCGGTTTCCTCACGCCCGACAACCGCCGGACCGCGACAATCGAATGCATCGAGGACGGGCATGTATTGACTATCACTTACGAGAAGCTGCTCGAGATCTACTTCCAGAACCCGCAATTCGGCTATTACTTCCTGGTCCTGACCAGCCAGCGCCTGCTGGAAAATATCGCGCGGCTGGAAGCCTTTGTCGCGCAAAGCAAGGTCCCGCAGCAGGCTGCGGGCACGAACTGAACATCGGTATTATGTAGTTGTAGCTGGTCCCATTCACTCCGCGGCGCTGCGAATCTCGGCGCGCTCGGCCTTGACGGCGCAGAACTTGAATTCAGGAATTTTCCCGAACGGATCGAGCGCCGGATTGGTCAGCAGGTTGGCCGCCGCTTCGGCGTAACAGAACGGCATGAACACCATGTTCTCCGGCACGTCGCGGTCGGAGCGCACCTTGACCTCGACCGCGCCGCGTCGGGTCTCCAGCCGGATGACATCACCGGGCCACACCTTCAACCGCCGCATGTCCTTTGGCGCCATGAACGCCACCGCCTCGGGCTCGATCTGGTCGAGCACATGGGAACGCCGCGTCATCGAGCCGGTGTGCCAGTGTTCGAGCACGCGCCCGGTCGAGAACACCATCGGATATTCGTCATCGGGCAATTCGTCCGGCGGCAGCACGTGCGCCGGCACGATCTTGCCGCGGCCGCTCTCGGTCGGAAAACCGGTGGTGAAGATGATCTCGTTGCCGGGCAGATGAGGGTCGTCGACCGGATAGGTCACCGCACCTTCGCGCACCAGCCGCTCCCAGGTGATGTTTTTGAGAGACGGCATCAGTTGCGCCATCTCGGTGAAGACCTCGCCGGGTCCCGCGTAGTTCCAGGGCAGGCCCATGCGCTTGCCGATCTCCTGGATGATCCAGAGATCCTGCCGCGCGTCGCCCGGTGGCTTGATGACCTCGCGCGCCAACTGCACCCGGCGATCGGTGTTGGTGAAGGAGCCGGACTTCTCCGCAAAAGCGGAGGCCGGCAGAATCACGTCGGCGTGAAAGGCGGTCTCGGTGACGAAAAGGTCTTGGACCACCAGATGGTCGAGCTTGGCGAGCGCCTGCCGCGCATGCTGCAGATCGGGATCGGACATCGCGGGGTTCTCGCCTTCGACGTACATCCCGTGAATCTCACCGGCGTGGATCGCGTTCATGATCTCGACCACGGTAAGTCCGCGTACGGGATCTAGCTCCTGGCCCCAGAGTTTCTCGAAGGCGCCACGCAGGTCGTCGCGGCCGACAGGCTGATAATCCGGCAGAAACATCGGAATCAGCCCGGCATCGGAAGCGCCCTGCACGTTGTTCTGGCCGCGCAGCGGATGCAGCCCGGTGCCGGGACGGCCGATTTGGCCCGTGATCAGCGCGAGCGCGATCAGGCAGCGCGCATTGTCGGTGCCGTGCACATGCTGGCTGATGCCCATGCCCCAGAAGATGATGGAGGACCGCGCGCGCGCATAGGTGCGGGCAACCTCGCGCAACGTCTCCGCGGGGATACCGCAGATCGGCGCCATCTTCTCCGGCGTGAATTCCGTGATCTTGGCCTTCAGGTCCGCGTAGCCCTCGGTATAGCCGGCAATATATTGATCGTCGGTCAGCCCTTCCGTGATGATGGTGTTCATCATCGCGTTTAGCATCGCGACATCGCTGCCGGGCTTGAACTGGAGATGCAGGGTCGCATGGCGCGACAGCGCCTGCCCGCGCGGGTCCATCACGAACAGCTTCGCGCCACGCTTGGCGGCGTTCTTGATGAAAGTCGCAGCGACCGGATGGTTTACCGTAGGATTAGCGCCTATCACCCATATGACTTCAGCATCCGCAGCGGCCGCGAACGGTGCAGACACCGCTCCCGAGCTCAGGCCTTCGAATAGCGCCGCCACCGACGACGCGTGGCACAACCGGGTGCAGTGATCGACATTGTTGGAGCCGAAGCCGGTGCGCACCAGCTTCTGGAACAGATAGGCTTCCTCGTTCGAGCCCTTGGCCGAGCCGAAGCCGGCGAGCGCCTTGACGCCCTTCTCGTCGCGGATCCTGACGAGGCCCCTGGCGGCGATGTCGAGCGCTTCTTCCCAGGAGGCTTCGCGGAAATGCGTGAACGGGTTGGCCGGATCGACCTGGTCGTTGGAATCCTTTTTGGCATTTGGCAGCCGCACCAGCGGCTTGGTCAGGCGATGCGGATGGTGGATGTAGTCGAATCCAAAGCGCCCCTTGACGCAGAGCCGGTTGTGATTGGCTGGCCCGTCGCGGCCCTCGGCGTAGATGATCTTCTCATCCTTGACTTGGTAGGTGGCCTGACAGCCGACCCCGCAGTACGGGCACAGCGAGTCCACCTTCCTGTCCGCATAGACGACGCGGGTCTGGTTCTCATCAAGCATCACCGCCGGCATCAGCGCGCCGGTTGGGCAGGCCTGCACGCATTCGCCGCAGGCCACGCAGGTCGATTCCCCCATCGGATCATCGAAATCAAACACGATCTTGGATTCGTGGCTGCGATAGGCCATGCCGATGACATCATTGACCTGGACTTCGCGGCAGGCGCGCACGCACAGGCCGCACTGGATGCAGGAATCGAGATTGACGCGCATTGCGGGATGGCTGGCATCGCCCTGCCAGCGCTCGGCTGCCGGGAAACGGCTTTCGGTCACTTCGACCTTTTCGGCCCAATGCCAGAACTTCGAATCCGGATCGTGCGACGTTTCGCGCGCCGGCTGGTCGGCGACCAGCAACTCCATCACCATTTTCTGCGCCGCCACCGCGCGGGCGCTGGCCGATTTCACCTTCATGCCGACGCTAGGCAGCCGCTTGCAGGAAGCTGCCAGCACGCGCTCGCCCTCGACTTCGACCATGCAGGCGCGGCAATTGCCGTCGGGCCGGTAGTCGGGCTCCGGCGAATAGCACAGGTGCGGAATTTCACGACCCTGACGCTTGGCCACCTGCCAGATGGTCTCGCCTGCGTTGGCCTCGACCTGCTTGCCGTCGAGCTCGAACTGAATCTTGGTCATTCCGCAGGTTCCTTGGGCAGGAACTCTTCCGGGAAATATTTAATGACTGAGGTTAGCGGATTCGAGGCCGCCTGGCCGAGCCCGCAGATCGACGCATCCCGCATCGCCTGGCTCAATTCGTCGAGCAATTCGCGGTTCCAGACCGGCCTCTCCATCAATAGCGCCGCCTTCTGGGTGCCGACGCGGCAGGGCGTGCACTGGCCGCAGCTTTCGTCTTCGAAGAAACGCATCAGGTTGAGCGCCGCACCCTTCACGCTGTCCTGCTGCGACATGATAATCACCGCGGCGGAGCCGATAAAGCAGCCGTATTTTTCCAAAGTGCCGAAATCGAGCGGAATGTTGTCCATCGATGCCGGCAGGATGCCGCCGGATGCGCCGCCCGGAAGATAAGCGTGGAAGGTATGGCCCTCGGCCATGCCGCCACAAAATTCGTCGATCAACTCGCGCACCGTGACGCCGGCCGGCGCAAGCTTCATGCCGGGGTTCCTGACCCGGCCGGACACCGAATAGCTGCGCAATCCATGGCGGTCGTTGCGGCCGTGACTCTTCCACCAGTCCGCGCCTTTTTCGACGATGTCGCGCACCCACCACAGCGTCTCGATGTTGTTGATCAGCGTCGGAAGTCCGAACAGCCCGACCTGGAACGGGTAAGGCGGCTTGTGCCGCGGCAAACCGCGCTTGCCTTCGATGCTTTCCAGCAGCGAAGACTCTTCGCCGCAGATATAGGCGCCGGCGCCGCGCCGCATGTGCAGCGTCGGGCCGCCGGGCGGAAGCTTGGCGATTTCACGATCGAGAATCTGGCGCGAGGCCGGATATTCGTCGCGGATGTAGATGTAGATGTCGGTCGCTTCCACCACGTGTGCGCCGATCAGCATGCCCTCGAGAAAGCGATGCGGGTCGGTCTCGAGATAATAGCGGTCCTTGAAGGTTCCGGGCTCGCCCTCGTCGCCATTGATCGCCATCAGCCGCGGCCCCGGTTCGCCGAGCACCGCGCGCCACTTGCGCCCGGTCGGAAAGCCCGCGCCGCCGAGTCCGCGCAAGGACGCATCGTCGAGCGCCTTCAGCAGATCCTCCCTGGCGAGATCGCCCGAGCGCAGCCGCTTGAGCAGCGTATAGCCGCCGCCGGCGAGATAGGCGTCGTAATCGATGTAGTCAGGCAGATGCGGATGGGTGTCGCCGCCCTTGGCCGCCGCCAGCACGCTCGAAACACTGGCGTGATCGACGAAGTGATGACCGACCTCGGCCGCGGGCGCGGTGTCGCAGCGGCCGACGCAGGGTGCGCGCACCACGCGGATGCCCGGGCCGGCCTTCTCCTGCACCTGCTGCAGTAATTTCTCCGCGCCCAGCATCGCGCAGGTCAGTGAGTCGCAGACGCGAATGGTCAGCGGCGGGATGTTTGGCTCGCCCTCCTTCACGACGTCGAAATGCGCGTAGAAGGTCGCAGTCTCGAACACTTCGGCGAAAGCCAGCTTCATCTCGTCGGCGAGCGCTGCGAGGTGGGCTGCGGAAATCTGGTTATAGTGGTGCTGGATCAGGTGCAGATGTTCGATCAACAGATCGCGCCGCCGCTGCCGGTCACCGAGCAAAAGCGCAATTTCTTCAGCGGCTTGGGGATCGATCTGGCGCCCCTTGGGGGTCGATTTGGCCCGCCGGCGTCCCTCCCCCGGATGTTCGAACGGGCGGACCTGTTGCACGTCATGACTCATGGGAACGTCTCGTTCTCTCTTTTAGTCCTGCAACTCTAGTTCGTGGCATGCCAGATGCCAAGAGAAATTATGTCGTCCCAATAAGCATTTAAGGGGCACGACAGCCGCCGCTGTCATGCCCCTCTGCCAAGCTAATTCATCCATTGAGCGATTAAAGCCGTCTCAGCTCTTGTCCATGCAGTCTTCGATATAGAACCAGCGGTCGTCGCCCTCCAGTCCCTTCCTCCTTACCTCGGCGCGGCACACTTTCAGCCTGGGTTTGTTCAAAGCCCACTTCGCACGCATCTCCTTGAGGCGTTCGATGGTGAGTTTCACCCTTGAAGGTTTTGCTCCTGGAGCGGGTGTCGTGGTCTGCGCCGATGCGGTGCAAAGTGTTCCTGCGACGAAAAGTGCTGCGACAAGGCAAACACGGGTGCGAAACATGACGGTTTTCTCCTGATCTGG
Source organism: Bradyrhizobium sp. (assembly GCF_004799405.1). Taxonomy (GTDB): domain Bacteria; phylum Pseudomonadota; class Alphaproteobacteria; order Rhizobiales; family Xanthobacteraceae; genus Bradyrhizobium. The sequence continues at coordinate 59,295 of NZ_SSMW01000031.1, forward strand.
TTGTGCGATGAAATGAAAACGCATTGACGCCGCGGGACGAGTTTCACCCCGCGGCCGTGATGGCCTGATCAGAAAATCTTGCCCACGCTTTCCAGCGTCTTGTACACGCCCCAGGCAAGCGGGATGCCGACAAAGGCCCAGAACAGCGCGGCCTTGACGTCTAATCCGCCCCTGCCGATGCCGAACGACCCGGTCTGCACCGCAGACCCGCTTTTCGCGCTCGCCGCCTGCAGCCTCGCGACCTCGTCAGCGCTCATGTGCCACTTCGAATCGACCGGCTTGATCAGGTAGTTGCAGATCAACCCGCCGATCAGCATCGCGCACAGGATGTACATCGTGGTGTTGTAAAGCTGGTCGCGCGGAACGCCGGCCGCGAGCTGGAACTCACGGATGTAGTTCACCACCACGGGACCGATGATGCCCGCAGTCGACCACGCGGTCAGCAACCGGCCGTGAATGGCGCCCACGAACTGCGTTCCGAACATGTCGGCAAGATAGGCCGGCACCGTCGCGAAGCCGCCGCCATACATCGACAGGATGATGCAGAAGGCAGCAACAAACAGCGCTTTCGAGCCCATGTTGGCGAAGGTCGGCGCCAAGGCATAGAGCGCGATACCAATCAGGAAGAAGCAGAAATAGGTATTCTTGCGGCCGATATAGTCGGACAGCGAAGCCCAGAATACCCGGCCACCGATGTTGAACAGCGACAGCAGCCCGGCAAAACCCGCCGCGATGCCCGCAATGATCGTCTTCTGCTCGACGTTCAGCGCGTTGAAGCCGAGGTCCGGAAACCCGATCAGCTTGCCGGCGAAGATCTCCTGCAACATCGGCGAGGCCATGCCGATCACGCCGATACCGGCCGACACATTCAGACACAGCACCCACCAGATCAGCCAGAACTGCGGTGTCTTGTGTGCATTGTCGAGATGCACGTGATGCTGCGAGATCATCGTCTTGTTTTCGCTCGGCGGAGTCCAACCCTCAGGGCGCCAGCCGGCCGGCGACACGCGGTAGGCGAAGGCGCCGATCATCATGAACACGAAATAAATCACGCCCATGGTGGCAAAGGTCTCCCAGACCCCGACCGAGGCAGGGGTCTTGAAGTAATTGATCAGGATGTTCGCCAGCGGCGCGCCGATCAGCGTTCCGCCACCGAAACCGGCAATGGCAAAACCGGTCGCCATGCCGCGATGGTCGGGAAACCATTTGATCAGCGTCGAAACCGGGGAGATGTAACCGAGGCCGAGACCGACGCCGCCGATGACGCCGGCCCCTAACCACATGATCCAGAGCTGATGCACGTAAACGCCGAATGCGCCGACCAACAGGCCACCGCCCCAGCACAACGCGGCGACGACGCCGGCCTTGCGCGGGCCGACGCGCTCGAGCCAGCCGCCCCAGATCGCGGCCGATACGCCGAGCAGCACGAAGAACAGAGTGAACATCCAACCGAGGCTGGCCACTTTCCAGTCGCAGGTGGTGGTGAACAGCTCTTGCACGAGCGATAGATCGGGGCATGCTTTTGGCGCGGTCAGTCCGACCGCGCGCGACAGCGGCAGCCAGAACACGCTGAAGCCATAGGCCATGCCGATGCACAGATGAATGCAAAGCGCCGCGGGCGGCACCAGCCAGCGATTGAAGCCGGCGGTCGCAATCGTCCGCTCGCGATCGAGAATTCCCATCCCGCCACCGGACATAGTTCCAGTGCTGCTGATTGTCGTCATCGAGTCCCTCCCTGACAGCCGCCCTTGCCGGGCATGTCTGCCGTCCACGATCCTGTTGTCCTCAGCCCTTCAACGGCGCGGCAGCTCTCGCATTGCTGCCCTGCACAATTCTCAAGATGCGCCAGGATCGCGACGCGCATTCGAGAATTCTAACACCTGATGCGACACGTTATGCCGGCTGCAGCCGTGATTTGAAAAGTGCCCCGTTCCGGATTGCGTGTGCCACAGGCGCGAATCATCCTCCGCACCCCTGCGGAGACTTCAATTGGGGCAGAAGCCGGGTTCGGTGTCGATAGGCAAAAGGTAGCTATTTTCACAGGTTTCGCTCCCCGGGTGCAGTCAGACCACTTGTCTTTTCGATCACGAAAACGATCCGCTGTTCCGCGCGCTCGGCGATCTCGACGCGGTCGCCGGTCTCCCGGATCAGGTTGGGGATGTCGATCACCGACAAAGGATCGGTGCAGTGAACCTCGAGGACGTCGCCCGGCTTCAGCGCCTTCAGCGCCTTGCGCGTCTTCAATGCCGGCAGCGGACATTTGAGCCCGGTGAGATCGAGTTTGGTCGTGGTCATGCCCGGAACATGGCGAAGGCGACCCACGCGGTCAACGGCTACGGCCGGCGATCAAAGCAGGCTCGCATACGCCAAAAATCCCACCATCTGCCCTGGCTCGACCTGCGTGATAGCCTCGCCCAGTTCGACGAGGCCGTCGGTGTCCACCAGGGACGACAGCAAGCCCGCGCCCTCACGCGGGAACTTGACGGCTTCAAGCTCGCCGTCATCGCCCTTGCGCAGATTGACCCGGACATATTCGCGGCGGGCGATCTTCTTGTTGTAAGCGAAGGCCGCACGCACCGGCATTGGCACCGGATGCTGTTGACTGGCGCCCGCCAGCGCCAGCACGGTCGGACGCACCACATGGACGAAGGTGACAAAACTCGCCACCGGATTTCCCGGCAGTCCGATGAACGGAGTGCCCGCGATGATCCCCATCGCAACGGGACGGCCGGGCTTGATCGCCATGCGCCATAGCACAAGGCTCCCGACGCTTTCGACACTGGCCTTGACGTGATCTTCTTCGCCGGTCGAAACCCCGCCGGTGGTCAGGATCAGGTCATGCGTGCCGGCCACCTTCCTGAGGCCCTGTGCGAGCGAGGCGCGATCGTCGCTGACGATACCGAGGTCGCTGACTTCGCAGCCGAGCCGCACCAGCATCGCCATCAGCATGAAGCGATTGGAATCGAACAATTGCGCCGCCGCGCGCGGCGTCCCCGGCGATACCAGTTCGTTCCCGGTCGAGAACACCGCGACGCGGATGCGCCTGGTCACCTTGAGTTGCGTCAGGCCAAACGCGGCGGCCAGTGCAATATCCTGCGGCCGCAAGCGCTGACCGGCTGCGAGCGCGGAACGCCCGACCGGAATATCTTCACCCGCGGGGCGCACATTCGCGCCGGGTCGCAAGCCCGCCGGAAGAACTACCTTGCCGCCTTCATCGAGGCGCACATCCTCCTGCATGAAAACCGTGTCGGCGCCGTCGGGCATCGGCGCGCCGGTAAAGATCCGCATGGCGTGGCCGTGCTTGATGGCTTGGTTTGCCGAGGAGCCTGCCTGAACGCGGCCCGTCACCGGAAATGCCTGCTCTTTGCCTTGCGCAAGATCGCCGCTGAACACGGCATAGCCGTCGACGGCGGAATTGGTGAAAGGCGGCAGTGGCAGCGGGGCCGAGATGCTGTTGGCGAGAACCCGTCCGTCGGCCTCGCCCAAGGCAACGGTTTCGACGTCCTGCACCGGCGTGACCCGCGCGGCGATGATGGCCACGGCCTCGTCGACCGACATCATCGGGCCGCCGAAGGCAAAGCAATCGTCGGACAATTGCGCCATCTGGGTTCTCAGGTCTCGCGTCGCGCCAGCACGTCCGCGATATCGACGGCGGACGCCTGGATCATGGCGGCGATCGCCTTGATGTCATCGAGATGGGCGAGCGGAAGCGTTGTTTCAAGCTTGGTATCGGTTGCGATGCCGACGATATCGGGGTCGTCAGGGAATAATGCCGGCTTGGCGTTGGCGCCGCGATACACCTCGATCTTGCGATGCGGCTCGTGCTTGAAGCCCTCGATCAGGATCAGGTCGACCGGCGACATCTTCGCCAGCAATTCAGGCAGTTTCGGTTCGGCGGCGCCGCGCAATTCGTGCATCAGCGCCCAGCGCTGGGTCGAAGACACCAGAACCTCGGCGGCGCCCGACTGCCGGTGCACCCAGGAATCCTTGCCGGGCACGTCGACATCGAATTGATGATGGGCATGCTTGATCACGGAAACGCGCAAGCCTTCGGCGATAAAATGCGGGATCAGCCGCGTCAACAGCGTGGTTTTGCCAGCGCCGCTCCACCCGGCGAGACCGATCATTTTCATTCTATTCTCCGGGCCGCCGACGGAACCAGGCTGGGTTTTGCCCCGACGTGGTTTATATCGGCCAACGGGTAATGTCATGCTAGCCTGCCAATGATGACCAAAATCGAGAAAGCACCTGTCCCCCTGATCGTGCCGAATCCGAGCGATCCGCGGCTGACCGAACGCGTCGCCGGGACCGACCAGGCTGGCGCAGCCGTCGAGATCAACGTGCCGGTGGAGCGGCCGCTGACGCTGTATCTCAACGCCCAGGAGATCGTCACCATGATGACGATCGGAGATTATCCGGAATATCTCGCGCTCGGCTATCTGCTCAATCAGAACATGCTGAAATACAACGACGTCGTCACCGAGGTCGAATATGACGACGACCTGCAGGTGGTGGTGGTGCGCACCGAGCACCATACCAACTTCGAGGCGAAACTGAAGAAGCGCACCCAGACTTCAGGCTGCGCACAGGGCACCGCGTTCGGCGATCTGCTGGAAGCCGTGGAAAGCGTGGCGCTTCCGAAAGCGGAATTGCGCACGTCCTGGCTCTATCAGATGACGCACACGATCAACACCATGCCGTCTCTTTATCTTGAGGCCGGGGCGATCCATGGCTGCGTGCTTTGCAAGCAAGGCACGCCGGTCTGCTACACCGAGGACGTCGGCCGCCACAACGCCGTCGACAAGATCGCGGGCTGGATCTATCGCCACGGCGTCGATCCCGCCGACAAGATTCTCTACACCACCGGAAGGCTCACTTCCGAAATGGTCATCAAGACGGTGCGGATGGGGATTCCGATCCTGGTGTCACGTTCCGGCTTTACGGCGTGGGGCGTCGATCTGGCGCGGCAGGTCGGGTTGACGCTGGTCGGCCGCGCGCGCGGCAAGCGCTTCATCGCGCTGTCGGGCCAGGATCGTATCGTCTACGACCAGAACCTTGCCTTTGTCGAAGAGGAATCCGCCCGTCACAAGCGCAAAGGCGAAGACCGTGACGGTTGAAGCGACGTCAAAAAACGCGCCGGCGACGTCAAGTAACGCGCCGGCGACGTCAAGAGACGCGCCGGCAACGCCAGGGGTTTTGCTCGCCGGCGGATTGGCGCGACGGATGGGTGGCGGCGACAAGCCGATGCGGCAGATCGCTGGCCGCACCATTCTCGATCGGGTGATCGGACGGCTGAAGCCGCAATGCGACGGACTCATTCTCAATGCCAACGGCGATCCGGCGCGGTTCGCAAGCTTCGGTCTTCCCGTCATTGCCGACACGGTGAAGGATTTTCCCGGACCGCTTGCCGGCATTCTCGCTGCCCTCGACTGGGCCGCGACCAACCGGCCTGACGTCGCGTGGGTTTTAAGCGCGGCGGCCGACTGCCCATTCCTGCCGCGCGACCTGGTCGCGCGCCTGCATCGCGCCCGCGCCGAACAGGATGCGCAACTCGCGGTCGCCGCTTCCGGCGGACAGTCGCATCCGGTGATCGGCTTGTGGAGCGTCGCACTTCGCGAGGAGCTCCGCCACGCGCTGGTGGTCGAGGACGTCAGAAAGATCGACCGCTGGACCGCGCGCTACAAGCTCGCGACCGTGACCTGGCCGACCATACCGCTCGATCCGTTTTTCAACGCCAACACCATGGACGATATCGCCGAGGCGGAGCGGCTGGCGGCGCTGGATGGCGGCTGATCTATCGCAAACGGGATTTCGATCATGACCCCCAAGCTTGAATTAAGCGGCCATACCGCACTGGTAACGGGTGCATCCCGCGGCATCGGTGCCGCGATTGCCGTCGCACTCGCCGAAGCCGGCGCCGCTGTCGCGGTCAACTACCGGCAACGCGCCGCTGACGCCGATACGGTCGTGGCAAAGATCAAGGATATCGGCGGCCGTGCGATCGCCGTTGCCGCCGACGTGTCGCAAACGGCCGCGGTCGCAGAGATGGTCAATCGCACCACCTCGGCGCTGGGCCCGATCGACATCCTGGTCAACAATGCGGGCATCGCGATCGTGCGCGGCGTCGACGACCTGACGGAAAGCGATTTCGACCTGACCATTGCGGTAAACCTCAAATCGGCTTTTCTGTGCACCCAAGCCGTGCTGCCGGCGATGCGCGCCAGGAAGTGGGGCCGCATTGTCAACATCTCGTCCGGCGCCGCCCGTGGCGCCGGCGCCATCGGCGTGCACTACAACGCCTCAAAGGCCGGCATGGAAGGGCTGACGCGCGGCTACGCGGCGCGGCTGGTCAAGGAAGGCATTACGGTCAATGCGGTGGCGCCGTCGCTGATTGAAACCGACATGATGCGCGGACGCTCCGATCTGGCCCGCAACATCCCGCTTGGCCGCCTCGGCCAGCCTTCCGAAGTGGCGCAGGCGGTGCTGATGGTTATCGGCAACGATTACATGACCGGCCAAACCATCATCCTGAACGGCGGCATGGCCTTTATCTGAGCGGGGCCGCCAATTCAATTCACTCCATCGTCCCGGCCTCCGAGCCGGGACCCATACCGCGTGATCTGTCGTTAGAGCGATATGTCGGACGCTTTCCGCGAGACCTACCGCCGCGGAGTATGGGTCACGGCGTTCGCCGGGACGACGTGCGGAGGGCGACGGCTAGGCAGGCCTGAACCCCGCGTGCTCCAGCGCGCTCCGGCCTTCCTCCGACGCCAGTGCCTGCAGAAACGCCTGCACCGCCGGGCGCTGTTTGCGCGCCGTCACCAGCGCAAAATCATAATGCTCTTCGGCCAGCGGAATGAAGCCGAGCCCCGCGGCATGCGCGACCGGTGCTATCGTCATGCCCCAGTCGGCGCGGTTTTGCGCCACGGCCGCAGCCACCGCGTTATGCGACCGCGGCTGATTCCAGTAGCCATCGGGACGGGCATCGCCGAGCAGCCGGTCGATCAGCATCCGCGTGCCCGCGCCCTGGTTGCGGTTGACCATGATGCAGGCGGGATCGGCGAGCGCGGCGCGCACCGCACCTTGCGCGCTCAAGCCTTCGAACCGCGGGTCACCGGCGCGGAACACGATGCCCTGCATTCGCCGCCAGCCCGGCACCAGTTCAAGTCCATCGTCAAGGAACGGCGTGTTGTAGCTTTCGGTTTTTTCATCAAATAGGTGGATCGGCGCAAAGTCGCACTCGCCACGCTTGGCCGCCGCCAACCCGCCCAGGCTGCCGACTGCGATCGAACGCACCAACAAGCCCGCATGCGCCAGCGGCGCGGTGACGAGATCGAGCCCGGTGCAATGGCTGCCGACGACCACGAGATCCGGCACCCGCACATGCGGCGTAAACAGCGTTACCTCGGCCTCGGTGCCAACAGGTATCTGGTCAGCCAGCGCATCGATCCGCAAAAAGCCGTCGGCCTGCGCGAATGATGTGATGGCGCCGGAACCCTTGCCGGTGGGATAGGCGATCAAGCCGCCATCGCCTTCGACCAGCGACACCATGACGAATTCGGCGCGGCCGAGTTCGGACGCGATCCGCACCGGCACCCGCGCCGTGACCTTGGCATCGGAACGCGGCGGCAGGCCGGCCAAGCGCCGCAGCACCGGCACGATCATGTCGTGAAAGGTGAACATCGCCGAGGTCGGAAATCCCGGCAAGATCACTACCGGCTTGCCGTCGCAGACCGCAAGACACAACGGCTTGCCCGGCTTTAGCGCGACGCCATGCGCGATGATGCCGGGCTTTCCAAGCCGGGCGATGATGCGATGGGACACATCGCCCGCGCCCTTTGAAGTGCCGCCGGAAAGCACCAGCATGTCGCAGGTCGCAAGCGCCTGGCGCATCACGGCTTCGAGCTGTTGCTCGTCGTCGGGAATGGCGCCGAGGAATATCGGGTCCCCGCCATTTTCGCTCACCGCCGCGGTGACGATCGCGCCATTGGTGTCGTAGATCGCGGCCGGCCGTAGCCGCTGGCCGGGCTGGACCAGTTCGTCGCCGGTAGAGATGACGGCGACACGCGGCCGCCGCGTCACCGCGACATCGGCAATCCCACAGGCAGCGAGCATACCGATTTCGCGCGAGCCGATCGGGGTGCCGGCGCGCAGCAGCGCCTCGCCGCGCGCGATGTCGGAACCGGCATAGGACACGAATTGTCCGGGCACAGCGGCGCGGCGGATTTCGATCGCGCGCGCGCCCACAGGCTGGGTATGCTCGACCATCACGATGCCGTCGGCACCACGCGGCACCGGACCGCCGGTCGCAATCGACGTCGCCGTTCCCGACAACACCGGCCGCGCCGGCGCGGTGCCGCAGACGATGATTTCGTCGTTCAGCAAAAGGCGGACCGGCGTCGTCTCGGTGGCTGAAGCGAGATCGGCCGAGCGCACCGCAAAGCCATCGACATTGGAGCGATCGAACGGCGGCACGTCGAGCGGCGCCACAATATCCTCGGCCAACGCGCAACCGAGCGCATCGGCCAACGGCCGTCGTTCACAGGGGACGTCGCGCGGAAACAATGCGGCTTCAAAACGTGCCAGCGCGTCCTCGCGCGACAGGATGGTCAGGAACTGATCCTGCTCCGTGCCGTCGCGGCTTTTCGATGAATGAACGCTGGTCATGTCCGAACCCATATCAGTCCCGCAACATATAGGCATCCACAGCCGTGCCCGCAGCATAGCCCTCACTGCCGCTAGGCACGGCCAGCCACGCATCGGCGCGGGCGATGCTCTCGAGCGACAGGTCGCCGACGGCTGACGGCATCCAGCCGCCATGCTTTCTTTCAAGCAGCACGATTTCGGCGATGCCGACGCCGGAGGCGATCTTGCGCGCCAGCGGCAGGGTGACCGCCTGGCGCTTTTGCCGCCCGGACAATCGGTCCAGCGCAGGAAGAACCAGCGTCCACCACGCCGCGAGCGCCTGATCCGAAGCACCCGGCAGCGCGATGACCGGCGTGTTTTCAATCCTGCCGACGGCTGCGGTTCGTCCCGGCTGCAACGCGATGCCGTGCGCGATGACCTCGCCGCGCCGGGTCAGTGCTGCGATCGTCGCATCGGTGCGGCCTATGCCGGTGCCGCCGATGGTGATGAATAGATCGCACGAGCCGATATCGATCGCTGCGGCGATGGACGCCGCATCGCGCGCGGCGGCATCCGTGCACGTCACACTGGCGCCGGCCGCACGGGCGTTTTCCGCGATCAATTGCGCCGTCACTGCCTTGCCCGACCCCACCGGGATATTGACCACGCGCAGGCGCGGACGACGCAGCTTCAACGTTGCCAGCCCCGCCCCCCGCGCGATCAACAGGTCAAGCGCGCGGACAGACCGCCCGGCGGCGACAGCGAAACCACCCTCGGCGATATCGCCACCGGCGCGGCGAACGCCCTGCCCCGGGATCGCCTCCGCCAGCACCTGAACCATCGGGCCAGACCGGTCGACCAGATCGGCATCGACCACGCAGTCGCAACCATCGGGCATGCGGTCGCCGGCTTCGACCCAGACCGGCGATGCGGCCAACGGAAGCGGTGAGTACGAAGACGCACCGACCAGGTCGCGGGCGCGCAAGGCCCAGCCATCGGCGGCGGCGGTGTCGCAGGGTGGAAACGCCACAAGCGGCGGCGTGTCCGCGGCAATGCAACCCAGCGCCTCCACGAGCGGAAGTTCAACGGGGGCAACCGGTTCAAGCCGGTCCAGCAATGCCGCGGACACCGCCTCAAGCGGGGTGAGCGAAACCGGCAGGCGCTGCGTGACAACCATGCCGCGTATGTACTGAATCAAGCCGGAAATGGACAGCCAAATGCCGCGTTGACGCGGGCGCTCGAATGATTGCAGAAAGGCGGGCCGGCCGCGTCAGGTCGCCGGTCAAGCAAGATGGCCAATGCGCCTGATGGTAACGGGAGGAGACAAGATGTTCGCCAGAAACATGTCCGTGCTTGCAGCACTCGCCGCCGCAATGCTGGCCTCGACTACGGCGTTGGCCCAGATCTCGGACGACGTGGTCAAGATCGGCGTCCTCACCGACATGAACGGCCCGGCCTCGACCCCGACCGGCCAGGGCTCGGTGACCGCGGCGCAAATGGCGGTGGACGATTTCGGCGGCACGGTGCTCGGCAAGCCGATCAGCATCATTGTCGGCGATCATCAACTCAAGCCGGACATCGGCGCCGCCATCGCGCGGCGCTGGTACGATACCGAACAAGTCGACCTGATCGTCGACGTGCCGGTCTCTGCCGTCGGGCTCGCGGTGCAGAACGTCGCCAACGAAAAGAGACGGCTGTTCATCACGCACTCGACGGGAGCTGCGGATTTCCACGGCAAATTCTGCTCGCCCTATGCGATCCAGTGGGTGTTCGACACCCACGCGCTGGCGGTCGGCACCGCGCAGGAAGTGGTCAAGCGCGGCGGCGATAGCTGGTTTTTCATCACCGACGACTATGCGTTCGGTCACTCGCTCGAACGCGATGCGTCAGCCGTGATCCTCAAGAGCGGCGGCACGGTGATCGGCGCGGTGCGGCCGCCGTTTGCCACGCCGGACCTGTCGTCGTTCATTCTTCAGGCGCAAGCCTCCAAGGCCAAGATCATCGGCATCGCAGCCGGTCCCCCCAACAACATGAACGAGATCAAGACCGCCGGCGAATTCGGTGTCTTGAAGGGCGGCCAGCAGATGGCTGCGCTGCTGGCGCTGATCACCGACATCCATTCGCTCGGGCTTCCGGCGGCGCAGGGCCTGCTGTTGACGACGTCGTTCTACTGGGACATGGACGACAAGACCCGCGAATGGTCGAAGCGCTACTTCGCCAAGATGAACCGGATGCCGACGATGTGGCAGGCCGGCGTCTATTCTTCCGTCATGTACTATCTCAACGCCATCAAGGACAGCGGCACCGACGATCCGCTCAAAGTCGCGGCCAAGATGCGCGAGAAGCCGATCGAGGATTTCTTTGCCCGCAACGGCAAGTTGCGCGAGGACAACCTGATGGTCCACGACCTCATGCTGGTGCAGGTCAAGTCGCCGGAGGAATCCAAATATCCGTGGGACTATTACAAGATCCTGGCGAAGATTCCCGGCGAGGAAGCCTTCGGGCCGCCCGATCCGGCGTGTCCGCTGGTGAAGAAGTAAGGAAGCGAACGGCGAGTAGCGAGTGGCGAATAGCAGGAATTATTCGCCATTCGCTATTCGCCTCTTACTTCACCACTCCGATCTCGCGAAGATACTTCATCACCCCGGGATGAATCAGTTCGGGATCCGGCGCGGCAGCCACGGTGTTCGCGGCCGTGGTTTCGCAAGCCTGCGCCAGTTTGCTGCAGAACGCGGCTTCGACACCGTGCAGCGACCGCGCCAGATGGTAGGCGACATCATCAGGCAAACTCGCGCGCGTCAGAACAAAACTCCATGAGCCGACCGAGTCGATCGGCGCATTCTGGTTTGGATAGCTGCCGGCCGGTACCGTGAGCGGCTTCAGGAAAGTGTGCTTCGCCCGGATGCGCGCGATCTCGTCGGCATCGGGTGCGATGAACCGGGCGCCGCCCGGGCTCGCGGCCACGGTAGTGAATCCGGGCCAGCCGATGCCGGCGCCCCACAATGCCGCGGCGCGTCCGTCGAGCACCATCGCCGGTCCGTCGCCGGCGCGCTCGAGGTAGATGGATTTAAAATCCTCGTCCTGCTTCAGGCCAAGACCGTCGAGCATGTAGCGCGACAGGATCGGAAGGCCGGAGCCCTTGGCCCCGAACGCGACCGGCTTGCCGACGAGGTCGCGAATGGTCTTGTAGGGGCTGTCGGCACGCACCACGAACATGCCCGGGCTCGAATACATCGCAGTGAGGATTTTAAGCTTGGTCCGCGGCCGGCCGATCCCCATGAACGCTTCGTAGGACGGTTCTCCCGCGACCAGCGCGATATCGATGCTGCCGGTCTCCAGCAGCGGAATATTCTCGTTGCTGCCTTTGGTGTTGCGCGGCAGAATCGCAAGCGTCGGGTCGGCGCCGTTCACGATCTCGGCAAAGGCGTTGCCATAGAGCGGGAAACCGCCGCCCGGCGTCGCCGTCCCCAGGCTGATCATGGTCTTTTGAATGGCGTTGCCCCTATCTTGCGCCGCGGCGCAGGTCGCCAGCAACAACACGCCCACGCAAACCATGCTTCCGATGTTCATTGGTTGTCCCATCTGCGTTGCGGCGCGACGCCACGGATCAATGCAAAATATCCGCCGAAAGGCAATGTAGGCAAATTCCGATTTGTGTGAAAGCATGCGCCACCTGAGGAACGTTTGCATCGCACACCTCAGTTGCAATGGAGCGGCTCATGACCGGATTTTGGCGTGCGGCATGGATTGGCGTTGTCTGCCTTGTCAGTCTCGTGAGCAGCGTCGCACCATCTTCCGCCGCCGACTATCCGAACCGCCCGGTGCGCTGGCTGATCGGTTTCGCCGCCGGCGGCCCGGTCGATATCGTGGCGCGGATCATGGCCCATTCGCTGTCGGAGCATTTCGGCCAGCAGTTCGTGGTCGAGAACCGCGCCGGCTCCGGCGGCAACATCGCGACCGAGACCGCGATCAATTCCCCGCCGGACGGCTATACGCTGATGTTCAGCGGCGCCAACAACGCGATCAGCGCCTCGCTTTACAAGAAACTGCCGTTCGATTTCATCCGTGACACCATGCCGGTTGCGAGTTTCACGCAAGTTCCCAACATGCTGGTGGTGTCGAATGCCATGCCGGTCAAAACCGTGCAGGAGCTGATCGATTATTGCAAAGCCAATCCCGGCAAGATCTCCTATGCCTCGTCGGGCAACGGCACCTCGGTGCACATGTCGGCGGAACTGTTCAAGGCGATGACCAAGTGCGACATGGTGCATGTGCCCTATCGCGGATCGGCGATCGCCTTTCCCGACGTCATCTCCAATAAAGTGCAGCTGATCTTCGACAACCTGCCCACCGCGATGGAACAGGCGCGCAGCGGCACCGTTCGGGCACTCGGCGTTACTTCGCCGCAGCGCTGGCCCAGCGTGCCCGATGTTCCCGCCATCGCCGAGACGGTGCCGGGATATGAGGCAGCCGTGTTTTACGGCATGTCTGCGCCCAAGGGCACGCCGCCGGAAATCATCGACATTCTCAATAAAGCGGTGAATGAAGCGCTGAAGGATCCAAAGCTGATCGCACGGTTTGCCGCCATCGGCGGCGTCCCGAAGCCGATGACGCCCGCCGGATACGGCAAGCTGATTGCAGACGAGACCGAAAAATGGCGCAAGGTGGTGGCGTTCGCCGGCGTTTCGGTGGAATAGAAAGCAGCAGAAACCCATGATCGCATTTTTACGCACCATTTTTTTTCTGAGCCTGGTCTGCCTTGCCAGTCTGGCGGCCGGCATCACGCCATCCTCCGCCGCCGACTATCCGAACCGCCCGGTGCACTGGCTGATCGGGTTCGCCGCCGGCGGCCCGGTCGATATCGTGGCGCGGATCATGAGCCAGTGGTTGTCGGAGCATTTCGGCCAGCAATTCGTGGTGGAGAACCGCGCCGGCTCCGGCGGCAACATCGCAGCAGCCGCGGCGGTCAACTCACCGCCGGACGGCTATACGCTGTTGTTCGTCGCGCCCAACAACGCGATCTCGACCTCGCTCTACAAGCATTTGTCCTACGATTTCATTCGCGACACCGTGCCGGTCGCGAGCATCATGCAACTGACCAACATGCTGGTGGTGTCGAACGCCATGCCGGTCAAGACGGTCCAGGAGTTGATCGACTACTGCAAGGCCAATCCGGGCAAGATCTCCTATGCCTCGTCGGGCTATGGCACTTCGGTGCACATGTCGGCGGAACTGTTCAAGGCGATGACCAAATGCGACATGGTCCACGTGCCCTATCGCGGATCGGCGATCGCGTTTCCCGACATCATTTCCAACAAGGTGCAGTTGATCTTCGACAATCTGCCGTCGGCGCTGGAGCAGTCGCGCTCGGGCACCGTGCGCGCGCTCGGCGTCACCTCGCCGCAGCGCTGGATCGGCGTGCCCGATATTCCCGCCATTGCCGAGACGGTGCCGGGATTCGAGTCGGTCGGGTTCTATGGCATCTCGGCGCCGAAGGGCACCCCGCCGCAGATCGTCGATATCCTCAACAAGGCGGTGGGCGAGGCGCTGAAAGATCCAAAACTGGTGGCGCGGCTTTCCGACATCGGCGGCATCCCGAAGCCGATGACCCCGGCCGAGTTCGGCCAGCTCGTTGCCGACGAGACCGAAAAATGGCGCAAGGTGGTCGAGTTCGCAGGCGTTTCGGTGGATTGACGGAAAACGCGGGGCTGTCATCGGACTCGCTCAAGGCGAGACCCGGTGGCGGGCATGACACCACAATGGAGCCACGGCATTGCCGGATCGCCAGCCACATTGTAAGGGGTGTCGGCACCGTTGCTTGGCCGCCCACAGCGGCACCTCGGCGGGGCCTGTAGCTCAATGGTTAGAGCCGGCCGCTCATAACGGTCTGGTTCCTGGTTCGAGTCCAGGCAGGCCCACCACGCATCAGTCGTTTGAGGAATTTTAGTGCGGTCGGATTATCGAACCGATATTGACGGTCTGCGCGCGATCGCGGTGATATCCGTCATTGCTTTCCATAACTTTCCTCATGCATTTCCGGGCGGTTTCATCGGCGTCGACATTTTTTTTGTCATCTCCGGATTCCTGATCACGAACATCATCTGCCAAAACCTTCAGGCCGGAAGGTTCAGCTTCATTGATTTCTATGCGCGACGCATCCGGCGCATCTTTCCCGCGCTTATCGTTGTGCTTACCGCGTGCATGATTGCGGGTTGGTTTGTCCTCCTCCAGGACGAGTTTCGGCTGCTGGGCAGGAACGTCGGTGCCGCTGCGGGCTTTGTTGCCAACTTCGCCTTCGTGCTGGATGCCGGTTATTTTGGCCCGGTTGCCGAGTTGACGCCCCTGCTTCACCTGTGGTCGCTCAGCATTGAGGAACAATACTATCTGATCTGGCCGTTGCTCGTCGCGCTATCCTGGCGATATGGCGTTGTCCTGGCAGTGACCGGCATTGTGTTCGCGGTTTCGTTTATCGCCAATATCGCTCTCGTTCGAACGAACCTGGTTTACGCTTTTTATCTTCCTGTTGGACGATTTTGGGAACTCATGCTGGGCTGCGGTCTTTCATTCGCAACCCTGTCCAAACTTGAATTCACGAACCTGATACAAAGCCGCCTGATCAAGCTGACAAGTTTCCATCGGCGCCATGCCGACGCGATGCATGAGACAGCGGCATGGCTGGGAATGGCTTTGCTGCTTGCCGCATTGCTTCTTATCAACCGGAACCGGTTGTTTCCAGGTTGGTGGGCGCTGTTGCCGACGGTAGGCGCCGCACTGCTGATCTGGGCGGGTCAGGCGACGTTGATCGGTCGCTTGATCCTTGGCCGTCGCGCGATGGTCTATGTCGGCTTGATCAGCTACCCACTCTACTTGTGGCATTGGCCGATCCTGGTGTTCGAACGTGTGGTTCGCATCAAGGAGCCAACCGACCTGATGAGATTGGGCGGCATCGCGGCGGCGTTCATTTTGGCGGACCTCACCTACCGGCTGATTGAAAAGCCGATCCGTTTTGGAGCACCGGCGGCCCGGAAGTCGATCGCCGTTTCGCTTGCGTTGGTAACGACAGGATGCCTCGGCTTATTGATCTATGTCCAGGATGGGTTCCCAAACAGAATTCCGGAGGACGTCCGTGAACTGAGCCAGGACCTTGGAGACGGATCGGCTGCTTCATTCCGGCCGGGCCAATGCTTGCTGTCGGCTGAACAAACGGACCTGTTAAGCAAGGAATGCGACGAAGGTAATTCCGCGGTCGCGCGGAAAGTTGTCCTTTGGGGCGACTCGCTGGCCGCGCGCCTCTATCCAGGGATGAGAGGTCTGGAATCGAAACTCGGCAACTTTACCGTCGCAGCGCTCGCAGCGTCTGGATGCCCGCCGATCTTTTCCTTTGCGAGCGAAGCGCGAAAGAATTGCCGCCCCTTCAACGACTCCGTCGCGCGCAAGATCGAGGGGTTGAATCCCGAAACGGTCATCATGGCCGCGAGATGGAGTCTATATGACGGTCGAGAAAATTGGGGCCAAGTCAGTGAAGCGATGATACGTGAGACGGTGATTCAGCTTGCTGCGATGGGTGTCAAGCGGATCGTGGTGATTGGGCAATTTCCCGTATGGCAAGCCGCGGTACCCCGCATCAGGATCTGGTATTATAGAGCATCCATCGCGGGCGGGAAATTGCCGGCAAAGGACAGGGCTTTTCCTGAGTCTTTCAAGTCGGAACTGGATTGGAACCTTGCGGTTCAACGGGCCATTAACGGAACGTCCGCGATTTTCATCTCGGCGCTTTCGACTTTCTGTAACGACGACGGCTGCCTGCTCGCCGTGCCGGGACGGAAAACATCCGTTGCCTTTGACGAAGTCCATCTAACGGCTGCGGCGTCGGAGTTTTTTGTCGAATCGAATGCTGATAGGCTGGTCGGTCATTGAGCGTCGGCATTGCCGCAAAAGACAGATCGGCGAAAACAGCGGCTGGTTCCCACCACAACAAAATCAATGGCTTGCGCGTTTGGGCATCGACCGGCCCGCCGCCGCGTCCAATCGAACTGCGAGCAGCTTTACCGGTTATTTTCCCCACATAAATTCCACGACGAACGTGGAAGTGAATGGTATGCTCGGTAACGAGGGAGGCTGACATGGGTAGAATGTTTGTGGATTGCCGAGATTATCCAAGTGAGATGAACTGCACGGTCGCCATTTCAGCCGATAGCAAAAAGGAGCTTTTGGAAGCGGCGGTGCAACATGCTATCACGGTGCATGGCCATCAAGATAACCCCGAATTGCGCCATGAGTTGGCAAAGATGATCAAGACTGAGGTCGGTACAGTCTGATTGGTTCGTGATCGCAAGGTGGGTAGCGAACGCGTACGCTTCAACTCGCGCGAACACGTAAACGCGAGTCGTCTTCGGGAATGTCAGGGTGCTATGGGAGAAGACCGTGACCGCTTTCAATGCAGTGCGTTTTCGAGTGAAGCCGGGGCGCGATCAGGAGTTTTTGGACGCACACAAGACAATTGGAGCAACTTGGCAGGGTTTATTGCACGCCAACATTATCAAGACCGGTGACCGTTCCTACTGCATTATCGCCGAGTGGCAAGACATGGACGCGTGCATCAAGGCGCGGCCAGTTATGATCTCCACTCTCAATTCTTTTCGCGATGCGCTCGCAGAACTGGGCGGCGGTCTCGGCGTCACCGATCCGGTTGCGGGTCCGGTCGTCTTGTCTTTGAAATAAAGGTTATAGCGAGCCGAGATCGCCCAGCATCGCGCTCAACGAGACTTTGTCGGCTTCGCATCCAACAGCAGACTTGCGCGCCTTCTGCCCCCATGCCGGATTCGGGCGGGACCTATCGTCCGTCGGCGCAGACGGCGGTGCGGAACTGGCAATTGCCGCGGGTTCTTTCGTCGGCGTTGCAACGCGCCATCGCGGCGTTCTGGGCTTCCGGATAGGTGTTGCCGCCGGCGGTGTACGACAACTCCCAGCGCCGCCGCGAATAGTTTCCGATGAAGGTGGCCAACGCCGCGCATTGCTGTCCGGAAAAGTTTATGACCTCGCAGCGGCCGTGTCCCATCGCCGAGCATCTTTTGGCGACGTCGGCCTCGGCTTCGGCCTGCGAAGCCATCTTCCAGTCCGACGACCAGGAACCATCGGCGGTAAAGGCAAGCGCTCCCCAGGGCACATCCCCCGATGGCTCCGGCTGGCGCTGCTCGGGTTGCTTGTCGTAGATCGGCGGAATGTAGTCCATCCGCGGCGATGATGGCGCAGGCGCGCGTGGCGCGGGCGGGGCGGGCTGGGCCGCCGGCGTGTCGGCGGGCCCCCCCAGCGAGGTCTGCGCAACGTCAAAACGCCGCTGGCTGTCAGGCGAGGCTTCGGCGGCAGAGCATCGCGGCGGTACGGTCGCGATCAGAAAAGTCGCGATCACCACCGCCGCGGATATCGCAATGGGTCGAACGGCTCGCATCCCCGCCAGTTTCCGATCTGGTGCCCGCATCCTGCCGGCGAATGTCCCAAGAAATTCGCTGGCGGACAAGAGCCGGCGGCGGCGGCGCGGACGATTTTCGGGCAATCGGCGGAGGAACCCGGCAACCAACTCCGCTTCAGTTCCGGCCGAGCCGTTTCACCGCATCGAGCGTGGCGGAATTGGCGCGCCCGTCGATCGGGCCGTTATAAAGCCCCTTCTCTGCCAGCCGGCGCTGCAAATTCTGCCAGAAGTCTCCGCTCCAGATCTCCGGATGCGTGGTCAGGGACTGCACGGTGACCTCGTATTTGGTTTCCAGTGCGCTCACGATCAACCGGGCCGCCTCGCCGCCATCGCGCTGCAGGCCGAACAGGCCGGAATTGTAGGCGGCACCGAGGTTGTGGAGCCCGAGCGAGTCGCCCTTGTCGGCCGCTTCGCGATAATATTTCAGCGCGGTCTCGCCGCTTTTGGCCCGGCCGCCAACCCCGTTTTCATAGAAGTAGCCGAGCGCCGCGCCGCCGCGCGCATTGCCGTCGGAATAAGCACCTTCGTAGGCGTTGGCGGCCTGCACCAGGTCGACCTTGGTATCGCCAAGGCCGCGGGCGTAACAATCTCCCTTTACGACCAGTGCGTTGCCCAGACCTTGCAAAGAACCCTTGCCGAGTTTGCCGGCGTAGTAGCAAGCCCTGGTATAATCCCGGCGAACCCAGGTGCCGTAGTAGTAAATCAGGGCAATATTGCGCAGCGAGGAATCTTCGCCCTGACTGGCTCCCCTGGCGTACCAGCCCACGGCCTTGGCAATATCGGGCTGGACGATCGTGCTCAGCTTGAGATCGGGGTCGAACAAGGTTCCGAAAAAAAACTGGGCAAGGGCCTCGCCGCCAATCGCGTCCCGTTCCAGCGAATCCATCGCCGACTGGCTGGATTTCGCCGCGTCGCGCAGTTCGGTCAGCTGGGTGCTGCGCGCATCGCTATCCATCGGCTTGCCCCATTGCGCGTGCTTGGCGCTTGGCGGCATCGCCCAGAACCACAGCAACGCCAGGATGGCCAGCGCCTGCGGCCACGCGATCCAGGCGAAGCGATACCGCTTGTCGTCGTACCAGAGCTTGCCATGGGCGGCGAGCCACGGCGAATTGACGGGCATCATGCTGCGGCCTCCGGTGCGGTCCGGTCCATCGTCAACTGACCGTCGCCTCGAGAATATCCTCGGTCGCAATCAGCGACAGGTCCGCATTGGGGTCGGTCGAGATCCGGATCGCCTGGGCCTCTCGGGCTTTTTCCAGCAGCGTGCGGATCGATCGCGCATTGCCCCAATCGGGCGCCTTGACGTGCTCTTCAATCCATGGCGTCAGGGCGGCGGCGAAATCGTCCGGCAGCGAGAACTGCTGGCGCGCCGCCATGCGCCTGAGGATTTCGCAGAGATCGCCGGCGCCGTAAGCGGGAAAATCGACCGTCTTGGTGAAGCGGCTGCTCAGGCCCGGATTACTCTCGATAAACCGACGCATCTCGTTGCGGTAGCCCGCGACGATCACGACGATGCGCTCGCGGTTGTCTTCCATGAACTTCAGCAGCGTATCGATCGCTTCCTTGCCGAAATCATGCACGTCGCCGCCGCCTCTACTCGCCGCCAGCGTATAGGCCTCGTCGATGAACAGAATGCCGTCGAGCGCTTCGCGGCATTTGTCGAGCGTCTTCGTCGCGGTTTGCCCGACATAGCCCGCGACGAGGCCGGAGCGGTCGGTTTCGACGATGTGTCCCTTGCGCAGCACTTTCAGCGCCCGGAAAACATCGCCGATCACGCGCGCGACTTCGGTCTTGCCGACGCCGGGCGGTCCGGTGAAGACCATGTGCTGGCTCAGCGCGGCGACGGGAAGGCCCTTATCGCGGCGTTTCTGCTCGACGTCCATCCGGGCCGCGAGCCGCTTGACCTCCGTCTTCACCGGGGTCAGGCCGACCATGGCATCCAGTTTGGCAAGTGCTGCGGCAACCGGGATTTCATTTTCCTCAGGCTTCTGGCCGGTCGCCAGAACGATGTCCTGGATCGTGACCAGCGAGATGTCGGCCGACGCGTCGTTGGCCACTCGCATCGCCTGGGCTTCGCGCGCCTTCTCCAGCAGCGTGCGCATCTCCCGCGCATTGGCCCAGTCTTCCGACTTGGCACGGCCTTCAATCCACGGCTTGAGCTTGGCCTCGAAGCCGGCGGGCAAGTCGAATTTCTGCCGGGCGGCCATGCGTTTGAGAATCTCGCACAACTCGTTCGTGTCGTAAGAGGGAAAGTCGATGGTCTTACTGAAACGGCTCGCCAGGCCCGGATTGCTGTCGATAAACCGGCGCATTTCGTTGGGATAGCCGGCGACGATCACGACGATGCGCTCGCGATTGTCCTCCATGAATTTCAATATCGTTTCGATCGCTTCCTTGCCGAAGTCATAACCCAGGGTGACGCCCGGCGGTGTACCCAGCGTGTAGGCCTCGTCGATGAACAGAATGCCGTCGAGCGCCTCACGACACCTGTCGAGCGTCTTTATCGCGGTTTGCCCGACATAGCCGGCGACCAGCCCGGCGCGGTCGGTCTCCACAAGGTGTCCCTTGCGCAGCACCCGCAACGCCCGGAAAATATCGCCCATCAGGCGCGCGACCTCGGTCTTGCCGACGCCGGGCGGTCCGGTGAAAACCATGTGCTGGCTCAGCGCGGCAACGGGCAGTCCCTGATCGCGGCGCTTCTGCTCGACCTGCATGCGCGCAACCAACCCCTTCATTTCCGTTTTGACGGGCGTAAGGCCGACCATGGCGTCGAGCTTCTCGAGCGCAGCAGCGATCGCGTCCTCGTTGTCTTCGGCCTGCTGGCCGGTCGCGACAACGATGTCCTCGATCGTCACCAGTGAAATATCGGCCGACGGGTCGCTGGCCACCCGCAGCGCCTGGGCTTCGCGCGACTTCTCCAGCAGTGTACGCATCTCGCGCGCATTGGCCCAGTCTTCCGACTTCGAACGGCCGTCGATCCACGGCTTGAGCTTGGCTTCGAAACCCGCGGGCAGGTCAAACTTCTGCCGGGCGGCCATGCGTTTGAAGATTTCGCACAGATCGTTCGGATCGTAGGAGGGAAAGTCGATGGTCTTGCTAAAACGGCTCGCCAGACCCGGATTGCTGTCGATGAAGCGGCGCATTTCATTGCGATAGCCGGCGACGATCACGACGATGCGCTCGCGGTTGTCCTCCATGAATTTGAGCAGCGTTTCGATCGCTTCCTTGCCGAAGTCATGAGCTATGGTGATGCCGGCCGGGGTACCCAGCGTGTAGGCCTCGTCGATGAACAGGATGCCGTCGAGCGCCTCGCGGCATTTGTCGAGCGTCTTTATCGCGGTTTGCCCGACATAGCCGGCAACCAGGCCGGCGCGGTCGGTCTCCACAAGGTGTCCCTTGCGCAGCACCCTCAACGCCTCGAAGATCTCACCCATCAGGCGCGCGACTTCGGTCTTGCCCGCGCCGGGCGGTCCGCTGAAGATCATGTGCTGGCTCAGCGCCGCAACGGGGAGTCCCTGATCGCGGCGCTTCTGCTCGATCTGCATGCGCGCGACAAGCCCCTTCATTTCCGTTTTGACGGGGGTGAGGCCAACCATCGCATCAAGCTTCGCCAGCGCGGCGGCAATCGCGGCTTCGTTGTCTTCGCCCTTCTGGCCGGTCGCGACAACGATGTCCTCGATCGTAACCAATGAAATATCGGCTGCCGGGTCGCTGGCCACGCGCATCGCCTGGGCTTCACGCGCCTTCTCCAGCAGTGTGCGCATCTCGCGCGCATTGGCCCAGTCTCCCGACTTCGACCGGCTGTCGATCCACGGCCGCAGCCTGCCCTCGAAGCCGGCGGGCAGGTTGAACTGCTGCCGCGCGGACATGCGCCTGAAGATCTCGCACAACTCGTTCGGGTCGTAGGACGGAAAGTCGACGGTCTTGCTGAAGCGGCTCGCCAGGCCCGGATTGCTGTCGATGAAGCGGCGCATTTCATTGCGATAGCCCGCCACGATCACGATGATGCGGTCGCGATTGTCTTCCATGAATTTGAGTAGGGTATCGATCGCTTCCTTGCCGTAATCGGGACCGTCGCCAGGCGAGGCGGCGAGACTGTAGGCCTCGTCAATAAACAGAATGCCATCGAGCGCCTCGCGGCATCGGTCGAGCGTTTTCATGCCGGTCTGTCCGACATAACCGGCGACCAGCCCGGCGCGGTCGGTCTCCACGACGTGGCCCTTGCGAAGCACCTTCAGCCCGCGAAAGATTTCTCCGACCAGCCGCGCGACTTCGGTTTTGCCTACACCGGGCGGGCCGGTGAACACCATGTGCTGGCTCAGCGCGGAGACGTCGAGGCCCTGGTCGCGGCGCTTCTGCTCGACCTGCATGCGCGCGATCAGCCCTCGCACTTCCCCCTTGACAGGTGCAAGACCAACCATGGCATCGAGCTTGGCCAGCGCGAGTTCCATTGGAGAGGTTTCGGGCTGCTCATCGGCGTCGACAATGACGATGGGACGGACCATGTCGGGTGAATTTTGCGCTTGCTGGCCGTGCTGATCGACCAGCCGCATCGCGACAAAGGTCATGCACAGCCCCGCGGCAAGAATGCATAGGATCGTGAGCCCCGTGATCATCATCGCTGCTCAACCACGCCCTGTTGCCTTCATCAGATCGACGATCTCGAGCCGGGAAAGGTCGGCGGATGGGTCCGCCGAAATGCGTGTGGCCTGCGCCTCGCGCGCCTTTTCCAGTAACGTGCGCATCTCGCGCGCATTGGCCCAATCTTCGGCGCGCGATCTCTCCGTGATCCACGATTTGATCCTGGCCTGAAAACCTTCGGGCAAAGTGAAATGCTGGCGCTCCGCCATTCGGCGGAGGATTTCACATAGATTGTTCGCGCTGTAGGGGGGGAAATCGATGGTTTTGGTAAAACGTCCTGCAAGCCCGGGATTGGTGTCGATGAAGCGGCGCATTTCGTTGGGATAGCCCGCGACGATCACCATGATGCGGTCGCGATTGTCTTCCATGAATTTCAGCAGCGCGTCGATGGCTTCCCTGCCGAAATCTCCGCCCGATCCTGGCGTGCCGGCCAGGGTATAGGCTTCGTCGATGAAGAGAATGCCATCCAGCGCCTCTTTGCACTTCTCCAGCATTTTGGGCGCGGTTTGGCCGATGAAGCCGGCGACGACGTCGGAGCGCTGAACCTCGACCAGATGTCCGACCCGCAACGCCCGCAGCGAACGATAGATATCTCCGAGCGCACGGGCGACCTCGGTCTTGCCGACGCCGGGGGGGCCCGTGAAGACCATATGCAGACTGAGCGGCGCGGTCGGCAGACCCTGCGCGCGCCGCTTTTGCTCCACCTGCAGCCGGGCGATCAGACCGTTGACCTCGCGCTTGACCGGCACCAGCCCGACCATCGCTTCAAGACTCTCGATGGCCTTGTTGGGAGGCTGATCCGGAATCTCCCGTTCGGGAGCCAGCAGCATCTTCGCGGCGTCGGACATGCCTCCGGTCGAAACCGGCTGCAGCGCGCCGGTTCGGGCGAAACTGGAAGCCACGACCGTCACCAGCAATCCGACGCTGACGAGCACGCCAGCGATCACCACGCCGCTCAGGATCGATTGGGTCGCGGGCGACAGCCCTTTGATCCATCCTGCCGGACCCGATTGCGGGTTGAAAATCCACGCGGTGATGACGGCGGCCGCGACCCCGCCGATAATGATCGCGACGATCTGCTGGTCCTTGAAGAGATTTTTCATCGCGATGGCGTCTCTTCTAGCAGGGGCTAACGGGTCGCCATACGACGGGTATGTTTTGAGTGCCGGGAAGCTCCAGCAGACTCTTTGTCGGTGTCAGGCCGAGGATCGCGCCGTTGGCATTGCCTTCGACGATATACGTGCCGGCGCCGGAGCCGTACGGCGCCGGATAAGGCATCGCGATCCGCTGCATACCCTCAGTGACCGTGAAATAGGGCGAGACGTAGCTGCCCGCCCGAATTCGAATGATGGCGCCGACGGGGGCTGTCCCCTTGGAAATCGTCATCGAGACCAGTGGAATCTTGCAGCGCTCGGCGTCGTCGACCAGCGCTCCCGCAGCCGCGGGCGTCAGGGTGGCTGCCGCCTGGCTGATGTCGCTCTTGGCGACAAATGAAACGCTCGGCTGCGCCGAACTTCCCGAACCTCCCAGCGTGAAGCTGATATCGGATTTCATCAGCACCAGCCCGACGGCGGCGGCGATCAGCAGGCCGCCGATCGCGGCGACGACCGCCGGGCGCCCTCTGGAGGTGCTTCTCACTGCCGAAGTTGAGGACTTGCTCGCCGCCGCCGGCGGCGGTTTTTTTGCCATCGGTGTCTGTGCTGAATCGGACATCGCCAGTATGCCTGCCTAATAGCCGTGTCTGCCGGACAGCTTACCCAAGCGGCATTGAGGAGCAAAGATAATCAGCGAAAAACCCGCCAAAAAAGTCGGTCATCGTCCTGTGACAAGGGGCACAGTATGGTGGAAATTCAGGTTGCGCCCAAGGCCTCAAGGGCGATTACGCCTTGTCAGATGGCGCAAGCCGAATCCATAATCGGTCCGCCGGCCTCATCGGGGGATCATCATGCAACAGCAAGGCGCTTCACAGGGTCAGGCTGAACAGGCTCCCAAACGTTCGATGGTCGTAGCCGGGATCGGCGCCGCCGTGCTGGCTTGCGCCATTACCGCCGTGGTCATGACGAGCGGTACTTCGCCGGTTGCGGTAAAGGATCAGGCGGCTGACGGCACAAAGCAATGCCGGATGCTGCCGCGCGAAATACTTCTTGCGACGACGGTGGGCAGCGGCACGGTCCGGCTGCGCGAAGGCAGTTACCTTTCCCCGCCGATTACCCTCACCGCCAAGCCGCAAAGCGTGGTGTTTCCGCTGCCGCGTCCCGAAACAACCCCGGTGGAGGAAGTGATCACGATTGAAGGTAACGCCACCGACGTTGTGATGACCAGTCCGGTGACGCCCTGGCGAAGGGTGTTCGAAAGCGTGACCGGCGTTTCAGCGTTCAACGTGGCATGGAAACCAATGAAGACCTGCTAGAGGCGTTTGGATTTCCGCCGAAACCATTTCGCAAGGTGAGCCGTAACGGGAGCAGTGATACCGGGAGACCTTTCATGCGCGCGCTTGTCCTGCTCCTCACACTCCTGACCGCCCTCGCTTCGCCCGCCGGCGCCGCCGACGATATCGCCGCAGCACAAGCCATCATCCGCTCCCAGGTTGAAGCGCTCGGCCGTGACGACGCCGCGGCGGCTTATTCCTACGCGGCGCCCGCGATACACGAGATATTTCCGCAGGCCGATATCTTCCTCGGCATGGTGCAGCGGAGCTACGCCCCGGTCTACCGGCACAAAAGCTTTGAATTCGGCGAGGCGCGGGTTGCGGACGGTACCATCGCCCAGCACGTCCACATCATCGACGCCGAGGGCGTGCCGTGGGAGGCGCTGTACACGCTGGAGCTCGAGCCCGACGGCAGCGTGAAGATTACCGGCTGCGTGCTGATCAAGACCGGTCAGGCCGTTTGACCGAATTCACGCCGTTGCCAGCCGCTGCCTTGCCCGCAGCAGCAGTCCCACCATGATGGCGATGTTGAGCGCATTCCACGCCAGGCCGTTGAGGAACGCAGCCCCATAGGATCCGGTGGCGTCGAAGATCACGCCGGACACCCAGCCGCCGAACGACATGCCGAACACCGAAGCGAAAATCACCATGCCGACCCGGGTCGCGGCTTCCCGCGCCGGCATCGATTCACGGACGATGATGGCGTAACTCGGCACGATGCCGCCCTGGAACAGGCCGAACATCGCGGAGATGACGTACAGCGAAGGCAGGCTGGTGAAAAACAGGTAGAACAACAGCGCAAAGCCCTGCGCTACCGAGCCGATCAGCAGGGTGCGGATGCCGCCGATCTTGTCGGCGAGAAATCCCGAGCCGATCCGGCTGACGATACCGAATGCCATCATCAGCGACAGCATCTCGGCGCCGCGCGCCACGCCGTAGCCGAGATCGCCGCAATAGGCGACGATGTGAACCTGCGGCATCGCCATCGCCACGCAGCAGGAAATGCTGGCGATACTGAGCAACACCGTCAGCGTGTTGGTGGAGAGGTTGAGATCGACGCACGGCGGCGGCGCGTTCTCGTGGGTGCGCCGCGATGCGCCACCGATCTGGGCGCGCAGCAGCACCAGCACGATCGTCATCGCCACCGCGCAGAACAGGCCGATCGCGATGAAGGTGGTGCGCCAGCCGGCGAGCTGGGTTCCCCAACCGACCAGCGGCGACCAGATCGTGCCGCCGACATAGTTGCCGCTGGCGACGATCGTCACCGCCAGCCCGCGATAGCGCTCGAACCAGTGCGAGGCCTCCGCCATCAGCGGCCCGAAGGTCGCCGAGGTGCCGAGCCCGATCAGGAAGTGCACCAGGATGAACTGCCACAGCGTGGTCGACAATCCCGCGGCAACATAGGCCGAGCCGAGAAAGACAATGCTGAGCGCGATCGCCGCCACGATGCCGAAGCGGTCGGTGATCTTGCCGGCGACGACGCCGCCAAGGCCGAAGCCGAGCATGGTGAGCGTGAAGGCCAGCGACACCGCGCCGCGGGTCGCCCCGAATTCCGACTGCACCACCGGCAGCACCACCACCACCGACCACATCCCGACGCTGCCGAGCGAGCCCAGCACCAGCGCGAGCGCCAGCCTCACCCATGCCTGACGTGAGTCTGGGATGAAAAGTGGCGAATCTTTCGATGAATCGGAGAGGGCGTGCACGGCCGCAACTTCGTCGCGCGCAGGCCCGGGGTCAACCCACAATGGCGCAATATTGGGCATGCAGATGCAGTGCAACAAGGTTCCGGCCTTTCCGCGCCCCCGGGAATGACCGTTAACGCTTTCCTAACCATAAACTGGGCAAAAATTGCCCAGTGAAGTCGAGTGTCGTCGATCGCGTAGGACGGGGGACTACCCGTGGACGCCAGTGCGGTGCCTCATCTTCGAAACGGCGGTCTTTTGGCCGCCGCGCAGACGTTTGGCGCCCGCGACCGGCATACGCGGGGGGAAGCAGCAACCATGGTCGACGTCACGGCAGGTCAGGGCGCGGGAACGCCGGGAGCCGGATTTCCAAGCTTCGGCGAAATCGGCACCATCTTAAGGCGCGGCGATCTCGCGCTCGCCTTCGGCATCCTCACCATCCTGGTGGTGCTGATCCTGCCGCTGCCCTCGATCGTGCTCGATCTTTTTCTCGCGATCTCGATCACGCTGTCGATCCTGATCCTGATGACCTCGCTGTTCATCCAGGCGCCGCTGGAATTCTCGTCGTTTCCGACCATCCTTTTGATTTCCACCATGCTGCGGCTTTCGCTGAATCTGGCCTCGACGCGGCTGATCCTGTCGCGCGGGCACGAGGGCACCGACGCCGCCGGCCACGTCATCGAGGCCTTCGGCAATTTCGTGATGGGCGGCAATTTCGTGATCGGAATTATCGTGTTCGCGATCCTGGTGATCGTGAACTTCGTCGTCATCACCAAAGGCTCGGGCCGCATCGCCGAAGTCGCCGCCCGTTTCCACCTCGACGCCATGCCGGGCAAGCAGATGGCGATCGACGCCGATCTTTCCGCCGGGCTGATCGACGAGAAGGCCGCCAAGGAACGCCGCAAGGCGCTGGAAGACGAAAGCGGCTTCTTCGGCGCGATGGACGGCGCCTCGAAATTCGTGCGTGGCGACGCGGTTGCGGGCCTGCTGGTCGTCTTCATCAACATCATCGGCGGAATCATCATCGGCGTCGCCCAGCAAAGCCTGAGTTTCGGCGAAGCCGCGCGCACCTATACGCTGCTCACCGTCGGCGACGGCCTCGTCACCCAGGTGCCGGCGCTGATCGTCTCCACCGCCGCCGGCCTCCTGGTCTCCAAGGCCGGCGTCAGCGGCGCCGCCGACAAGGCGCTGATGAAGCAGCTTTCCGGCTATCCGCAGGCGCTTGGGATGTCGGCCGGCGTGATGCTGGTGCTGGCAATGCTGCCGGGCATTCCGATGCTGCCGTTCCTGGCGTTGGGCGGAGGCGCGGCGGCTCTCGCCTTCTCGGCGCGCAAGCGCAACCGCGCCGTCGCGGCGGCGGAAGCTGTCGCCAAGGCCGCGCCCGCCGCGGCCGCGGCGGCCAGTGCGGCGGCGGAAGAGCCGATTGCGACGGCGCTGAAGATCGACGACCTCAAGATCGAACTCGGCTATGCGCTGCTTCCGCTGGTGAACGGCCCCGACGGTACCGACCGGCTGACCGAACAGATCAAGGCGCTGCGCCGTTCGCTCGCCATCGAGATGGGCTTCGTGATGCCGGCGGTGCGCATTCTCGACAACGTGCAGCTGGAAGCCAACACCTACGTCATCAAGATCAAGGAAGTGGACGCCGGCACGGGCCGGATCTGGCCGAACCAGTTCATGGTGATGGACCCCGCCGGAAACCAGGTCGCGGTACCGGGCATTCACACTACCGAACCGACCTTCGGGCTGCCGGCGACCTGGGTCGATGCCTCGCTGAAGGAAGAAGCCTCCCTGAAGGGCTACACCGTGGTCGATGCCGCGACCGTGCTGTCGACGCACCTGACCGAACTGCTCAAGAACAACATGTCGGACCTGTTGTCCTATGGCGAGGTGCAGAAACTGCTGAAGGACCTGCCCAAGGAGCAGGGCGAACTGATCAAGGACATCGTGCCGAGCCTGGTCACGATCTCCGGCATTCAGCGCGTGCTGCAACTGCTGCTCGCCGAGCGGATCTCGATCCGCGATCTCTCCACCATTCTCGAAGGCGTCGCCGACGCGCTGGCGTTTTCGCGCAACCCGGCGACGATGGTCGAACATGTTCGCGCCCGCCTCGCCCGCCAGATCTGCGCGCAGAACACCTCCCATAATGGCTACCTGCCGCTGATCGCATTGTCGGCCAAATGGGAGCAGGCCTTTGCCGAGTCGCTGATCGGCACCGGCGAGGAACGCAGCCTCGCGATGCAGCCTTCCAAACTGTCCGAGTTCATGGCCGTGGTGCGCGACCGCTTCGAACAGGCCGCGCGCGAAGGCGAAGCACCGGTGCTGGTGACTTCGGCGGCGATCCGTCCCTTCGTGCGCTCGCTGGTGGAGCGATTCCGGTCGCAAACCACCGTGCTGTCGCAGGCCGAAATCCATCCGCGGGCGCGGCTGAAGACGGTCGGAAGCGTGTAGGCGGGAAGCCTCCGAAGTCGCATCTCCGAATGCCGTCCTGCTTACGTGGGGACGTCGCACAATACTTCAACGATAACGGTGCGCTCCCTCTCCCCTTGTGGGAGAGGGTTGGGGTGAGGGGTTCAGGTCTATCGATAGTCCGTACCCCTCACCCGGATCGCATCTGTCGATGCGATCCGACCTCTCCCACAGGGGGAGAGGTGGCACCGAGTACTTTGCGTCGCTCTTCGTAATTTCAAACAACCACAGTTTCACGATCTCGCCGCATGCATGCGCGAAGTTTTTGCCAGAAATCCTCAAGCCCTCTCGAAAGAGAGGGCGCAGGGAATGCCGGGCGCCCAATGCGCCCGCAGCCTGGCAGGGCAGAAAAACAAGCCATGCCAGCAAAGTCACCACGGTCACACCGGAAATCACCCGGC
>NZ_SSMW01000032.1 GCF_004799405.1 Bradyrhizobium sp.
CAATGTGTCGGCGCCGATGTCCCGGTCGAGGTCTCGATCGGCGTCGCGCAATGGACCCCGGAGATCGGCGCGTTTCCGGATCGTTTGATCGCCGCCGCCGACCAGGCGCTTTACGCCGCCAAGAACGACGGCAAGAACTGCCACGTGGTGTTCGACCACGCGCCGCCGCTGGCGCCCGGAGATGAAGCGATGCTGGGCCAGGCCGTCCGGGAGCAGGCCCTGCGCAAGCAGGCGTGAGCGTGCTATCCAGAGCGCTCACCGGATCCTGACCATGAACGTTCGCCTGGCGGTGACGGCGCTCTGCGTCGTCGCGATATTTTCTCCGGCATCCGCGCAAACGCCGGATCTGGCGACCATCGCGCATGCGTCGGGCACGCCGGAGATACCCGGCCTCAAGATGGTTTGGCTGGCGCCATGGGGCGAGGTGTCGAAAGCCAATCCCTGGCAGAACATCATCGTGCACCAGACCGAGGGGCCGGCGGGTTCGGCGCGCGGCGGCGCGCAGCTGCAGGCGAAAAATCCGACGCGGCGCGGCGTCACCGTCTGGGTCGAAACCGACGGCACGGTGTACTGGGCGGTGCCGGAGAACCTGATTCCGACCCATACCGACGGCGCCGACCGCAACGACAACAAATACATCGACAACGGCCCGACCTTTCACCAGGTGATCCGGACCAACTCGATCGGGGTGGAGTTCGCCGGCAATTATCCCGACGTGACGCGCGGCGCGACCGAAGCGCAGATCGCGGCGTGGCGGATTCTGGTGAAGGTGCTGCGCGCGCGTTACGGCATCCCGCTCGAGCGGGTCTATGCGCATAACTGGATCGACTACAAGGACGCCCGCTACTGCGAAGGCTGCGCGCTGGCGACCCTGGCGAGGCAGTAGGGAGAGTAGGCGCTCCGCGCTTTAGATCGGCTGCCCCATCCAGCGGAAAAGGCGGCTGAACAATCCGGCCCGCCGCTTGCGGCCATGCGTCGGCGCCGACTCATCCGCCGCGATGCAGCGCCGGTAAAAATAGTCCAGGAAGGTCATGTCGTTCGGTTCGGTGACGGTGAAATTCCGGTCGTCGATGAACACGGTGTAGTCGTAGAAGAACGGCCCGAGCATCGGCACCGCGGGCGTTGTCGCGCGGTCCTTTGAGATCACGAACTGCGCCGGCTCCAGCCCATGCGCGACCATCGCCTGCTCGAGCAGCGGCAGCTTGCGGATGAACTCGGGCGTAAAGCCGCCGACGGTCGATTGCAGGGTGATGGGCATGGCCGGTCTCGCGCGGACCCACCTTGGTCGAGCGGGAACGGGAGGAGGTTCAAGGGTGAAGAATACGATCTGCGAAGCGATCGCGCGGCGTACGGGGCATGACACCTGGGGTGTTCGAAGCTCTTTCCCAGCAAAAAAGCCGGCGCTGCCGCCGGCTTTGATGTCTCGTTTCGAACCCCGCGAAACCTAATGCGCGGCGTGGAGCGTGGCTTCTTCCTGCCGGGCGATGGTGCCCTTGACCGCCGACTGCACCTTCTCGAAGGCGCGGACTTCGATCTGCCGCACGCGTTCGCGCGACACGCCGAATTCGGCGGCGAGGTCTTCCAGCGTCATCGGATCTTCCGCCAGGCGACGCGCCTCGAAGATGCGCCGTTCCCGGGGGTTGAGCACGCCGATCGCGCCGTTCAGCGCATCGCGGCGGTGATCGAACTCTTCATGCTCGGCCATGATGACTTCCTGGTTGGGCGAGTTGTCGACCAGCCAGTCCTGCCATTCGCCGGCTTCGCCGTCGTCGCGGATCGGCGCGTTGAGCGATGCATCGCCGCCGAGACGGCGGTTCATGTCGACCACGTCCTGATCCGTCACGCCGAGGCGCTTGGCAATCAGCTTCACCTGGTCGGGATGAAGATCACCCTCGTCCAATGCGGAGATCTTGCTCTTCGCCTTGCGCAGGTTGAAGAACAGCTTCTTCTGGTTCGCGGTGGTGCCCATCTTCACGAGCGACCACGAACGCAGGATGTACTCTTGAATCGACGCCTTGATCCACCACATGGCGTAGGTGGCGAGGCGGAAGCCTTTTTCGGGCTCGAACCGCTTCACCGCCTGCATCAGGCCGACATTGCCTTCCGAGACGACCTCGGAGATCGGCAATCCGTAGCCGCGATAGCCCATGGCAATCTTGGCCACGAGCCGGAGATGGCTGGTGACAAGGTGGTGCGCCGCATCGCGATCGTCATGTTCGCGCAAGCGTTTGGCGAACATGTATTCCTGCTGGGGTTCCAGCATCGGGAATTTGCGGATTTCGCTGAGGTAGCGAGAGAGGCCGGATTCTCCATTGAGAATCGGCAGGGTAGCTGTACGGGCCATTTTAGCGCCCTCCAGTGGTTCAGGCCCCCGATAGCGGCGGGCCAGGCAGGCGGCTGCTTTGTTAAAGCCAGTCGCCCTGCGATGTTCCGCGTTGGATAATCAACGCAGGTGCAACATACACTAAATCGATGGGCATTTGGAAGGATTTCCGCCGTCACGTCCCCGTGTGGCTGCCATAACCTGTTGGCATAGCATCGCTATTTCAAACGGCCTGCGTCATTCCGTCGCCCGCAGGGTTTTCTGCAGGAGAAGCAAATCCTCCGGCAAATGCGATTCCCAATGCAGAATTTCCCCGGTTCTGGGGTGTTCCAGCGCCAGAAGGTATGCGTGCAGCGCTTGGCGTCCGAGGGCGGCCAGGGCGGCCTGGCTCCGGGGACCGAGGTGGCTGGCCTTGGTTTTGAAATGCGGGCCATAGACGCCGTCGCCCAGCAGCGGATGCCCGATATGGGCCAGATGCACCCGGATCTGATGGGTGCGTCCGGTCTCCAATTGGCAGGCGAGCAGGGCGGCAACCGGCTTGCCGTCGCGCCCGTCAAAGCTCTCCTCGATTTCCCAATGGGTGATGGCCTCGCGGCCGCCCTCACGCACCGCCATTTTCTCGCGGGCAAACGGATGCCGGTCGATCGGCGCATCGACGGTGCCGCGCTGCCGGTTCGGCAGGTCCCAGACGAAGGCCTTGTAGCCGCGTCGCATCGCGCCGGTGCGGCCGTGATCGGCGAATTGCGCGGTCAGCGATTGATGCGCCCGGTCGTTCTTCGCCGCCACCATCAGCCCGGTGGTGTCCTTGTCGAGCCGGTGCACGATGCCCGGCCGCCTGACGCCGCCGATGCCGGAAAGGCTGGCGCCGCAGTGGGCGATCAGCGCATTGACCAGCGTGCCGGTCTCATGGCCCGCGGCCGGATGCACCACCAGGCCCCGGGGCTTGTCGATGACGATGATGTCGTCGTCCTCATAGACGATATCGAGCGCGATCGCTTCGCCCGCGGGCTCGGCGGCGACCGCTTCCGGCACGTCGATTGTGATCGTATCGCCGCCGGCGACATGATAAGCGGGGTCGCGAACGGGGACGCTTTTGATGCTGACGGAACCGGCCAGGATCAGCGCCTTCAGCCGCGAGCGCGACAGTTCAGGAAGGCGCACCGCCAGCACGCGGTCGAGCCGGGTCGATCCCTCGTCGCCCGCGACGGTGACCTCCAGACGTTGACCGGACTTCGAAGACGAGCCTTGCATGACTGAAACCATTGCGCCTGAAACCGTTGCGCCCGAACCGACGCCCGAGCAGGCCGCCTTGTTCGCGCGGGTGCGGAGGCTGATGCTGATTGCAGGCCTTACCACGGCGCTGGCGGTAGCGGCCGTCCTGGTCGCCATCGGCTATCGCCTTTTTCGCACCGAGGGAAGCACTGTCACCGCCGAGACCACGTCGATGCTGCCGAAAGGCGCCCGCATCGTTTCCACAGGGGTCGCCGGCGACCGGCTGGTGGTGACGCTGGATATCGGCGGGGTGACCGAAATCCGCACCTACGACGCGCACACGCTCAAAGCCACCGGAAAACTGAAATTCGTCAGCGAGCCCTGAACCGGCTTCATCTTGCAGCCGGCGGATTTCGAGGCTATTCCCTTCAAACGCACGCTCCCTTCGTCTAGCGGTTAGGACGCGGCCCTCTCAAGGCTGAAACAGGGGTTCGATTCCCCTAGGGAGCGCCAGCGCCGACAACAGCGCGTCAGCCGGGCGATGGCCCGGAGTGTTTCCCCGAGCCATCTCGATGCGATCACCAGAAGTACCGGTGCGGCACCACGCCGTAATAAACCGGTGCGCCGTAAACCACGGCCGGAGCCCCGTAATAGTAGCCATATCCCGGCCCGTAGCCGTAGGCCTCTGCCGCTACGGTAGCGGCAATCGCGGCGGCGGCAAGGCCGGCGCCGGTAGCCCGGTGAAGGCCACGGGCTTCGGCCGGCGCGGTCGCGGCGGCCGCCAGCGCGGCAACCGTTGCAAGAATGAGAGCTGTCTTCTTCATCTGTCGTTCCTTTCGTTTGATCGCCCACCAACCGACGGAATTTGGTGGCTGCGGGAAATTGAGTCGTTCGTGGTCCGCCAATGACGTGAAGCTACGGACTTCCGGCGGCGGTTTATGTGCGCAGTCTCACACTCGCTCCGGGCCCGCCGATGATGCTAGCTTCCGGGGCAACGCCGCCGCCTGATGGAAGGACACCTTGCATGCTGGAGAAGTTCGAACGCTATCCGCTCACTTTCGGGCCCACGCCGATCGAGCGGCTGGAACGTCTCGGCGCCCATCTCGGCGGCAAGGTCGAGCTTTATGCGAAACGCGAGGACTGCAATTCGGGGCTGGCGTTCGGCGGCAACAAGCTGCGCAAGCTCGAATACATTATTCCGGACGCGATCGCCTCCAATGCCGATACGCTGGTCTCGATCGGCGGCGTGCAGTCGAACCACACCCGCATGGTTGCGGCCGTCGCGGCCAAGATCGGCATGAAGTGCCGGCTGGTGCAGGAAAGCTGGGTGCCGCATGAAGACGCCGTCTACGACCGGGTCGGCAACATCCTGTTGAGCCGGATCATGGGCGCCGACATCGAGATGGTCGACCAGGGGTTCGACATCGGCATCCGGGAAAGCTGGGAAGCGGCGATCGCGGACGTGAAGGCCAAGGGCGGCAAGCCTTACGCGATTCCGGCCGGGGCCTCGGTGCACAAATATGGTGGCCTCGGTTATGTCGGCTTCGCCGAGGAGGTCCGCGCGCAGGAGAAAGAACTGGGTTTTGCGTTCGACTACATTATCGTCTGCACCGTCACCGGTTCGACCCATGCCGGCATGCTGGTGGGCTTCGCCAAAGACGGCCGCGCGCGCAAGGTGATCGGCATCGATGCGTCGTTCACGCCGGCGCAGACCAGGGCACAGGTGCTGGCGATCGCGCGGAACACTGCCGAACTGGTCGAACTCGGCAGACCAATTGTCGAGGACGATGTCGTCCTGGTCGAGGATTACGCCCACCCGGCCTACGGCGTTCCGTCGCAGGAGACCAAGGACGCCATCCGCCTCTGCGCGCGCCTCGAAGGCATGATTACCGATCCGGTCTACGAGGGCAAATCGATGCAGGGCATGATCGACCTCGTGCAAAAGGGATATTTCCCGGAAGGATCGAAGGTTCTCTATGCCCACCTCGGCGGAGCGCCGGCGATCAACGGCTACGCCTACGCCTTCCGCAACGGGTGAGCCTATAGCGCGCGCATGCGCGGTACGTCGGGGGCGGCCTGGCTGAGCACCGTTCGTCTTTCGACCACGGCGTGGTGGAATTGTTCAAGCACCAGGCCATAGGCCGCCAGATCGCCTTCCTCGATCGCCCCGTCGTCGTAGCAGTCGAGCGTTTCACGCAGGATGTCGTCGGCTTCGTATTGCAGCCGGTCCAGCTCTTCGACGGAATCGATTTTCCTCACCAGCGAAATCGCGGCCAGCAGTTTTTCACGGTGCAGCGTATTGAGCTTTCGTTCGTCCCGCTTGAAATAGTGGCGCGCGGCGGCGCTGGCAGATCCGAGCACCGAAAGCAGCAGAACCGCGCCCCAGAGGTAGTCGCTGTACTTATCCATGAAGGTGCGTTCAGTGCCGTCAATGTATGCCGCGGCTCCGGGATGCGCGGGCAGCGCTGCATCCTTGTCGGTGTCCGGCTTGCCGATTTTGCCGGCGCCTGGCACTTCTCGTGCGAGCAAAGGCCGGGCGGCAAATAGCTGCCGGGTGAATGTTCCAACCGTAATGTCGGACAGGGATTTCGGCGCGACGATCAGGTGATTGATGCCGATGGTCTCGATCGTGTCATCGGGTCTGGCCGGCGACGAACTAAAGGAGCTGCCGGGAATTTCCTCGGATTCATAAAGCGGGTGCCGCTGGGCAATTGCTTCTGAAACATCGATCGGGAGAAACGTCGGCTCGCTCCTGACGCGCGCGGTCGAGATGATCGCGTCCGAGGTGATCTTGCTGTCGAGCGGGCCGACGGTCATGAAGGCATCGATGGCCGGATCGCGCACCATCTCGGCGATTTGATCGGTGCCGAATTGGGTGACCGCCACTTTTTCAGGATCGACGCCCGATTCCTTCAGGATGACGCGAAGCAGCGTGACGTTCACCTTGGTTCGGCCGACCACGCCGACGTGATGACCGGCGAGATCGTCGATCCCCTTGATTTTCGATTTGGCTTCTTTCCTGGTGCCTTTGGGCGAAAGCCCGGAAGCCGTCCACAGCACCACGACGTTCCTGCGCAGGATTGCGACGGACTCCGTGCCGTCGGGCATTTCTTCATCGCCGCGCACCACCGCCAGATCGGTCCTGGAAGCCGCGAGAAGTGCAATGCTGTCGACCGGGCCGGGGGTTGTGATCACCGAAAGCCGGACCGGACTTCCGTCCCGGGCGAACGACTTCGCCAGCGCCTGAATCAGGTTCTGGTCATCGCTCCCCGGAGGTCCAACCGCAATTCGCAAAGTCGTCGGCCGCAATAAGACAAGAGACGTACCGGCGATGGCTGCGAACACCAGCAATCCCACGGCCAGCAACAGGAACGGCGAGCTTTGCTTTTTCCGGCCCCGAACCGACAGGTCGATCGTGTTGCTCAAACCGTCTGGTGGGGACATGCTGCTGCCACGTTGCGAATGATCCGACGGGGTCCGCATCCAAAGGATAGCACGGTTCTTTCGGAAAAAAATCATGAACCGGTTCCCAACCCGGGGTAAAGCGGGGCTGTTTGCTTCCCTGCATTAGGCCGGGACGACTGCGAAGATCGAATTTCCGAGGCAAGCGTCCAATTTTTGAGGCAACAGTCCCATGACCGATTTCCACGGCGTCTTTCCCTACCTGGTCTCGCCGGTTAATCCCGACGGGCAGATCCGCACCGAAGTGCTCGGCCGGCTCTGCGACGATCTCATCATGTCAGGGGTGCACGGGCTGACGCCGCTCGGCTCGACCGGCGAGTTCGCCTATCTCAACAACGTGCAACGCATCGCGGTGGTGCAGGTTGCGATCGAAGCCGCGGGGCGCCGGGTGCCGGTGGTCGCCGGCGTGGTCTCGACCTCGACGCAGGATGCGGTGGCGCAGGCCAGGGCCTATCAGAAGATGGGCGCCGACGGCATCCTCTCCATTCTGGAAGCATACTTTCCGCTTGGCGATGCGCAGATCGAATCGTATTTTCGCGCCATCGCGGACGCGGTCGATATTCCCGTGGTGATCTACACCAATCCGCAATTCCAGCGCTCGGATCTGACGCTGGACGTGATTGCGCGTCTGGCGGCGCATCCGCGGATTCAATACATCAAGGATGCCTCGACCAATACCGGGCGGCTGTTGTCGATCATGAATCGCTGCGGCGACAACATCCGCGTGTTCTCGGCGTCGGCGCATATCCCGGCCGCGGTGATGCTGATCGGCGGCGTCGGCTGGATGGCCGGACCGGCGTGCCTTATTCCGCGCCGGAGCGTGGAACTCTACAATCTCTGCAAGGCCGCGCGCTGGGACGAGGCGCTGGCCCTGCAGCGGCGGCTATGGCGTATCAACGAAGCCTTCGCGCGCTATAACCTCGCGGCCTGCATCAAGGCCGGGTTGGCTATCCAGGGCTACGATGTCGGCGATCCCGTTCCGCCGCAGGCCGCCTTGACCGTCGACGAGCGTAAGGCGGTCGAAGCGGTGTTGCAGGAGATCGGATAGGCCGTCATCCCGGCGCGCCCCAAATGGCGCATCCGGAATGACGCCTGGGGTTGGCCCGGCCCTTGCCTATCGGCTAGAACGCAGCGACCAAACAACCGAACAAAAGACTCGAAGGACAAACTGATGAATATTCTTCCCGGCAATATGCGCTTCGGTGCGGGTCAACCCATCAAGCGGCTCGAAGATCAGCGTCTCCTGACCGGGAAGGGACAGTTCATCGACGACAGGCCGGAAGACGGCGCGCTGTGGCTGCATGTGCTGCGCTCGCCGCATGCCCATGCCAGGATCGTATCGGTCGACACCAGCGCCGCGGCGGACACGCCCGATGTCAAGGCGGTCTACACCGGCGCCGATCTGGTCGCCGACGATATCGGCACGCTGCCGACGCTGATGGTGTTCATGCGCCCCGATGGCTCGCCGATGACCGTCCCGCCGCGCCGGCTGCTGGCGCATGAGATCGTGCGCTTTGCCGGCGAGCCGGTCGCCGCCGTGGTGGCGACCTCGCGGGTGGCGGCGCAGACCGCGGCCGAGGCGATCGCGGTTGAATACGATGTGCTGCCGTCGGTGGTCGATCCCGTCGAGGCGACCAAACCCGGCGCGCCGGCGGTGTGGGCCGAAGTACCCGACAACATCGTGGCGGCGATGAGCTATGGCGATGCCGCAGCGGTCGAGGCCGCCTTCACCAGCGCCGCGCATGTGGTTTCGCTCGATCTCGTCAACCAGCGGCTGGTCCCTTCCGCGATGGAGCCGCGCAGCAGCATCGCCGAGGTCGACAGGAAATCCGGGCGGCTGATCCTGCATACGCAATCCCAGACACCGGGCTCGACCCGCGACCTGCTGGCCGAGGCCGTGCTGAAGCGGCCAAAGGAAAGCGTGCGCGTGCTGGTCGGCGATATCGGTGGCGGTTTTGGCCAGAAGACCAGTCTCTATCCCGAAGACGGCATGGTCGCTTATGCCGCCGTCAAACTGGGGCGCAAGGTACGCTGGCGCGGCGACCGCACCGACGAGTTTGTCGGCGGCACCCACGGCCGCGATTTGACCTCGACCGGTGAATTCGCGCTCGATGCCAAGGGCCGGGTGCTGGCCTATCGGGTGCGCTCGATCGGCGGCACCGGCGCCTATATCTCCGGCGCCGGCACCATCATTCCGCTGGTGCTCGGGCCCTTCGTGCAGTCCGGCGTCTATGATCTGCCGCTGGTGCATTACGAGATCAAGGCCGTGATGACCAACACCGCGCCGGTCGGCGCCTATCGCGGCGCGGGCCGGCCGGAAGGCGTGTTCATCGTCGAGCGGCTGATGGACGCCGCGGCCCGCCAGATCGGGATGGATCCGCGCGCGATCCGCAAGGTCAATTACGTCAAGCCGGCGCAACTGCCCTACACCAACGCCGTCGGCCAGGTTTATGACTCCGGCGCCTTCGCCCACATGCTGGAGCGCGCCTGCAAGCTGGCGGATTGGGATGGTTTTGCCGCGCGCAAGAAGGCTGCCAGGAAGAAAGGCCTGCTCTACGGCCGCGGCCTCACCAGTTACATCGAATGGACCGGCGGCCGCGCCCATACCGAAAAGGTCAGCCTGCACGCCACCGCCGAAGGCCGCGTCATCCTGCATTCCGGCACGCAAGCGATGGGACAGGGACTGCAGACCACCTATTCGCAGATGGTCGCCGCTTCGCTCGGCATCTCCATCGACAGAATCGACGTGGTGCAGGGCGACACGGATCTGGCCACCGGCTTCGGCAGCGTCGGTTCGCGTTCGCTGTTCGTCGGCGGCACCGCGGTCGCGGTATCGGCCAACGACCTGATCGCGAAGGCGCGCGAAAAGGCCTCCAATATGCTGGAAGCCTCGGTCGAGGACATCGAATACCGCGACGGCTGGCTCACGGTGGTCGGCACCGACAAGCGCATCGGCCTGTTCGAGATCGCGAAAAAGCAAGATGGCGCGCGGCTCAGCGTCGACAGCGAAGGCGAAGTCGACGGACCGAGCTGGCCGAACGGCACCCATATCTGCGAGGTCGAGATCGATCCGGAAACCGGCGTCACGCGGGTGGTGCGCTACACCACGGTCGACGACGTCGGCGTCGCCGTCAATCCGATGCTGGTGACCGGACAGGTTCACGGCGGCGTCGCGCAGGGGATCGGCCAAGCCTTGTATGAAGGCGTGGCCTACGATCCCGAGGGGCAATTGCTGACCGCGAGCTACCAGGACTACTGCATCCCGCGCGCCGACGACATTCCGCCGATCGAGGTGACGCTGGATGATTCCGCGCCGTGCCGCACCAATCCGCTGGGCGCCAAGGGTTGCGGCGAATCCGGCGCGATCGGCGGTCCGCCCTGCATCGCCAACGGCGTGATGGACGCGCTCAGCGAGCTCGGCATCAAGACGCTCAATACGCCGCTGTCGCCGCTGAAGGTCTGGCAGGCGATCAGGGAGGCGAGAGCGGTGCGAGTATGAGTCGACGTGTCGTCGACCCTTCCCGATGGGAGAGGTGGGACTGAGCTCGCAGCGGACCTTGTGCCCCGGAATGACATTGTCCCTTGTCACATCATTCTGATACCCTCCAGCAAAATATCACCGGGGAGAAATTCGATGCGCAGACTATGGACCGTACTGGCGGCACTGGCGACGCTGAGCCTTACCAATTGCGGTTACAACGCGATCCAGACCAATGACGAGCAGGTCAAGTCGAACTGGTCCGAAGTGCTGAACCAGTACCAGCGCCGCGCCGATCTCGTGCCCAACCTTGTCAACTCGGTGAAAGGCTTTGCGCAGCAGGAAAAGGACGTGCTGCTCGGCGTCACCAATGCCCGCGCCAAGGTCGGCAGCATTCAGGCGACGCCGGAACTCGTCAACGATCCCGGCGCGTTTGCGAAATTCCAGGCCGCCCAGGGCGAATTGACCAGCGCGCTGCAGAAGCTGCTGGTGGTGACCGAGAACTATCCGCAGCTCAAATCCGACGCGCTGTTTCACGACCTGATGTCGCAACTGGAAGGCACCGAGAATCGCATCGCGGTCGCGCGCAACCGCTACATCAAGTCGGTGCAGGACTACAACGTCACGATCCGTTCGTTCCCGACCAATCTCACGGCCATGGCGTTCGGATACAAAGAGAAGGCGAACTTCACGGTCGAGAACGAAAAGGAAATCTCGACCGCGCCGAAGGTGGATTTCAATCCGGCGCCCGCTGCCAAGTAGACCGATAGACAGATTGTTCGCGATGAACGCTGCAAGAGCCTGCCTTCTGGCGCTGCTGCTGTGCTGGACGTTGACGTTCACTGCTTCAGCCGATGTTGCCGTGCCGCCGCTCACCGGGCGGGTAGTCGACCAGACCGGCACGCTTTCCGGCAGCGACATTGCCTCGCTGACGCAAAGACTGAAGGATTTCGAAGACCGCAAAGGCAGCCAGATCGCGGTGCTGATCGTGCCGACCACAGCACCCGAGACCATCGAGCAATATTCGATCCGGGTCGCGGAAGCCTGGAAGATCGGCCGCAGGAAGATCGACGACGGCGCGATCCTGCTTGTCGCCAAGGACGACCGCAAGCTGCGCATCGAGGTCGGCTATGGCCTCGAAGGCGCGCTCACCGATGTCACCGCACGGCGCATCATCGACGAAATCATCACGCCGAAATTCAGGAGCGGCGATTTCGCCGGCGGCATTTCCAGCGGCGTCGACCGGATCATGGCGGTTGTCGATGGCGAACCGTTGCCCGCGCCGGCGCCGCGGCCGCAGCAGCCGCAGTCATCGGGTTCCGATTTCACCCAGTTCCTCAATCCGTTCAATCCGTTCTCTATCATCATCGTGCTGGTGCTCGGAGGGGTATTTCGCGGCATATTCGGACGGCTGTTCGGTTCGCTGGCGACCGGCAGCCTGATCGGCGTTGTAGTGTGGTTTATCTTCGGATCGCTGATCGTCTCAGGGATCGCCGGCCTCGTCGCATCGGCTTTCACGATGTTCAGCGACAGCATCACCGCGCCGGGTCCGCGCGGCAGGGGCGGCTGGTCGGGCGGTTCGTATTCCGGAGGCGGCGGCTGGAGCGGCGGCGGCGGTTCGAGCGATAGCGGCGGGTTCAGCGGCGGCGGCGGCAGTTTCGGCGGCGGCGGCGCGTCGGGAAGCTGGTAGGACTGGAGCTGGC
Organism: Bradyrhizobium sp.; assembly: GCF_004799405.1. Classification (GTDB taxonomy): domain Bacteria; phylum Pseudomonadota; class Alphaproteobacteria; order Rhizobiales; family Xanthobacteraceae; genus Bradyrhizobium. The sequence continues at coordinate 12,179 of NZ_SSMW01000032.1, forward strand.
GGACATGGGCATCAGGCGCATCGGCAGGCATCTTCTCGAGCATCACTGGCGGGTGCGGCGGATTTTTCCGCCGCAGGCATTGGCTGCGATCGAGCAGGCGATCAAAGCGGGCGAGGCCACCCATGCCGGCCAGGTTCGTTTCGTGGTGGAAGGCGCGCTCGACGGCGTGCCGCTGTTCCGCGATCAGCCGGCGCGCGAGCGGGGGCTGGATGTTTTTTCGCAACTGCGGATCTGGGACACCGCCCACAATAACGGCGTCCTGATCTATCTGCTGCTGGCCGACCGCACCGTCGAGATCATCGCCGATCGCGGCATCGATGCCAAAGCCGGCGCCGCCGTCTGGCAGAAAATCTGCGCGGACATGGAGACCGATTTCAGGGCAGGGAATTTCGAGGGTGGCGTCATCAAGGGCATCGGCGAAGTCTCGCGGCAACTGGCGAAATATTTCCCGAAGCACGGGGTCGGGCGCAACGAATTGCCCGATGCACCGGTGGTGATTTAGATTATTACCCTCCCCTGGAGGGGAATTATTTACTTGAACGGACGCTTGCGGCGCGCTGACGAGTTCAGCCGCTTCCGGGATACTGTAAATGTCAATTTCAAGTAGGTCCGGACGCGCCATATGATCTCGAAGATATCAGGAAACTTCACAATCAAAGCGGCGGCTGATTACACGCCGAAACCAGGAGATGACGATTACAGACCCTAGGATGACGTTCCTTGGTTCGCTGACGATGGCGGCAAGGTCGTCATATCTGACGACGTTAAGATGAAAAGCCGACCGCATGAACGACTGGCGCTGATCGCGCATGGTTCACCGTCATATTTTCGAGGCGCAGTGGTCCCAAGCCTTTGAAAATTGAGCGCAGAGTGTCGGCGGCAGGGCAGCGTAAGAGGACGGCTAAAGCCGCCCCTAATCGGCCCTAGCGATGGGCCGTTATTTGAATGCAATGCAGTGATACGGAAAAGAAATGATGGTTAGATTATCTAAGAACACCCAACCGCCGCGACGGGCAGACGACCCCGAACAGTGACGCGCCTTCCTCGAAAAAAGCGCGCGAGATCGGCGCGGACGAAAAGCATTCGGTTGCTGATAAGCTCATGGCCCAAATGGCAAAGATGAAGCCGGAACCGGTTACAAAGAAAAAATAGCCAATGGACGCGGGTACGAATCTAGCGGGGATCGATGTCCCCTCAACGAATCCGATCTTTTTGAGTGTGGCGATCGTTCATATCGCGCTAGGTCTCGCCTGCATTGTCACAGGCGCTATCGCTATACTCAGTCAAAAGCGTGCGGGCCGCCATCCCCGCTACGGGACGATTTACTTTTGGTGTCTTGCTGGCGTCTTTGTAACTGCGGCCAGCTTGGCGGCGGTACGTTGGCCAGAGGACTACCATTTGTTTATTCTCGGAGCGCTCGCCTTTGCGTCCGCATATGTGGGGCGTCGGGCTCGGCAGCAACGTTGGACCTCTTGGGTAAGGCTTCACATCGCTGGCATGGGAGCGTCCTACATCTTGCTGGTGATCGCCTTTTATGTGGACAACGGACATAGCCTGCCGGTCTGGAAAGACCTTCCGCCAATCACGTATTGGCTGTTGCCTATCGTCATTGGCGTTCCGATCTTAGTCCGCGCCTTAGTATGGCATCCGCTTGTGCGTCAGACCGGCTCGCCGTGAGCGGTACTTGTCAAGTATATAATTCCCCCTCCAGGGGAGGGTAAAGAGATGCCTACGCCTTCACCGACGGCCTCTCCGCGACGCGGGCGAACCACGCCGCGATATTGGTGTTGGCGGGGTCGAGCGGCTGGCCGACCTGGCCGCCGAAATCGAGCCAGCAGTACAGCAAGATGTCAGCCAGCGTGAAGCGGTTGCCGCAGATGTATTGCTTGCCCGCCATCTGCCCGTTGAGCCATTGCAGCCGGTTGGCCGCGATCGACTTCAGGCCGGGGGAAGCTTCGGGAGCGCAGGGGATACGCTTCTGGAAAAATTTCAGGCCTTCGCCGAAGCGATAGCCGTTGGCGAGCGGCTCGGCGATGTTGAGATCGATCCGCCGCGTCCACATCCGGCACTCGGCGCGCTCTTCGGCGGTGCTGCCGATCACGGCCGGCTTGGGGTTTTTCTCCTCGAGATATTCGCAGATCGCGGTGATCTCCGACAGATAGCTGCCGTCATCCAGTTCAAGCGCCGGCATCTGGCCGTGCGGGTTGCGCTTCAGATGCTCCTCCTGCCGGTTCTCGCCGCCGCGCAGATCGACGGTCTGCCTGGGCATTTCGATGCCCTTTTCCGCCATGAACATGCGGACGATCCGCGGGTTCGGTCCGATCGAATCGTACAGCTTCATGAATGCTTCCCCCTGCATTTGCACCGGCATTGTTGTCGATGCTTTTGAACAGGCCACAGGCCGGTTTGTCAAACACGTCCCCTGCCGGCCGAAACCGGTCCGGACGACTCCTAAAATTTTCGTAAGTCCGGCGGCCGGTAACGATTTCGCAAGCAATGAAAGTTACCAAAAGGTCAACCTCCACTGGAGATTCTTAACGTGAGCGAACATCAGCCCGAGCAGACCAGCGGTGAAACCGGCCCCGTCGTCACCGAGCCGGCCGTTTCCGCGTCCTCTGAAGTGTCGAGCGAGCCGGTGGCGGCTGCGGCAAGCGAGACCGCCAGCGTCGAATCGCCCGCGCTGGCGCCCGAACCGGGCGAAACCGAACCCGCGAAGGTGGACGCGCCCAAGGCCGACGCCGTGCAGGCGGACGTTCCCAAGGTCGATACCCCCAAAGTTGAAGCTGCAAAGCCGGAGACGCCGCGCGTTCCCGGCAAGGTTCTGGTCATGTCATCCGCCGACCGTGCTTGGGGCAGCCATGGCGCCGGTGCGGAAGCGAAGTCCGAACCGGGTTCCGGACTGTTCGGCAAGCGCCGGGTCGCGGCACTTGCGGCCGTGGTGGCCTTGGCCGCGGTAACGGGCGCGCTGGGCGGTGCACTGGCAACGGTCGCACTCGGCCATCTCGCCGGCGAGCAGACCCAGGCCGCCGGCAATCACGCGCTTGAAGCGCAGGTCGCCCAACTCGATGCCGACATGACAGCCGTGAAGGCCAGCGTCGAACACACCTCCAAACTTGCCGTGGCCCAGTTCAACAGGGCCAACGACCGCCTCGACAAGGTCGAGAAGGCGCAACTCGAACCCGCGGTCAAGCTCGCCAAGCTCAGCGAGGCCATCGACAAGCTGCGTGCCGCGCCGGCGGCTCCAGCCGTCGCCGCCGCAGCACCGGTTGCGGCAAAGGAAGTCACCGGCTCGATTTCACCTCCCGCCGTAGCACCCGCATCTGCGCCGAAGGCCGACGTCGGCAGGCTGCCGACGGTGGAGGGCTGGGTGCTGCGTGACGTCGCCAATGGCGGCGCCTTGATCGAGGGCCGGCGGGGCATTTACGAAGTCTACGCCGGCGATTCCGTGCCGGGCCTCGGCTGGATCGATGCGATCAGGCGCCAGGACGGCCGCTGGGTGGTCGTGACCAGCAAAGGGCTGGTCGTCGCGCGCTGACTGAACATCACGTCGCTTCACTGCGACGTGAAGCGGTGATCCGGCTGTCTTCAGATTGCCACAAGACATCCCGTTCTCTTTTCGGCTATTTTCCCGAAAATGAGATACCAGCCGCGTGTGCGACTTGCCGTTGCCATCTTCACGCTGCTCCTGGGCGTTCTGCCTGCGCGCCATGCGCTGGGCGCGCCGGCGCTGGACCGCGGCACCGCGATCACCGATCCCGCAAGCCTGCGCGAACTCGATCGCGGCAGATTGAGTCTTGCGCGCGTCATGCTGCCGACGCGTTCGAGCAGCGCGCCGCTCACCAACAGCGAGTTGTTTGCTTCGCCGTCGATGGCTCCGGTGCGCAAGGCGCTCGACGACGAGTTCGATCGATACATCGCCAGGCACAGGGCCGAGCTTCCCAATGAGAGCATCGGCGTCGGCGAACCTTACGATTTTCAACTGTTCGACCGCACGCTGCTCTATTCAAGCCAGACCCGTTTCGTGCTGGCGGGCATCGTCAACCGGATGGACCGCGCATATCTTGCCGAAAAGAACTGCGGTGAGATCCGGCTGATCTATCGCCTGACGCAGATCGGCGCGCCGGGGGCGGGCGAGGGAACGGTCTCGCCGCGCCTGCCGATGACGCTGAACGTCGTGCTGAAGGCCAAAGGCGACGGTGTCATGGACGGCGGCGATGGCTCGATCACCTGCGCGGCGATCGCCGGGCGATGGCTGGCCGCCGGCGAGTCCAGGCTGACTGGCGCGGAGTTTGCCGAAAAATTCCTGTCCGGCGACGGTCCGCTGGAACTGATCCCGTCCGCCAGCATCGACCGCATCGAGACCAACCTTCAGATCGCGCACGCGCCGAAATCGGCCAGTCGCGATTTCCGCACCGACTACCTGTTGAAGGTTTTTCATTACAACGCGCCATCTGATATTTTCGCGGAAGCGCCGCTGGAGAACCAGATCGATCGCGCGCGGCTTCTGGCGGACGAAAACCTCGGCCGCGACTTCAAGGCGTGGCTGCTTGATCCCGTCCATTTCAGCGAATTCGATCGCGGCATCGTTTTGATCCCGGATAAATTCCTGGTCACGGGCGTTATCGCGTCGACCCCGGTTGGATTTGCGCCATCCGTTCTGCAGCCTGCCTTCGGGCTGGTAGAGGGCGATGATGCCGCGAAAGATTCGGTGTTCAAACAAAGCGACGTGGTCGCGGTCCTAGAAAAAGCTGCGAAGCTGGGCGTGGCGCTGCAGAACATCCGCTCGCTCGGCGGCTTCGAGCGCCGGCTCAGCGACATGACCTGTTCGGGCTGCCATCAGACCCGCGGCATCGGCGGCTTTCATTTCCCCGGCGTCGACTGGATGGCGGCCAGGCCCGACAATTCAACCGTGGTGCCGGCATCGCCGCATTTCTTCGGCGACCAGATCCGCCGTCGCGATATTCTTGCCGCGTTGCGCGACGGCAAAGCCCCGGACTACTCGCGGGGATTTTCCAGCCGGCCGCAATTGCGCGGCAGCACGGAACTGGCCGGCACCGAATATCAGGACGGCTGGGGCGCGCATTGCTATCTGCAGCACGCCCACGCCGCCGATAACGACCGCAGTTTCAGGTCGTGGACCTGCGCCGAGGGCCTAGCATGCCAGGCAATAGGCAATGCCTCCCGCATGGGAATGTGTTTCGTCAAGGGCCGCTAGCGACAGCCGGCGCATACACCCCCGGCCAGATTGACAGTGGTCTTACTAATCGTGTTTCATCCCGGCAATCGCTCATAAAGCGCGCCGGGAAGGGAACATGGACGACATCGTCATCGTCGGGGCCGGCATCGGCGGCTTGACTCTTGGGCTTGCGCTGCAGGCAGCCGGCATCCCTTGCAAGATATTCGAGTCGGCCGCCGAAATCAGGCCGATCGGCGTCGGTATCAACCTGCTGCCGCATGCCACCAAAGAATTGGCGGCACTCGGTCTGGAACCGGCGCTGGCGCGGGTTGCGATCGAGACCGGGGACGCGACCTTTTTCAACCGCTTCGGCCAGTTGATCTATCAGGAGCCGCTGGGACGCGCGGCCGGTTATGAGCATCCGCAATTCTCGATTCATCGCGGCGATCTGCAGATGGCGTTGCTCGATGCGTTCCAGGCGCGCGCCGGACACGACCGGCTGGTTACCCATCGTCACTGTGTCGCCGTCGAACAGGACGAGACCGGCGTCAGCGTCCATCTTGCCGACGGGCCTGGCGGCGCCAACCGCAGCGTCGTGCGCGGTCGTGTCGCGGTCGCCTGCGACGGCGTCAATTCCGCGGTTCGCAAGCAGTTTTTCCCCGGCGAAGGCGAGCCGCGTTATTCCGGCGTCAACATGTGGCGCGGGGTGACGCGGTGGAAGCCGATGCTGTCGGGCGCCAGCATGGTGCGTGCGGGATGGCTGTCGCACGGCAAGATGGTGATCTATCCGATCCGTCATGCCGGTGAGGACGGGCTGCAGCTCATCAACTGGGTCGCCGAAATCGAGACGCCGACCTATCGCAAGCGCGACTGGAACCGGCCGGGCTCGATCGACGATTTCATCGGGGCGTTCGCCGACTGGCATTTCGACTGGCTCGATGTGCCCGCGTTCATTCGCGCCGCCGACAGTGTGCTGGAATTTCCGATGGTCGACCAGGATCCGCTGCCGCGCTGGACGTTCGGCAGGATCACGCTGCTCGGCGACGCCGCCCATCCGATGGTGCCGCGCGGCTCCAACGGCGCCGGCCAGGCGATCCTGGATGCGCGCGCGCTGACTTCGGCGCTGCTCGAGAACGAAAGCCTGATCGCCGCGCTGGCGTCGTACGAGAAGCAGCGCCTCGAAGCGACCACGCGCATCGTCCTGACCAACCGCACCAATCCGCCCGATGCGATCCTGCGCGAGGTGTTTCAGCGCACCAACGACCGGCCTTTTGGCGCAATCGACGACGTTATCAGCCGCGACGAGCTGGTCGCATTGTCCGAAGGCTACAAACGGATCGCCGGTTATTCGAAGGACGCATTGCGCGGTTGAGGGCAATCGTGCCGCAATGACCGACAGGTTTCAGGGGAATGCGACCATGGCAGTGTCTCAGGATGGCGGCGCGTCGCCGGTCGACGTGGTGGAGTTTATCGATCAACAGCCGGTCGGCGGATTTCAGGTCCGGCTATTGCTGACCTGCGCGGCGGTACTGTTTCTGGATGGCTTCGATACCCAGGCCATCGGCTTTGTCGCACCCGCGCTAGCGAAAGAATGGGGCCTGACCAAGGGCGCGCTCGGCCCGGTGTTTAGCGCGGGCCTGTTCGGGCTGATGATCGGCGCGCTGATATTCGGACCGCTGGCGGACCGCATCGGGCGCAAGAAGATCATTATTTTCTCCACCATCGCGTTCGGCATCGGCGCGCTCGTCACCGCATTCGTGCACGATCTTGGAATGCTGCTTGCGATCCGGTTCCTGACCGGGCTTGGTCTTGGCGGCGCGATGCCGAATGCCATCGCCATGACCTCCGAATTCAATCCGCGGCGCCGGCGCGCCACCATGGTGATGATCATGTTCTGCGGGTTCTCGGTGGGGGCGGCACTCGGCGGTATTCTCGCGGCCGCCTTGATTCCGCAGTTCGGCTGGCGTTCGGTATTTGTGATCGGGGGTGCGGCGCCGCTGCTGCTGGCGCCGATCCTGGCGCTGCGGCTGCCGGAGTCGGTGCGGTTCCTGGCGCTGACCGGGCGCGCCGATGCGCGCGTTGCCGAATTGCTGGGACTGATCAACCCGAAGGCTGGGTTTGCTCCGGCGACGCGGTTCGTCGTGCACGAGCCGGGGCTCGCCGGCGTGCCGGTACTGCATCTTTTCCGGGACGGACGAACCCTGGTGACGCTTTTGTTGTGGGTGGTGTTCTTCATGAGCCTGCTCGACATTTACTTCCTGTCGAACTGGCTGCCCACGGTGCTCAACGACCTCGGCGCGTCGGTGTCGGCGGCGGCGCTGATCGGGTCGTTGCTGCAGATCGGCGGCGTGGTCGGAACCTTTGCGCTCGGCAGCATCATCGACCGCTTTTCGTTTCGCGCGCTGACGCTGGTGTATTTCGTTGCCGTGTTCGCGGTCGCCGCGATCGGCCAGCTCGGCCACTCCGTTATCTTCGTCTCGCTGGCGATTTTCGCGGCGGGTTTCTGCGTCGTCGGCGGCCAGATCGCCGCCAACGCGCTGGCCGCGGGGTTCTATCCGACCGCCGTGCGGGCCACCGGCGTCGGCTGGGCGCTCGGGGTCGGCCGGGTCGGCTCGATCGTCGGGCCTTTGGTCGGCGGTTTGCTGCTGAGCATGAAGTGGAGCACGGCGTCGGTCTTCATGTGCGCCGCTGCCGCCGCTTTGTGCGCGACGCTGGCGGCGTTTTGGCTGAGCCGGCTCGCCGGCATGGGAGGAAGCGGCAAGACCGCGGCCGGGCAACCGGCATTTGAGGCGACGTTGCATCCATCGACGACGGCTGGAGCCTAGGCTAGAGCGTTTTCGAGCGAAGTGGACACCGGTTCGCGTGAAGAAAACGCGTCAAAACAAGAATCAGAGCTCCGTTCCGATTCCATCGGAACGGAAATGGCTCTAGGCTGCGAACGCTGCGGGAGGCCGGCGATGAGCGATGCGGACAAAAAGAACAAGGCGCGCAATCGCGAGATCGCGCAGAACGAAGCGACCCGGCAAACCGTCAGCGACATTCGCGTCAGCAGCTGGGCGATCGCGCTCGCCGTCATCATCGGGCTTATCTCCGTCGGCTGGGTCTTGACCCACAACAACTAGGCCACCGCGCCGGACGCCCGCAATTGCGCGATCGCGGCCTCGTCATAGCCGGCCTCGCGCAACACCGCATCGCTGTGCTCGCCGATCCCCGGCGGATGCCGCGGCGGGATCTTGTCGCTGCCGTCGACCCAGATCGGGCTGTTGACAGTCAGCATGGTGTCGTTCTCGAACGGCACCAGCACCTCGTTCTCCAGCATCTGCTTGTCGTTCGGAATGTCGTCGAGAATGCCGACCACGCCGAACACCAGGCCATTGCCGTCGAGGATCCGGCGCCATTCGGCCAGATCCCTGGTGATGAAGATCTGGTCGAAGATCTTGATCAGTTCCACCGATCGCGCATGGCGGTCGGCCCTGGTGGCAAATCTCGCATCCGTAATCAAATCCTCGCGGCCGAGGCAGCGCGCCAGCGTCGGCCACTGCCGGTCCTCGCTGAGCAGCGACAGCATGATCCAGCGACCATCCTTGCATTTATAATGATTGGTCACCGCGTTCAGCGCGCGCTCGCGAGGGCGCCGCTCGCCGAATTTTGCGCCGCATAGCTTGGCTTGCGCGAGGATGCCGTTAGCCCAGATGCCGTTGGCCATCAGGTTCGACCGGACGTGCGATCCCTTGCCGGTGCGCTCGCGCTTGTAGAGCGCCGTGACGATGGCGCCGTACAGCGCCATGGCGCAGGGGTGGTCGCCCATGCCGGCGACCGAGCGCGCCGGAGCTACGTTGGTATCGGCGCGCACCAGGTCCATCAGGCCGGAGCGCGCCCAATAGGCGTTGCTGTCGAAACCCGGCTTGTTGGCCTCGTCGCCCTTTTCGCCGTAGCCGGTGAACGACGCATAGATCAGCCGCTCATTGAGCGGCGCCAATTTGGCGTAGGTCAGTCCGAGCCGGGCCCGCACCTGGGGCGGAAAATTGGTGATGAAAACGTCCGCTCCGCCGGCCAGCCGATGCAGCACGGCCTGGCCTTCCGGCCTGGAGAGGTCGAGCGCGAGGCTTCGCTTGTTGCGGGACTCCAGCATCCACGCGAAATTGTGCGGACTGACCGGATATCCCGGCAGGTTCGGCAGGTGCCGATAGGGATCGCCGGTGACCGGCGGCTCGATCTTGATCACCTCGGCGCCGAAATCCGCCAGCACCGTTGCGGCCGCGGGCGCTGCGATGAAACTCGCGCAGTCGAGAACCTTGAGGCCTTCGAAGATGCCCTTTTCCATGGTGGCGTCGCTCCCCCGCGTTTTTGTTGGTCTTGCAACCGGATTACCGGCGCATTTGACCGATGTTGGCGGCGCGATGCAACGGCTGAAACTGCAGGTGTCTCCAGCAACGCCGTCATCCTGAGGTGCGAGCGCTTGCGGCTCGCACCTCAGGATGACGTATCACCCTCACCCGACATCAGCGCGGCATTGCCCCCGGCCGCGGCCGTATTGACGGTGACGGTCTGTTCGGTCGCAAAGCGTGCGAGGTAATGCGGCCCGCCGGCCTTGGGTCCCGTGCCCGACAGTCCATGGCCGCCGAACGGCTGCACCCCGACCACCGCCCCGATCATGTTGCGGTTGACATAGACATTGCCGACCGGGAGCCGTTCGATCACGGCCTCGACCGTATCGTCGATGCGCGAATGGATGCCGAGCGTCAAGCCGTAGCCGCTGCGCTCGATCGATTGCAGCACGCGCTCGAGCTGTTCGGCGGGATAGCGCACCACATGCAGGACCGGCCCGAACACTTCCCCCGTCAGTTGATCGGCGCCGGATAATTCGAAGATGTGCGGCGCGACGTAATTGCCGTCGGGAGCAATCCCCGCAAAATGCAGGCGAGCCTGGTTCTTCATGCGCGCGATATGCGCGTCCAGTCTTTGTTTCGCCTCGGCATCGATCACCGGCCCGACCTGAGTATCCAAGTCGCGCTGGTCGCCGACCTGGAGCTCGCGCGCCGCGCCGGCAATGATCTCGATCATGCGGTCGGCGACGTCGTCCTGAATGAACAACAGCCGCAGCGCCGAGCAGCGCTGGCCGGCCGAGCGGAATGCCGAGGTCACGACATCGTCGGCCACCTGCTCGGGCAGCGCGGTGGCATCGACAATCATGGCGTTGATGCCGCCGGTTTCGGCGATCAGCGGCACGACCGCACCGTCCTTGGCGGCCAGCGTGCGATTGATCGATCGTGCGACCTCGGTCGAGCCGGTAAAGACCACGCCGGCGACGTCGGGGTGCGCCACCAACGCGGCGCCGATATCGCCGTCGCCTTGCATCAGGTGCAGCGCGGAAGCGGGTACGCCGGCCTCATGCAGCAACCGGACCGCCTCCGCGGCGATCAGCGGGGTTTGCTCGGCGGGTTTGGCGACGACAGCATTGCCTGCCATCAACGCCGCCGTCACTTGCCCGGTGAAGATCGCCAGTGGAAAATTCCACGGCGAGATCGCGACGAAAACGCCGCGGCCGCGCAGCCGCAAGATATTGCTCTCGCCGGTGGGTCCTGGCATCGTTTCGCCGTCGCCGAACAGCGCGCGTCCCTGCGCGGCGTAATAGCGGCAGAAATCGGCGGCCTCGCGGACTTCCGAAAGCGCGTCATCGAGCGTCTTGCCGCCTTCGCGTTGCAACAGCGCGATGAAATGCGCGCGCTTCTGTTCGAGCAGCTCGGCCGCCTTTTCCAGGATGGCCGCGCGCGTCGAGGCCGGCGTCCGGCTCCAGCTCGTGAATCCCTCGCGCGCGGCCATCATGGCCTCGCCCGCACGCGCCGGATTTGCGCCGACCACGGCATCGACGTTGGGGCTGCTCGCCGCAACGGCCGATAGCAGTTGGTTCAGCGCAGCGCGCTCGCCGAATTCGATGCCGCGTGAATTCCGGCGTTTTGGCAGAAACAGATCGGGCGGCAATGGAATGCCGGGATGCCGTGCGTCGGCGGCGCCGCCGATGATGTCCGCCGGACGCCGCAACAGCGCTGCCACCGGCACCGCGTCGTCGGCGGCGAGCGCCACGAACGACGAATTGGCGCCATTCTCCAAGAGACGCCGCACCAGATAGGCCAAAAGATCGCGATGACTGCCGACCGGCGCATAGGTTCGATAGGCCAGTTTCGGACGGTCCTGGCTCAATTGCGCATACAGCGCCTCGCCCATGCCGTGCAGGCGTTGAAATTCGAATCCGCTTTCACCGCCGCCAAGTTCGAGAACGGTCGCGACATCGAGCGCATTATGGGTGGCGAATTGCGGAAAAAGGCGCGGCCGCAGCGTCAATAATTTCCGCGCGCAGCCGACGTAGTTCAGGTCGGTCATCGCTTTCCTGGTGAACACCGGATAGCCGTCAAGGCCGCGTTCCTGCGCACGCTTGATCTCGGTGTCCCAATAGGCGCCCTTGACCAGCCGCACCATCATGCGCCGGTTCAGCGCCCGAGCGAGGCCGTCGATGTAGTCGATGACCGCCTCGGCGCGCTTCTGGTAGGCCTGGATCGCAAGACCAAAGCCGTCCCAGCCTGCGAGCGAGGCGTCGCCGAACACCGCTGCGATCACCTCCAGCGACAGCTCCAGCCGGTCCGCTTCCTCGGCATCGACGGTGAAATTCAGCTCGTAGGTCTTTGCCTGTTGCGCCAGATCGATCAGCCGCGGAACCAGTTCGGACATCACCCGCCGGTGGCTTAGCGCTTCGAAGCGCGGATGCAGCGCGGAGAGCTTGACCGAGATGCCGGGCCGGTCGGGCAGCGGCCGGTCATCGGCGGTGCGGCCGATCGAGTCAATCGCGCGCGCGTAGGAATCGAAGTAACGATGCGCGTCGCCGGCGGTGCGCGCGCCTTCCCCGAGCATGTCGAAGGAATAGCGCGATGATTCTCCTGAATGCGCCCGTGCCAGCGCTGCCTCGATGGTCTCGCCCAGCACGAAGTGGCTGCCCATCAGCCGCATCGCCTGCCTGGTGGCTGCGCGCACCGCCGGAACGCCCAATCGTTTTGCCAGCCTCCCGATCGTGCCCTGCGGGGTTTCGCCCGGTTGAATCACCCGCGCCGACACCCCCAGCGCCCATGCCGACGCATTGACCAGAAACGCGCTGGACTTGGTTTCGTGGTGAACGAAGTCGCCCTGGCCGAGCTTGTCCTCGATGAACTGGTCGGCGGTGCGGGCGTCAGGCACGCGCAGCAGGGCTTCCGCCAGCACCATCAGCGCGAGGCCCTCTCGGGTGGAGAGCGCGAATTCGCGAAGCATGTCCTCGATGCCGCCCAGCCGGTCGTCGCTTGAACGAATGGCGTCGATCAGGCGCGTCGCCGTGGCGTCGATCCGCCGGTCTTGTTCGGCGCTCAGGCTTGCGGTTTCGAGCAGCCGGGCCGCGATGGCGCGATCGTCCGGTGCGTAGGGCGCATTGAACGGCGGAAGCGGTGAGGGATCGGACTTCATGGGCGCCCTGCAGGTTCCCATGTCGAGAGAATCTGGCTACCGCCCACGATACTACCAGCCTGCTGCAGGTGCTGCAGCAAAGGCGGGGCCAGCCCGGATATCATAGGGGACGCCGGCACGATCGGGCAGAGATGCGACTCGGGTGGTCAGGACGGCTGAAAAATCGTCAAGGAAGATCGAGCGATCGAACCAACGCCTGCTGCGTCGAATCGACTACGCGCAAGAGTGCGGCCACTCCTGCTCGACAAACACCGGTTTTTTTGAGGTCTTGCTGAAAGCCTCACTCCCAGATTGCGTCCGAGAGTGCGCTGTTATCGACCGCGTTGTTGGCGTTAAACCTTGAGGTTCTCGGCCGAGGTCTTGCCGCGATTGGCAACCTCTTCGTACTCTACCGTCTGCCCTTCGTTGAGCGTTGAAAGACCAGCTTTCTCGACCGCCGAAATATGAACGAAAACGTCTTTGCCACCACTAGAGGGCTGGATAAATCCAAAACCCTTGGTCGCGTTGAACCACTTCACAGTACCTTTAGCCATCACGTCGTCTCCGCAGGATCAAAAACAATAACGAACCGCCGGTCCCCGCAAACCGGCCATGCCCGACGAGCATACGATACGCGGTATGGAGCGCGCTTGATAGCTCTAACGACATCGGGATTTCGGCGGAAAACGATCGATATCACGCCACATTCGCCTGTTTTCCCCGTTTCACGATCGTTTGAAGCACAAACGACTCGCAAACCCGCGGTCTGTTCCAGCTCGATCGAGCCGGAAGCCCGGTTCCGCCTGTCTCGGCGGGTGCGGGCGCACGAGGTCCGTTTCCGGCCAAAGACGACCGGCGCGATCCCGCTCAGGATGCCCGGCTTGGCAGCAGCGCGTCCTGTTGCCGGGACCATGAGATACCGTAGGCGACCAGCGTCATCGCGGCGATGCCGGTCGTGCTGACGAAAACCTGCGCCATCAGCGAACCCGAACCCGTTATCAGCGCGAAATGGCCGGCGAACGACATGAAGACCCCGACGCAAAATACCGCGAGCGATTGTTCGCCGCATACGATCAGCGGCCTGAAGACCGGCCAGTCCAGCCCGTGCCAGTCTTTCGGCACAAATCGCGCCACCAGATAGGCGGTGACGATGAAATGCAGAACGCGATAGGGGGCGAGATTGGTCTTGTCGTTGGGATTGAACGCGTCGAACAGCCATGGCGGAACGATGCCGGCGACCGCCGGGAAGCGCCCCGCCATCGTCATCGCAAAAGCAAACACCAGATACGCGATGCCGAGATAGACCGGAATCGGTGAGCTGGAAATGGAGCGAAATCTTCTGGCCCCGCCGAGCGCGAGCCAGGCGCCGAACACAAAAAGCAGCTGCCAGCAGAATGGATTGAAATACCAGCTGCCATCCGGAAACGACGACAAGGTCCAGCCGAATTGTCGCGCGGCAAAATACAGCGCAATGGATCCGGCCATCGTCAGGCCGGGCCTGCGCAGCATCGCCCACAACACCGGTGCGAAAGCCCCCATCAGCACGATATAAAGCTGCAGCAGGTCGAGGTTCCGCGCCCTGGATTGCAGCGCCAGTCCGTGGCCCACGGTCCGGATCGGATGATCGACCAGGCCGGCCACGTTGAATTCATAGATAATGTCGGGTGCCGCGTATTGGGTCGCGACGTCCCCGATGGTGACGATGTAGATGATGAACAAGACGATATAGGCGGCGTAAAGTTGCCAGACGCGCTTGAAGATCCGGGTCGCTCCGACGACGAAGCCGCGTTCCAGCGTCATCCTGGCGTAGACGATGGCCGCGATATAGCCGGAAATGAAGACGAACCACTCGGCGGCGCCGCTAAATCCATAGTTTCGGATCGTGATCCAGTTCACCTCATTGTCGGGAATGTGATCGAGAAAGATGAACCAGTTGGCGATTCCCAGAAACAGATCGAGCCTGATATCGCGTCCCTTTTCCGCGAGAATAATTTGGGTGTCCATGGATGCGGTTTCATGCAGTCGATTCGGGAGGTTTCTCTATCAGCCATCATTGCCGCCGGTCGCTGTTGTGGAGCAACTCACTTTGCCTTGCGCAAAAATGAAACTTTCGTCATTTGGGGATTATCCCGGAACTATCCAGTGAACCTCCCGTTGCCTCTCCATGAACACGAATACGAATGGAGAAATAACATGACCAAATTTAAGGCTTTGGGCGCGATCTGTGTTGCCGCTGCACTGGCACTGGCAACGGCATCGCCTGCGCTCGCACGCGAAATGGGCGCCGGCAGCGGTGTCCACATGGGCGCCGGTGTTGGCGCTATGCACGCCGGCGCTGGACCTCAGTTCTCGGGTCGCGCTGGACCTCAGTTCTCGGGTCGCGCTGCACCTCAGTTCGCAGGCCGCACTGCACCTCAGTTCGCGGATCGCGGACACGGATACCGTGGCGGCGGTTACGGACCGGGGATTGGGGTCGGCTTGGCCGCAGGCGCGCTATTGGGCGGAGCCTACGGCTACTACGGCGATTCCTATGCCTATGACAACGGCTACGATGACGGCTACTACAACGATCCGAACGGCTTTGTCTGTCAGCCCGGAACGTGGTTCAGGGGTGCCGACGGCCGCCGGCACATCTGCCAATAAGCGATCTTTAAACAAGAGGCGCCCCGATGCGGGGCGCCTCTTTTAGTTTGGCTGGGTGATTTTGGCTGCCTAATATGTGGCGGCGAGATAATCGACGATCTTGCCGACATCGGCGTCCTCGATCGGCGCGCCATAGACCTTGATCATCTTGGTCACTTCGGCCTGCCAGAAGTCTTTCTTGAACTTCGGCCCCTGCGGCTGCGTCTTGATATAGTCCGCGGAGTGACAGGCGGTGCAATTGTTCTGCACCACATCGAGGTTCGGTCCGGGCTTGAACGCCGCGGTTTCATCCGGCAGCGTATAGGAGACCGGCGCGGCATTTGCCGGGCCGACTGCGAGCAGAAGCGCGAGGAAGAAATAACGTGTCATGGCTGTGCTCCTCACGCCGCGGTGACGCGAACGGTTTCGATGACGTTGCGCATATAGCCGGGCGGATTCCACGACGGGTCGGCCGGCTGGGTGTCGCCGGCATTGTTGGTGGCGCGAACCTTGAGTTCGTAGGCGCCCGCCGTGAGCTTGACCGGCAGCTTCCATTCGCGGAACGAATATTTCCCAAGATCCTTGCCGAGCCTGGCCGGTGTCCAGGTCTTGCCGCCGTCGGTTGAGACTGCGACTTCCTTGATGCCCTTGCCGCCGTCGAACGCTATTCCCTTCAGCGTCGTTGTGCCCGGCTTCAGTTTGGCGCCGTCGGCCACGCTGGTGATGAAGGAGCGGACGTTGAAACGGTTGATCGGGATCGTCGCCGTCGGCGCCGTGCCGGGCTCGACGCAATGGCATGCATTGTCGGGGATGCGATAGGCGGATTTCATCCAGAACCCGTCGAACACGCTGTCGATCACGGTGATCTCGTTGAGATGCTTCACCCAATAGGTGCCGTAATAGCCGGGCACGATGAGGCGAAGCGGGAAGCCGTTGAGAACCGGAAGGTCCTCGCCGTTCATGCCATAGGCCAGCATCACTTCGCCGTCGCGGGCGTGGTCGATATCGAGCGCCTTGACGAAGTCCGGCGTGCGGTCGCTGACCGGTCCGTCCATTCCGTTGAAGGTGACCTGTTTCGCGCCCTGCTGCACGCCGGCCTGGTCGAGCACGGTCTTGAGCGGCACGCCGTGCCAGCGCGCATTGCCCATCGCGCCGTTGCCCAGCTGGCCGCCGGCCACGCGCGGGCTGAACAGTGCGCGGCTGTTGCCCGAGCATTGATTGACCGCGACGAGTTCGACCGCCGGAAGTTTCCTGATGTCCTTCAGCGACAGTTTCAGGGGATGATCGACCTTGCCCTTGATCTCGAGCGTGAACTTGTCCGGATCGATGTTGAGCGGCACGTCCGCCAGGTGGTAGCGGACGAAAAACGCGTTGTTCGGCGTAATCGGGCCGTCGTTGAAGATCGAAAATGGCGTCTCGAGCTGCGGCGGCCGGCTGGTCAGGCCGATCATCGTGCGCTTCTGCGGGTATTTCACCAGCGGCCGTTCGCCGTTATCGAACGGTAGAGTCTCGGTGTCGAGCGCGAGCGCCTTGACCGAACCGAAACCTGTCGCAAGCGCCGCCATGCCGGCGCGCTTCATCATCTCTCGTCTGTCGAGCATAGGGCTTCCTCCGAAGCTTTTTTTGTCGAGGCCGGTCGCCACCGGACTCAGATGCGCGAGTGTCGCATCGGAAAAACTTAAGTCAATTTATGCTTTCGGAGTGGCTGCGATGCAGCAATGGAGGAGATCGCCGTTCAAAGGCGTTGGCGCTAAGCCGCGGCGACTTCCACGCTGTCGACCAGCGCCGCCAATGTCCGCGCGTCAGTGACCGAGCGGACGATCATCGGCTCATTGCGTCCACGGATCGCGACTTCCTGCCGCGGCAGGCTCTCGGCCGCAAGACCCGCCGTGATGCGGACTTCTTCCGAAAGGACCGCTTCGCAGGCGAGATTCTTGGTCATGTCTTGCAGCCGCGCGGCAACGTTGACCGCATCCCCGAGGGCGGTGAACACCATGTGGTCGCGATAGCCGATGTCGCCGATGATGACTTCGCCGCCGTGAATGCCGATGCCGAAGCGGATCGGCTCGCGCAAGTCGTGCGCCAGGAATTGATTCAGTTCGTCGATATTGACGGCGATCATTGCCGCCGCCCGCAGCGCCTGGCGGCAGGCGGTTTGCGGGCTGGTTTGAAGCCCGAACAGCGCCAATTGTCCGTCGCCGACGAACTGGTTGGGCTGGCCGCCGCATGCGATGACGGCCTGCGACACCGCGCCGAGGAAGCGGTTGACGATGAAGACGGTATCGAACGGCAGCCGGTGTTCGGCAAGCTTGGTCGAGCCGCGCATGTCCACGAACATGCTGACGAGATAGCGCTCCTGGCCGATGCGGTGCGGCTGCGAGGCGTGTGCGTTCGCCGACATCGCGTGCGGCATGAAGAGCTGGAAAAACGACAGGTCGGCGGTCGGCCGCAACTGGCAGGCGAGGCGGATCGACGGGTCGGTCGCGCCGACCCGGTTGAGCACGAACGCCTCGCGCTTGGACGGCTCCGGCAATGCGGTGCAGTCGCCGATCACGCGAATGCGGCAGGTGGAACAGCGGGCGCGGCCGCCGCACACGCTGGCATGCGGGACTTGATAGCGCAGGCTTGCTTCGAGCACGCTCAAACCCCTGGGCACGCGAACCGTCCGGCCGTTGCCATAGGAAAGGCTGATCATGCCGCCGCGGCGCTCGACCATCGCGCGCACGCCCCTTGCCAGCAACACCAGGCCGATCAGGCCGAGATAACCGATCAGGAAATAGTCGACGATATCTTCCAGCACGTCCTGTTGAGCCGTGGTGCCGACCTGGCGTTGCGAAAGGTTGGCGGCTTGCCATTCGGCGCTGTCGCTGTCATCGACCACGGCCCGGCCGCCCTGATAGAGGCCGAGCATCGCTACCGTCGGAATCAGGACCGCCGCGGCCAGCAGGAACGGCGCCGCGCGCTTGTAGAACGCCTTCATCCGCAGCCAGAAATAAAGTCCGATGCAGCCGTGCACCCATGCGATGAGCAGGACCGCGTACATCAGCCACATCTTGTAGGGCCATACGATCCAGTACGCGTAAAACACCTGCGGATAGAGCTTCTGCTGCCCATAGAGCGCCTGGCCGAGCCGCACGCCGGCGATGTGGGCGATGATCAGCGCCGGGATGCTGAGGCCGAGCACGAGCTGCAGGGGCTCGATCGCCTTCCAGCGGAATTGCCGGCGCGCATACAGTGCCCAGACCCCGAGGCCGGAATGAACCAGGGCTGCGGCATAGAACATGATTCCGACCGGCGGAAATTGCCAGAACAGGGTGTGGTAATGGACGCCGGTCGCCAGCGCATCCATCGAAATGTTGCCGAGCGCGTGGTTGAGGAAATGACTGACCAGGTAGGCGAACAGCACCAGCCCGCAGCCAATCCGGATCTGGCGGACGCCGACGCCGTGGGCGAATTTCGTCAATCGGGTGTGGATGGGCTCGGCCATGTGATTCCGGCGGGGTGGGCTCGGCCAATATTAGAGTTTAACTCGGCTCATGACCATCCGAGCGTCGCGGCAAGTTGACACCCCAATCGGAGTTGGGGAGAAAGCGTCGTGACGATTGCCTTGCCCGATACCGGCGCCAAACCGGACAGTTCTGCCTTCCGGCAGTTGACGGCAGCCGTCGTCCTGATTGCCGCGATGACGGCGCTGCGGGTGGTTTACGCCAGCCTGCTCGATCTGCGCACCGACGAGGCCTATTACTGGACCTGGTCGAAGGAGAACGTGCTTTCCTTCCTCGATCATCCGCCGATG
>NZ_SSMW01000033.1 GCF_004799405.1 Bradyrhizobium sp.
GCGGTATTCATCCTCGGCATGAAACGCGGCGCGGCGCCGGATGACCTTGAAAATCCGCCGCAGGCTTTCGTCATCCTCGACCAACAGCGCGCCGGTCGACGAACCGATGAACACCTTGACCCCGGCGCAGCCCGGCGCGCGCTCCAGCTCCGGCAAATCGGCCACGTTCTCGCGGGTGCCGCCGATGAAGAAGGCGAAATCGCAGTGCATGCGGTGACGGCCGCGCTTTATCTTGTCGGCAAAGGTCTGCTCGGTAACCGTCAGCGGATCGGTGTTCGGCATCTCGAACACCGCCGTGACGCCCCCCATCACCGCGCTGCGCGAGCCGGTTTCGAGATCTTCCTTGTGGGTCAGGCCGGGCTCGCGAAAATGAACCTGGGTGTCGATCACGCCCGGCAGGACATGCAAGCCCCTGCAATCGATCACCTCGGCGGCCGAAGCCTGTCCGAGCCCGCCGATCGCGGCAATGCGGCCGCCTGCGACGGCGATGTCGCGCACGCCTTCACCGTCCTGATTGACCACGGTGCCGGATTTTAGAATGGTATCAAATCGCTGATTCATCGGTCCTCGACGCCCGCAATCCCGCGGAACCGGACGCCGCGCGGGCCTTGTTACCGTTACCTTAGCGTCTTACGTTCCCCTGTGATATCCGGCAGCGGCGTTTCCCCAGAGAACTTCCCATGAAAGCGGCATTTCTTCCCGACCGGGGCGTGGTCAAGGTCAGCGGCGCCGACGCCCGCGACTTTCTCAATGGCCTGCTCACCACGGACGTGACGTTGCTCCGCCCGGGCCTTGGCAGGTTCGGGGCATTGCTGACGCCGCAGGGCAAGATCACCGCGGATTTCCTGATCACCGAAGTTCCTCCCGGCGACGGCGGCGGCTTTCTGATCGACTGCCCGCGTGCACTGGCGCAGGGCCTTGCCGACAAGCTCGGTTTCTACCGGCTGCGCGCCAAGGTCACGGTGGAAAATCTATCGGACAGTCTCGGCGTGCTCGCGGCATGGGATGGCGATCTCGCCGTGACACCCGATCTGGCGTTCGCCGATCCGCGCAATGCCGTACTTGGCTGGCGGATAGTGGTCCCCGGGACGCTGGTGCAAAAAACCGCCGGGTTGATCGGCGCTGAATTGGTCGACAGCAGCGCTTATGAAGCCCATCGCATCGCGTCGGGCGTTCCGCGCGGCGGTCTCGACTTCATGTATGGCGATGCGTTTCCGCATGAAACCAATATGGATCGCCTGCACGGCGTCGATTTCGACAAGGGCTGTTATGTCGGACAGGAAGTCGTGTCGCGGATGCAGCATCGCGGCACCGCGCGAACCCGAACCGTGCGCGTCGTGATCGAGGGCGCGCCGCCGGAGGCGGGCGCTGCGATCCTTGCCGGTGACAAGCCGCTGGGCACCATGGGCTCGTCGGCAGCTCACGCCGGTCTTGCGCTGATCAGGGTCGATCGTGCTGCCGATGCGCTTGCCACCGGGACGCCGCTCACGGCCGGCGGCATCGCTATCCGCCTTGCCGATCCGGACGACGTGCTGATCACGCCGAAGCAGACCGTGGCATGACGAGATCGGCGCGCCTGCATGCCGATGGGCTGACGCGGTGTCCGTGGCCGGGCGAAGACCCGTTCTACATCGCCTATCACGACAGCGAATGGGGCGTGCCGGAATATGACGACCGCGCGCTTTACGAAAAACTGATGCTCGACGGTTTCCAGGCCGGGCTGTCGTGGATCACGATTTTGCGCAAGCGCGAAAACTTCCGCCGCGCCTTCGATGACTTTCGCCCCGAAAAGATCGCGCGCTACAACGCCAGAAAAATTCACGCGCTGATGAATGACGCCGGCATCGTCCGCAACCGTGCCAAGATCGAGGGCGCCGTCGCAAGCGCGAAATCCTATCTCGAGATCATGGAAAACGGCGCCGGCTTTTCGACTTTCCTCTGGGATTTCGTCGACGGCAGGCCGAAGCTCAATCATTTCAAGACCACCGCCAGCGTGCCGGCATCGACGCCGGTGTCGATCAAGATGTCCAAGGAACTGGCCGCGCGCGGTTTCAAGTTCGTCGGCCCGACCATCGTCTACGCCTTCATGCAGGCCACCGGGATGGTCAACGATCACCTGGTGACGTGCTTTTGCCACCAAAGCTGCGCCGGAAAACAGCGCGCGCCACGCCTCAAGGTCAAATGACGGCCAGAAAATTATCCGCAGCCGAAACATCTCCCCGGGTTTGGCAACGGATGTTGTCGGGGCGGCGGCTCGATCTCTTGGACCCCTCGCCGCTGGACGTCGAAATCGCCGATATCGCCCATGGCCTGGCGCGGGTGGCGCGCTGGAACGGGCAAACCAGCGGCGCGCATATTTTCTCGGTGGCTCAGCACACGCTGCTGGTCGAAGCCGTGATGCGCGAGCAAATGCCGCGCGTCGATGTCAGCCTGCGGCTTGCCGCCCTGCTGCACGATGCCCCGGAATATGTCGTGGGCGACATGATCTCGCCGTTCAAGGCGGTGCTTGGCGGGGATTATAAGAGGGTGGAAAAGCGGCTGCTGTCGACCATCCACATCCGCTTCGGACTGCCGCCGGTGCTGCCAGACAAGATCACGCAGCAGATCAAGGCCGCCGATCGCGGCGCGGCCTATCTTGAGGCGACACGGCTTGCAGGGTTTGCGGAGACCGAAGCCAGACGCCTATTCGGTCGCGATCCGGGATTGCCGCCGGCGGCGCAGCAGGATTACCTGACGCCCTGGCCGGCGGCGAAGGCCGAGAAACGGTTCCTGGCGCGGTTCAAGACATTGCACGCTTGAGCGGAAGGGCTTGAACGCACTTTCACCACCTCGCATGCAGGCTTATAATTGGCGCGAAAAAGGACCGCCATGATTCACGTCTGCTCGCTCGCCGCCCTGCCCGATACCGTCAAGGCCACCGGCGCCAGCCATGTGCTGACGGTGATGGCCAACGTCAACCAAGTGCAGCGTCCGGAGTCGGTTCTCCCGGCCAATCATCTGAAGGTGCAGATGGACGACATCACCGAACAGATGGATGGATTCCTCGCACCAAACGACAGCCATATCGAGCAGGTGCTCGACTTCGTACGCGGCTGGGATCGCCACGCGCCGCTGGTGGTCCACTGTTATGCCGGTATCAGCCGCTCCACCGCGAGCGCCTTTGCCGCCGCCTGCATGCTCAATCCCAACCGCGACGAGCGGCTCATCGCGCGGCAGATCCGCACAGCCTCCCCGATCGCGTCGCCCAACCGCCTGATCGTCGCGCTGGCGGACAAGGCGCTGGGACGGGAAGGACGGATGCTGCGCGCGCTCGATGAAATGGGCCCGGGCAGCATGATGGTCGAAGGCCGGCCGTTCCGCGTCGAACTCGACTGACGCCCATGAACGCCGCCAGATGAGCGAAAAGCTTCTGACGCCGATCGAAATCGGCCTGACCGCGGCCATCGTCGCGATCGAAGGCAACGAGCCGCTGATCCTCACCGCATCGGGCAGCGATGGCGACAAGCTCGCCGGGCTTCCGTTCGGGCCGTTCGAAGCGGTCTCGCACCGCACCTTCGAAATCGGCCTGCGCGCCTGGGTGGAAGAGCAAGCGGGGTTGCGGCTGGGTTATGTCGAACAGCTCTATACGTTCGGCGATCGCGGCCGGCATACGCAGGCGGGCGACACCGGCGCCCATGTCGCCTCGATCGGCTATCTCGCGCTGACCCGTGCCGCCGATAATGCATCGCGTGCGCCCGGCGCCGCCTTCGAGCCGTGGTATCGCTTTTTCCCGTGGGAAGACTGGCGCGCCGCGCGGCCTGCTATCATCGAACGCGACATCTATCCCGAACTCACGGCATGGGCCGCGCAGACCGAGACACCCGAGACTGCGCGGGCACTCAGCCGCAAGGATCGCGTCAGGCTTTATTTCGGCACCGAGGGCGCGCATTGGGACGAAGAGCGCGTGCTCGACCGGTACGAACTGCTTTATGAAGCCGGATTGATCGAGGAAGCGCGGCGCGATGGGCGTCCGGCGGCCTTGGCGCGCAGGAAGATCCCGAGCCTTGGTGTGCCGATGCGGATCGACCACCGGCGAATTCTGGCCACCGCCATCGCCCGGCTGCGCGCCAAGCTGAAATACCGCCCGGTGGTGTTTGAACTTTTACCGCCCGAATTCACACTCACTGAATTGCAACGGACCGTGGAAGCGATCTCGGGGCGGCATCTGCACAAACAGAATTTCCGCCGGCTGGTCGAAGCCGGCGCCCTGGTCGAACAGACCGGTGTGATGTCGACCCAGACCGGCGGAAGGCCAGCGGCGCTGTATCGTTTCCGTCGCGAGGTGCTGCAGGAGCGGCCCGCGCCGGGCCTGCGCGTGCGCGGCCGGCGCTGACGGCTGGAGGTCTGATGTTCGAATTTCTGTCGTTCCTGATTGCCCTCGGCGCGCTGATCTACGCGCGCAAGGCCTTCAATGAAGCCGCCATATTGCGCACGCGGCTCGATGCGCTTGCCGGAGCCGCAGTTCAGCCGGGGCCCGGCCCGGCACAACAGGTTGAACCTTTCCGAACGGCCTCATCGCCAGTTGCCGCGACCGAACCAACGGCAACCGCCGCCGCACCCGGCGCCGAGAGCCGGCACGTTGACCCGAGGGGGCCGATCGAAGCCGCGGCGGCGGCGCCCCCGCCGCTTCCTCAATCCAACCCCGGCCTGGAAGAGCGCATCGGCACCCGCTGGGTGGTCTGGGTCGGTGGATTGACGCTGGCGCTTGGCGGATTCTTCATGGTCCGCTATTCGATCGAGGCCGGACTGCTCGGACCCGGCGTGCGTACTTTGCTCGGTGGCGCGTTCGCGCTGGCGCTACTCGCCGCAGGTGAATGGATGCGCCGCAAGGAAAGCATCTCCGCAATCGCAGCACTGCCGATCGCCAACATCCCCGCCGTTCTCACCGCCGCCGGAACGTCGGTCGCTTTTGCGACCGTCTATGCTGCCTACGCGCTGTATGGTTTCCTTGTGCCCGCGACCGCGTTTGTCCTGCTGGGACTGGTAGCGCTGGGCACGCTCGCGGCGGCGCTGTTGCACGGGCCGGCGCTGGCGGGTCTTGGCGTCGCCGCCGCCTTCCTCACGCCAATCCTAGTCTCCTCCGACAGGCCGGACTACTGGGCGCTGTACATTTACCTGGCGATCGTCACTGCGGCATCGTTCGGACTGGCGCGGATCAGGCTGTGGCGCTGGCTTGCGGTCACCACCATCGTGTTCGCGTTGCTCTGGACCGTTCCGTGCCTGCAATGCGGCCCGTCGATGATCGGACCGCACGCATTCCATGTGATCGCCGGATTCATTCTCGCAAGCCTGCTGGTGGTTTGCGGATTCATGTTCGGCCCGGCCGTGGACGACGGCCGGATCGAGCCGATCTCATCCGGATCGCTGACGGCCTATTTGTTCGGCGCAACCATGATCGTGCTCAACAGTTCCCATGCCGATACCGCCGTCATCGTGTTCGCGGCGCTGGTGGCCGTCACCCTGCTCATCGCTTGGCGCGCACCGGCCGCTACCGGCGCGGTCGCCGCGGCTGCGGTATTCGCAGCCACTGTGTTTCTGGAATGGGCGGTTCGCGGCAATCCGGACATGCTGGTGCTGCCGGGCGGACCGCTTCCCGGCATCGGCCCCGCCGCCACCGACAGTTCGGTTGCGATGCATCTCGTCACCGCGGCGATTTTCGCAGCCGCTTTCGGTGTCGCGGGATTCCTCGCGCAGGGACGCTCGGCCAGCGCCATGGTGCCGGTGGTGTGGTCGGCCGCCGCCGTATTCACGCCGCTGGCGCTGTTAATCGCGCTCTATGCCCGCATCGCCCATCTCGATCGCTCGATTCCGTTTGCGATCGTGGCGGTGGTGCTGGCGGCGGCGTTCGGGGCCGCCACCGAAATTCTCACCAAACGCGACAACCGGCCAGGACTACCGATCTCGATCGCACTGTTTGCGACCGGAGCGCTCGGCGCGCTGGCGCTGGCGCTGACCTTTGCGCTCGAAAAAGGCTGGCTCAC
Organism: Bradyrhizobium sp.; assembly: GCF_004799405.1. Taxonomy (GTDB): domain Bacteria; phylum Pseudomonadota; class Alphaproteobacteria; order Rhizobiales; family Xanthobacteraceae; genus Bradyrhizobium. The sequence continues at coordinate 6,021 of NZ_SSMW01000033.1, forward strand.
CGTCGCGCTGGCGCTGATGTCGATGGGCACGGCGTGGATTGCGATGCAGCGGCCAATTCCGTTCCTGCGCTCGCTGGCCGCGATACTGGCCGGGATCGTGGTGCTGAGAATCGGATATGAGCCGCGCATCGTCGGCGATGCCGTCGGCAGCACGCCGATTTTCAACTGGCTATTGTGGGGCTACGGCATTCCGGCGCTATCATTCTGGGGCGGCGGCATCTTGCTGCGCCGCCGCGGCGACGACGCGCCGTTGCGCGCGGTGGAATCGGCGGCAATCCTGTTTACGGTGCTGCTGGCGTTCATGGAAATCCGCCATGCCGTCAACGGCGGCGACGTCTACCGCAACATGGCCGGCCTCACCGAAACGGCGCTGCAGGTCTGCACGGCGCTGGCCATGGCGATCGGACTGGAGCGATTGAGGATCCGTACCGACAGCATCGTTCACAATGTCGGCGCGGTGCTGCTGGCGATATTTGCCGGCGCGGCCACGGTGTTCGGGCTTTTGACGCTCGACAATCCGGCGTTCTGGCCGATCAGGGTCGGCGGCGAATTCATCAACGTCATCCTGCTCGGCTATGCGATGCCGGCGGTGCTGGCGCTGCTATTGTCCTATGCAGTGTCGGGCCGGCGGCCCGCAAGCTACGGCAATACCGTCGCGGGCGCGGCGCTGGTGCTGGCGTTGAGCTATCTGACGCTTGAAATCCGCAGGCTCTATCACGGCCCGATCCTGACCGCGGGAGTTACCGGCGGCGCCGAGCAATACACCTATTCGATCGCGTGGCTGACCTTCGGAGTGGCGCTGCTCGGGATCGGCATCGTCTTCAATTCGCAGCGGGCGCGGCTGGCATCGGCCGTGGTGATCGCGCTGACAATCCTCAAAGCGTTCCTGATCGACATGTCGACGCTGACGGGAGTTTACCGCGCACTGTCGTTCATGTGCCTCGGCCTGGTGCTGGTGGCGATCGGCTGGCTATACCAGAGGATCCTGTTCCGCAGACAGGCCGTGCCAGTCGCGCCGACCGGCTGATCGTGAACTCACTCGGTTGAGCGGCGCAGTTCCGGCGCGTTCTCCGGTTTCGCAGGCTCGGATTTGACTGCCTCGATCTTGGCGCTCTCGACCCTGGGCGTCTCGACGTGCGACGATACCTCGGTACGCGTCGCATCGGCTTCCCGCGGATGCAGCGAACGCGGCCGCGCAATCGCGCGCACCATCATCATCTGCGCGGCGCCCTGATGATGGAAATCGCAGTAGGCGAAACCCATTCCCGACACCGATCCCCGGAAACTATGCTCGTCTCTTTTGTCGAGATTGAAACACGGCTCGAACGGAATGCCTCTGATCGACGCGCAGACGGCCTGGCCACGGATCTGAAGCGTGTTGCCGGGCAATCGCAAATGGCGCACCGGGCCCGCGCCGCTGAATTGCACCGCACCGGCTGCACCCATGTCCTCGAGCACCCGGCCCGCGCCGCGGGTGCCATCGAAGCAGGTGAACGCGAACACCTTGCCGGCCACGAACCGGCGGGCCTCGTCCGCGTTCATCTGCCCGGCCAGGGCTGGCGCTATCACCGCACCGGCCGTAACGGCCCCCAACACCAAACGCGAAAGCATGCTGTAACTCCGACTTACTGAGCGCGGGTTAGTCGCCTAACGTCTTTACCCGCTGCTTACCATACCAACCGTGGCAACATTGGAGCAGCTTGGTTGGTAAAGTCTGAACGCCGTTACAGAATTTTTACCACGATTCGGCCGCGAACCTGGCCGGCGAGGATTTTACTGCCGGCGCCGATAACCTCGTCCAAGCCAATTTCATGAGTGATTTCAGTAAGTTTCCTCCGATCCAGATCGCGCGCGAGCCGGTTCCAGGCGGTTTTTCGCAGTTCAATGGGACACATCACGGAATCGATGCCGAGAAGGCACACGCCGCGTAAAATAAACGGTGCCACCGATGACGGCAGGTCCATGCCGGCCGCGAGGCCGCAGGCGGCGACCGCGCCCCCATATTTCGTCATCGAGAGCAGGTTGGCTAGCGTGGTCGAGCCGACGCTGTCGATACCGCCCGCCCAGCGCTCCCTGGCCAGCGGCTTGGCCGGTCCGGACAGTTCATTGCGGTCGATCACCTCGGCCGCCCCGAGGTCTTTCAGGTAGCCGGCCTCGGCCATGCGGCCGGTCGATGCGATGACGTGATAGCCGAGCTTCGACAGCACGGCGGTTGCGACCGAGCCGACGCCACCGGCGGCGCCGGTGACCACGATCGGACCCTGGTCGGGCGCAAGACCATGCTTTTCCAACGCGAGCACCGCGAGCATCGCGGTGTAGCCGGCGGTACCGATCGCCATCGCTTCGCGCGCCGACATGCCCTCGGGCAGGCGCACCAGCCAATCGCCCTTGACGCGGGCCTTCTCGGCGTAGGCGCCAAGATGGGTCTCGCCCATGCCCCAGCCGTTGCAGACGACCTTGTCGCCGGCCTTCCACTGCGGATGCGACGACTGCTCGACGGTGCCGGCAAGGTCGATCCCGGCGATCATCGGAAAGCGCCGCACCACCGGCGCCTTGCCGGTGACGGCGAGGCCGTCCTTGTAATTCAGCGTCGACCATTCGACCCGAACGGTAACGTCGCCGTCCATCAATTCGGCTTCGTCAAATTGCGTGAGTGCGACGGTGGTGCCTTTTTCCGCCTTGTCGATCCTGATCGCCTTGAATGTTCCCACCGCCAACTCCCCGAAACTTTTTCGAACTTTCGGATGTTTACCGGATCAGGCGGCTTGCGCAACCGGGCGTGTCACCGGTGCCTCGACGATCGGCAGGTTGATCAGCGCCGACAGCACGCCGAACGTGACCGACAGCCACCAGATCGGCGTGTAGGAGCCGAATTTCTCGAACACGATGCCGCCGAGCAGTACACCGAGAAAGCCGCCGACCTGATGGCTGAAGAATGCGAATCCGTACAGCGTCGCCAGCCAGCGCGTGCCGAACATCAGGGCCACCAGGCTCGAGGTCGGTGGCACCGTAGACAGCCAGGTCAGGCCGGTGATGACGCCGAACGCGATCGCCGAGAACGTGGTGATCGGAAACGAGATGAACGCCACGATCGAGATCGCGCGCACGAAGTAGATGGCCGACAGGATGTAGCGCTTCGGAAGCCTGCTCTGCAGCCACCCGACGCTGAGCGAGCCGATGATGTTGAACAGGCCGATGGTGGCGATCACCCAGCCGCCGGTCTGAACCGCCATGCCGCGATCGACCAGGTAGGCCGGAAGATGCACGGTGATGAAGGCGAGCTGAAACCCGCAGGTGAAGAAGCCGAGCACCAGCAGTACATAGGAGCGATGCCCGAAGGCTTCGGCCAGCGCATGCTTGAATGTCTGCTGTTCGCTGACCGGAACGGGACTGGACGTCGATGCGGGCGTCGCCAGCGCCAGCGACAGCGGCACCACCAGCAGCATCAGACAGGCAAATACCGTCAAGGCTGCCGGCCAGCCGAAATTGTCGAGCAGGGCGACGCCGAACGGGGCGAATACGAATTGCCCGAACGATCCTGCCGCGGTGCCTGCACCCAAAGCGAGGCCGCGCCATTCCGGCGGCAGAAGCTTGCCGAACGCCGATAGCACCAGGTTGAACGAGCAGCCAGCCAGGCCGAAGCCGATCAAAACGCCGGCGCTGAGGTCGAGCGACAACGGCGTCGCTGCGTAGCGCATGATGATGAGGCCTACGGCGTACAGCAGCGCGCCAACGGAGATCACGCGCAAGGTGCCGAACCGGTCGGCGATGGCGCCAGAGACCGGCTGGCCGATTCCCCACAGCAGATTCTGGACCGCGAGCGCGAGGCCGAATACGTCGCGGCCCCATCCGAACTCGCGGCTCATCGGCTGCATGAAGAACCCGAGGGTCGAGCGCGGCCCGAATGTCAGCATGCCGATCAGGCAACCGCACACCACAATCACCAGCGGCGTCCGCCAGGTTGCGGGGGCCGGACGCAGATCGCCTTCAGTCGCGGCCATGCCAATTCCTCGACACGTTGGGGCGGACCTTAAAAGAGAACCCGGCAAGCGAGGCAGCGAGACCGCCGGCCCATCAACGCTTGCCGCAGTTAGTTAATGCATCAGCATAAAAACCCCAACCGGCATCTCGGCAAAACTTCCCGCCGCAATGCAGCGTTGCGGACGGCAGCGGGCAGCCCTGAAGATTTAACCGTTCGAACCTCTGGCGGAGGCCTAGGGGGCGTGCTATATTCGATTTGCTCGTTATGAGGATAAGTCTATTTCCTCAATGAGCACCGAATTCCCTGCGATGCTGCGGATTGTTCGGAACACTGGTACGCGGCTCTTGAAACGCCGGCCCGTTTGAGGCCGGATTTCTCAAACCCTACATATGCTCATATTGAGTATATCAGGTTATCCAAGGGGAGGCTATCATGCCGATCGCTGGAATCTATGGTCCCGACGATTTCGGAAACCCCGTTCACGGCCATCCCGCCGCTCAAACGCGCAACCGCGTGAGCGCCGTCGAACGCGCGCGGGCGCTGCCGATGCCGTCGCTGGAGTGGACGCCCGAGGTCGAGCGCGCCACCGCGCATCTCTATGAGCGCGTCAAGAATGTGATCTCGCCGGTCGAGTGGCCGTTCATGGCGCCCTACATCAAGGCGATCAACGAACTGAAGAAGACCCGCGACGCGGTGATCCTGGCTCATAATTATCAGACGCCGGAGATCTTCCATTGCGTCGCCGACATCGGCGGCGATTCGCTGCAGCTCGCGATCGAGGCCACCAAGGTCAAATCCGACATCATCGTCCAGTGCGGCGTGCACTTCATGGCGGAGACCTCGAAGATCCTCAATCCGCACAAAACGGTTCTGATCCCGGATTCGCGCGCCGGCTGTTCACTGGCGTCGAGCATCACGGGCGCGGACGTGCGGCTGTTGCGCGAACGCTTCCCCGGCGTGCCGGTGGTTGCCTATGTCAACACCTCGGCCGACGTAAAGGCGGAGGTCGATATCTGCTGCACCTCGTCCAACGCGGTGCAGGTGGTGGAGAGCCTCAATGCGCCGACGGTGATCTTCCTGCCCGACCAGTATCTGGCGAAATATGTCGCTTCGCAGACCGACGTGAAGATCATCGCCTGGAAAGGCGCTTGCGAGGTGCATGAGCGCTTCACCGGCGACGAACTGCGCGCCTATCGCGACGCCGATCCGTCGGTGCAGATCATCGCGCACCCGGAGTGCCCGCCCGACGTGCTGGCCGAGGCTGATTTCACCGGCTCGACCGCGCACATGATCAACTGGGTCCGCAACAAGCACCCCAAGCGTGTGGTGATGATCACCGAATGCTCGATGGCCGACAACGTGCAGGCCGAATTGCCCGACGTCGAAATGGTGCGGCCGTGCAATCTGTGCCCGCACATGAAGCGGATCACGCTGCCCAAGATTCTGGACAGCCTGATCTACCTGCGCGAGGAAGTCACCGTCGATCCCATGATCGCCGAAAAGGCGCGGCGTTCGGTGGAGCGGATGATCAACCTGAAGAACTGAACTCGACAAACGCTGTCGTCCCCGCGAAAGCGGGGACGACAAGTAGCGGAAGCAGCCATGTTGAACCAGGTTCACGATCTCACCCGCAAGACCGACGATGTCGTCATCGTCGGCGGAGGCCTTGCCGGATTGTTCTGCGCCCTGAAGCTGGCGCCGCGTCCTGTCACGGTGATTTCCGCGGCACCTTTGGGCCAGGGCGCCTCGACGGCGTGGGCGCAGGGCGGCATGGCGGCGGCTGTTGCCGAAGGCGACAGCGCTGAGGCACATGCGGCCGACACGGTCGCGGTCGGCGCCGGCCTGGTCGATGAAACGATCGCGCTGGGACTGGCGCGCGAAGCCGGCGCGCGCATCCACGACCTGCTTCATTACGGCGTTCCCTTCGATCGCGACCTCGAGGGCAAGCTCGCGGTCTCCCGGGAAGCCGCGCATTCTGCCCGGCGCATCGTGCACGTGCGCGGCGACATGGCCGGCAAGGCGATCATCTCCGCGCTGATCGAAGCCGTGCGCTCAACGCCCTCGATCCGGGTGATGGAAGGCTACGTCGCCGAAGCGCTCTTGACCGAAGATGGCGCAGTCACCGGGCTGCAATTGCGCAAGGTTGGCGACGCCACCGCAACGCCCCTGACCATCGCCTCGCGCGCGGCGGTGCTGGCCACCGGCGGCATCGGGCATCTCTATGCGGTGACGACAAACCCGATCGAGGCCTCCGGGCTTGGGCTCGCCATCGCCGCGCGCGCCGGCGCTGTCATCGCCGATCCGGAATTCGTCCAGTTCCACCCCACCGCGATAATGGTCGACCGCGATCCGGCGCCGCTGGCGACCGAAGCGTTGCGCGGCGAGGGTGCCACCCTGATCAACGACCGGGGCGAGCGTTTCATGCTGGCGCTGCATCCGCTGGCGGAACTGGCGCCGCGGGATATCGTGGCGCGCGGCGTCTTCGCCGAGATCGCCGCAGGCCGCGGCGCATTCCTCGACGCACGCGAGGCGCTCGGCACGCATTTCGCCGACAAATTTCCGACCGTCTATGCAAGCTGCATAGCCGCCGGCATCGATCCGGCCACACAGCCGATCCCGATCGCACCCGCCGCGCATTATCACATGGGCGGAATAGCGGTGGATGCCCGTGGCCGCACCTCGCTGAAGGGATTGTGGGCCGGCGGCGAAGTATCTTGCACCGGCGCGCACGGCGCCAACCGGCTGGCGTCGAACTCGCTGCTTGAGGCCGTGGTCTATGCCGCGCGCATCGCCGAGGATATCGCCGGTAGCCCGATCGCCGCCCCTGCCCGCGCGCCGGCAGCGCCGGTCATACCGCGAAACTGCGCGATGCCCGCATTGTCGGAAGCAAACCTTCGCAACATGATGAGCTCGCAGGTCGGCGTGATCCGCGACGGCGACGGGCTGGCGGAAGCGGTACGGTCGTTCGCCGCGATCGAACGCGATACCGGCAACATCGCATTGCGCAACATGGCGACCACGGCGCTGTTGGTCGCGGCATCGGCGTGGGCGCGTAGCGAAAGCCGTGGCGCGCATTATCGTTCCGACTATCCGGCCGAGAAGCCGGCGCTGGCGCATCGCACCATGACGACGCTGGCGGCGGCGCACGACATCGCAACGTCGCTCTCCGGGCGCGCGACGGCGCGAACGGCGCAGCCAATGATCGCCTGATCCGAATGCCCATCGTGACAACCCCGGCCTCGCTGCTCGCTCCCGAAGCGTTCCTGTCGCCGCTTGTCATCGACGAGGCGGTGCATCGCGCGCTGGAGGAAGACCTCGGCCGGGCCGGCGACGTCACCTCGATTGCCACCATCCCGGAAGAAACCCACGCCCATGCCGTCCTGATCGCGCGGCAGGCCGGCGTGATCGCCGGATTGCCGCTGGCGGTTGCGACGTTTCAGAGACTTTCCCAGGACATCAGCATCGAGGCGCATTCTCGCGATGGCGGCGCCGTCGCCGCCGGCGTGCATGTGTTGACGATTTCAGGCCCGGCCCGCGCCGTGCTGGCCGGCGAGCGCACGGCGCTGAATTTCGTCGGCCGGCTGTCCGGCGTCGCCACGCTGACGGCCGATTATGTCCGCCATACCACCGGCACCAAGTTGCGCATCTGCTGCACCCGCAAGACCACGCCGGGCCTGCGCGCGCTGGAGAAATATGCCGTGCGCTGCGGCGGCGGCTTCAACCACCGCTTCGGGCTCGACGATGCGATCCTGATCAAGGACAACCACATCGCGGTCGCCGGCGGCGTGCGGCCGGTGCTGGAGCGCGCGCGGGCCCATGCCGGGCATTTGGTCAAGATCGAGATCGAGGTCGACACGCTGGCGCAGTTGCGCGAGGTGCTCGACACCGGTCTCGCCGACGTGGTGCTGCTCGACAACATGGATGTTGCGACGCTGGCCGAGGCGGTGAAGCTCGCCGCCGGGCGGGTGGTGCTGGAAGCTTCCGGCGGCGTCACCCAAGGCTCGATCGCGAAGATCGCCGCAACCGGCGTGGACTACGCCTCGTCCGGCGCGCTGACGCATTCGGCGCCGAATTTCGACGTAGCACTCGATATCGACGCCTAGAGCCGTTTCCGTTCCGATGGAATCGGAACGGGGCTCTAGATTCTAGTTTTTGACGCGTTTTCTTTACGCGAACCGGTATCCACTTCGCTCGAAAACGCTCTAACGCCGTATCGAATTCGGACTCAATTCGGCTTCGCTCTTCGCCTCGTGGACGAGTTCCGAAGAAAGCGCCGCGGTCTGCGCCGGCGTGCCCCAGCTCGGCGCATCGCTGCCGTCGCCCCAGGCTTTTGGCCGGTAGAAAGTGTGCACTCCGAACTGGTACATCTTCTTCATTTCGCTGACCCAGGACGGGCGCACGTAATAAGCGTGGTAGTGGGTCGATTTGCCGACTTCCGGCAGCCATATCTGGCCGTCGAGCATGGCTTTGGCGATCTTCCTGGCGCGATCCCACATGTCGGGTTCTTTGATCACGTCCGGGTTGTTGTCGCAGGCAAAGGTGAACTGGCACGCCATGTGGTGGTGCTTGTTCTGATAGACCACGCCGCACACGGTGTTCGGATAGAAGCCCGAGAAGGTGCGGTTCATCACCACCTGCGCCACCGCGATCTGGCCGCGCACGGCTTCGCCGCGCGCTTCGAAATACACCGCTTCGGCCAGACACTTCTCCGACTTGGCGCGCGCCTTCTCGTCGAACAGGCCGAGACGCTCGGCCGGCGTCTTGGCGTGCTGGTTGTCGGAATTGACCTCGCCCTTGGGGGCGATGCTCTCACCGCTCTCGACAGGCCTGGACGGCTCATCGGCAGCCGTCGGCAGCGATGCCATCACTTTCATGTCGGGATCGGGAGCGGAATCCGGCATCACGATCAAGGGCTCCTCGCCCGGCTGCCAGCGTTCCATGGTCTCCAGTGAGCCGCCGAGCGACGAGCTTCCGAAAAACAGGCTGGCGGTCTTCACCGAAAATACGTCGTGCGACGGCGCGGACTCGATCGCGCTCGCGACAGCACCGGGGTCGGTTTTCAGGTCGTCGAGCGGCTGGGCTTCCAGCGACATCGACACGTCGTATTGCGGAAGCGGTGGCGCGTTCATCGCTTCCGCCAGTTCCGGATCGAGCGGCGTGTGCTCGCTGGCAGGAGCGATCTCGGCGGTTTTCGCGCCCTTCACCGACGCGTTCGATGTCGATGGATCCTCGGTCTTCGGCGTCGTATCAGCAGGCGCCGCCGGCTCGGCCGGAAGCTTGACCAGCCGGTCGCCCTTCAGCGTGCGATCGACCCTGGGAAAATCCGACGCCTGATAGCGCGGCGGCGGCAGTGTAATCGGGTTGCGCGTCACCGATCCCGTGATGTCGATGCCCTGGTTGTCGAGGCTGGCCAGCCGATAGGCCGTGGTCTGCGGCGACGAAGGCGACGAGGTTCCGATCGGCAGCGCGAAGCTGTAGGTGGCGACCTGGATGTTCCTGGCCGAGGAAAACACCCGCGTCTGCCACCGTTCGGCGACGCCGGGCTGGCGGGCCAGCAGCGATGCGATATCCTGATATCCGACTTCCGTCGGGGTCAATGCGAGGACGCAGAGACCAAGACCGAAGAACGCTAACCGCGCGCGCTCCGGCCGGTGATGCAACTCTGACATCGATACGCTCACGCAACGCTACACAACACTGACGCGGTCGAATGCAGTACATCCGTGCAATTTGACCTTTTTTGGTCGTATCGAATTTAGGTTGCGGGGGAGTTAACTGCCGTTGCCGGCGCGCCACACGCAAGAAATCGCGAGGTTAGCGCCGGTCACATCGAAAACATTGGTAAACAGCCGCCCGAACAAATTGGTAAATGTCGCGTCAACAAAGATGATGAATAACAATCGGTTGCGCCATTCCGGAGCGAAGCATCGATCCGGAATGACGAACTCATGCCTGGCTGGCGACGGTCTTGCCGAGTGCGGCCTGCGCGGCGGCCAGCCGCGCGATCGGCACGCGGTAGGGCGAGCAGGAGACATAATCCAGCCCGATTTCGTGACAGAACGCGACCGAGGCGGGATCGCCGCCATGCTCGCCGCAAATGCCGACTTTTAGATCCGAGCGGGTCTTGCGCCCGCGCGCCACGCCGATCTTCACGAGTTCGCCGACGCCGTCGCGATCGACCGAGATGAACGGATCGATCTCCAGGATTCCCTTGGCGATGTAGGTGCCCAGAAATCCCGCGGCGTCGTCGCGGCTGATGCCGTAGGTGGTTTGCGTGAGGTCATTGGTGCCGAACGAAAAGAACTCCGCGGTCTCGGCGATATCGCCGGCCATCAGGCACGCGCGCGGCAATTCGATCATGGTGCCGACCTGATAGGCGAGCTTGACGCCGGTTTCCTTCATCACCGACTGCGCGGTGGCGTCGATCCGGGCCTTGACCAGATCGAACTCCTTTCTGGTCGCGATCAGCGGCACCATCACTTCCAGCCCGACAGCCTTGCCGGTGCGTTTTCCGGCCTCGACCGCGGCCTCGAATATCGCCCGCGACTGCATCTCGGCGATTTCAGGATAGGCGATGGCGAGGCGGCAGCCGCGGAAACCGAGCATCGGATTGAATTCCGCCAGATCGCGGGCGCGATCGGCCAGACGCCGCGGATCGGTATTCATCGCCCGCGCCACTTCCTCGATCTCGGCCTGGGTGTGCGGCAGGAATTCATGCAGCGGCGGATCGAGCAGCCGGATCGTCACCGGCAAGCCTTTCATGATCTCGAACAGTTCGACGAAATCCGCCCGCTGCATCGGCAACAGCTTCGACAGCGCGGCGCGGCGGGCCTGTTCGTCCTCGGCCAGGATCATCTCGCGCACGGTGCGGATTCGCGTCTCCTCGAAGAACATGTGCTCGGTGCGGCAAAGCCCGATGCCCTCGCCGCCGAACTTGATGGCGGTGCGCGCGTCCTCCGGCGTATCGGCGTTGACGCGAACGCCGAGCTTGCGGACCGAATCGGCCCAGCCCATCAGCGTGCCGAATTCGTCCGACAGTTTCGGCTCGATCATCGGCATCCGCCCGGCCAGCACCTGGCCCAGCGAACCGTCGATGGTGATCACGTCGCCGGTCTTGAAGGTGCGCGGGCCGATGCTCATGGTGCCGCGGCCGTAGTCGACGCGGATGGTGCCGCAGCCGGAAACGCAGGGCTTGCCCATGCCGCGCGCGACCACCGCGGCGTGCGAAGTCATGCCGCCGCGCGTGGTCAGGATGCCTTCGGCCGCATGCATGCCGTGAATGTCCTCGGGGCTGGTCTCGATCCGCACCAGGATCACTTTGCGTCCGTCGGCCTGCAGCTTCGCCGCTTCATCGGACGAGAACACGATTTCGCCGGCGGCCGCACCCGGCGAGGCCGGCAGCCCGGTGGCGATGACATCGCGCGTCGCGGAGGGATCGATGGTCGGATGCAGCAATTGATCGAGCGAGGCCGGGTCGATCCGCGACACCGCGTCCTTCCTGGAGATCACGCCTTCATTGGCGAGTTCGACGGCGATGCGCAAAGCTGCTTTCGCGGTGCGCTTGCCGCCGCGGGTCTGCAGCATCCACAATTTGCCCTGCTCGACCGTGAATTCCATGTCCTGCATGTCGCGGTAGTGTTTTTCGAGCTGCGTATAGATCCGCGTCAGTTCCTTGAACGCCTCGGGCATCGCGGTTTCCATCGACGCCTTGTCGGAACCGGATTCCTTGCGTGCGTCTTCGGTGATGTCCTGCGGCGTGCGGATTCCGGCCACCACGTCTTCGCCCTGCGCGTTGATCAGGAATTCGCCGTACAGCTTGCTCTCGCCGGTCGAAGGATTGCGCGTGAACGCAACGCCGGTCGCCGAGGTCTCGCCCATGTTGCCGAACACCATCGCCTGCACGTTGACAGCGGTGCCCCAGGATTCGGGAATATCATGCAGCCGGCGGTAGGTCACCGCGCGGGCATTCATCCAGGAGGAAAACACCGCCCCGATCGCGCCCCACAATTGCGCATGCGGATCCTGCGGGAAATCGGCACCGATTTCGCGCGCCACCGCGTCTTTGTAGCGGCCGACTACGTCGACCCAGTCGTCGCCGGAGAGGTCGGTGTCGAGCGTGTAGCCCTGGCTATCCTTGAAGGTATCGAGGATATCCTCGAAATGATGATGCTCGAAACCGAGCACCACGTCCGAATACATGGTGATGAAGCGGCGGTAGCTGTCATAGGCGAAGCGGCGGTCGCCGGACAGTTCGGCCAGCGCTTCCACCGTCTGGTCGTTGAGGCCGAGGTTGAGCACGGTATCCATCATGCCCGGCATCGAGGCGCGGCCGCCCGAGCGCACCGAAACCAGCAGCGGGTTCTTGGGATGGCCGAACGCCTTGCCGGTCAGTTGGCCGACATGGTCGAGCGCCTTTTCGACCTGCGCCTTCAACTCCTTGGGATAGGATTTGTCGTGCGCGTAAAAATAAGTGCAAACCGAGGTCGGAAGGGTGAAGCCCGGCGGCACCGGCAGGCCGAGATTGGCCATTTCGGCGAGGTTGGCGCCCTTGCCGCCGAGCAAATCGCGCAAACCCGCTTTGCCTTCGGCCTTGCCGTCACCGAATGTGAACACCCATTTGCCGGATTTCACCGCATCGGTAGCGGACTTGCTCGCACCGCCTTTGACGGCTGGCTTCGGCGCCGGTTTGGCCGGACTTTTCTTCAGCGCCTTGCGGGCGCCGGCCGGCGGCGCGGCCTTGGCCCGGGCCGCCATCGACGGCTTTGATTTCGCTGCGATTTTTTTAGGTCTAGCTACGGCTTTGGCCATGACTGCAAACAATCCGCAAGGAGGAAGGAAGATGCGCGCCTTACACCACGTTTAGGCCACCAGGCGCAAGCCGCGAAGGCCGGTTCAACGCTAGGTGTGCAACATCTTGAACAGGCCAAGCCCCGACAGACCGATGACAATTAGGTAGATCGCCACAACGAGATTGAGGAAGCGCGGCATGATCAGGATGATGATGCCTGCGATCAGGGCCACGATGGGCTCGAAGTGGGTCGGATTGAGGTTAAGGGGCATTGAACTTTCTCCGCTGTGCGATGTGGATATGTCGAATCGAGGCGGGGATTTTATCCTGCAGGACAGTTCCACGATAGGAGACGCTTGTCGGTTCAACGGGTTCCGGCGCCTGCCAAAAAATGCCGAAAATTGCAGCGGATGAAACCGCTTTTTTCGGGAACGATGCGGCGCGCAACGAATTGGCGGGGGGTGCGTGCCGGTGCTGGGGCGGTGCGCATCATCGCCTAAGGAGTTGACCATGCGAAACAGGATATTGACCATTGCCGCCATCACCGCTGCTGCGATCTCCGCGCCAATCGCGGCGCAAGCGCAGAGCGATACCGTCGGCGTGGTCCGCGGCGGCGGCGTGATCGTCAATGACGATGTCGATGGCATCGCCCCCGATCAGCGGCCGGCATTCCGTGAATACATCATCCGCGAACATGTGCCGGAATACACCATTCCGGATCGCGTGGTGGTCGGCGGCGTGCTGCCGGAGGCCGGCGTGACCTACTACGATGTGCCGCAGACATTCGGCATCACGCCCTATCGCTACACCGTGGTGAACGGCCAGACCGTTCTGATCGACCCGCACTCACGCCGTATCGTGCAGGTGATTCAATAAGTGATCGAATAACGGCTCACGACTATGTCCGGGATGCTGTTTTGGGCCCGGACATGAAAGCCTCGTCCGGTCCCCCCACCGGGCGGGGCTTTTCTTTTCCCAAGCAGGCTGACGCGGATGCTTATCGGGCCTTCCGCGCCACCAGACGGTGGATCTTCTTGCCCGACGATGCACTGACGACTTCTTCGCTCAGCAGCAGCGTGACGTCGGACAATTCCGCCAGCACCAGCAATATATCGAACGCGGCATAGAGACGGCCGTATTGGTCGCGGTGGTCGGCGCCGTCGGTGACGCGCCAGCTCAGGTAGAAAATGCCGCCCGGCCTGACGATGTCGAGCATGCGGCGCACCGAGGGGGCGATCAGCGCGCGGTCGAGATGCATGATCACGGTCTCGCAGAGCACGTTGTCAAAGCTGTCGGCGGCAATCCCGCGCAGTTCGGGCAACTCAGCACGCGCAAAGGCTAGATTCGGGTATCGCCTGCGCGCTTCCCCGAGCAGGCCCTCCGACGCATCGAAGCCCGATGCCGGATAGCCGTTGGCATCGAGCCAGGCCACTTCGCGTCCCGACCCGCAGCCGATGTCGGCGGTCGCGCCGCCCTTGATGAAGAAGCGCTTGACGATGTCCTGCAAATCGACCGGCGCGCGCTGCTCGTGCCAGTCCTTGGCAAACGCCGCTGCGTCCGAATCGTAGGCAGCGAGCGTGGAGCGATCCATCGATCAGTCCTGTATTTTGGAAAAATCCGCCACCGCACGCGTAACGCTGCGGATTTCGTTCAAGAGCTTCAGTCTGTTTTCCCGGACCTTTGGTTCGTCGTCATTGACCTTGACCTTGTCGAAGAACGCATCGACCGCCGGGCGCAGCTTCGCTATCGCGCTCATCGCGACGGCGAAGTCTTCGTTCATCACGGCGACGCTGGCCTCCACCCTCGCCAGGTCGATCGCGTCCGCGAGCGCCTTCTCTTCCGCAAGGCTATAGAGCGCCGGGATCGGTGCACCGTCAAAAGTCCGCTTGTCGCGCTTCTCTTCGATGGCGAGGATGTTGTTCGCGCGCTTGGTGCCCGCGAGCAGGTTCTTGCCGTCATCGGTATCGAGAAATTCGCCCAGCGCCTCGACGCGGCGGACCACCATCAGGAGATCGTCCTGGCCTTCGAGCGCGAACACGGCGTCAACGAGGTCATGCCGCGCGCCCTGTTCGCGGAGTTGGACCTTGAGGCGATCGGCGAAGAAAGAAAGAAGATCGCTCGAAACTCTCAAGCCAATCCTTAAGCCACTTTCGGCAGCTGCATTTGAAAGAGCATTCCTTATCGATTCCACATCTACACCTGTGGCAGGCAGGTCGAGTAGTTCGTCCAATAACGACGAGTCTTCCCATTGTTGCTGCTGAATACGAATTGCTTCATCGCGCAGAAGGCGCGACCAATGTATTCGCAACCGGTTTTCAACGATCAACCTGATCACCCCCAACGCCGCTCGCCGCAACGCATAGGGGTCCTTGCTCCCTGTCGGCTTCTCGTCGATCGCCCAAAATCCAACCAGCGTGTCGATCTTGTCCGCCAAAGCCACCGCCACGCTCACCGGATCGGTCGGCACGCGATCGTTCGGTCCCTGCGGCTTGTAATGCTCCTCGCTCGCCGCGGCGACGGAAGCATCCTCGCCCTGCGCCAGCGCGTAGTATTTTCCCATCAGGCCCTGCAGCTCAGGAAACTCGCCGACCACTTCAGTCAGCAAATCCGCCTTCGCCAGACGCGCGGCGCGCCTGGTCTTTTCGACATCGGCGCCGACCAGCGGCGCGATCTCGGCGGCAAGCCGCTCGATGCGCTCGATCCGCTCGCCCTGCGTCCCGAGCTTCTCGTGAAACACGATTCCGTCGAATTTCGGCAGCCGGTCTTCCAGCTTGGTCTTCAGATCGCTCTCGTAGAAAAACTTGGCGTCAGACAGCCGCGCGCGGATCACGCGCTCGTTGCCGGCAACGATGGTCTTGCCGCCGTCGGAAGCTTCGATGTTGGCGGTGAGGACGAATTTGTTGGCGAGCGCCCCCTCACCCGCCGTCGCGCTGACGCGCGCCGCCGACCTCTCCCCGGCGGGGAGAGGTGAGGCTGGCTGCCTGACTACAAAGCATTTCAGGTTGGTCCTGATGGTGGCGCGGATCACCTCGGACGGAATCGACAGGAATTCCTTCTCGAACGATCCCATGAACACCACCGGCCATTCGACCAGGCCCGCGACCTCGTCAAGCAACGCCTGGTCCTCGATCAGCTCAAAGCCTTGCGCGAACGCAAGCTGCTTGGCATCGGCCAGGATAATGTTCTTGCGGGCCTGTGCGTCGAGCACCACCTTGGCCGCCTGCAGCTTGGCTTCGTAATCCGCGAAGCGGCGCACGCCGATCGGCGCCGGCGCCATGAAGCGATGGCCGTAGGTGGTCTGGCCGGCCTCGATGCCGTCGATCGCGAATTTCACCACCTCGGGCTCTTCGGTCTCCATGCCGAAGGTCGCGACGATGGCATGCAGCGGCCGCACCCATTGCAGCGCGCCGGGCCTGCCCGAGCGTTCGCCCCAGCGCATCGACTTCGGCCACGGAAAGGTCCGGATGATCACCGGCAGCATGTCGGCCAGCACGTCGAGCGTGGCGCGGCCGGGCTTTTCGATCAGCGCGATGTAGAAATCGCCCTTCTTCGGGTCGCGCTGGATTTTGGCCTGATCGAGCGAGGCGAGGCCCGTCGCCTTCAGGAACCCGGCGATCGCCGCTTCCGGCCCGCCGACGCGCGGGCCCTTGCGCTCTTCCTTGAGGTCGGATTGCCGCGCGGGAATGCCGTGCACCGTCAGCGCCAGCCGCCGCGGCGTCGCGAACGCCCTGGCGCCTTCGTAGACCAGCCCTTCGGCGACAAGCCTGTCGGTCACCATGCGGCGCAGATCCTCCGCCGCCTTCGCCTGCATCCGGGCGGGGATTTCTTCCGAAAACAGTTCGAGCAGAAGGTCGGGCATTACTTACCCTCCCCTTGGGGGAAGGATAAAGTTGCCGCCCCGCCTGCTTCTGTGTGTACCCAGGCTTCGCCGCAGGCCTTGGCGAGTTCGCGCACCCGCATGATGTAGCTTTGCCGCTCGGTCACCGAGATCACGCCGCGGGCGTCGAGCAGGTTGAAGACGTGGCTGGCCTTGATGCACTGGTCGTAGGCCGGCAGCGCCATCAGGTGCTCCTTGCGGTTGCCGCCGTTGTTCCATCCGGCTTCGAGATATTTCCGGCAGGCTTCCTCGGCCATCCGAAACTGCTCGAACAGCATCGCGGTGTCGGCATATTCGAAATTGTGCCGGGAGTATTCCTGCTCGGCCTGCAGGAACACGTCGCGATAGCTCACTCTGTCGGCGCCGTCGCGGCCGTTGAAGTTGAGGTCCATGATGCGGTCGACGCCTTGCAGATAGACGGCGAGCCGCTCCAGCCCGTAGGTGAGTTCGCCGGCGACCGGCGCGCATTCGACGCCCGCGACCTGCTGGAAATAAGTGAACTGCGACACTTCCATGCCGTCGCACCAGCATTCCCAGCCCAGCCCCCAGGCGCCGAGCGTCGGGCTCTCCCAGTCGTCCTCGACGAACCGGATGTCGTGCAGATGTGAATCGATGCCGATGGCGGTGAGCGATTTCAGATAGAGTTCCTGCAGGTCGGGCGGCGACGGCTTGATGATCACCTGGAACTGATAGTAGTGCTGCAGCCGGTTCGGGTTCTCACCGTAGCGGCCGTCCTTTGGCCGACGCGACGGCTGCACATAGGCGGCTTTCCACGGTCTTGGCCCGAGCGCGCGCAGCGTGGTCGCCGGATGAAAGGTGCCGGCGCCGACTTCCATGTCATAGGGCTGCAGGATGACGCAGCCGTAATCGGCCCAGTAACGCTGCAGCGCCAGGATCAGTCCCTGGAACGAGCGTTCCGGGCGCATGTGCGGGGGCAATGAGTCCATCGTCCAATTCGGATTCGCGAGGGGTTCGTCAAGCGCGCGGGACCGTATCGGCGGGGGGACCGAGAATCAAGGCGATGAAGATCAACCCGGGCGGTAGGCGCCGGTGTTGGGGTCCCGCCGCAAGGTCGGAATGTCGTGCGAACGGGCGGCTTCCGAGACCCTTGCGAGGCGCGCCTCTTCCAGTTCCTGGTTGACCCTCAGGGCTGTGCGGTAAGCCCAGCGGACCACGGCCAGCGCACCCAGGGCGCCCGCGAATGCGATCAGCGCCGGCATCGGTCGATCCTTGTTCATTCGTCACGCCCCTGGCCGGCATTGTACGCAAGCCGATGCTGCCTGCAATCGCCTTGTCAGGGACTAAATGGCGCGGGTCATCCGCCCTAGAACCCGAATTTGGCCCAGATTGCCCTGGTTTCCAGCGCCGAAATCAGCTCATCCGGCAGCGCCGGCAACCCGTCCAGCGACAGGGCCGCCGTACCCGCCGATCTGCGGCCAATCAGCCCCGACAGCATCCCCATCGCGGGCGCGATCAGCGGCGTCTGAACTTTCTCGCCATAGCGCGCGCGCAAGGTCGAACGCAGATCGCCGATCGCATCCGCCAAGCCAAACGACACCGAGGTTTCCCCGGCCCAGTATTCGCCGGTGAACAGCACGTCGTCGGCGCCCCTGAGCCTGTCGCCCCGGCTCTGTTTCACCAGCGCGATGAAGATGGCGTGGATCTCGCGCTGAATCGCCTTGAGGCGCGCTACATCGTCGGGGTCTTCCGGCAGGAACGGATCCAGCATCGCCTTGTGGGCGCCCGCCGTGTACAGCCGCCGCTCGACGCCAATCTTTTTGATCAACTCCTGAAACCCGAAGGAGCCGCCGACCACGCCGATCGAGCCCAGGATCGAGGATGGATCGCAGAAAATCTCGTCACCCGCGCAGGCCAGCATGTAACCACCGGATGCCGCGACGTCCTCGACGAACACCAGCACCGGCAGTTTCTTTTCCGCGGCGAGTTGCCGGATCCGCAAATAGATCTGGCGCGACTGCACCGGCGAGCCGCCTGGCGAATTGATCACCAGCGCCACCGCCTTGGCGTTCCTGGTCGAGAAGGCGCGCTCCAATGTTTTGGCGACGCTGGCCAGCGACATGCCCGGCCGCAGCGGCGTTACCGCCCCGATCACGCCGGATAATCGCACCACCGGCACGACGGCGTTGTTGCGCCTCAGGCGCGCCGGAAGCAGTTCTCTCAGCCGGTCGATCAAGCCGGGACGGCTGCCGCGATCATCGGTCTGTTCCGTCATGCTGTTACCTCAAATTAACCATTTATTATCACGCTGCTGTCATTGAACCGGTGGAACGCCGCTTGCATTACGGTGGATGGGCACCGGGTTGCAACGGTGCAGCGGAGAAAGACATGAAGATCTATCTGCTGGTGATGCTGATCGGTAGCCTCCTGACGGCAATTCACTTCACGTCAGTACCCAAACAGCCTTCGAAAACGCGTCCGCAATAGCCGGCCAGCCCCGATCACCGATTGATCGAGCCGCTTTCACAACAGCGCCAGCGGCAATACCCCCTTCCCGGCCAGAATCTCCTGCGTCTGTTTATTGGGCAGCGCTGACTCATCATTGAGCATCAGCGCGGCGAGAACCTGCGTCGGCGCCTTTCCACCCTTGATGGCGCGAACCAGCACGCGGATTGCGGGCTTCTTCGCGTCACTGTGAACCGGAAGAACGACAAGGCTGCCGAACCCGCGATCGAGCACCGCCAGCACTTCGGCCAGTCCGTCAGCGCGCCAGATCAATGTCAGCGCGCCGCCTGATTTGAGGATTCGGCGCGCCGCGTGAACCCAGCCCTCAAGTGTCGCTTCCGTCGCGACGTGGGCGACCTCGCGTGCCCTGTCCGGCGAAGCGCGATGCCGCGCGGAATCGTTGAACGGCGGATTCATCAAGACGGCGTCGACGCTGTCGGCACCGAGGCCGGCCGCGGCGAAGGCATCGGCGCCCGAGGCGATATCCAGCGCGATGACCTCGGCTGCGATCTCATTCAAAGCGGCATTGCCGCGCGCGAGGCCTGCCAGCATCGCATCGATCTCGACCAGCACGAGATCGATTCCGGCCACGCGCCTGGCCACCGCAAGGCCCGCCGCACCGACGCCGGCGCCGAAATCGACCACGCGATCGCCCCGACGCGCCGCGGTCGCCGCGGCCAGCAGCATGGCGTCATGTCCGGCGCGATGACCCGACCTCGGTTGGCGCAGGCGCAGTTGGCCGCCGAGAAACGCGTCCTCGGTGAATTCGCGGACCGGATCAGTCATCGGCCCGCAGTTCGTGGGCGAGACCGGCATCGGCAAGAAGCTGGCGCGCGGCGCGGTTGTCATCCTCATGGACCAGAATCCGGCGCGGCAAGACGCCAAGAGAGCCTTCGATGATGCTCATGTTCTGGTCCAGCACCAGATGATGGATATTGGCGCCGTCGAGCAGCGCGCCGACCGCTGAAACCAGCACGATATCGTTGGTTCGAACCAGTTCCCGCAACTTCCGGCGCTCCTTTATCGGTCCGAGATGGCGGCTGCGCGGCCAGAGTCAACCGCTTGGTGCCCTTGCCGCGCTAGCCGGCACTTTCTATTGTTATACCGCAAGGACAGGCTCAATTGGGCAAATGTGGAGACTGGCGTGGCGGTTATTGTACCCTTTGAGAGCCCCTCAAACGCTTCGATAGATCAGCTGGTCGGGCTTGTCGCCGCCGACATGGCGCGTGTCAACGCCACCATCCTGTCGCGGACCGGTTCCGAAGTCACCATGATCCCCGAGGTCGCCAACCACCTGATTTCCTCAGGGGGAAAGCGGCTGCGGCCGATGCTGACGCTGGCGATGGCGGGCCTCGCCGGCTATTCCGGCGACGGCCATATCAAGCTCGCGGCCTCCGTCGAGTTCATGCATACCGCGACCTTGCTGCATGACGACGTGGTCGACGAAAGCGAATTGCGGCGCGGCAAACTGTCGGCGCGGATGTTGTGGGGCAACGAGGCCAGCGTTCTGGTCGGCGACTTCCTGCTCGGCCAGGCCTTTCGCATGATGGTCGAGGTCGGCTCGCTGCGCGCGCTCGACATCCTGTCGTCTGCCGCCGCGACGATTGCCGAGGGCGAAGTGATGCAACTGGCGGCGGCGAAGAACACCGCCACCACCGAGGACGAATATCTCGCGGTCATCAGGGGCAAGACCGCCGAACTGTTCGCCGCGGCCTGCGAGGTCGGCCCGGTCATCGCCAACCGCCCGAAGGCCGAGCAGACCGCGTGCCGGTCGGTCGGGATGAATCTCGGCATCGCGTTTCAACTGGTGGACGACGTGCTGGACTACGGCGGCAAGGCCGCCAAGCTCGGCAAGAACATCGGCGACGATTTCCGCGAGGGCAAGATCACGCTGCCGGTGGTGCTGGCGTTCCGCCGCGGCAATGACGGCGAGCGCGCGTTCTGGGTCAAGGCGCTGGAGCGCGGCGAGATCGGCGACGGCGACCTCGATCACGCCGTCGGCCTGATGACCAAGCACCGCGCGCTCGAGGACACCATCAACCGCGCCCAGCATTACGGCGCGATGGCGGTCGACGCGCTGGCGCTGTTTCCGGCCTCGCCGATGAAATCCGCGCTCGAGCAGGTGGTGGCGTTCTGCCTGGCGAGGTCGCATTAGCGATGGGCAGCGCGAATCTTTCGGTGTTTCTGCTGGCCGCATTCATCCTTGCCGCCATCCCCGGCCCCGGCATTTTCTATGTGGCAGCGCGAACGCTGTCGGGTGGCCGGCAGGCTGGTATCTCCTCCACCTTCGGCGCAGCGTTGGGCGGCCTTGTGCATGTCGTCGCCGGCGGCCTTGGCGTCTCCGCGGTCATTCTCGCCAGCGCGCAGCTCTTTGCCGGGCTGAAGCTGGTCGGCGCTCTCTATCTGATCTGGCTGGGCATCAGGACCTTCCGCGAGGCTGGCAACGCGCCGCCAAAGCAGATCACTCAAACCGAAGCGGGGCGAGCATTTCGGGACGGCATTGTCGTCGAGGCGCTGAACCCCAAGACCGCGGCTTTCTTTCTGGCGTTCATTCCGCAGTTCCTGGAACCGGCAGCCGGATATCCTGTGCTGCAGTTCATGGCATTGGGCCTGATCTCGGTGGCGCTCAACACTTTAGCCGACATTGTCGTCGTCGCGATGGCCTTCACCGCGCGCGCAAATCTCCTGCGCAAACCGCGCCTCATCCAACGCCTGCGGCAAGGCTCCGGGATCTTCATCGCAGGTCTTGGAATTTCGCTCGCGCTGGCGCGGCGGCCTGCCACGAGCTAACTTAACACCCCCGCATGCACCCACCATAGCGGGTGATCGAGCTGGATTTTCTGCGCCGCGCGTTGCGCTTCGGCGGTGTTCTCATAGATCGCAAAGCAGGTCGACCCCGATCCCGACATCCGCGCCAGCCAGGCCCCGTTGGTGGCGTTGAGCGCTGCGAGCACTTCCGAGATCACCGGCTGAATGCGCATCGCCGGCGCCTCGAGGTCGTTGGAGGCCAAAGCGAGTGCCTCAACCCAGTCCTCGAGCGACGCCCCCGGTTCCGGCCACGCGGTGGCCTGGATCACGTCGCTGGCGCCGACCAGCAATTCGCCGCTGCGCAAACCCAGCCCTTCGAACACCGCCTTGGTCGCCACGCCGACCCGCGGATTGACCAGCACGCACGGCATCTTGGGGATCGAAAGCGGCAGCAGGGTTTCGCCGACGCCCGACATGTCGCAGGCGCGCGAGGCGAGGCAAACCGGCACGTCGGCGCCCGTCAGCAGCGCGACATCGAGCAACCTCGCGTCATCGAGCGCAAGGCCGTTCAACCCCGCCAGCAGCCGCAGCGCCGCGGCGGCATCGGCCGAACCGCCGCCAATGCCGGCTGCGACTGGCAGCACCTTGTCCAGCGTGAAACTGCCGATCTTCAGGTCCGGCACGCGCTCGCCGAGCAATTGCGCTGCGACCAGCACGAGGTTGTCGGCGGCCTCGCCGCAGTCCTTGGCCAGCGGTCCGGTGGTTTCAAGCGTGAGCTTCGACCCGGGCACGAGGGTGAGGCGGTCGGCGCAATCGGCAAACGCGACCACGCTTTCGAGGTCGTGATAACCATCGACGCGGCGGCCGACCACCCGAAGGGTCAGGTTGACCTTGGCGCGTCCGTCCTCGATCAGCGCCGGCATGGCGGCCACCAGCCCTTCGATCAGCCGCCCTTGCCGTCTTCTTTTTTCTTGTCGGCGGAGGCCGCCGAGGACGTATCGTCGGGCAGCCCGTTCTCGATCTTGGCCTCGATCTTCGGCAGGTCTTCCGGCTCAGGCTTGAGGTCGCGGGCGTGGGCCCACTGGAATTTGGCTTCCAGCGTTCGGCCGACGCGCCAGTAGGCGTCACCGAGATGGTCGTTGATGGTGGGATCTTCCGGCTTGAGATCGATGGCGCGTTCGAGGTTTTTCACCGCCTCGTCGTAATTGCCGATCCTGAAATAGGCCCAGCCGAGCGAGTCGACGATATAGCCGTCGTCGGGGCGCTGGTCGACGGCGCGCTTGATCATCGACATGCCTTCGTCGAGGTTGACGCCCTGATCGATCCACGAATAGCCGAGATAGTTCAGCACATTGGGCTGCTCGGGCTGCAGTTCCAGCGCCTTGCGCATGTCAGCCTCGGCCTTGCCCCACTGCTTGGAACGCTCCTCGCAGATGCCGCGGTTATAGAAGTAAACGGTGCTGCTCTTGTCGTTGACGTCAGGCAGCGCGTCGATGCCTTGCGAGTAGGTCACGGCGCAGTCGGCGAATTTCTTGCGGCCGCGCTCGATATTGCCGAGCGCCAGGATGGCTTCGAGGTCCTTGGGGTCTTCCGCCGTCAGGGCCTTCAATATCTTGATCGCCTCGTCGCTGCGGTCGGCGGCGTCGAGATCGATCGCAAGGTGGATCTGGGCGTTGCGCTTGAGCGGCGAACTTGCCGGCACACGTTCGTAAACCTTGATCGCCATCGCCGGCTTCTTCACCGACTCATAGAGATCGGCCAGCGACAATAGCGCCAGCGGATGATTGGGGGCGAGGTACAGCGCAAGTTGCAGATAGACCAGCGCCAGATCCGAGCTGCCGCCGCGCGTCAGCATGGCGCCGATGCCGTAAAGCACTTCGGCGGCACCTGCCTGCGGCGAATCGACCAGCGGCGGCAGCTTCTTGCCGGCTTTGGTGTCGCGCAGGCCTTCCTGCACCAGCGGATGGCGCGCCAGCTTCTTGTCGAACGCCTCGTACGTCGCGGTCGCCGCCGCCTCACTCTTGTTGCGCGACTGCCAGTGCGCATAGGCCTCGACCACGCGCAGCATGGTATCATCGAGCTTGTAGACCCGCTCGAGACGAACGCCGGCTTCCTTTTCCCTGCCCGCCAGCTCGAGCATCATGCCGGAATGCAGGTCCTTGAAGATCGGATACCATTCGGGCCCGGTCAGCTTGTCGATATTGGCGATGGCGGTCTTGGTGTCGCCGGCGCCGTAACTGGCCCAGCCCGACAACAATGCCGCGATCAGATCGGTGGGCGCGCCGCGAATCGACTGGTTGATGTTGAGCTGCGCGGCCGCATACTTCTTCAGCTTCAGATCGCGCACGCCGACGACGAGCCGGGCGACGCGATTGGACTTGTCCACCGTCAGAATCCGTTCGGCGAGCTTCACGGCCTCGTCGATATCGCCGTCGGCAAGCGAGGAAATGAACGCACGATCGAGCAATTCGCTGTTCTTCGCATCGGTGCGAAGCGCCGAGAGATAGAAGGCGGCCGCCGCACTGGCGTCCCGCTCCACGCTGGCATGGCGGGCGGCCAGATAACTGCCCGTCACCGTCAGCGATTTCAAATCGTGGCTGGTGGGAAATTGCGCCGAATTGTCGGTCGGATGATCGGGCGTCTGCGCCCAAACCGAGCCGGGCAAGGCCAGCGCGGCAACGGCGAAAGCGGCAACCGCCGAGCGATTGAATCGAATGGAAAACATCGGGTTCGCCTAGCTCCAGGATTTGCAGCGGGAATTACGGCAGGAATTACGGATCGTCTCGAACGCGGACCCGACCGGCGGCATCAAGTGCTGTGACAATGCCGCGTTTAGCGTTCAACCGCAAGGATACGGGGCGGCGAATTGGTCGGCATGAAGACCCGGATGGCCGCCGATTTCGCCGGCACGGCCTCAAAACGCTTGCAGTGTGGCCGTATCGTGGCCGCACCCGGCAGCTACCCGTACCGGCTCACGCAATCGTGGTCACATCGCCTCATAATTGGGGCCGCCACCGCCCTCCGGGGGAACCCAGGTGATGTTGCCGTTGGGATCCTTGACGTCGCAGGTTTTGCAATGGACGCAATTCTGGGCGTTGATCTGGAAGCGCGGGCCGCTCGCCTCCTCGACCCATTCATAGACCCCGGCCGGGCAATAGCGGTTGGACGGCCCGGCATAGACGTCGTGCTCGGACGTCTTCTGCAGGTTCATGTCGGCGACCTTGAGGTGCACCGGCTGGTCTTCTTCGTGATTGGTATTGGAAAGAAATACCGACGACAGTCTGTCGAAGGTGAGCTTGCCGTCGGGCTTTGGCGCGGCGATCGGCACATGCGTTTTCGCCGGATCGAGCGTCTTGCGGTCGGGCTTGGCATGCGACCGGGTTCCGAACAGCGAAAACCCGAGCGTATTGCACCACATGTCGATGCCGCCGAGCGCCACGCCGACAATGGTGCCGAACTTCGACCACAGCGGCTTGACGTTGCGGACCCGGTACAGGTCCTTGCCGACCGGCGAATCCCGCCAGGCATTCTCGTAGTCGGCCAGTTCATCGTTGGCGCGGCCGGCGCCGAGCGCGGCGGTGACGTGCTCGGCGGCGAGCATGCCGCTGCCGATCGCGTTATGCACGCCCTTGATGCGCGGCACATTGACGAAACCCGCCGCGCATCCGATCAGCGCGCCGCCCGCAAAGCTCAGGCGCGGAACCGATTGATAGCCGCCCTCGGTGATGGCGCGCGCACCGTAAGCGAGGCGCTTGCCGCCTTCGAACAGCGGACTGATCGCCGGATGGGTCTTGAAGCGCTGGAACTCGTCGAACGGCGACAAATACGGATCGTCGTAGTTGAGATGCACGACGAAGCCGACCGCTGCCAGATTGTCGTCGTAGTGATAGAGGAACGAGCCACCGCCGGTCGAATTGTTGAGCGGCCAGCCGAACGAATGCTGGATCAGGCCCTTCTGGTGTTTTGCCGGATCGATCTGCCAGACTTCCTTGAGGCCGATGCCGAATTTGCCGGGCTCGCTTTCGGCATCGAGGGAGAATTTCGCGATCAGCTGCTTGGTCAGACTGCCGCGCGCGCCCTCGGCGAACAGCGTGTACTTGCCGAGCAATTCCATGCCGCGGGTGTATGACGCCTTGTGCGTGCCGTCCTTGGCAATGCCCATGTCGCCGGTCGCAATGCCGCGCACGGCACCCTTGTCGTCGTAGAGCACTTCGGCGGCGGCAAAGCCCGGATAAATCTCGACGCCGAGCGCTTCGGCCTTTCGCCCCAGCCAGCGGCATACGCTGCCGAGCGAGCCGATATAGCAATGATGATTGTTCATCAGCGGCGGCATCATGAAATTCGGCAGCCGGATCGCGGCGCCTTTCGTCATCCAGTAGAACCGGTCGTCCCTGACTTGCGTCTTCAGCGGACAGTCGGCGTCGTCGCGCCAATCCGGAATCAACCTGTCGAGCGACACCGGATCGATCACCGCCCCGGACAGAATATGCGCGCCGACCTCGGATCCCTTTTCGACCACCACCACGCCAAGGTCGGCATTGAGTTGCTTCAGCCGGATCGCAGCGGCGAGACCCGAAGGTCCGGCGCCGACAATGACGACGTCAAATTCCATGGATTCGCGTGGCGGCAGTTCTTCGGTGCTCATGATCTGATCTCAGCCCGGTTGAGAACGTTTCCTTGGAACCGTTTGTTTCCGATTTTTCGGGGAAGAACAACTGCTGAAATATCCATCGAGGCGTTTCGCTGCGGCGCGATCCATCCTAGATTGACCGGATGCCTCCGACATCCCGTCATGACGCCTGACAGCGCCCCCACCGCCCGGCAATTGCTGGCCTTTTATCTGGAGGCCGGGGTCGATTGCGCGCTGACGGATGAGCCGGCCAACCGGCTATCCGATCCCGGCCTCATACCTGCGGCAACCATGCTGCCCGAACCGGTCAAGACCATGCCTGCGGCGATCCCGGCTCCGCGCGGCGAGGCGGCACCTCCACCGGAGGTGGCGATCATGGCGGCGCGGGAAGCGGCGCGAACCGCGCCCTCGCTCGAGGCGTTGCGGGCGCTGCTGGAAAAATTCGACGGCTGCGCGCTGAAGTTCACCGCCACGCGCCTGGTGTTCGCCGACGGCAACCCGCAGGCGCGCATCATGTTCGTCGGCGAGGCCCCCGGCCGCGAGGAAGACATCGAGGGCCTGCCGTTCGTCGGACGTTCGGGCAAGTTGCTGGACCGGATGATCGCGGCGATCGGGCTGAACCGCGGCAACGCCTATATCGCCAACGTCATTCCATGGCGGCCGCCCGGCAATCGCACGCCGACGCCGCAGGAGACGCAAATCTGCCTGCCGTTCATCCAGCGGCAAATCGAACTGGTGAATCCCGACGTTTTGGTCACGCTCGGCAATCCCTCGACGCAAACCCTGTTGTCGACCCGCGAGGGCATCATGAAAACCCGTGGGCGCTGGTTCGACTACGACACCGGCACCCGCACCATCCGCGCGCTGGCCACGTTCCATCCAGCCTATCTGTTGCGCTCGCCGTCCTACAAGCGCATGGCGTGGCAGGATTTGCGCTCGATTGCGAAGGCGCTTGAGAGCGCTTCAAGTCGCTGAAGCATTGGCTCGGTGTTGCGGCAACGGAGGTGAGCTCCCTCTCCCCTTGTGGGAGAGGGTTGGGGTGAGGGGTTACGGTCTATCGATAGGCCTTAACCCCTCACCCGGATCGCATCTAGCGATGCGACATAGCCGAAGCTTTGCTTCGGCGTTCTTGTTCAAGTACGGCCGCCGCAGGCGGCCTATGCCTCTCCCACAGGGGGAGAAGTAAGCCAGTTTGATGGCGCGCAATTTCCGCAAAATTCTTACGGCGTCTTCGGGCGCACGATGGCCCAGCCGATCCGCAGCAGCGGTTGCCGGCCGTTCACCAGCCGCTCGAACACCTGCGGGACTTCCGGCACCAGGCCGGGAAACCGTTGCGCGATATCGACAGGCGGCGTGCTTTCGGTAGTCGAAGCGCGCCAAACCACGACCCCGCCGGTCTCGTTGAATTTCGCAAGCGTCAGCCACGGCGTCCGCTCCGGCGTCGCGTCGAGAAACAGATGCGGACGCCCGGAATTCAGCGTGATCAGGCTTGCAAGTTGCGCGTCGCCCGTCACCGCCCGCAGCCGCTGACTGGTGCGCCGCTCGAAACTGTCGCCGAAAAATCGCGCGATGTCTTTCGCCGGCAGCGACGTCGCCACCTCGGCGCTGCTGGCCCAGGGAAGAAAAAGCGTCATCGCAATCACCACGAACGCGGGCGCGACGACCGCAGCCGCCCAGATCGAGCGCAACAACCGCTGACGCCGCAGACGGACCAGATCTCCGGTCGCGACGACCGCGGCCAGCCCCGTCATCATCAGCGCGATGCCCGCCCCGCCCACGACGCCTCCAAGATCGAACAGGCCGGCAATCAGGCTTCCCGCAAGCGCCGGCGCGATGGCGAAGAAATAAACAAAATCGCGCGCCAGCGGATCGACCGGCGGCCGGTAGATGATCGGCGCCTCCTCCGCATTGCGATCGAACCGGCCCGAGTTCAACGCCACCAGCAGCACGACGCCGGACATCGCCGCCAGCAAGCCGCCGAGCAGCGCAGCCCCGTGCAGCGCCCTTGCGCTCAACTCCGCTATCGCCGGCCAGTGCGGCAGCGCCACTGTATCGGCGCGCGCAAACCAGACCAGATAGGGCAGCGCCAGCACGACAATCACCAGCAGCGCGAACAGCGGATCGAACGACATCAGCATCCGCCGCCCGCGCGGCGTTGCGAGCGCAAAGGCGGCCACCAGCAGCAACAGGCCGATGGCGGCGGAGGTCGTCAGCAGCAAAAGTCCGGCTTCGATGGACCAGGCGAACCACGCATTGCGCCGGTCCTGGCCGATCAACTGCCATGTATGCATCAGCAACAGCGCCCACAGCGGGCGCGCCAGCACCAGCGGGCCGAACTCGACACCCGGCGCGGCGAATGCCGCGACCGTCAGCGTCAGCAGGACCGCGAGCACCGCCTGTTGTCCGCCGACCACGCTGCGCGCCAAGAGGTACAGCGTCCAGAACGTCGCGACCGCGCAAAGCTGGGTCAAAAGATAGACACCGAACAAATGATTGCCGGCGGCGCGAAACGCGATGTCGGCAAGCCAGAACGCCAGTGGCGGGCCGAGATCGGTTCCCACCTGGTATTCCCGGCCATAGGCCAGCACCGTCGCCAGATCGTCCGGCGGGCTCCGATACAGCAGCATCGGCAGGATCAACCACAGCGCCGCCTGGAACAGCACCACGATCCAGACCACCAGCCGCGGCCGGGCGCGGATCAGTTCGATAATCAGGGATGTGAAACGCATATACCGCCCGGCAGGAAAATCGCTCCCGGACGTGATAGAGCCCAAGCGCGGCCAAGGCAACGGGCCGCTCGGGCCGCTACGTCAAACGGCCGCGGCAGGAACCTGTGATGTCTCGCTGACTTCGATCCGGACGGCTTCGTCCCCGAACTCGATGGCCAGTTGTTTTTCCCGGGCCGCCAACACGGGGGCGAAAAAGCGCCGGTGATGCACCGTCGGGCCCAGCCGGTTCAGCGCCTCGAGATGCTCGGGCACGCTATAGCCCTTGTGGGACTCGAAACCGTAACCCGGACAATCCTGCGCCAGTTTGCACATCAGGCGGTCGCGCGAGACCTTGGCGATGATCGAGGCCGCCGCGATCGACAGAACCAGCCCGTCGCCGCCAATCACCGCGTCGCAGTCGCACGGTATATCGAGGCGGTCGCGGCCGTCGACGAACACATGCTTGGGCGGTTCCGGCAGCGCCCGCACCGCGCGCGCCAGCGCCCATAACGAGGCCCGCAGGATATTGTCGCGGTCGATCCGCGCCGGCGAGGCAAAGGCGACCGCAAACGAGGCGGTTGCGCAAATTTCCTCGAACAGCTCTTCGCGGCGCTCCGGCGTCAGCCGCTTGGAATCGTCGATGCCCTTCGGAATTCGCCTGGGATCCAGCACCACGGCCGCCGCCACCACCGGACCCGCCAGCGGACCGCGACCGGCCTCGTCGCAGCCGGCCACCGGCCAGACCCCGCGCTTGATCAAGGCACGCTCGCGGCGAAAACTCGGCGGCGCGACCGCGATCACGCCCTTGGGCAGCGCTGTGGTGTCTTTCCCGGATTTGTCGCGAATCATGCCGGGGATGGTGATTAAGCAAGACCCCCGGCGCAACCGGGAACTCGAAGCGATGCCCGATATTCAGACCCTGGTTACTGTCGCCCGGTCATAGGCGAGCGGAAGCGATGCCGTCCTTCGGACGGCTATGCCGGGCGATGACAGTTTTGTGGCGGCCACCCATCAACTATTGCCGGGCAGGTTTCTAAAACAAACTCAGCTGCTGTCCGCTGCGTCTCGGCCGCGCGAAATGATCGGTGGTCAATTTCGAGCGCCGCTTGTTGAGCCCGAGTTTCTCGCAGGCGATCTCGAACCGGCGTCCGATCATCCAGGCCATCGGCCCGGTGCCCTTCATCCGCGTGCCCCACTGCGAATCGTAATCGCGGCCGCCGCGCATGTCGCGGATCAGGGTGAAGACGTGCCGGTAGCGATCGGGATAATTCGCCATCAGCCACTCGCGGAACAGGTCGCGCACTTCGAGTGGCAGCCGCAGCAGCACGTAGCTTGCTTCCTTGACGCCGGCATGCGCCGCGGCATCGAGAATGCGCTCGATCTCGGAATCGTTCAGCGCCGGGATCACCGGCGCCACCATCACCGTGGTCGGAATGCCGGCTTGCGACAATTGCCGCAACGCTTCCAGCCGCCTCGATGGCGTCGAGGCCCGCGGCTCCATGGTTCGCGCCAGTTTCGGATCGAGCGTCGTCACCGACAGCGCCACCTTGGCGAGGTTGCGTTTCGCCATCCGGGACAGAATGTCGATGTCGCGGGTTACCAGCGCCGACTTGGTGACGATGCCGACGGGATGGCCGGCCCGTTCCAGCACTTCGAGAATGCCGCGCATGATCTTCCGCTCGCGCTCGATCGGCTGATAGGGATCGGTGTTGGTGCCGATCGCGATCATGCGCGGTTCGTAATCCTGCGCCGCCAGCTCCTTTTCCAGCAATTGCGGCGCATCCGGCTTGGCGAACAGTTTTGATTCGAAGTCGAGCCCCGGCGACAGGCCGAGAAAAGCATGGGTCGGCCGCGCAAAGCAGTAGACGCAGCCATGCTCGCAGCCCCGGTACGGGTTGATCGAACGGTCGAAGCCGATATCCGGAGAATCGTTGCGGGTGATGACCTTGCGCGCGGTATCCACCGCGACAACGGTCTTGAAGGGGGGCAATTCATCCAGGCTCTGCCAACCGTCGTCGAACGCGACCCGCGCTTCGGCCTCAAACCGGCCGCTGGCGTTGGATTGCGCGCCGCGGCCGCGCCGGCGGTCGCGCTCGATCGCAATCGCCAGTTCCGGGAAAGGAGAAAGCGCACCCGCCGGTTCGGAGGGCGCCGTGACCGGCGGGTGCTTGAGGGCATGAGAGGATGCTCGACTCATGGCCAGAACATAACACGCTATGAGAACAAATCAAGAACATGGGCGGGCCTATCCCAGTAGAAATTCTCCTATCGGGGATGGCGGGCGGCCGGTCGGTTGCCGCAAAAAAGCTGCAGCCGGAAGGCTGCTTTGAGTGTGACAAGGTGATAACAGTGCGGCGTTTTTCCGCCTGGGACACCGAAGAGCGCCGATGCTGAGCGTCATTATCCCCACCGAGGGCGTCGAACAGCCGACCGTCGCGACGCTGGCGGCACTGGTGCCCGGCGCCGCCGCCGGCGTGGTGCGCGAGGTGCTGCTGGTCGACCGTGCCGGCACCGGCGTGATCGAGCGGGTCGCCGACGTCGCCGGTTGCCGTTTCCTGCCGTTCAGGGGATCGCATGCGGCGGCACTGGCGGCCGGCGCCCGGCAGGCCCGCTCGCCCTGGCTGATGTTCCTGCATGCCGGCGCGGTGCTGGATTCCGGCTGGATCGAGGAGACCGCGCAATTCATCGAACGGGTCTCAAGCAGCGGCAAACCTCGCGCCGGCATCTTCCGCTACGCCCGCTCGCCCTATGCCGAAACCCGGCTGGGCGACGGTTTCAAATTTGTCGCACGGATGATTGCCGGGCCGTCGGCGGACCAGGGCCTGGTGATCGCACGGGATCATTACGACCGGCTCGGCGGCTACGCGCCGGACGCGCCCCGCTCGGAAGCCCGGCTGCTGCGGCAGCTCGGCCGCTCGTCCCGCACGCTGCTGCGGAGCCGGATCGTGGTGGCCTAGTTGCAAAATACTTGATTTTGTCAAATAATCCCTTGATGAAATCAAAGACTCCGGATTCCAAACTGGAAAGCCAGGTCGCCGCGGTTCGCGGCTTCAGCCGTTTCTATACCCGCAAACTGGGCATCATCGAGCCCAGGCTGCTGGACAGCCCATGGACGCTGCAGCAAGCGCGGATCATCTACGAAATCGCCAATCGAAAGAACTGCACCGCGACCGACCTCGTCCGCGCGCTCGGTCTCGATGCCGGGTTCCTCAGCCGGACCTTGCAGGCGATGCAGCAGCGCCAGATCGTCGCCCGAAAGCCGTCGAAGACCGACCGCCGCGTCACCGAGCTTGCATTGACCGCGAAAGGCCGCGCCGCCTTTGCTGACCTCGATGGCCGGTCGCGCAGCGCGGTTGCCGCGTTGCTGGGCGGGCTGGAGGCTGCGGAGCGCGCAGCCGTCGTCAACGCCATGACCACCATCGAGCATACGCTGGAGCCTCCGGCGCGGCAGCCCGCCGGCTTCCTGTTGCGAAGCCATCGCCCCGGGGACATCGGCTGGATCGTTTCGCGGCACGGCGCGGTGTATGCGCAGGAATATGGCTGGGACATCAGCTTCGAGGCGCTCGCCGCCGAGATCGCCGCACAGTTCATCAAATCGTACGATCCCGCGCGCGAGCATTGTTGGATCGCCGAGATCGGCGGCGAGCCGGTGGGTTCGATCTTCCTGGTCAAGGCGTCCGACAACGTCGCGAAATTACGGTTGCTGCTGGTGGAGAAAAAAGCGCGCGGGCTCGGAGTGGGACGCGCACTGACCGAGCAGTGCATCCGTTTCGCGCGCGAAGCCGGCTACACCTCGATGACGCTGTGGACCCAGAGCATCCTCGTCGCCGCGCGCGGTATCTACCAGCGCGCCGGATTCTCCCGGGTCAAGGAAGAGAAGCATCACAGCTTCGGCGTCGACCTCGTTGGCGAGACCTGGGAGCTGAAGCTTTAGGCAGATGTTCCCTTGGCCTTCGGGCGCCGCAAATGCTCGTCGAGCCGCGGCATGATCTCGACGAAATTGCACGGCCGCGTCCGGTAATCGAGCTGGGCGGCAAGAATGCCATCCCAGCCGTCACGGCAGGCGCCCGGCGAGCCCGGCAGGCAGAAGATAAAGGTGGCGCCGGCGACGCCGGCAGTGGCGCGGCTCTGGATCGTCGAGGTTCCGATCTTGGCGTGGCTGAGCATATGGAATGCGATGGAGAAGCCATCCATCCGCTTTTCGAACAACGGCTCGACCGCCTCCGGCGTCACGTCGCGCCCCGTGAAGCCGGTGCCGCCTGACGTGATGATGGCATCGACGCCCGGATCGGCGATCCATCTTTTAACGACGGCGCGGATCGCCTCGACATCGTCGAGCACGATCTCGCGCGCCGCGAGCTTGTGACCGGCGGCGGTGAGCCGGTCCGCCAAGGTCGTTCCCGACTTGTCGTCCGCCAGCGAGCGGGTATCGGAAATCGTCAGCACCGCGATGTTGAGCGGCACGAATGTTCGGGACTCGTCGATTGCGGACATCAATTTGAACCTCTTCGCCGCGTTCACTACGTCACCCGGAGGTGCGCGCACTTGCGCGCCTCGAAGGATGGACCGCAGGCACCTTGCTTGTCATCCTTCGAGGCTCGCCGAAGAGGCTCGCACCTCCAGCGACGAGCGCAGTCGTGCTCGCGCGGGGATGACGACAGATCGTCACGGCGCTCCGCCGGCGAAGGTATTGCAGGCCTGCACCGTGCCCTGCTGGTAGCCGGTCATGAACCATTGCTTGCGTTGCGCGGCGGAGCCGTGGGTGAAAGAGTCCGGCACCACCCGCCCCGTCGCTTGCCGCTGCAGGGTATCGTCGCCGATCGCGGAGGCCGTGGTCAGCGCAGCATCGATGTCGCCCGCTTCAAGGAAGCCCGGGCGCTTCTTCTCCTCGCGGTTGACCCAGACGCCGGACAGGCAATCCGCCTGCAACTCGACCCTCACCTGCAAGGCATTGGCATCGACCTTGCTGACCTCCTGCTGCTTCGCCGTCACCTTCGGGAGAATACCGAGCAAGTTCTGGATGTGATGGCCGGCTTCATGGGCGATGATATAGGCCGCGGTGAACTTGCAGGCGTTGCCCGAACACCCGTGGAACCGGGTCTCGATCTCGCGGAAAAATCCGGTGTCGAGGAAAATCTGCCGGTCCGGCGGGCAGTAGAACGGTCCCATCGCCGACTGCGCCATGCCGCAGCGCCCGCCATTGGTGACGTTGCGGAACAGCACGATGCGCGGTCCCTTGTAGGGCTGTCCGCTGGCCTGGAAGATTTCGCTCCAGCGATCGTCGATCTCGCCGAGAATGCCCGCGATCATGTTGCCCATCTCGTCGGTTGGCACGCCCGACTTGGCCGGCGTTGACGTGCGATCGGATTGATAGGTCGGCGCCTGACGGCCACCGGTGAGAATTTCCGCGCCGCCGATCAGGACGCGCGGATCGATGCCGAGCGCGTAACCGACGAGGCCAAGCACGATGATGGTGCCGATGCCGAGCCCGCCACCGCCGCCGATCGGAAGGCCGATGCCGCCCCCGCCGCCGCCGCCGCCACCGTCATCGCGACGGTCGTCGATATCGTCGCTGCGGCGGAAGTCATCGTAACGCATGGCGCTTTTTCCTCATTTTCGACCTGCCGCGGCCTGCAAACCCACCGCGACGGACGCTGCCGGCGCCCGGTCTCGGCGACAAGCTAAAATTCTCATTCCATTAATCAATAACCCGCCCGGCAAAAATTGCCTAGCGTGAAAGAATTGCCCGGTTAAGTCGATTTTTACTTTGCCTCGTCAATGTATCGCCAGTCGGTTGTTTGGTCCCGCGTCGCCGACTGCGTCGCCTGAGTCAGAGTATTTGAGTCATGGTTGTGTCGCGTCGCGGGGCGTCTGCAAAGGCGCCCCGCACTCAATTTGAGTCCCATCCGAGTACGCGTATCGTGGTCGGCGACTGCGTCGCCGAGATGTCGAAATTGCCGGCCGGTTCGGTCGATCTGGTGTTTGCAGATCCGCCCTACAACCTGCAGCTCAAGGGCGACCTCAAGCGTCCCGACGAATCCCACGTCGACGCCGTCAACAACGACTGGGACAAGTTTTCATCCTTCACCGCCTACGACGATTTCACCCGCGCCTGGCTCCTGGCCTGCCGCCGCGTCATGAAACCGTCGGCAACGCTGTGGGTGATCGGCTCCTACCACAACATTTTCCGCGTCGGCTCGATCATGCAGGACCTCGGCTTCTGGGTTCTCAACGACATCGTGTGGCGCAAGACCAATCCGATGCCGAATTTCCGCGGCCGCCGCTTCACTAACGCCCACGAGACCATGATCTGGGCGGCGCGCGACGAGAAAGCCAAGGGTTACACCTTCAACTACGAAGCGCTGAAGGCCGCCAATGAGGACGTGCAGGCGCGCTCGGACTGGCTGATTCCGCTCTGCACCGGCGACGAACGCCTCAAGGGCGCCGACGGCAAGAAGGTCCATCCGACCCAGAAACCCGAAGGCCTGCTGGCGCGGGTGCTGCTGTCGTCGTCGAAGCCCGGCGATCTCGTGATCGATCCGTTCAACGGCACCGGCACCACCGGCGCCGTCGCCAAGCGGCTCGGCCGTCGCTATATCGGCTTCGAGCGCGACCAGACCTATGCGACGGCCGCGCAAGCCCGCATCGCCGCCATCGAGCCGCTGCCGGAGGCGACATTGGCGCCGTTCATGACCGCACGCGACGCGCCGCGAGTGGCGTTTTCCGAATTGATCGAGCGCGGCATGATTTCGCCCGGCACGAAACTGGTCGATTCCAAGAAGCGCCACGGCGCGCTGGTTCGCGCCGACGGCGCCATCATGCTCGGCGACAAGGTCGGCTCGATCCACCGCATCGGCGCGGTGGCGCAGGGCTCCGGCGCCTGCAACGGCTGGACCTTCTGGCACATCGAGACCAAGAAGGGCCTGCGGCTGATCGACGAGCTGCGCGCCGAAATCCGCTCCGAGATGGCGGCGGGCTGAATACAACACATTTTGCCCGTCATTCCGAGATGCGCGTAGCGCAGGCCTCAGATGTGCAATTGCACATCGGGGAAACCATATTCGATCGGGGTTATGGATTCCGGGCTCTCGACTTCGTCGCGCCCCGGAATGACGCAGCCTCACGAATTCGTCGGTTGCGTATCCCCCAGAAATTTGCGCATAGGAATGCCGTCCGCGGCATTGTCGCCGCGTCCCGATTTTTCTCGGCAACAAAACAGCAAGGGAGAATTTGATGCTCAAATTTTATTTCAACGGCGCGCCGAACCCCAACAAGGTCGCGCTTTTCCTGGAAGAGTCCGGGCTGGCTTATGAGCTGGTGCCGGTCGACACCCGCAAAGGCGATCAGTTCAAGCCGGAATTCCTTAAAGTGAACCCGAACGGCAAGGTGCCGGCGATCGACGATAACGGCGTGTTCGTGTTCGACAGCAACGCGATCCTGCTCTACCTCGCCGAGAAGACCGGCAAGTTCCTGCCGCCGAATACGCCGGCCAACCGCGCCCAGCTGTTGTCCTGGCTGATGTTCATCGCCAGCGGCGTTGGCCCCTATTCAGGCCAGGCGGTGCATTTCAAGCACTTCGCGCCGAAGGAGCTGGAATATGCGCGCAACCGCTACCAGTTCGAAGCCGAGCGTCACTACACCATTCTCAACGATCATCTCGCCAACCGCCGTTATATGGTCGGCGACACCTACACCATCGTCGACATGGCGTTGTGGGGCTGGGCGCGGCTGGCGCCGTTCGTGCTCGGCGAAGAAGCGTTCGCAAAATTCACCAATGTGAAACGGCTGGTCGATGAAATCTCGGAAAGGCCGGCCGCGGCACGCGCGGTCGCGCTGAAAGACAAGTTCGTGTTCAAGGCCGAAATGGACGACGAGGCGCGCAACATCATGTTCCGCCATCTCAAGACCAAGGCGGCCTGACCAGGCCGGAATGGCAAAACGGCGCCCCTCGCGGGCGCCGTTTTCGTTTCAGCCGTCAATCGCCGCGACGGCCTCGATCTCGATCAGCCAGCCCGGCCGCATCAGGCGGCTGACCACAACAAACGTACTCGCCGGCGGCTTCTCGACATTGATATAGCGATCGCGAATCGGCCGCAGCTTCGGCACGCTGGCCTGATCCAGCTCGGGGACGACGTAATAGTTCAGCTTGACGATATCCGCCATGGTGCCGCCGGCGGCTTCGACCGCAAGTTTGAGATTGGCGAAGACCTGTTCGACCTGCGCCTCGAAATCGCCCTCGCCGATCAGTTTGCCGGACGCATCGCTCGGGACCTGGCCGGAAAGATAGACGATCGTTCCGCTATTGACCTTGGCGATGTGCGAATAGCCGGCCGGGCCCGGAGCAATCAGGGTTTTGGGGCTGATGGATTCTCTCGATGGCTTCGACATAATGCTTCTCCGTTCGGTCCTGAGCTTGCCGGGAATTCCTCGCCATGTCATGACCCTCGGCGAATTCCGGGGGTAACATCATGACGGTTCTCATCGCCGGCGGCGGCATTGGCGGGCTGACGCTGGCGCTCAGCTTGCATCAGATCGGCGTCGCCGCCAGAGTGTTCGAGAGCGTGCCGGAGTTGAAGCCGCTCGGCGTCGGCATCAACGTTCTGCCGCACGCCGTGCGCGAATTGATCGAACTCGGCCTGCTCGACCGGCTCGAAGCCGCGGGCGTGCGGACCAGGGAACTTGCGTATTTTTCCAAGCACGGCAAGCCGATCTGGAGCGAGCCGCGCGGCACCGAGGCCGGCTACAAATGGCCGCAGTTCTCGATCCATCGCGGCACGCTGCAGCAGATCCTGCTCGACGCCGCGACCGAGCGGCTGGGAGCGGAGAATATTCTCACCAGTCATCATC
Source organism: Bradyrhizobium sp. (assembly GCF_004799405.1). Taxonomy (GTDB): domain Bacteria; phylum Pseudomonadota; class Alphaproteobacteria; order Rhizobiales; family Xanthobacteraceae; genus Bradyrhizobium. Next base: position 44,064 of record NZ_SSMW01000033.1, read on the forward strand.
TCAGCGGCTGGTCGGAAACTTCAGGCGGCGTCCGCGCCGATTTCATCGACCGGGCCACCGGCAAACCGGCCGGCAGCCATGACGGCGCGCTGCTGATCGCGGCCGACGGCATCCACTCCGCGGTCCGCGAGAAACTCTATCCGCAGGAAGGCCCACCGATCTGGAACGGCCGCATCCTGTGGCGCGGCATCACCCTGTCGGACGCGTTCCTGTCCGGCCGCACCATGATCATGGCCGGCCACGAGATCTTGAAATTCGTCTGCTATCCGATTTCCAACGCGGCCGATGCGGACGGCAAGTTCCAGATCAACTGGGTCGCCGAGCGGCATATGCCGCCGACCTACCAGAGGCGGCGGGAGGATTACAACCGCACCGCCCTCACGGAAGAATTCCTGCCGTGGTTCGCGGACTGGAAGTTCGACTGGCTCGACGTGCCCGGCCTGATCCGCAACTGCCCGCGGGCCTACGAATATCCGCTGGTCGATCGCGATCCGATTCCGCAATGGACCTTCGGGCTGACCACGCTGATGGGCGACGCCGCGCATCCGATGTATCCGATCGGCTCCAACGGCGCGTCGCAGGCGATCCTCGACGCCCGCGTCATCACCCGCGAGATCCTGGCGCGCGGTCCGACCCACGAGGCGCTGGTCGCCTATGAGGCGGAGCGTCGCCCCGCCACCACCGATCTTGTAATGCTCAACCGCCGCAACGGACCGGAACAAGTGATGCAACTGGTTGAGGAACGCGCGCCGGAGGGATTCAATGTCGTCACCGACGTGCTGTCGCTCGCCGAAATGCAAGACATCACCACCAACTACAAGCGCGTCGCCGGCTTTCAGGTCGAAGGCCTCAACGCCAAGCCGCCGATCGTGAAAGTCCCGGCTCCGGGCCGGCTTTCCAGCGCGGGCTGACTTTATTTCCCTAGTCCATGCGCGATCACCTTGCGCATCAGGTTCGGCAGCGCTTCACCGCCGAGCGTCGCAATCGGCACCCAGCGCATGCCCTCCGGCGCGCGGGTGCGCGCGGCGATGCTGGCGGTATAAACTACGAGTTCGAGCGGAAAATGGGTGAAGACATGGGTGACGACGCCCGTCTTGCGATGCCAGCGCGTAACGCCTTTTAGCGCGGGCGCCTGCTTCAGCGCGGCCTTGTCGTGCAGTGCTGTGCGCCAATCCGACCCCGGCACTTCGGTCATGCCGCCGAGCAGGCCTTTTTCTGACCGGGTGCGGACCAAAAGTTCCTCGCCGCGGGTCACGACGAACGCAGCGCCTCGACGCAGCGCTCCGGTTTTCTTCGCCAGCTTGCGCGGAAACGTCTCCTGATCGCCACGCGCGCGGGCCAGACAATCCTCGTTCAGCGGACACAGCACGCAAGCCGGCTTTTTGGGCGTGCAGATCGAGGAGCCGAGATCCATCAACGCCTGCGCGCTATCGCCGGCGCGTGACTCCACGTCGCCCGCGCGTGAGGCGCCGAGCAGCGTCGACGCGAACTGTTGTATCAGCGGCTTGGCCTGCGGCAGCGGCTCCTCGACGGCGAACAGCCGCGATACCACCCGCTCGATATTGCCGTCTACCGGCATGGTGCGGCGGCCGAATGCTATCGCGGCGATCGCGGCCGCGGTGTAACGCCCAATTCCCGGCAGCGTGCGCAGGCCTTGCTCGGTGTCCGGAAACGCACCGCCATGGTCGCGCCGCACCGCGACCGCGCAGGCGTGCAGGTTGCGCGCCCGCGAGTAATAGCCGAGCCCGGCCCACATCCGCAGCACGTCGTCGAGCGAGGCGCGGCCGAGCGCGTCGACATCAGGCCATCGCGCAACGAATTTCTCGAAATACGGCCCCACCGTCTTGACGCCGGTCTGCTGCAGCATGATTTCCGACAGCCAGACCCGGTAGGGATCGGCGCGCTCACCCGACAGCGGCCGCCACGGCAACTTGCGGCGATGCCGGTCGTACCAGGCGAGCAGCAGCGCCGGGCGGGCGCTTGCAATTTCAGGTCGCTTTCGTCTGCCGATGGCTGATGATGAGGACACACCGCATCTTAAAATGCGAAATTCAACGTGACCAGAGACAGCCACCGGGTTGCGCGCTATAACGCGCCGCGTTATAGTTGACCATGATTCAGGGCTTTGCTGATTCCGAGACGGAATTGATTTGGTCCGGACGCCGGAGCCGTAAATTGCCGGCAGACATCCAAAACGTCGCTTTAAGAAAGCTCCGACTTTTGAATCAAGCCCGGGTACTCGGCGATCTTCGCGTGCCACCCGGCAATCGGCTTGAGGCGTTGAGGGCCGATCGGCAAGGGCAACACTCGATCCGAATCAACGACCAATGGCGCATTTGTTTTGTATGGGATGATGGAGGACCGATGCATGTCGAAATCGTCGACTATCACGACTAGGAGCGGGGTGCTTCTGAATCCGCATCCCGGCGAAATCCTGCTTGAAGAGTTCCTCAAACCGATGGGGCTCAGCCAGAACGCGCTGGCCCGCGCAGTCCATGTCGCGCCGCGCCGCGTCAACGAGATTGTACTGGGCAAGCGAGATGTCACGGCCGACACTGATCTTCGGCTCGCGCGTTATTTCGGCCTGTCGGAAGGGTTCTTTCTCGGCCTGCAGACGGATTACGATCTGATGCAGCGGCGGCGCGAAATCGACCGTGACCTGAAAACCATTCGCCCACGCGCGGCGTGATCTCACTGCTCGCCGAACTGCATTGATATAAGGAACCATGTCCAAGCCCGGGCCCATCAGCGCCAAGCCGCTTTCCGTCCTGCTCAGCGACGTGTTTTCCGACGCCTATGCCAAACAGGGATTCGCCGCGCGCGAATTGGTGACGCGCTGGGCGGAAATCGCCGGAACAAAAGTAGCTGAACATTCCGAGCCGCTGAAGATCCAGTGGCCGCGGCCGGTGGAGGGACAGCCGCAGGAACCGGCCACGCTGGTGCTGCGGGTGGAGGGTCCGATGGCGCTGGAGATCCAGCACGAATCCGACGTCATCCTGGAACGGGTGAATCGCTTTTTCGGCTGGAGCGCGGTCGGGCGGCTGGCGCTGCGGCAGGCGCCGCTGTCGCGCCGGGATCGGCCCAAAGCCTCCCGCGCACCGGATGCGGCGTCGGTGGCGAAAGTCGCCGAAACCCTCTCCTCGGTCGAGGACGAGGAACTGCGGGCCGCGCTGGCGCGGCTCGGGGCATCGATCAAGCGAAATTGAGCCTGCCGTCACGTCCGGGAGCCCGGGCCCGCCATTGCCACAATTGTGGTTTCAAGCTAGCGAACACCCCTACTTCGGTTCTTTGGGCGTGAACGCGCCAATCCAGGAGCACACCTTGATCATCACGCGCCGCGCCTTCACTGCCGCCCTGTCGCTGACCGGGCTTGCCGCTCTCGTCGGATTTTCGCCGCTGCGCCTGATCACCGAGGCGATAGCGCAAAGTGCTGCCGACGTCGCCAAGCCGGTATCGCTGCCGGACATGGCGCTCGGTCCCAAGGATGCGAGCGTCACCATCACCGAATTCGCCTCGATGACCTGTCCGCATTGCGCGGCCTTCAATGCAACCGTGTTTCCGAAGCTCAAGTCGGAATATATCGACACCGGCAAGGTGCGTTACGTGTTCCGCGAGTTTCCGCTCGACGTCAAGGCCGCGGCCGGATCGATACTGGCGCGCTGCATCGCCAAGGACGATGCCGGGAAATATTTTGCGGTCGTCGACATGCTGTTCAAGCAGCAAGGCGACTGGGTGATGAAGAACACCACCGAAACCCTGACGCGGATCGGCAAGCAGGCCGGCCTCAGCCAGCAATCGGTCGAGACCTGTCTGACGGATCAGGCGTTGCTCGACAAGGTTTCCGCCGATCAGCGGTTCGCCGCCGAGGTGCTGAAGGTCAATTCGACGCCGACCTTTTTCATCAACGGCGAGATGGTCCGGGGCGAAACCTCGTTCGAGGAATTCGACAAGCGGATCAAGGCGCAGTTGAAGAGCTGACCGATCCCCGCCAGGAACTCAAATCGATGATCACGCGCCGCGCCTTCACCGCCGCCCTGTTGCTGACCGGGCTTGTCACGCTGGCCGGCCTCTCGCCGCTGCGCCTGATCGCGGACGCGAGGGCGCAAAGCGCGGCCGACGTTGCCAGGCAAGCAGGAATGCCGGACATCGCGCTCGGTCCTACGGACGCGCCGGTGACGATCATCGAATATGCATCGATGACCTGTCCGCATTGCGCGCACTTCAACAGCGACGTGTTTCCGAAGATCAAGTCGGAATATATCGACACCGGCAAGGTGCGTTACGTATTTCGCGAATTTCCGCTGGACGAGATCGCGCTGGCCGCCTCCGCGATGGCGCGATGCGTCGCCAAGGATGACGCGCCGAAATATTTCGCGCTGGTCGATCTGTTGTTCAAGGGCCAGAAGGATCTGGTGGAAGCTCCGGTCGCGACCATCAATCGGATCGGCAAACAGGCCGGATCCAGCGAGCAGGCGATCAAGGCCTGCGTCGACGGCGATCCGTCGACCAAGCAGAAGATCAATGCCGGTCTGCAATACGCCAATGAGAAACTGGCGGTTGGCGGCACGCCGACCTTTTTCATCAACGGCGAGATGTTCAAGGGCGCCCCGGAGTTCGATGCCTTCGACCAGAAGATCAAATCGCTGACCAAGAGCTGATTTTTTCACCGCACAGGGGCCAAATACCCCGACATCCAATAACCCCAGCAAAAGCCTTGGGAAAAACCCCGGGCGGCGGTTGCCCTCCGGCCTCGGCCTCGCCATTGTCAGCCCATAAGAGCCGCAAAAAGCGACTCGCCCACACACCGACATTGCCTTCTATGGTATTGTCCCGGCAGGGAGATTCGCGCCCTGCCAACAGAGACTCGTGCCCATGAAACTGACCCGCCTTCGTCTTCACGGTTTCAAGTCGTTCGTTGAACCCACCGACTTCGTGATCGAGCCCGGACTGACCGGCGTGGTCGGGCCGAACGGCTGCGGCAAATCGAATCTGGTCGAGGCATTGCGCTGGGCGATGGGCGAAACCTCGCACAAATCGCTGCGCGCCGCCGACATGGACGCGGTGATCTTCGCGGGCTCCGGCAACCGCCCGTCGCGCAACCACGCCGAGGTGGTGATGACGATCGACAATTCCGATCGCACCGCGCCTTCGGCCATGAACGACCGGGAGACGCTGGAAATCTCGCGCCGGATCGAGCGCGAGGCGGGCTCGGTCTATCGCATCAACGGCCGCGATGTGCGGGCCCGCGACGTGCAGATTCTGTTCGCGGACGCCGCCACCGGCGCGCGGTCGCCGGCGCTGGTCCATCAGGGCAAGATCGGCGAGATCATTCAGGCCAAACCCGAGCAGCGCCGCCGCGTGCTGGAGGATGCCGCGGGGGTGGCGGGCCTTCACGCCCGCCGCCACGAAGCCGAATTGCGCCTCAAAGCCGCCGAAACCAACCTGACCCGTGTCGAGGATGTGATCGGGCAACTGGCCGGACAGATCGACGGCTTGAAGAAGCAGGCGCGGCAGGCGATCCGCTACCGTGAAGTCGCGGCCAAGGTACGCAAGGCCGAGGCCATGCTGTTCCATTTGCGCTGGCTGGAGGCCAATTCCGGCGTGGCGGAAGCCGGGCATACCCACGACCTCAGTGTCCGCGACATGGCCGAACGCACCCGCGAGCAGGCCGAGGCGGCCCGTATCCAGGCGGTGCGGGCTGCCGAACTGCCGGCGTTGCGCGAGGCCGAAGTCCGCGCCGCGGCCGGGCTGCAGCGGCTGACCAATGCGCGCGACGCGCTCGACCGTGAGGAAGAGCGCGCCCGCGAGCGCGCCGCCGAACTCGACCGCCGGTTGATGCAATTTTCGGCCGACGTCGCCCGCGAGCAGCAGCAGGCTTCCGATGCGGAAGTGGCGCTGCAGCGGCTCGATGCCGAAGACAGCGAGTTGAAGGAAGAGATCAAATCGCGCGTCGAAAAACGCAGCGGTGTCGATGAGCGCGTGTCCGAAGCTGAAACGACGCTGGCCGCCGCCGAACGCCTGTTCGCGGAACTGACCACCGAGCTCGCCGACCTCACCGCCAAGCGGCACCAGCTTGAAGCCAACGTGCGCACCCATCGCGACCGGCTGGCGCGGCTCAATCAAGACATCGTCAATGTCGGGAATGAAGAACAACAGCTGGCGCAGGAAACCAGCGGGCTCGGCGACCTCGCCTCGCTGGCCGGCATGATGGAGGCCGCGCAACAAGGTCTCGCGCGTTGCGAAGCCGCAGCGCAGGGCGCCGAAGCCGCCCACGTCGCCGCCCGGCAGACGCTGGAAGCCGCCCGCGCGCCGCTCAACGAAGCCGACAAGCGCGTGCAGCGGCTGGAAACCGAGGCGCGCACCATTGCGAAGCTCGTCAACGGCGAGAGCAAGAACCTGTGGCCGCCGATCATCGACGGCGTCACTGTCGCCAAGGGATACGAGAAAGCGCTGGGCGCCGCCCTGGGCGACGATCTCGATGCGCCGGTCGACCCGTCGGCACCGATGCGCTGGACCGACGCCGGCGTGACCGAGGGCGATCCCGCTTTGCCCGAAGGCGTAGAGCGGCTTGCGGCGCATGTCGAGGCGCCAACCGAACTGGCGCGGCGCCTTGCCCAGATCGGCGTCGTTGCCAAGGATCGCGGCACGGCGCTGGTATCGCAGTTGAAGACCGGCCAGCGGCTGGTGTCGCTGGAAGGCGACGTCTGGCGCTGGGACGGTTTCGTCGCCGCAGCCCATGCTCCCACGGGCGCGGCGCGACGCCTGGCCGAGCGCGCGCGTCTGGTGGACATCGAGAACGAACTCGAGCAGGCCCGCATCGAAGCGGGCAACAAGCGCCAGGCCCTGGAAACCGCCGAGACCGAACTGAAGGCCGCGTCCGCCGCCGAGACCTCCGGGCGCGACGCCTGGCGTGCCGCGCAGCGCGAGGCCGACGCCGCGCGCGAACGCCATGCCAATACCGAGCGCGAGATCAATCGCCATGCCGCGCGGAAATCGGCGCTGACCGAAGCTCACACCCGCCTGGCCGCCGACCGCCAGGAGGCCCACGGCGCGCATCAGAGCGCTACCTCGGCGCTCGGCGAATTGCCGCCGAGCCTTGAGACTGAAACGAAGCTTGCCGCGGTTCGCACCGACATCGACGGCCACCGCAGCCTCGCCGCACAGGTGCGGGCCGAGGCGCAGGCACTGGCGCGCGAAGCCGAACTCGCCGACCGCCGGTTGCAGGCGATTCTAGCCGAGCGCAGCGAATGGCAAAACCGCCAGCAGGGCGCCGCCTCGCAGATCGCCACCATCGAAGCGCGCGTGACCGAGGTCAAGGACGAACGCGCCGAACTCGACAATGCGCCGGCATTGTTCGCGGAAAAGCGCCGCGCGCTGATCGGTGAAATCGAGTCCGCCGAACGCGCCCGCCAGGTTGCCGCCGACACGCTGGCATCGGCCGAGAACGTCATGGCCGAGACCGACCGCGCCGCCAAGATTTCGCTCGAGGCCTTGTCGAGCGCGCGCGAGGCCTGCGCGCGCGCCGAAGAGCGCATGGACGGCGCCAAACGCCGCCTCGCCGACATCGAGCGCGAAATCCGCGACATGCTCGAAGTCGAGCCGCAGGGCGTCGCCGGTCTCGCCGAGATCAAGCCGGGCGCGGAATTGCCGCCGCTCAACGAGATCGAGGAAAACCTCGAAAAGCTGCGCCGCGACCGCGAGCGGCTTGGCGCCGTCAATTTGCGCGCCGAGGAAGAATTGCGCGACGTCGAGGCCCAGCATACCTCGCTCACCACCGAGCGCGACGATCTGGTGGAAGCCATCAAGCGGCTGCGCCAGGGCATCCAGAGCCTCAACCGCGAGGCGCGCGAGCGGCTGTTGACTTCGTTCGAGATCGTCAACGGCCATTTCAAGCGGCTGTTCACCGAATTGTTCGGCGGTGGCGAGGCCGCCCTTCACCTGATCGAAAGCGACGATCCGCTGGAGGCCGGGCTTGAAATCATCGCCAAGCCGCCCGGCAAGAAGCCGCAGACGCTGTCGCTGTTGTCAGGCGGCGAGCAGGCGCTGACCGCGCTGGCGCTGATCTTCGCGGTGTTCCTCACCAACCCGTCGCCGATCTGCGTGCTGGACGAAGTCGACGCGCCGCTCGACGATCATAACGTCGAGCGGTTCTGCAACCTGCTGCACGAGATGACGGCTTCGACCGATACCCGCTTCATCATCATCACCCACAATCCGATCACCATGGCGCGGATGAACCGGCTGTTCGGCGTCACCATGGCCGAACGCGGCGTATCGCAACTGGTTTCGGTCGATCTCGAAGACGCCGTGAAGATTCTCGACCAGAACGTGGCTTGATTTTCTCTTACCCTCCCCTGGAGGGGGCTTTGCACAAGAACCCCTAGCTTAGCACGGGTTCTTGTGCAGGTGAACTTTCTGCCCAAAAAGCCGTATCGATCCCCAGTTCGTGCGACTCTTGGATCAGGCAGCAGATGTTGTGGCAGAGGATTTTGCACAGAACCTCGTTCACCATCGCCACGTCCGTCTTGCTGCGGACGTGATCGCGGAACTTGGCCTTGATCATCGAAAAGACGGACTCGACGTTGCTGCGCTTGTGGTAGTGCGCGGCAAATTCGTCGCGGTGGAAGCTATAGAGATGAAACATTTTCTGCCACAGGCCGCCGCCGCGTCCCGTGTGGATACTCTTGAACGCGATGTAAGGCACCGCACCATGACGGGCAATGGCATCATAGTTGCTCAGGCTGCCATAGCCTTTGTCTGCCGACACTTCGCGTAGCTTGAAATTCGCGGCGGTCGCGTCAACGAGTGCGGGGAGCAATTTAGTGTCGCTGGCGTCTTTGTCTCGAATTTCAACGGCGGTCACGATGTGAGTAGAAACGCCGCACATTAAATGGACTTTGACCCATTCATGCTGCTGGCGCATTCCGTATTTATGATCGTACCAGCGATGAAAGCGGGACGTGGTGAAGCCAGAGCTATCGGCGGCAAAATCCACCTCGATAGCCTTCAAAGGCAGGCTGCTTTCGGTAATTAGCGCGCACAGAATGGGCGTGAGCGCAGGGTTTTCCAGATAGTTGAAGATCGAATTGAAGTGCGGCGTCTTTTTGAGATAGCCCTTTGCTTGAGCGTCACGCAGATCGGACATGAAGCGGCGAGCCGATACGGTTGAATAGACCTTGAAGATCGCAGCGAACAATGCGTCCTGAATTGGCAAACGCGGACGTCCGCACTTTGGTTGTGCGGGCTCGCTGATGCCGATGCAGAGGTCGCGGAGTAGTTCTTGAAATTTGTCCTTCTCGTTCGTCTGCGCGGCGTTGTAAGCCCTCCAATCCTGCACGTAGGTTTTCCGAACCGCTTGGGTGACCGTCACGGTGCCGTCTGAATATTCCTCGCGGCGCAACACGTATTCGACGGCAAACAGATGCTTGCACTTATGGCCGCCGTCCTGATGGTCGGGGCAGGTGCAATGGGGCGCGGCAGGATCGGGGACGACCGTGTAACGGCCATTGCCGGATTGTGAGGGCACAAGCCATGCCCGACCTTTCCGCTCGATCTTAGACGTAGCAGCAATTTCTAGCCCCTTTTGCTGGCGCGGCTGGCCGAAAATATCGAGCATGACCCAACTCCCTATGTACCCTTTAGGTATATACCTAATCAGTACATAGAGCAACACCTATTTTGCTATTATTTGACGTATATTCCCAAAAGGGATATACAAATCAGAATGGCAAAACTGGTCCAGATTTGGGGTTACCGTTGCGAACGGTGCGAGCACGAATGGCTCCCGCGCGACAAGGATCAGCCGCCCCGTGTCTGCCCTTCCTGCAAAAGCCCGTATTGGGACAGGCCGCGACAGTCGGAAGCAGCGGCCGGTTCAAAGCGCGCGCCGCGCGCCCGGAACAAACCTAAATCGTGATCGTTCTCTCAAGGAGGTATACGCATGTACAACGTCTTGCAGTTGTCGGCATTTCGAGAGCGCAAGTATCTCGCGCAGTTCACCCAAAACATGCTCTTGGCGAGGGTGGCGGGCGCGCAAGTCTCGCCCGCCACCGCCGATACCAATTGTGATCCGCGGATTCCCTACGTTACTTTACATCCGTGCGATGATGCGTATTCAACGGCGGATTCCAGTACGCGATCAGATCGCGTTCTTCATCGAGCCGCTCCTGTTCGCCAGCCGGATTAGTATGGGACATGGCGTGAGTGGCGCCGGCGCGTACAGCGTCGGCCCACCGGTCGTGTTGGGGAACGCGGGCTTTTAAACTATCCGCCTGCCCGATGTAGATCGGCGACCACTGTCCGCGCGAGACCTCGCGAACGAACATGTAGTTGCCGCCTTCGTCCTTAAATGGCGCTCTGATATCGGAGAACCAATACCGATACGTAGCTCCAGATTTTCCAGTCCAATCGATGGTGTCAGTCATTTTAGTTGCTTTCAATAGAAGGCGCGTGCCGGCAACGCTCAGCGTGCAGGTCATAGCGCCTAGACGGATTCAGATGATTGTGTTATTGGACTGACAGGAACACATACGTTCCTTGTCAGTCCTCAGTTCTGTGAACTGCGGGCTACATGTGACCCTCCTTTCAACGGGGGTTGCGATACGGCGGGATCGCTGTGCTGGCGAATAACTCCCGACGTACTACGGACGACTTGGATGACGACGGCGTCGTCTCCGACTTACCTGATGAAGGCTCAGACGTTTCCGCGTTTGAGCCTTTGTCGTTTTCCTCAGGTGAAGTTTCGTTGGTTATTTGAGCGGGGTCCACGACTTGGGCCGTCGTGTAGAGGCCCTTCTTGCCAGAAAGTGCTGAAACATGGCCTCTCTTGGCTAGGCGATACAATCTGTTGCTGATGATATTGCGCTTACCGATCTCGTTATATTTCCGGTACAGATCGATCAGAATTTCATCGAGGGTGGCAGTACCGCCGCGAGCGTTAATGATCTTAATGAGGGGATCGGTTTCCCCTTTGATATTTTCGCTCAGTTCTTTCAGGAGTTCCGGCGGCAGGCCGGCGAGGTCATCGGGCAGGTCATTACCCATATCCGGCGGCGGGCGCCGCGCGGGAGGCTCTACAACGGCGGGCGGCCTTCGGGGTGCGGCTACTTGGGTCTGGAACTCGGAAGGCGCGGGAGTCGCTGCGGCGCCACCATGAGCCTCGCGGAGGCCGGCTAGAAAGTCCGCCAACTCGCTAAACTCGCGAATCAAATGCTGATATTTGGCGTATTTCTGATGTCGATGGCGGGGATGATCGGGGCCGTAAGTTTCGACCTGGTACTTCCAATAATCAAGTTGCCGCTTGACGATTCCTTCGAAATTGTCTATCATTCTCAAGCCTTTCGAGGTTCAGGGCGCGCCCATAGCGCTTAGACGGCCCTGATATTATGGAACCATTTTCGGAGCCGGCGGCAACTTTGATAAGGGGGCCGCCGGTTCTTTATTGCGTCCAGTTAAGCATAAAGCGGAACCACAGTCAATCGCGAGTCCCGCGCGAGTCCAAAAAACGGCCTCGATTAACCTTCTGCGATGTTTGGCACTAACAATGCAGTTTCCAAAGCACAAAACAAAGCAGGTTCCCCTATTAGCGGAATTCATAGGTTAATGATTGGTTAACAGGGACGGGGATTTGGCCGTGGGTCGAAAATCGCAGGGTGAGCCGCAATTCACAAAGGCGACCTATGATGCGAAGCGCTCTAGGCGTGATCCGCCGTCGCCGGCGCGTATAGCAGCCGAGCAGGAGCAATTGGCGAGAGACACAGCAAGAGAGCGCGCCTTTAGGAAAAACCTGAAGCTCGATCCGCTCGAAACCCTTTTCCCGGGTAAGTACCCAAAAAAGATTCCGATCAATCGACGTGGCAGATAGGTCTGCCGATAATCAGAACTAGAGTTTTTGTGCAGCCGCCTGATTATTTGTGCAGGGCGCGGTTATTGTGCAAAGCCCCTGGAGGGGGAGGGTCGACGCGACTGCAAGGAGCGGCGGGGTGGGGTGACAGTCTCTCGTTTCGCACGATGCCGAGTTGAGAGATCACCCCACCCCGCCTGCTCACGCAGGCGACCCTCCCCCTCCAGGGGAGGGTGAAGAAGAAAATGACCGCTCCCGACCTTCCCGCCGCGTTGAAAGCAGCTCTCGAGGCCCGGTTGCACGGCCTGTCGCGCCATGATGCCGCCGAACGCTCGGCGCTGATCTCGCAGACCTACCGCGAAGGCGGCAATTCGCGTGCCATCCGCACCTCACCCGACGCGCTGGCCTACGCGCTGGCGCGGATGCCCGCGACCTATGCCGCGGTGACCGCGAGCCTCAATGCGCTGCGCGAAATTACTCCTGGCTTCGCGCCGGCCAGCCTGCTCGATGTCGGCGCCGGGCCGGGAACAGCGGCCTGGGCCGCGGCCGAAGCGTTTCCATCGCTCGCGGAATTCACCTTGCTGGATGCCAACAGCGCCTTGCGCACGCTGGCGCTGGATTTGTTTCGCGACAGCCCGCGCCTCGCCGGTGTCCAGTATTCGCTTCGCGACGCCCGCGCCGCGCTGGCCGACGCCGCGGCGGCCGACCTTGTGGTCGCAAGCTACATGATCGGCGAGATCGATGACGCCGAACGGAGCGTGCTCGCCGGGCTGCTGTGGGCAAAAACCCGCGACACGCTCCTGATCGCCGAACCCGGTACGCCCTCAGGCTACGCGCGGATCATCGCGGCGCGGGCACAATTGATCGCGGCGGGCGCGCATATCGCAGCGCCCTGCCCGCACGACGGCAGATGTCCGCTTACGCCGCCCGACTGGTGTCATTTCACCCAACGGCTGCCCCGCTCGCAAGCGCACCGGCAGATCAAGGGCGCAGAGCTTGCCTTCGAGGACGAGAAATTCGCCTATGTGGCGCTCAGCCGCACCCGTGCCGCCCAGCATCCGGCTCGCGTGCTGGCGCAGCCGGATGTCACCAAAGTCGACGTGACCGCAAAGCTCTGTACTCCGGATGGTCTCGTCATCGCAAAAGTGCCCCGCCGCGCCAAGGCGGACTACGCCCGCGCCCGGCGCTGGCGGTGGGGCGACGCGGTGATGGAGGAAAGCTAAACTCCTCGTGGTGAGGAGGCGCTTTGCGCCGTCTCGAACCATGAGACAAACACGACGCTGTCCTTCGAGACGCGGCCCGAGAGGCCGCTCCTCAGGATGAGGCCATTACCTTGAACTAATCCCACCTTGCGCCCGACCAACGGGATACCCACGTCGTGGCGGGCTGCCGCGCGGCGTCGTTTTCGCCCTTCGGACGCCCGCATTCACCGTCTCATCAGGAGTTCTTTGCCATGTCGACCGGCTGGATCGTTATCGGCGTACTCGTCGTCCTCGTGCTTTTCGCATTTGCGGCCTACAACCGCCTGATCGCGCTCAGCCAGCGCGTCGGTCAGGCCTTTGCCGACATCGACGTGCAGCTCAAGCAGCGCCACGATCTGATCCCGAACCTGCTCGAGACCGTGAAGGGCTACGCCGCGCATGAGCGGGGGACGCTCGACGACGTGGTCAAGGCCCGCAATGCCGCGATGTCGGCGCAAGGGCCGGGACAGGTGGCCGCCGCCGAAGGCCAGCTCAGCGGCGCGCTCGGCAGACTGATCGCGCTGTCGGAGGCCTATCCGGACCTCAAGGCCAATGCCAACTTCCAGCAACTGGCCAACGAGTTGTCCGACCTCGAAAACAAGATCGCCGCCAGCCGTCGCTTCTTCAACAACGCGGTCCAGGAATACAATACCGGCATCCAGCAGATGCCGGCCGCGTTGTTCGCCGGCATATTCGGCTTCACCCGCAAGGACTTCTTCGATCTCGGCGCCGACCGCAGCACGGTCGAGCAGGTGCCGACAGTCAAGTTCTGAACTATCGCAGCATCCGGCAGAGCCGCACATCATGGCCGCCTATGGTCTCTACACGCACATCGCATCGAACAAATTCCGTTCGATGCTGCTGCTCGCGGGGCTGTTCGTCCTGGTCTATGTGATGGTGTTCGCCGGCGCGCTGATCGCGGAAGTCCTGACCAACAGCGGCGGCCCGGCGGATTACTATATAGCGGCCGCCTTGCGCGATCTGATCCAGGCGTTCCCCTACGCGACCGGCGGCGCTGCGCTGTGGATCGTGATCGCCTATTTCTTTCACCAGTCGATGATCGACGCCATCACCGGCGGCGAGGACGTGACCCGGCTGCAGCAGCCGCGGCTGTATAATTTGCTGGAAAATCTCTGCATCTCGCGCGGCATCCCGATGCCGAAACTGAAGGTCGTGGACAGCGAAGCGCTGAACGCCTACGCGACCGGGCTCAACCAGCGGCAATATGCCGTCACCGTCACCACGGGTCTCCTGAACGCGCTCAACGACCAGGAAATCGAATCGGTGCTGGGCCACGAACTGACCCATATCCGCAACGGCGACGTGCAGTTGATGGTGGTGGCGGTGATCATCGCCGGCGTGGTCGGCTTCTTCGCCGAATTGTTCTTCCGGATGTTCTTCAACACCGGCCTTCGTTATGGCGGCGGCTGGCGGTCCTCATCGTCGGACGACAACAGGAGCTCCGGCGGCGGCGCGATCTTCGTCATCATCCTCGCAGGCGTGTTGATCGGGCTGGCATGGCTGTTGTCGCAGGTAGTGCGGCTGGCGCTGTCGCGGTCACGCGAACTGCTGGCGGATGCCGGCTCGGTCGAACTGACCAAGAACCCCGACGCCATGATCTCGGCGCTGCGCAAGATCGAGAACCGCGGCGAGCTTCCCGGCGCGACCTCGGCGGTGATGGAACTGTGCGTCGATAATCCGCGCGAAGGCTTTTCCGACCTGTTTGCGACCCACCCTTCGGTGGATGCGCGGGTGCGGGCGCTGGTCAAGTTCGCCGGCGGACACGATCCCGGGCCGCTGGCTTTGCCATCGGATACCGCGGACGGGCCGGACCAGGCGCCGTCCGGCGATCAGGTGCCGCCGCCATTGCGGTCCGGTCCATGGGGCGACGCCAGGGACCCGGCCGGCGCATCTGAAGGTCCAACTCAAGGTCCATCTCAAGGTCCCTGGGGCAATCACCCCGCCGGCTCGTGGGGATCCCGCTAAAAATGCCCCGGCGTTAACGACATCGGCACGATTAACCTTAACCGCAGTCTAATGAATTGAATTCTCCCTTGTTTCTGCCATGTTCGCGCCCAAAGCAGGCAGAGGGACATTGCGGTCGCGGTCGGCATCGCGCGACAATCGGGGTATAGTTGCGCGTAAGGGATTTTCATGGCGAAGCCAGCAGTCATTGTCGTCGGTGCGGATAAGGGCGGGGTCGGCAAGACCACCGTCTCGCGCACCGTGCTCGATTATTTCAGCGCCAACAACGTGCCCACCCGCGCCTTCGATACCGAGTCGCCGCGCGGCACGCTGAAGCGCTTCCACCCCGACATCACCGAGATCGTCGACATGACGACCACCTCGGACCAGATGAAGATCTTCGATACGCTCAATTCGGACGTGCCTTCGGTCACCGTGATCGACGTCCGCGCCGGACTGTTGTCGCCGGCGCTGGCCTCGTTGCGCGATATCGGCTTTCTCGATGCCGCCAAGCAGGGCCAGATCACCTTTGCCGTGTTCCACATCCTCGGCCCCTCGATCGCCTCGCTGGACGAAATCGCGGAGACCGCGAACTTCATGCAGGGCGCGAAATACTTCCTGGTGAAGAACTTCATCAACAACACCAGCTTCTTCGAATGGGACCAGGCGACCTACAATTCGTATTTCCACCGCATCAAGGACGCCACCGAGATCACCATCCCGAAGCTCAACGAAATGGCCTATGAGCAGGTCGAGGTCGCCTCGGTGCCGTTCCTCAAATTCGTCGCCAACAAGGGCATCCACGACCAGGCCGAGAACTATTCGTTCGTGCTGCGCGGCTATGTCCGTCACTGGCTGGCCAACGTCTGGAGCGAATTCGACCGCATCAAGCTGACCGACCTGGTCGGCTCCAGCAAATCCGGCACGCGCGGCGGCGAAAAATAATTGTTCGCCACAGGACTATTTGGCTGGATTAGGCGCGCAATCCGCCCGATATAGCGCCGATGCGCCTGACGCCCGTCTATATCATCTGCTCGCCCCGCCCGCTGGTCGGCAAGACGCTGGTCGCGCGGCTGCTCAGCGAATTCCTGCTGCTCAAGAACGGCGCGGTCGCTTCATTCGACATCAACCTGAAAGAGCCGTCGCTGCTGGAATATCTGCCGCAGATCACCGAGACCGCCGAAGTCGACGATACCTTCGGGAAAATGGCGCTGATGGACCGCGTGATCGTCAATGACGGCGTCTCCAAGGTGATCGATCTCGGCTTTCATGCCTTCGACGAATTCTTCAAGATGTCCGAGGAAATCGGCTTCATGAAGGAGGCGGCGCGGCGCGGCGTGGTGCCGGTGGTGCTGTTCGTCGCCGATACCGACCGCGCCTCGGCCCGCGGCCACGCCACCCTGCAACAACAGATTCCTGCTGGCGCGCTCGTCACCATCGACAATGAATACGTGCTGCGCGGCGAGCTGCCGCCAGCCTTCGCGGATGGCCGCGTGCTGCACATCGCCGCCCTGCCGTCGTTCCTGAAGACATATGTCGACCGGCTGACGTTCTCGTTCACCGAGTACTTGCGCAATGAGAAGGATTCATCGACCGAACTGCATCAATGGGTCCGCCGCAATTATCTGAGCTTCCGCGAGCTGGAACTGAGCCTGATCTTGCAGAAGTCGTAGCCGTCGTCCCGGCGTTCGCCGGGACGACAACTAATGCCCCTCGAACGTCATCAGCGTCCGCACCGGCACGTCCATCGCCCGTAATTTCGCCGCACCGCCGAGATCCGGCAGGTCGATGATGAAACAGGCCGCCACCACGTTGGCGCCGATCTGGCGCAACAATTTCACCGCGCCCTCCGCGGTGCCGCCGGTGGCGATCAGATCGTCGACCAGGATCACGCGCTCGCCGGAGTGAATGGCGTCGGCGTGCATTTCCATCTCGTCGAGGCCGTATTCCAGCGAATAGGCGATGCGCACGGTGGTATGCGGCAGCTTGCCTTTCTTGCGGATCGGCACGAAGCCGGCGGAGGCCTGATGCGCCACCGCGCCGCCGATGATGAATCCCCGCGCCTCGATGCCGGCCACCTTGTCGATCTTCGATCCGGCCCACGGCTGCACCAGTTCATCGACCGCGCGGCGAAACGACCGCGCATCGCCCAAGAGAGTGGTGATGTCGCGAAACAGGATTCCCGGCTTGGGATAATCCGGAATGGTGCGGACGGCGGCCTTCAAATCATGTTCGGGGTCAGGGGTCATCGATATCTCTTTTCTGTCTTTTCGTCATTGCGAGCGCAGCGAAGCAATCCATGGTACCAAAGCAAAGCTTGGATTGCTTCGTCGCAAGCGCTCCTCGCAATGACGATTCTTCCTAATTCACGGGAATACCGAGCCGGAATGCATTCTCCACGATGCGCAGGCCCACCTCGCCGCCGAGCGACATCAGCGATTCCGGATGGAACTGCACGCCGCCGACCGGCAGACTCCTGTGCTCGATCGCCATCGCCACGCCGTCCTCGGTACTGGCGGTTACGTTCAGCACCTCGGGCATGCTGTCGCGTTCGACGAACAGCGAGTGATAGCGGCCGATTACGATCTCATTGGGCAGGTTTTGCATCAACCGCCCGCCTCGAACCTGGACGCGCGACGGCCTGCCATGCGCCGGCTGACCGAGTTGCCCCAACTGCCCGCCGAAATACTCGCCGATCGCCTGCACGCCGAGGCAGACGCCGAACACCGGCAGCTTCTTGTCGAGTGCCGCACCAATGGTTTTCGAAATCCCGAAATCTTCCGGCCTCCCCGGCCCCGGCGACAGTACTAGCAGATCGTAGCTGTTCTGCCTGAGCATCTCCAGCGCATGGATGTGCCGCACCACGGTGACGGTGGCGCCGACCTGACGGAAATAATCCGCCAGCATATGCACGAAACTGTCGTCGTGGTCGATCAGCAGCACCCGCTTGCCGGAGCCGGTGGCATCCGGCGCAAACGCCGACAACGGCTTCGGCAGATCGCCGCGCAGTGCCTGGAACAATGCGGCGGCCTTGACCTGGCATTCCCGGTCTTCGGCGGCGGGATCCGAGTCGAACAGGCAGGTGGCGCCGACCCGCACCTCGGCCAGACCGTCCTTCATCCGGATGGTGCGGATCGTAAGGCCCGTATTGATGCTGCCGTCGAAATTCACCGCACCGATGGCGCCGGCATACCAGCGCCGCGGCGACCGCTCGTGATCCTCGACGAATTGCATCGCCCATAATTTCGGCGCACCGGTCACCGTCACCGCCCAGGCATGGGTCAGGAACGCATCGAGCGAATCGAAGCCCGGCTTCAGGATGCCTTCGACATGGTCGACGGTATGGAACAGTTTTGAGTAGGTCTCGATCTGCCGCCGCGCCAGAACCTTGATGGTGCCGGGCACGCAGACCCGCGCCTTGTCGTTGCGGTCGACGTCGGTGCACATGTTGAGTTCGAATTCATCTTTCTCGGAATTCAATAGTTGCCGGATCTGCTCGGCGTCGCCGATCGCGTCGATACCGCGGGCGATGGTGCCGGAAATAGGACAGGTCTCGACCCGCCTGCCGTCGGACCGCACGAACATCTCGGGCGACGCCGACACCAGGAACTCGCCGTCGCCGAGATTCATCAGCGCGCCATAGGGCGACGGATTGATCCGGCACAGCCGCTGGAACACTTCCGCCGGCGAGCGTTCGCAGGGTTCGGCGAACAACTGCCCCGGCACCGCCTCGAACAGATCGCCGCGCGCGAATGCGGCCCGCGCCGTCTCCACGGTGGCCTGATATTCGCCGGGCGCGTGATCGGCAAATCCCTGACGCTGCGTCCTGGCATAGCCGCTTTCCGCGGTTTCGCGTGGCAGGTCTTTGGTGGATTTTCCCTTCCAGGTGAAATCATAGCTCAGCACCACGCCCCGTCCAGTGGCGCGGTCGTAGGCCAACAGGCGATCCGGCAGGTAAAGCACGATGTCGCGCTGGTCGCTCTCGCGCGCACGCTTCTGCACCAGATCTTCAATCTGAAATACCAGGTCATAGGCAAACGCGCCGAACAGGCCAAGCAACGGATCGTCGTTCGCTCCCATCGCCGCCACGAGATCGCGGACCAACGACATCACGCTGGCGCGGCGGGTGCGCTGGTCTTCATCGACCGGCGCCGCACCCCGGACGATATGGCCGGCGAGCCGCGTTGCGCGCTTTTCGGTGATGACGACGCAGGGCTCGCGCAAGGTATCGCCGAGGAAGGCGATCAGCACCTCGCCACGCGCGTTCAGCGCTTGCAGCGAGAAATCGGACCCGGCCGTTTCCATCAAAAGTGGCGGGTCGGAGAAGCCGAGATCGAAACTCTCATAGCGGCCCGGCACGGTGGTGCCCGATGACAGCACCACGCCGCGGCGGCGATCGAGCAGGTCGATCAGGTCATCGAGCCGATTGGCGCCGCCGGTGAATTGCTCCACCGAGCGCGATACCGCGAGACCGCCACGGGTCCGGTATTCGCTGTGGGCCGGCAGTGAAAACGCTGTCCTGTTCATGTGATCCTCTTACGAAACTTGCCGAGGGAACGCCACACAGGACAAACGAAAGGCCGTCGCACTGCGATGACGGCCTTCGACGATTGGGAGAAATGAAATCGCACCGGCCACCTTTAGAAGGTGGGCCACCACAGACGGGTTGGGCGGACAGCGGTGCACATGGCCGGGTAAACACCATGGCGCGGCGGTCACGTCAAGCATCTCATGTTCAGTTCGCGCATGGTGGCGAGGGTTTCACGGTAGCGCCCCCCTCTCCCGCTTGCGGGGGAGGGTTGGGGTGGGGGCTGCCTCTGCAAGTCCCGATGCCGAGAGAGCCCCCACCCGCCTCGCGTTGCTCGGCACCCTCCCCCGCAAGCGGGAGAGGGAACACGGTTGCGTTCGCCGATAGACGGGATCGCTCGCCTAATCCGAAAATTATGCTTAGGATTTGCCAAAACGGAGACGCGCGATGCCATTGCAGGCCCTAGGATATGTCGGGTTCGGATCGGCCGATCTCGACGACTGGCGGCAGTTCGGGACCGGGCTGGTCGGGCTGCAGGCGGTTGAGCGCGGCAATTCGCTGCTGGCGTTCCGGATGGACGACCGCAAGCAGCGCATCGTCATCGACCGCTCGATGGCCGACGGCGAACGCTTCTTCGGCTGGGAGGTAACAGACGCGGCGGCGCTGGACGCGCTGGCAGCGAGGCTGGAACAGCACGGGGTCAATGTCGTCGCCGAACCGCAGACGCTGGCGGACGCGCGACGCGTCAGCGGCCTGATTTCGTTTCGCGACCCGGCCGGCAATCGTCTCGAAGCATTCCATGGCCCGGAGATCGACGATACGCCGTTCCTGCCGGGACGATCGATTTCCGGTTTTCGCACCGGTCCGCTCGGCCTCGGCCACGCCGTGCTGACGGTCGAAAGCATCGACGCGATGATGCCGTTCTATGTCGACGTGCTCGGCTTCGGGCGGGGCACGCTTCCGAGCGAGGTAGCCGCTTTTATCGCAACACGCATGCCTCACAGGGCAGGCTAGCCGCGGCTTTGAAAGGTTCCGCCGTGGGCAA
>NZ_SSMW01000034.1 GCF_004799405.1 Bradyrhizobium sp.
ACAGCCCGTAATACTGCCAGGTCTTGACGTGATTGGGATCGGCCTTCAGCGCGCGCTCGTACCAGATCTGCGAAACCTTGTAGTCGCCGAGCTTGCGATAGGAGTAGCCGATCAGGTTGGCGACATCAGCGCGGTCATCCTGGCCGAGCGCCTTCAATTGTCCGATAGCGGAGGCATAATCGTTGCGGTCGTAAATCGTGACGTAGGCCGCGCGATAACCCTGAATGAATTTGGGATTGTCGATGCTGGAGCTTTTGTCGGACTTCTTCTTTGCCTTCGTAGTACCCGAGGCCGGCGGCGACGGATTGTCGTTGCCCGAGGCATGGGCGGTGGTGATCAGCGGTATTGCGATCAGCGCCATCGAATACACCGCCAGCGCCAAAAGCCTGATTGCAAGTTTGCTCATGCGTCTCTCCTGAATTCCGATGGGACGATCTTATAACGAACCCCGCTGATTGAACACCCGTTGCGAGCGAACATTCCCCGGGCAATGACCTCAATTTGAAGGATTCTGGCGAACCTTGGGTGAGGTGCGCGCGGGACGAACATGACCAACATGTCATCCAGATGAACGAAGTCCATCGTTGCGCTTCAGAGTGGGTTCAGCGCGGGGCGTCTAAGGTCGCAAGCATGATCGACGAGCCCGGCCATCCGACCGGCCACCTTGCGATCTCGAAACAGGAGACGACCATGTTGAAGACCATTTCCGCCGCGTTGCTCGCGGTTTCCGTTCTTGCCGCCCCCGCTTTCGCCGCCAACGCGGGCAAGGATACCCAAGCGCCGGTTATCAAGGCCGTGCAGGCGAAGACCAGCGTGCTGAACGCCAATGCCAAGATGGGCCGCCATCATCACAAGCATTTCCGCCATCATCGTTCCCACAAGCGGATGGGCGCGCTCAAGACCCGGCAGTTCTCGAAGGTTACGACCAAGCACATTGCGCCCGCTACCAAGCGCGGCTGAAACTGATCCGCGGTCTGGCTCGATCCTCATTGCCCGGGCTGGTCCTGGCGGCTACCAGACCCGGCCCGCGCCATTGCTTCCCCAATGGTGACGGGCCGGAGCCGCGGCCGGGATGAAGAATCCAGGCCGGTCCGGTAACCGAGATACGAATTCCTTTCCGTCGGCTGACGGTTTAGGGTTTGCCAACGGGCACTCGCCGGCGGCAGGCGGCAGGCGGCAAACGACTGACAGGCAAACTGGATTTGGGGATATCAGCAAAGCATGTGGCAATCCTGCTGCTGCCGATCGGGCTTGCGGCCTGCGCGAGCAGCGACGAGTCCAGGCCGATTTCCTATACCGACGATCGCGGCGTCGCCAATCAGCCATATCCCAACAATTATCGCGCCGAAGTGCTGGCGTTCATGAGGACCTATCTCAACAATCCTGTTGGCGTGCGCGACGCCGCGCTGGCGGAGCCGATGCAACGCACGGTCGGCGGCCGGCTGCGCTATGTCACTTGCCTGCGTTTTACCCCGCGCGAATCCGACGGCAGTTATCACGACTTGCGTGAACGTGCCGTTGTCTATGTCGATGGCCGGCTGGATCATGTGGTCGAGAAGGCCGGGGACACCTGCGCCGGCGCGGCCTACGCGGCATTCCCCGATCTGGAAAAGATGACGCGCTGACCAGGCGATTTTCCGTGGAATCGTCGCCGCGTCCGCCGGGCCATTTCCGGGGCAAATCGGCCCGGGATGGCAGTTAAATCGGCTCGGGAACTCCGATCACTTTTCGGAGAGGCCCCAAACCTGAATGGCGCCTCAATCGACGCAATTTAGGCCTGCAAGACGGCCTTTGGCCCGCAAAAATCAAATCGCCAGGGAACGAAACGGCAAGTTGCCGCCCGGTCACAGTTACGAACGATGCGTGTTCGGCATCGCCGCGAAGCAACCAAATTGAGGCCACGTTGTTTGATGAGGGTCGATCGCGACCAGTAACGGGGAATCACTCATGAAGAAGCTTCTGATCGGCACAGCCGCCTTGATGGCGTTTGCCGCTCCGGCGTTGGCGGCCGACCTGCCGGCGCGAACCTATTCCAAGGCTCCGGTCTATACGCCGCCCGAAGCCATTTATAACTGGACCGGCTTCTATATTGGCGGCCATGTCGGCGGTGCGTTTGCAGGCGACAACAGCTTGCTGGGCAGCTCCGCACGGTTCCTCGGCGGCCTGCAGGGCGGCGCGGACTACCAATTCGCGACGAACTGGGTGGTCGGTGCCGAAGCCCAGTATAGCTGGTTGAACGGCAACAATAACGGCGTGCTGTTCCCGGGCGGCACCCTGGTGACCACGAAAGCCGATCAACTCGGCTCCGTCACCGGCCGGTTCGGCTACACGTGGGGTCCGGCGCTGCTCTACGCCAAGGGCGGCTACGCCTGGCGCGACAACAACAATCTCGGCGTCAGCGTCGGCGGCGTGCCGGTGGCCTTCGCCACCACAGGCAATCGCCAGGACGGCTACACGGTCGGCGCCGGTCTTGAATACATGTTCGCGCCTAACTGGTCGGCCAAGGCCGAATACCAGTACTACAATTTCGGCAGCACCACCTTCACGGCGGGTACGCCCGAGATCATCGGCGCCCGGCTCCGCGACGACGAGCATACCGTCAAGCTCGGCATCAACTACCGCTTCGGTTGGGGCGGCCCGGTGGTCTCGCGCTACTGACGCCGATTTCGGATGAATCGATGCAAAAGGCCGGCTTGACGCCGGCCTTTTTGCTGGAATCGCGCCGGCGAGGCGGGCAGGGGGCCCGGTGCAGCCGACCTGGAAAATAATTTTCGCGCGTCGTGAAACTTTCGAGCGCCATCGGTTATTATGAATTCGCCGGCTGGTGGACAACGAACATGCGTGTTGTTTGGTTAGGGCTGATTTTTGCCGCGGTTGGGTGGCCGTGTTGTGCCCAGACCGTGCTGAAATCCGAACCGTTGATCCTGGCGCCCTACGAGGTCGCCTTCGTGCAGGACGCTTCGTGTCCGACCGGCAAAGTGCTCAAGGTCACCGGTGCGATCAGGGGCCTGCACCGCCGGAAGGTCTGCGTGACGCTTGCCAGCGCGCAGGCTTCGCTGGCGACCGCCACGCCATAAACGCCACTTGCCGGGATGATCCCGGGTTCACTAATATAGTTTCAGGAATACAGTTGAAATTCGAGTTGCTCTTCGCGTTCGGCCTCGGCCTGGTTTTCCACGGGATCCTCCTGCGGGTCCGGCCGGCAGGGCCTGATCTCGTAGTCGTTGTCGAGTACCGGCTGGGGTGACGGCTTTTCCTCGTCCGATACCGCGTCGACCACGAGACCGCTGTGCAGGGCGAGCTTCCAGACATCCGCTTCGGTCGGATAGGCCTTGCTGAGCTTGGCTTCATTGCAAAACAGCGCGTAGGGCATCGGGTTGCTCCGCCAAACCCCCTCAACGCGCAAGGCTCATTTGGGTTTCAGCCGAGGGGTATGACATCACGCGAATCGTGATCGCAAGAACTCCATGCTGTTTCCTGTCAAGCAAACCCCGGAATTACCCGGTCGTGCCGGAGTCCCTGAGTCGTAAACGAGTCCTGAATCCGGGCGGAAAATGGCAAAAAATATTGCGCGAGACTCTGCGGCCAGAATCGCCGGATGTTTCGCCCGTCATGAAAACGATCCCAAAAACCTCCGGCGGCCCGGTGCATATCGCGCTTACCGTCGGCCTGTTGGCGGCCTGCGCGGCAAATCTGATGCTGGTATGCGCCTGGCTTTAGGCGATTGACGCCGCGATCAATCCCCGCATCATGCGAGCGAGGCGCGAAGCTGCGGCAAGCAGCGATTTGCCGGGTGCGGGGGGAGGCGCGAAGATGATCGAGACGCTGCAGGAGAGGGTCAATGCCGATGAGTTGCTGGTCCGGCGCGGGCGGTATCTGTCGACGACGCTGCTGCTCGAAATAGGCTCGGCTGCATGGCTGATTGCCATCTTCGAAGGCCGCATCGTGTCGGTGACATCGGGGCCGTTCGTGATGTCGTCGTCGTCGTTTGCGCTGCGCACCTCAAAGGAGGAATGGGAAAAATTCTCGAGCAGCCGGCCGCCGCCCGGCTCCAACGACCTGATGGCGCTGATCAAGCGCCGTGTGCTCAAGGCTGAAGGCGACCTTCAAATCTTCATGGCCAACCTGCGCTACTTCAAGGAGGCGTTCGCCAAGCTGCGACCGGCACGGGCTGTGGCATGACCGCGCAATTCGAACCGATCGTCGGACGTTACATGCATCTCGACTTGTTCGGGCGCAAACATCGCATCTATGTCGAGGAGGCCGGCCAAGGCACCCCGCTGCTGTGTCTCCACACTGCCGGCGCAGACGGGCGTCAATACCGGGCGCTGATGAATGACGAACGCATCACGCGCCGTCACCGCATCATCGCCTTCGACATGCCCTGGCACGGCAAGTCGTCGCCGCCCTCGGGCTGGCACAACGAGGAATATCAGCTCACTTCGGCGCACTACACCACGATGATCCTGGAAATCGTGGCGGCGCTCGGGCTTGACCGGCCGATCCTGATCGGCTGCTCGATCGGCGGACGGATCGCGCTGCATCTGGCGCTTGAACACCCCGAAAACTTTCGCGCTATCATCGGCTTGCAGGCCGGCGCGCATGTCGATCCCTATTACGACCTGAATTTCCTGCACCGCCCCGACGTTCACGGCGGCGAAGTCTCAGCCGCCATCGTCTCGGGACTGGTCGGGCCGGACGCGCCTGACAACGAGCGCTGGGAGACGCTTTGGCATTACATGCAAGGCGGTCCCGGCGTTTTCAAGGGCGACCTGTATTTCTACAAGCTCGATGGCGACATCCGCGGCCGCGTCGCGCAGATCGATACGCGCCGCTGCCCCCTGTTTCTGCTGTCCGGCGAATACGATTATTCCTGTACGCCGCAGGAAACGCTGGATGTGGCGAGAAGCATTGCCGGCAGCGAGGTCACGATCATGAAGGGCCTCGGTCACTTCCCGATGAGCGAGAACCCGCAGGAGTTCCTAAAGCACTTGCTGCCGGTACTGGAGAAGATCAGCCGGATCGGGATCAACGGCTGACCGGCCGGGAAGGGGGCGGCGCGGTGTCGTTCCGGATTGCCGCGCGGGCCTTGGCGAGCGTGGCGCTGAAATATTCCTCGCGCTCCCGGTCAAACCGCTCCTGGTGCGCGCGAAAGCTCTCGATCCGGGCCTGTATCTCGGTTCGGAAGTCGCTCGCGGGGGCAATCCCTGAAACCGGGGCGCTGACCGGAAAGGTGTTGTGCGGCGCGACAACAGGCCGCTCGAATATTTCCCTGATTTCGGCCGCTGCGGCCTCAACATGAGGCGACGCCGCCGGCATTTCGTCCGGTACGGCCTCAACATCTGTCTTCTTGCCAGCGACCGATTGAACAAACGCCAGCGTTTGCGCGATTAAAAGATCGCGTTCTTTTTTCCAGTCCATTGCGCACCTCAGCCCACAGCATTCGAACGCAGGAATTTTCCGGAATCAAGGGGCGTGCTTTGATGTTCGGGAATGCCGCCGCAGTTTCATTCGAGCGGTGATAAAACTGTTACACTTTGCAGCGGAAATGCGCCGCGATCATCGCCAAATAATCTTGTGGAAATGTCGGATAACGATTTGACTTTGATTTGAATGGTGCCGGTTGAGAGGATTGAACTCCCGACCTTCGGTTTACAAAACCGCTGCTCTACCGCTGAGCTAAACCGGCGAACCCAATGATTTGAATCACTTAGAAAAGAACAAAAAGAATTTGCCTCTTTTTTGCCTCTCCCGTTTGGAGGGAGCGCGCCGTCAAATATCAGAGTTGGTCGGTTGGTGCTAGGCGACCTGGCGCTGCTCGATGAGCTGAAATTCGAGGTCTTCGACGAGCTGCGCCAACCGTTCGCGCGTGAGCCTATCGTTCGGCTCCAACGCCAACCGGCGCGCCTGCGCGAGCCTTCTATTGAGTTCTTCTCGATCCCTGTGGGTCATTCCAGTGCTCCTGCCCAGTAGACGGGCGGACCTCTAAAATGTTCACAGAGACCTTCACACACCGTTAATTCTTTGTGACCTACCGCACACCGAGCCAACACCACCGTGCCAGGTGTGGACGCCATTCCGGGGCTAGGGTCCGGTTGCCGAGGAAGTTTTTTGAGGTCGCGGCGGCGGGACAGGTCTCGCCAGGGTTACGGGTTGGCTGTGGCTCTGCCGAACCCGCTTTTTGCCTACGCGCAGCCGTAGCGGAGATAAGCAGCAGTTCGAGGTTCTATTTGGGGTCGTCGTTATCAAGACCGCCATTGATCTCTACGATGCAGGCGGCGACCGCCGCCTCCCGCGTCTGGAATTTCATGTTACCGACCACCTTTGGACCGGCCTCTATCTTTGGATAGATTTTCCAGTGCCACCAAGACGGAGGGTACTCCTCTACGTCAAAATCAACCCCGCGATGCTTAATGATAGGCTCCTGCTTTTCGGAAGCATGCTAATTCTAATCAGCGAAAATTACGCCAATCCGGTTTTCCTTGCGCCAGATGATACGGCAAGTCTGACGTTCGTTGCTGCTCGCAATGTTCAGCGTGATTTCGTGGGGAATGCCAACCGGACTCGCAACGTCGAGCGCTGCTCCGATCGGGGACAAGTTGCGAATTGTGCAATCGACCCCGCTGCCGTCGAACTCAATCGTTCCGGCCTTAAAAACCCGTTGTCGCTGTGCTGCGCGCCGCTCGTTCATTTCTGCCACATTGAGCTAAGAATTTTAAGGGCCTGATGAAGGAGGCTACCGAAATCAGGCAGCACACGAAAACGAATTGGTAACCGTCATCGATCGGCGCCAGGCCATGGCGCATCAAAGCGCTGCCGGAAACGCCGCGCAAATTATCAATAGGCTGTGGCTCGGAACAAGCACGTGACGCTGCTGGTCGCGGGTGTGGAAAACGAATCGAGCGGGGGGTAGATCCTTATTGTGGGTTCATCCGGACGAGGAGCGGCGAAGATGGGGCGGCCATTTGGCAAGGTTTGCTTAACGCTATCGGCTCTCTTGGTCTCATGCCTAAAAGTGTCCAATAAAATTTAACGCGCTTTAGGTGGGTGTCCCCTCGAATGGGTGCTCCTAAACCTAAGGGCAGGAGAATAAGTCTGATGCGTACCTTTGCAAAGTTCTTAGCTGACGAATCCGGCGCCACTGCCATCGAATACGGCCTGATTGCGGCCGGCATTGCGTTGGCGATTATCGCCGTGGTCAACGGTCTTGGCACCAACCTGAACGCCAAGTTTACCTCGGTCAACAACTCGCTGAAATAAGAAAAAATTCCTCTTCACAGGGGAAAGGTTTTCGAATTTCCATACCGCCGTGTCCCGACAGACACGGCGGTTTTTTGGCCTGCGAATACACGATTCGACGGGGAATTCGTCCTTCGCCTTCACTTCTTCGCCTCAAGCCCAATTTCGACCAAGCGGCGGATGGCTTCAGAACGATCCAGCTTCACATCCTGACGTGCGATCCAATCATGGACTGACAGCATTTCGTATTCAGTCCACTGCGGGTTTGGGCTGGCAGCTAGCGCTCTTTGTGCCATCCCTTTCGCGACTGCGACGGACGCCGTCGGCCTTCTTCGTCCGCTTCCGTTTGGCGTAGTTGCGCAGCAGAATCGCCGGATCATCCCCGATACGCTGGGCCGCGGTGTGCACCGGCGGTGCGATGTCCGGTGTTGGAGGGTGGTCTCAACCGGTTGACGCAACACTTTATCTTAGAGGGAAAGGATGGAGTGTGGGATGGAACGGAGATTTCATAGAGGGTTTACTGCGGCGGAGAGGAC
>NZ_SSMW01000035.1 GCF_004799405.1 Bradyrhizobium sp.
TGCCGGGTGATTCCGGTGTGACCGTGGTGACTGTTACTGGCATGGCTTGTTTTTCTGCCCTGCCAGGCTGCGGGCGCATTGGGCGCCCGGCATTCCCTGCGCCCTCCTTTTGGAAGGGCAGGACGTTTCCAGCAAAACTTCGCGCAGGCATGCGGCGAGATCGAGAAATCGTGTCTGCAGTTGGAGCGGGGAGTGAGCGATAGCTTGCTAATCAAACAGGCTCGACACCGACTCTTCCGACGCGGTGCGGCCGATGGCTTCGCCGATCAGGGATGCGAGGGACAGCGTACGGATATTGGCGGCGTTGCGGACCGCTTCGGTCGGCAGGATCGAGTCGGTGATCACCAGTTCCTTCAGCTTCGAACCGGCGATGCGGGCGGCGGCGCCGCCGGACAGCACGCCATGGCTTATATAGGCGTAGACTTCCTTGGCGCCGTTGGCGAGCAGCGCGTCGGCGGCGTTGACCAGCGTGCCGCCGGAATCGACGATGTCGTCGACCAGGATGCAGGTGTAGCCGGCGCAATCGCCGATCACGTTCATGACTTCGGATTCGCCGGCACGTTCGCGCCGCTTGTCGATGATCGCCAGCGGGGTATTGATGCGCTTGGCGAGGCCGCGCGCGCGCACCACACCGCCGACATCGGGCGACACCACCAGCACATTGCCGAGGTCGAAGCGTTCCTTGATGTCGCGCACCATCACCGGCGAAGCGAACAGATTGTCTGTCGGAATATCGAAGAAACCCTGGATTTGCGCGGCGTGCAGGTCGAGCGTCATGACGCGGTCGACGCCGGCATGGGTGATCATGTTGGCGACCAGCTTGGCGGAAATCGGCGCGCGCGAACCGACCTTGCGGTCCTGCCGGGCGTAACCGAAATAGGGGATCACCGCGGTGATGCGGCGCGCCGACGAGCGGCGCATGGCATCGGTGATGATCAGCAATTCCATCAGATGGTCGTTGGCCGGAAACGACGTCGACTGGATGATGAACGCGTCCGAGCCACGCACGTTCTCGAGGATCTCGACGAAAATCTCGTTGTCGGCAAAGCGGCGGACGCTGGCCTTGGCCAGCGGCAGGTTCAGCCATTCGGCGATGGCCTGCGCCAAGGCGGGATTGGAGTTGCCGGCGACGAGCTTGATGGAGCCGTTCTTGGCCGACATCGAGGCCTCTCTCCGCGCCTTGCCGGATACGACGTTCAGCATATCGGAATACCCACGGAACCGGCGCGTTTCGATGAGCGAGGTGATATCAAGGAGGTGGTCCCGCTGGCAACCCGTCGCGTCGGGTTTTCCTGCGCAAAATCAGCGTCCCAAAGCCGATTATCGTTAATGGCCGCTGTAGCTGAGGGCGCTCACGCGGAAGGCTTCCGCAGCGGGCGAGGGCTGCCCGGCATCTGCGACCGCCGGGCCGCGAAGACCCTGTCCGGACCCGGGTTGTCCGTCCGCCGGGCCGGTTCCGTTGACCATGGCGCTGAGGCCGCTCAACCCGGCCTGGGCGATTTTTCGCAGCACCATATCGTCGGCGGCAGCCCAGGCGTCGCGGCCGGCCTTGCCGGCCGGTTCCTCGCCGGAAAGCCGCAGCGCGCGCTGCTGGTTGCCGTCATAGACGTCCCAGACCCATGCGATAGTGGTACGGCCGCGGCTGACCTCGGCGGCGAGATAGCTTCGCACCCGGTACGAAGCCGCCCCTTCGCGCGACACGATCTGCAGGTTGCGAAGCTTCGATTCGCTGTCGAGCACGCTCACCATGCGGTCGAACACCTGCGGAGGCGGGCCGTCGATCGATTCGAAGGCCACGGTGGCGCCGCTGCCGGCCTGGGTGAACGAGCTGAGACCGGGTCCGCCGGCGCAGCCGCCCAGTGCGCAGGCGATCGCCAGCAGCGACACCACGCATGCACGGCGCGTCACGGTTCCGATAGCCCGGAACGGGGGTATCATGGTGTCCCTCATCGCCCCGACCGATATCGTTAATTTGCGTTAAGGTCTAGGGATGCCAAGGGTTGCCAAGGGTTGCCAAGGGTTGCGAAGGCTGATGACACGCCGCCAAAGATGGCCAAACGGAGGATTTTTCGGTCAAGCGGCGGGCGTCTCGCCGCGCAGAATCTGTGCGAAGACGGCCATGTCGATGTTGCCGCCGGACAGGACCAGGCCGACGCGCTTGCCGGCATAGCGGTTCTTCTCCTTGAGCAGCGCCGCCAGCGGAGCGGCGCCTGCGCCCTCGGCCAGATTGTGGGTGGTGGCGTAGTAGATGCGGATGGCCTCGGCGATATCGGCCTCGCTGACCGCCACCACGCGTGCGGCGCCGGCGGCGATGATCTCGAACGCCTCGGGCTGCGGGTCGCGGCATGCCATGCCATCGGCAAAGGTCCGCGCCGAATTGGACGGGATGGGACGGCCGGCCTCGAACGAGTGCGCGAACGCCGGCGCGTTCTCGGCGACGACGCCGACGATCTCGGTCTTGAGCCCGAGCAGATCGCGCACCGTGATCAGGCCGCAGATCCCCGAACCCATGCCGATCGGCACGTAGACAACGTCGAGATCGGGGCACGTCGTGAACAGCTCATAAGCGTAGGTCGCAACGCCCTTGACGAGTTCGCGGTGAAACGACGGCACGAAATGATAGCCGCGCTGCTGCTGGATTTCCGCCGCGATGACGCGGCTTTCGTCGAAGTCCTTGCCGGCCGTCACCAATTGGCCGCCGAACGCCTCCATCGCGGCGTTCTTTTCGCTCGAATTGCCCTCGGGGACCACGATGATCGACGGAATGCCGCTGCGCGCCGCGGCGATAGCGACGGACTGGCCGTGGTTACCGCGCGTGGCGGTGACCAGCCCCTTAGGCAAGCGGCCGTCACGGCGCAAGGCATCCAGATAGGCCAGCGGGCCGCGGGCCTTGAACGATCCGGTCGGGGTGTGGTTCTCGTGCTTGACGATGATCTCGGCGCCGGTTCTTTTGGCGAGCAGCGGCCATGCATAAGCGGGCGTCGGCGGCACGAAGGGGCGAACCGTCGCCACGGTGGCCTCAAGCTCGTCAAGCGTAAACAGCGGCATGTCTCTTCCTTCGCGATCGATCCCGGCTTTATAGCGCGGCCAGGCTACGCGCGCTCCAGCGCGATGGCATGAACATGCCGGCCGTAGTCCGGCTCCTTGCGATGCACCGAGCGGCGGTAGCTGTAGAAGCGCTCATCGGCATAGGTATCGACGCCGATGTCGTCGATCATCAGGACGCCGGCATTTTCGAGCCGCGTTCGGATGAAGCCTGCAAGGTCGAACATCGCATGCCCCTGGCGTGCCGAGGGAATGAAGAACAAGGCGTTCTCCGCATCGGCCTCCACGAAGCGCTCGACGAATTCGCCGCCCACTTCATAAGAGTGCTGGCGGATCAGGGGACCGATGGCGGCGACGATGCCGGCGCGCTCGGCGCCGAGTTTTTCCATTGCTTCCACGGTGGATTCCACGATGCCCGACAGCGCTCCCTTCCACCCCGCATGCGCAGCGCCAATCACCCGCGCGTTGGGGTCGGCCAGCAATATCGGCCCGCAGTCGGCCGCTGTGACGCCGATCGAAAGGCCCTCGACACGGGTGACGATGGCGTCGGCGCGCGGCCGCGACGTGCCCGGCCACGGTCCGGTCGCCACCACGGCATCGGGCGAATGGAGCTGGTGCACGCTGAGAAAATTCGCCGGCGCGACGCCCATCCGCTCGGCCATCCGCCGGCGATTTTCCGCGACATGGGCGGGATCGTCGTCCGAGCCAAGGCCGCCATTGAGGCCGGCATAGATGCCATTGGAGACGCCGCCATCGCGCGTGAAGAAGGCATGGCGCAAGCCGGGAACGGCCGAGAGCAGTGGCGATCCCAGCGTCATCGCGCCTCCACTCCGGCGGCCGGCTCAACATCGCTCAGCCCCGCCAGCGAGGTGAGGTTGGGTTCCGAGATCGCGAGCACCTTGAACATCGAGCCCATGCCGCCACGGCCGCCGCCGATCAGCCGTTTCAGCGCGCCGGAAATATCTTCGGAAACCTCAGGCGAGGCCTTCGCCATCAGGGTGGCGGCGCGGGTTTCGATGCCGAGCCGTTTGAGAAACTCGCCCTGCGGTATCGGGCCATGAACGCGCGCCCCCAGATCCTCGGCGGCGCGCACCAGCGCCTGGAAGTCGACATGTGCGGTGACGTCGGCCTGTCCCGGGTTTTTCAGGGGATCGGTGAAGCTGTGGCGGGCGATGGCCTGGAAGGTGTCGCCGGCGTCGCTGCGCAAGTGGCCGTAGTCGATGATCAGCGCCGCGCCGTCCTGATCGCGCACCCGCGTCGCGATCTTCATGATCTCGGCGTCGGGCCGCCATTCGAACACCGCGCCGACCGGGGCGGCGCGCACCAGCGGCGGCAGCAGCACCTCGAAGCGCGGCACAGGCTCGGCGGCGGCGCCGAACGCAAGTCTGCCGTTGTCGTCGATCTCGACGGTACGCTCGTGCCAGCCGGTCTCGCGCTTGACCATCTGGTGGATCGGCAGCACGTCGAAATATTCATTGGCGAAAATAACGGAGGGACCGTCCGGCACGTCGTCGATGCTGCTGTGCCAGGCAATGTTGCGCACGCCGGACAAGGTGGATTTCTGCTTATCGCGCAGCACCGGGTTGATCTCGACCAGATGGATGCTCAGCGACTGGTACAGCGGCGGCAACACCCGCAGCGCCCGCAGCGCGTCCGCCATCATGGTGCCGCGGCCGGGTCCGAGTTCGATCAGCCGCAGCAGAGACGGCGAGCCGATCGACTTCCATACCGAGGCCGCCCACAACCCCAGCAATTCGCCGAACATCTGGCTGACTTCGGGCGCGGTGGTGAAATCGCCTTCGCGCCCCAGCGGATCGCGCGCGACATAATAGCCGTGCTGCGGATGGGTCAGGCACAATTCCATGTAACGCCAGACCGGCATCGGCCCGGACGACTGGATCAGCTTCTTGAGCTCGGCCTGGAGCGGTGAATATTCGGTCACGGGTCGCCTTGAACTCAGTTCGGTCTTTGTTGAGGCGGCTGGCGGCGCCATGCCACCACAATAAGCACCGCTCCTGCAATGATCATCGGCACCGACAGCAGCATACCCATGGTCAGCCCGCCCCACAAAAATCCAAGCTGCGGGTCGGGCTCCCGGAAGAACTCGCCGATGATACGCGCAAGGCCGTAGATCGCGATGAAGCTGCCGAGGATCAGGCCCGGCCGCTTCAGGGCGCCCATCCGGATCATCACCGCCAGGATGGTAAACAGCACGATTCCCTCGAGCGCCGCCTCGTAGAGCTGGCTGGGATGGCGCGGCAGCGGTCCGCCATTGGGAAACACCATCGCCCAGGGCACGCTGGAGTCCGCCGGGCGACCCCACAGCTCGCTGTTGATGAAATTGGCGAGGCGGCCGAGAAACAATCCGATCGGCCCGACCGCCGTGGTGATATCGCCCAGCGACAGGATCGGCAGGTCGTTCTTGCGGCAGAACAGAATCACCGCCGCGACGCAGCCGAGGAAGCCGCCATGAAACGACATGCCGCCCTTCCACAATTCGAAGATCTCGGCGGGATGCTGGATAAAGAACGGCAGATTGTAGAACAGCACGTAGCCGGTCCGGCCGCCGAGGATGATCCCGACCGTAACCCACAGGATGAAGTCGTCGAACTGCAGCAGCGTGACCGGCGCCGGTCCGCCCCACAATCCGGTGCTCTTGATCAGCGCGCGGGCGTAAATCCATCCCAACACGATTCCGCCGATATAGGCCAGCGCATACCAGCGGATCGCGATTGGCCCGATCGAAACCGCGATCGGGTCGAACACCGGAAAGGCAATGGTGAGAAACGGCATCGTGCTCGTGGTCTAGGATGCGAGGTTGCGGCGATAAAGCGCCAGCAGCCGCTCCCAATGCCGTTCGGCGGCATCGCGATGATAGACCGGCCGTTTCGGAAACGCGAAGCCGTGATGGGTGCCGGGATAGATCTCGACTTCCGCGTTGGCACCCTTCATCGAAGCGGCGATCTTGTCGATGATTTCCTGCGGCGCGTAGATGTCGGTCTCGGCGCAGCCGAAATACAGTTCGGCCTTGGTCTTGCTCGCGGCCAGGTGCGGGCTGTCCGGCTGGTCGGTGGCCAGGTGCGTTCCATAGATCGAGGCGGCGGCCTTGACCCGGTCCGGAAAATGCGTGGCCGCGTTGACGGCATAGCGTCCGCTCATGCAGTAGCCGACAGTGCCGACAATCTTCGCATTCGCCGCCGGCTGGGTGTCGGCATAGGCGAGCAGGGCCTTGGTGTCCTCCATCACCATCGGGATGTTGATCGAGTTCATGAAGCCGAACATCCGCTTGCGCTCGGGCGCTTCCGGGTCCGGCGGTATCGGTGCAAGTTCCATGACGCCGGAGCGGTAATACATGTTGGGCAGCATCACGTAGTAGCCCGAGGTGCCCAGCCGGCGCGCCATGTCGCGCAGTTCCTCGCGGATCGCCGGCGCATCCATGTAGAAGATGATGACGGGAAACGGACCGCCGCGTTCGGGATGGGTAATGAAGGTAGTGGTATGGCCATCCCTGGTCGGAATTTCGATCTGCTGGTCGATCATGGCGTTTCTTTCGTTGCTCGGTTTTTTGGCCCAAGTAACCGATACGATTGCAAGGAAACCAGGACATGACAAGGCGACTTGCCGATGAAGCGCTAACATCGGCCTTGAATGGCGGCCAACGGATCGCCATTGTCTTGAGCTATCGACCCATTCGCAGCCGATCGGAGATTGAGCGATGACCCAGACCAGCAACCGGTTTTTCGACGAGATCGGACGCCTGATGAACGACGCCGCGGGCGCCGCCCAGGGCGTCAAGCGCGAGGTCGATACGGTGGTCCGCAATCAGGCCGAAAAAATCCTGCGCGACCTCGACGTCGTCAAGCGCGAGGAGTTCGAGGCGGTCAAGGAGATGGCGCGGCTGGCGCGCGAGGAAAACGAAGCGCTCAAGGCGCGTATCGCGGTGCTGGAAGCCAAGCTCGGCATTTCCGCCTCGGCACCATGAAGATGGATGGGTGAGGCGTTTTACCTTCCCCTCCAGGGAGGGTAGAAAAATCCCCGCATTTCCTTGTCATTTCCAGCCTTTGGGGCTAGAACGCCGCCACGTCCGCAGCCCCCGCACCCCTGGAGGCTTGCTGCGGCGGCAACCGGGCCGCGATGCGGCCTTTAACTTTTAGAAAACAAGGACTTACGCAGATGGCGACCGTCAAGGAATTGAAGGCGACCGCGCGTCCGGCAGGCGGCAAGGGGGCCGCACGGGCAGAGCGTCGCGCCGGGAGAGTGCCCGGAGTGATCTATGGCAACAACCAGCCCCCCCTGACCATCTCGGTCGACGACGCCGAATTGCGCCAGCGCATCCTGGCCGGCCGGTTTCTCACCACGATTTACGACATCGACGTCGAGGGCCAGAAGCACCGCGTGATCCCGCGCGACTTCCATCTCGATGCGGTGCGCGATTTTCCGCTCCATGTCGATTTCATGCGGCTCGGCGAAGGCGCGACCATCCGCGTCAGCGTGCCCCTGCACGTCCAGAACTCGGAAGCCGCCCCCGGCGTCAAGCGCGGCGGCACCGTCAACATCGTCACCCACACCATCGATCTGGTGTGCTCGGTCGACAACATTCCGCAATATGTCGAGGCCGATGTCAGCGGTCTGGAGATCAGCCACTCGCTGCATCTGTCCGACATCAAGCTGCCCGACGGCGTGAAGTCGTTGTCGCGCGAAGACGTGACGCTGGTGACCATCGTGCCGCCGTCCGGCTACGCCGAAGAAATGAAAGCGGCTGCGGCTGCTGCCGCCGCGGCTGCCAGTCCGGCGGCTGCCGCGGCTGTTCCCGGTGCGGCTGCCGCTGCTCCGGCGGCAGGCGGCGCTGCCGCCGCTGCGCCTGCAGCGGGTGCGGCCGCTCCTGCGGCGGGTGCGAAGGCGCCCGCGGCCGGCGCCAAAGCGCCCGCCGGCGGTGGCGACAAGAAGAAGTAACAGAGCGCGGGATGCCGCGTCATGCGACTCTTTGTTGGCCTTGGCAATCCCGGCGCGAAATACGCGCATAACCGGCACAATATCGGTTTCGCGGTGGTCGATGAAATTGCGCGGCGTCATGGTTTCGCACCGTGGCGCCGCCGCTTTCAGGGCGAGACCGCGGAAGGCACGCTCGATCATGAGCGGGTGGTATTGCTTCGCCCGATGACTTTCATGAACGAATCCGGGCGCGCGGTTCAGGAAGCCGCCAGTTTCTTCAAGCTCTCCGCCGGCGAGATCACCGTGTTTCAGGATGAGCTCGAACTGCCGCCCGCCAAGGTGCGCGTCAAGGTCGGCGGCGGCATTGCCGGTCACAACGGCCTGCGTTCGATCTCTTCGCATATCGGCAATGACTATCGCCGGGTGCGGCTGGGAATCGGCCATCCCGGCGTCAAGGAACTGGTGCACGGTTACGTGCTGTCCGATTTCACCAAGGACGATCGCCCGTGGGTCGAGGCGTTGCGCGAGGCGATCGCCGACAATGCCGGGCTGCTCGTCACCAACCGCGATTCCACGTTTCAGAACAAGGTGCATCTGGCGATGCAGGCCAAGGGATTTCTTGACAAGGACGATGACGGCGATGCGTGACGCTACGCCGGTCGCGACGAACGGACTTCAGGACACATCATGGGATTCAAATGCGGTATCGTCGGGTTGCCCAATGTCGGCAAATCGACGCTGTTCAATGCGCTGACCGAAACCGCGGCGGCGCAGGCGGCGAATTATCCGTTCTGCACCATCGAGCCGAATGTCGGTGAGGTCGCGGTGCCCGATCCGCGGCTGGACAAGCTTGCCGAGATCGGCAAGTCGGCCCAGATCATCCCGACCCGGCTGACCTTTCTCGATATCGCGGGGCTGGTGCGCGGCGCATCGAAAGGCGAGGGTCTCGGCAACCAGTTTCTCGCCACCATCCGCGAGGTCGACGCGATCGCGCATGTGGTGAGATGTTTCGAGGATTCCGACATCACCCATGTCGAAGGCAAGATCGCGCCACTGGCCGATATCGAGACCATCGAGACCGAACTGATGCTGGCCGATCTCGACAGCCTGGAAAAGCGCGTCGACAACCTCGCCAAGAAAGCCAAGGGCAACGACAAGGATGCCAAGGAGCAGCTTGATCTGGTCAACCGCGCGCTGGTGCTATTGCGCGAAGGCAAACCGGCGCGGTTTCTCGAGCGCAAGCCCGAGGAAGAGCGCGCGTTCGGCATGCTCGGCCTGCTGACCTCGAAACCCGTGCTCTATGTCTGTAATGTCGAGGAGGGCTCGGCCGCGGACGGCAACGAGTTCTCGAAGGCGGTTGCCGATTACGCCAAGAAGGAAGGCGCGGTTGCGGTGGCGATCTCCGCCAAGATCGAATCGGAAATCGCGACCCTGTCACGCGAGGAGCGTACCGAGTTTCTCGACACGCTCGGCCTTGCGGAAGCCGGTCTCGACCGGCTGATCCGCGCCGGCTACCAATTGCTCGACCTCATTACCTATTTCACCGTGGGCCCGAAGGAGGCGCGGGCCTGGACCATCAAACGTGGCACCAAGGCGCCGGCTGCGGCCGGCGTCATTCATACCGATTTCGAGAAGGGTTTCATTCGCGCCGAAACCATCGCCTATGCCGACTACGTCGCATTCGGCGGCGAAGCCGGCGCCCGCGACGCCGGCAAGCTGCGGCTCGAAGGCAAGGAGTATGTCGTCGCCGACGGCGACGTGATGCATTTCCGGTTTAATACCTAATGCCCCGAACCCTGGTCGCGGATGGCGCCGAGGTGCTCGTTGATACGAAATACGATCAGGATGAATTCCGCCGCGATCCGCGAAAAGATCACGCCGACGACCACGCTGGCGATCGAGGACAAGAGCAGGAGGAAGCCGCCGAACGGGCTGATCGCCATCGCGGCCAGTCCGGAGAAAATGCCTGAAATGCCGAACAGCCCGATCAGCGCGATGACCAGCCAGTAAAAGGTCTTGATGATGGTGGGAGTGATAAAGCGGTCCCACTGAAACAGATCCCCAAATTCAAACATCGGTCGTTCTCCCGGCGGGTCGAATATGAGTTGCGTCTAAACTGAATGCTTGCAGCACAGGGCCTAGCTCCGAATGCCGTTCCGGGCAAGTCGGGAACAAACACGAGCCCTGCGGGCGCGCCGGTTGAGATTGCCATAAATAACGGCCACAATCGGGCTTCCTTCCGGCAATCCCCATCATGACCCTCACCTTCGAAGATTTTCCGCCCGGCCATTTCGGCAGCTTCGGCCCGCGCCATGTCACGCGCGAGGAGATGCTGGCGTTCGCCGCCGAATACGATCCGCAGCCGATGCACCTCGACGAGGAAGCGGCGCAGCGCTCGATGCTGAAGGGCCTGTCCGGTTCGGGCTGGCATCTGTGCTCGATCATGATGCGGATGATGTTCGACGGCTATATCGGCCGCACCGCGTCGCTGGGCTCGCCCGGCGTCAACGAATTGCGCTGGCTGGCGCCGCTTCGCCCCGATGACGAACTCATGCTTGACATCGATGTAATAGAGGCCAGGATTTCGCGCAGCCGTCCCGCGACCGGGATCGTGACTTTCAAGGCCGTCGCCCGCAACGCGGCAGGGCAAGCCTTGTGCGAGATGGTTTCGCCGATCATCGTGCAGCGGCGCGCGGCCGTCGCGGAGCAGGCGGGCTGATGCGTTTCTTCGAGGACATCAAGGTCGGTATGCGGCGCGAGGTGGGATCGTTCACCTTCACCGCCGATGCCATCAAGAAATTCGCGAGGCAGTTCGATCCGCAGCGCTTTCATCTCGACGAGGAAGAGGGACGCAAATCGCTGTTCGGCGGGCTGGCGGCCTCGGGCTGGCATGTCGGATCGGTCTGCATGAAGCTGATGGTGGCCGACGGCCAGCGCCTGGCGAAGGAGGCTTTGGCGCGCGGCGAGAACATCGCGGTGTGGGGGCCGTCGCCGGGATTTCGCGAATTGCGCTGGATCAAGCCGGTGCTGGCCGGCGATACCATCAGCTTTGCCACCGAGGTCGAAACCCTGCGGTCATCCGAGAAGCGCCCGGAATGGGGCATCCTGCAGGCCCGCAACACCGGCACCAACCAGCGCGGCGATTTGGTGTTTTCATATCTGGCGACGGCCTTCGTGCCGCGGCGCAACGCCGGCGCATGAAACGCGCCGTTGCTTTCGCGCTAACGCATTTTGAACCTTGTGCCTGTCATAGTGATTTCGGGGACAGATCGCAGGGGACGACCATGGCAGACCGCAGCGGCTTGAGATTTGTGGGCTTTATCTTCGCAACCGTGACGCTGGCGGTGATGCTGACCGCCGTGATGGTGGTGAAAAGCTATGCCGACGGCGTCTATTCGTTCGATCGCGCGGCGCTCGCCAGCCGCTAGGTCAGGGTTTGCTAACCATGGCAGCCGAATCGCCCGGAAAATTTCGCGAAAAATCAGCGGCTCCAGACCAGCGCCAGCGCCACCACGGCCAGTGCCAGCAGGCCGACAAACCGGATCATGATGGTCCCCATTCCCGGCGGTGAATTCCGCAGTGGGATCGGATCGGTGTTATTTGGCCGGATGCTTTGAATGAAGATGGGTCCCAAATTCGCCGCCGGGTGACGGCGCCTGCTGTTGGTCGCAGCGG
>NZ_SSMW01000036.1 GCF_004799405.1 Bradyrhizobium sp.
TCCGGTGTGACCGTGGTGACTGTTACTGGCATGGCTTGTTTTTCTGCCCTGCCAGGCTGCGGGCGCATTGGGCGCCCGGCATTCCCTGCGCCCTCTGATCGGAGGGTTGAGGATTTCTAGCAAAACTCGGACGCATCGCGCCGCGAGAATGCGAAGTCATATTCCGTCGTCATTGCGAGCGAAGCGAAGCAATCCAGCTTTCTTTGCGAAGGGCAAGAAAGCTGGATTGCTCCGTCGCTTCGCTCCTCGCAATGACGTTGGGCTGTTTGAAATTCGAATCGACCGACCATGCGTCGTTCCTGCGAACGCAGGGCGACTCGTCAACCCGCCGGTAACGAGTTTTGTTTACACTCCGCCAACGATAGACCGCAGCGGTCGCGGTTTGCCGGCGAGCGAGAGCATCATGTTGCGTTTCAAGATCCTGGCCTCGGCTGTCCCATTGATCGTTGCCGCGGTGTTCGCGGGCGGCGGGTTGTTACCGGGCCCGCATCCCTGCGTCGCGATCGGCGAAGCGTCCGTACAGATCAGCTCGATGCCCTGGCATGCCCACCTGCATGTCGCCTTTACCGACGATCCGGCGCTCGCCACCGTGCGGGTCCAGATCACCGATCAAGCCGAGGCCGCCGATTTCGCCGTGATCGACGATATCGACAGCCCCGACGCCAGCGCCTGCGAGGCGTCGCCGGCGACGCGGTTTATCGCGGTCTCCGCCAGCCCCTCGGCATCCGGGCCGGTGATCTATCTGTCACCGGACGGCCCGGCCGACTACCGGATCTTCGTGAAGTCAAAGACCTTCTCGCTGCGCGACGCCGCGGCGCTGATCGTCGGCGCCGGAGGCGGCCGCCGCCTCGCCTCCGCCTCGCTCTAACGGTCCGCTGCGAAAACCGGCATCCGCTTTTCGCAATCACGCCCGCTTAACATTTCATTAACCCTGTTCTCATTGGACGGCACGAGAACTCCCGGCCTCAAGCACTTTGCAAGGTCGCCGCCGCATCGTCGTCGCCGGGGCGGGCGCGGCAAGATCGAGACGGCTTCAAGGTAATCGGCGATGATGGATCGGGCTTTCCGGATCAAGATACGCATACGCCGCTTCACGCGGCGCCATCCGTGGCTCACTTTCGCGATCCGCTCGTTCATGATCTTTTCGGCGGCCTTCGGCGGCGCCTATGGCTTCATTGCCGGCAGCCGCTCGGAGAGTTCCGGTTACGACCCGCACGCCTTTGCGATCGGCGCGAGCTTCCTGTTCGCCATCGCCTGCGTCGCACTGGCGACGCTGAGCTTCCGGCTGCGCTGGATGCGCCGTAAACTCCGCAAGATCGCCCTGCACAATGAAACGCTGGCCGACCGCAATTGGGAATTGA
Source organism: Bradyrhizobium sp. (assembly GCF_004799405.1). Classification (GTDB taxonomy): domain Bacteria; phylum Pseudomonadota; class Alphaproteobacteria; order Rhizobiales; family Xanthobacteraceae; genus Bradyrhizobium. The sequence goes on from NZ_SSMW01000036.1 coordinate 1,362, forward strand.
AGGAGGCCGAGGAGCGCGCCCGCAGCCTGTTCGAATCGCAAGGCGACCTGATCGTGCTGCGCGACGCCGACGGCTGCATCACCTTCGTCAACGATGCCTATTGCGAACTGGCGCAGCAGCCACGCAGCGCGCTGGTCGGCACTCATTTCAACCTCGTCGTGCTCGAGCAGGGCACCTCGGCGCTGGAGCGCAACGGCACCCGGATTCACGACCAGAAGATCGCAAGCCCGCTGGGGCCGCGATGGATCGCATGGCGCGAAGGCCTGGTTCGATCGGATGCCGGCCGGCCGGCCGAAATGCAATGCGTCGGCCGCGATGTCACCGATCGCGCGGAAACCGAACGTGCGCTGAGCGACGCCCGCGACCAGGCCGATGCCGCCAGCCGCGCCAAGTCGCGCTTCCTCGCGATGGCCTCCCACGAAATCCGCACGCCGCTCAACGGCATCATCGGCATGAGCGGACTGTTGCTGGACACGCCCTTGACGCCGGAACAGATCACTTACGCCAGGGCGGTGAAAACCTCCGGCGACGCGTTGCTGTCGCTGATCGAGGAGCTGTTGGATTATTCCAAGATCGAAGCCGGCAAGATCGACCTCGAGCAGCGCCCGTTCGCACTCGCCGCCCTGATCGAGGACATCACCGAACTATTGGCGCCGCGGGCGCAAGCCCGAAAGCTCGAGATCGCGGCCTATGTCGACGAACGGCTGCCGATGGAAGTGGTGGGCGATGCGGCGCGGCTTCGCCAGGTGCTGCTCAATCTCGCCGGCAATGCCATCAAGTTCACCTCGACCGGCGGCGTGGCGCTGATCGTCGAGCCGGGCATCTGGCCCAACGAGATCAGCTTTTTGGTGCGCGACACCGGCATCGGCATCGCGCCCGAGGCGCAGCAGCGGATTTTCCGCGAGTTCGAACAGGCCGACGAACGCATCGCCCGCAGCTATGGCGGCACCGGATTGGGACTGAGCATCTCCGAGCGCATCGTCAAGCGGATGGGCGGCCGCATCACGCTGGAGAGCAAGCCAGACGTCGGCTCGACGTTCGAGGTATCGATCCCGCTTGCTGCGTCCGACCGCGAGAACAGCGGACAAGAGGCCTTTGCGGCTCCGGATCTGACCGGCCAGTCGATCATGCTGGTCGCGCCGCAAACCATCGAGGCCTCATTGGTCGCGCACCGGCTGCAACGCTGGGGCGGCCAGACCTGCGTGGTCTCGGATGCCGCGGTGGCGCAGGCCTTGCTGCCGGAACGCTCCTGGCACGCGGTGCTGCTCGATCGCGCACTGGGTACGGCCGACGTCGAATGGCTCGGCGAGGCGGCGCGCCCGCATGCCTCGCACCGGATCGTGATGTTCACGCCGGCCACCCGACATGAAATTCAGCCCTCCTCCGCCTTCACCGGCTATCTGGTCAAGCCGTTGCGCGCGGCCTCGCTCGCGGCGCGCCTTTCGCTGGCGCCGGAAATTGCCGCACCGAATCTTGCCGGCGACGAACTGATCGAGACGGTCGAGGCCGCGGAGCGCCGGGCCGCCGCACCATTGAAAGGTCTTTCGATCCTGGTCGCGGAAGACAACGAGATCAACGCGCTGCTGATGCGTTCGCTTTTGACGCGGCTTGGACATCACGCCGTCGTCACCACCAATGGCGAGGAGGCGATGGAATCCTGGCTGGCGGCGAAATCCGCCGGCGCGCCCTACGATCTCGTCCTGATGGACATCCAGATGCCGCAGCTCGACGGCATCGAGACCACCAGGCGCATCCGCGCGCATGAAGCCGGCCAGTCCGGCCGCCGCACGCCGATCCTGGCGCTGACCGCGAACACGCTGGTGGAGGATCGCTACGCCTGTTTCGAAGCCGGCATGGACGGTTTCCTGATCAAGCCGCTCGATCGCGAGAAGCTCGCCGAGGCGCTCGCCGGTCTCGCCGCCTCGCGGCACCTCGCCGCCTGAAGCGCTATAGCCGCCGCAGCGCTACGGTTTCGACGACGTGATCGGCGCCCTTCTTCAGGATCAGCTTGGCGCGCGGCCGCGTCGGCAGGATATTGTCCTCGAGATTGGCAAGGTTGGTGCGTTCCCAGATCGCCAGCGCGGTCGCGGCGGCCTCTTCGTCCGACAACAGCGCGTAGCGATGGAAATACGATCGCGGATCGGTAAAGGCGGTATCCCGCAGCGTCAGGAAGCGCCGGACGTACCAGTCGCGCAGCACCGACACTTCGGCATCGATATAGACCGAGAAGTCGAAGAAGTCCGACACCACCGGCACCGCCTTGCCGTCGCGCGGGAGCCGGCCGGTCTGCAGAACGTTGATGCCCTCGAAGATCAGGATATCCGGCCGGTCGACCTCGATCCATTCGTTCGGAACGATGTCGTAGGTCAAATGCGAATAGACCGGCGCGCGCACCCGCTGCCGCCCCGACTTGATATCGCTCAAAAACGCCAGCAGCGTCGGCAGGTCGTAGCTCTCCGGAAAACCCTTTTTCTGCATCAGGCCCTGCCGTTCGAGCACGGCATTGGGAAACAGAAAACCATCCGTCGTCACCAGGTCGACCTTCGGCCGCGGCGACCATCGCGCGAGCAGCGCCTGCAGCACGCGCGCGGTGGTCGATTTGCCGGCCGCTACCGAGCCGCCGACGCCGATGATGTAGGGCATCTTGCGGTCTTCGATGCCGAGAAAGCGCCGCTGCGCGAAATACAGCCGCTGCGCGGCATCGACATAGATCGACAGCAGACGCGACAGCGGCAGGTAGATTTCCTCGACCTCCTTGAGATCGAGCCGATCGTGCATCGAGCGCAACGCCGCGATCTCGCCGGCTTCGAGCGTCATCGGGGTATCGTCGCGCAGCCGCGCCCATTGCTCGCGCGAGAAGATGCGATAGGGGTTGTACTGTTGCTCGACCGCCCGAATATCCATCACGTGCCTTTGAATATCAAATATCGCGCTTGCGCGCGGCTTTCTCTTCGAGACCGGACATGTTGGTGCGCTGCGCCAGCGCGGCCTCGACATCTTCAAGACTTACGCCGCGCGATTTCAACAGCAACAGCAAATGAAACAGCAGGTCCGCGCTTTCCGCGATCAGCTGATCGCGGTCGTTCTCGACCGCGGCGATTACGGTTTCCACCGCCTCTTCGCCGAGCTTCTTGGCGCAATGCTCCGCGCCCTTGTCGAGCAGCTTGCGGGTATAGGACGCCTCTCCTCCCGACGCCGCGCGGGCGTCGATGGTGGCGGCAAGATCATGGATCGTGAAACGCGACATCAACTCAACTCAACACGCGCCCGCCAAAGGGCGCCATTCGTCAGCCGGATTTAGCACTTCTGCGGTCCAGAGTCGTCAGGGATCGAGCCGCATCGGCAACCCGGCACGCACCATGTGGTCCTTGGCTTCACGTATGGTAAATTCCCCGAAGTGGAAGATCGACGCGGCCAGTACGGCCGTCGCGTGCCCCTCGCGGATACCGTCGACCAGGTGATCGAGGTTGCCGACGCCGCCGGAGGCGATCACCGGAACCGTGACACTGTCGGCGACGCCTTGCGTCAGCGGAATGTCAAAGCCCTGGCGGGTGCCGTCCCGGTCCATCGACGTCAGCAGGATTTCACCGGCGCCGAGCGAGACCACTTCCTGGGCATATTCGATGGCATCGATCCCGGTGGAATTGCGGCCGCCATGGGTGAAGATCTCCCAGCGCTCCGATCCGCCGCCGCGTTTCACCCGCTTGGCATCGATCGCCACCACGATGCATTGCTCGCCGAATTTCTCGGCCGCTTCCTTGACGAATTCGCGGCGGCTGACGGCGGCACTGTTGATCGAAACCTTGTCGGCCCCTGATCGCAAAAGCGTGCGGATATCGTCGACCGTGCGTACCCCGCCGCCCACCGTCAGCGGCATGAAACAGGCCTCCGCCGTACGCCGCACCACGTCCAGCATGATGCCGCGATTTTCGTGGGTAGCGGTAATGTCGAGAAAGCATAGCTCGTCGGCGCCAGCGGCGTCGTAGGCGATGGCCGCTTCGACGGGATCGCCGGCGTCGCGCAGGTCGACAAAGTTGACACCCTTGACGACCCGACCGTCCTTGACGTCGAGACAGGGAATCACGCGCACCTTGAACATCAAGAACTCCTACGCCGCGGCGCGCGCGTTGCGGATCAGCGCCAGCGCCGCAGTTGCATCGAGCCGGCCGTCGTAGAGCGCGCGGCCCGCAATCGCGCCGGCCAGTTCCTTGGCGCGCGGCGCCAGCAACTCCTCGACATCCCTGATCGAGGCGAAGCCCCCCGACGCGATGACGGGTATCGAGATTCGCTCGGCCAGCGCAATGGTCGCATTGAGATTGAGGCCCTTGAGCAGGCCGTCGCGCGCAATATCGGTAAAGACGATCGCGGCGACGCCGGCGTCCTCGAATCGCCGCGCGATTTCAAGCGCGGTGACTTCGGAAGTTTCGGCCCAGCCTTCGACCGCAACCTTGCCGTCGCGCGCGTCAAGACCCACTGCGACACGGCCGGGGAATCTCTTCGCGGCAGCCTTCACCAGCGCCGGATCGCGCACCGCCGCGGTGCCGATAATGACGCGCGCGATGCCTTTCGCCAGCCAGGCTTCGACCGTCTTCAAATCACGAATCCCGCCGCCGAGTTGCACCGGCATGGTGACCGCCTTGAGCATGGCTTCCACCGCCTGCGCGTTCATCGGCTTGCCGGCAAAGGCGCCGTCGAGATCGACCACGTGCAGATATTCGAACCCTTGGGTGGCAAAGGCGCGCGCCTGCGCCGCCGGATCAAGGTTGAACACGGTCGCGCGCGCCATGTCGCCCTGTTCCAGACGCACGCACTGGCCGTTCTTCAGGTCGATGGCGGGGAACAGAATCACGGCTTCCATTTCAAAAAATTTGAAATCAGAGCCAGCCCGAACCGTTGGCTCTTCTCCGGGTGGAATTGGGTGCCGATGGCGGTGTCCTTGCCGACGATCGCCGTCACCGGCCCGCCGTAATCGGCACGCGCCAGCACGTTGCCCTCGTTGGTGGCGTTGAGATGATAGGAGTGCACGAAATAAGCGTGGCGGCCCTTTGGCCCCAGCGGCAGACCCTCCAGCACCGGATGCTCCCGGACCACATCGAGGGTATTCCAGCCCATATGGGGGATTTTCAGATTCTCCTCGCGCGGCGAAATTTTCTCGACGTCGCCGGCGATCCAGTTGAAGCCTTCCGTGGTGACGTGCTCCTTGCCGCGGGTCGCCATCAACTGCATGCCGACGCAGATGCCGAAGAACGGTCGCGCCTTTTTGCGCACCGCTTCGGTCATCGCCTCGATCATGCCGTCAAGCGCGTCGAGGCCGCGGCGGCAATCGGCGAATGCGCCGACGCCGGGCAGCACGATGCGGTCGGCGCGAAACACCGCTTCGGGATCGCGCGTCACCACGATCTTTTCCGGATTTTCCATGCTCCGCGCCGCGCGCTCGAACGCTTTCGCGGCCGAGTGCAGATTGCCGGAGCCGTAATCGATGATGGCAACGCTCACCGCGATGCTCCCGGTTCCGGAAACAGTCCGATGATCTCGCTCTGCGATGACGGCGGCCGCGAAAACGGCTGGCCTGGAATGTCCCGCGTCGGTGGTGGTGCGCCGCGATCGATCGCCGATTGATCGTTGAGGAGCGCGCGCTGGCTGGCGGTCCAGCGATCGAAGAAGCGCCGTTCGGCGGATTCCTCGTCATCGGCCACCACGATGTCGAGCTGGCGCCAGTTGCGCCGCGACAACGTCCAGCGCTGCAGGCTGGCCGCCTCAAATCCCAACAGCAGCGCGATCAGCACATTCGCCGCAAACACCGTCATCCGGCCGGCACCGGCGGCCGTCATTCCGAAATCCATGGCGCCGATCACCACGATCCAGCCGATCAGCGCCAGCCACAGGCGGTGCCAGGCCAACCAGACCAAGCCAAGGACAAAAGCCCAGAAGTGGAAACCATCGCGAACGAATACGAATCGGTCGGTCGCGGCGACACCCGCATTGGCCGTCACCGGAGCATGAACTGTGTAAACCGGCATCGCATCTCTCCGCCGATGAAACCAAAAATCAGCCGCCGAGCTGACCCTTGGTGGATGGCACTTCGCCCGCGGCGCGCGGATCGATCGCCACCGCCGCCCGCAGCGCCCTCGCCAGACCCTTGAAGCAGGATTCGGCGATATGATGGCTGTTCTCGCCATATAGGGTCTCGACATGCAAAGTCACGCCGGCATTGATGGCAAAGGCGTTGAACCATTCGCGCACCAGTTCGGTGTCGAATTGGCCGACCTTGTCGCGCGGAAACTCCACCTTGAACACCAGCACTGGCCGCCCCGAAATGTCGATCACGACGCGCGACAGCGTCTCGTCCATCGGCATGTGGACAGAGGCATAGCGGGCGATGCCGACCATGGTGCCGAGTGCCTGCTTCACCGCCTGTCCGAGCGCGATGCCGACATCCTCGGTGGTGTGATGATGGTCGATGTGGAGGTCGCCAACCGCTTTCACCGTGATATCGATGCGCGAATGCCGGGCCAAGAGGTCGAGCATATGGTCGAAAAAGCCGATGCCGGTCGCGACGTTGGCCGCACCGGTGCCGTCGAGGTTCACCGTCACCTCGATATCCGTCTCTTTGGTCTTGCGCTTGATGGTCGCCGTGCGCATGAAAAATGTGCTCTCTCTTGACCGGCGTTTGGCCGAAAACGCGGCCCTTTTAACAGGCCGGTCCCGCCTTCGCTACCGCAGGATGGCCCGCTCGGGGCTGAACTTCGGCCTATGGTGACCGAAATCCGGCGTTAAGGCACGCCGATTGCAACCGCCCCCGCCAGTCCCTAGATCTGGCCGAACCAAAGGGTATTCCATGCAAGCATCGCAACCCCCGTCGCCGGTCTGGCACGGCACCACCATTTTGACGGTCCGCAAGGGCGGCAAAGTGGTGATCGGTGGCGACGGACAGGTCTCGATCGGCCAGACCGTCATCAAATCCAACGCCAAAAAGGTCCGCAAACTCGGCAAAGGCGACGTCATCGGCGGTTTTGCCGGCGCCACGGCGGACGCCTTCACGCTGTTCGAGCGGCTGGAAAGCAAGCTTGAGCAATATCCGGGGCAGTTGACCCGGGCTGCCGTCGAGCTTGCCAAGGACTGGCGCACCGACCGCTATCTGCGGCGGCTGGAGGCCATGATGATCGTCGCCGACAAGGACGTGTCGCTGGTCCTGACCGGCACCGGCGACGTGCTGGAGCCAGAAGCCGGCGTGATGGCGATCGGGTCCGGCGGCAACTATGCCCTGGCGGCCGCCCGCGCTCTGGTCGATTCGGACAAAGACGCCGAGACCATCGTGCGCCGCGCGCTCGATATCGCCGCCGACATCTGCGTCTATACCAATCGCAACGTGACCATCGAGACGCTGACGGCGAGCTAAGCATGACCACCTACGCGTTGCGCCCGATGGCCGCCACCGACTTGCCGACGATCCGGCGCTGGCTCGAGACACCGCATGTCTGGCAATGGTGGCACGATCCGTCCGAACAGTTCGAACTCATCAGTGGTGATCTCGGTCATCCTGACATGGCGCAGTTCACCGTCAGCGCGGATACGCGGGAGTTCGCTTATTTGCAGTGCTACAATATAGGCGCCTGGGATACCGGTTTCGGCCCGCAGCCGCAGGGTACGCGTGGGCTCGACCAGTTCATCGGCGAAGCTGACATGGTTGGCTGCGGCCACGGTTCGGCATTTATCCGGACCTTTACCGATCAACTGCTCGCATCCGGAACGCCGCGTGTCGTGATCGACCCGGATCCCGCCAATGAACGGGCGATACGGTGCTATGAGAAGGCGGGATTTTGCCGCGACCGCCTGGTCGATACGCCGGATGGACCGGCTTTACTGATGATGCGCAACCGATGACGCTGGAACGCAGCGCGCCCAACGCCAGTCGCGCGCCATGGCAGTGGCTGCTGATCGCCGCCGGCTTGCTGGCGTTGCAAGCGTCGATCCTGTTCGCGATGGGCCGGCTGCCGATCTGCGCCTGCGGTTATGTGAAGCTGTGGCACGGCGTGGTGCAGAGCTCGGAGAATTCGCAGCACATCACCGACTGATACACGTTCTCCCATATCATCCACGGTTTCCTGTTCTATGCCGCAACCTGGTGGCTGCTGCCGCGCCTGTCCTGGCCCGGCCGCCTGATAGTGGCGATGCTGATCGAAGGCAGCTGGGAGGTCGTCGAGAATTCCAACTGGATCATCGAGCGATACCGCGCCTCCACGATGTCGCTGGATTATTTCGGCGACAGCATCGTCAATTCGCTCTCCGATACGCTGTCGATGGTCGCGGGCTTTTTGCTGGCGCGAAAGCTTCCGGTTGCGGCAACGATTGCACTGGCACTGGCGTTCGAGGTTGTGGTCGGCCTTCACATTCGCGATAATCTGACCCTGAACATCATCATGCTGATCCACCCCGTTGACGCGATCCGCCAATGGCAGGCGGGGCCACCGATCATCTAGCCGCTTGTCCCCGGCGCTTTCCAACCTAGCTAAAGGCCCATGACCGACTTTTCTCCCCGTGAAATCGTTTCCGAGCTCGACCGCTTTATCGTCGGGCAAACCGACGCCAAGCGCGCGGTTTCGATCGCGCTGCGCAACCGCTGGCGGCGGCTGCAACTCTCGGGCTCGTTGCGCGAGGAAGTGCTGCCGAAGAACATCCTGATGATCGGGCCGACCGGGGTCGGCAAGACCGAGATCGCGCGGCGGCTGGCAAAACTTGCCGGCGCGCCGTTCATCAAGGTCGAAGCCACCAAGTTTACCGAGGTCGGCTATGTCGGCCGCGATGTCGAGCAGATCATTCGCGATCTGCTCGAAGTCGCGATCGCGCAAACCCGCGAACGCAAGCGCAAGGACGTGCAGGCCCGCGCGCAGCTTGCCGCCGAGGAGCGCGTGCTAGACGCCCTGGTCGGCGCCAACTCGGGTGCCGCGACGCGCGATTCGTTTCGCAAGAAATTGCGCGCAGGCGAGCTCAACGACAAGGAAATCGAGGTTGAGACGCAATCCTCCGGCGGCATGCCGATGTTCGAGATTCCGGGCATGCCGGGCGCGCAGATGGGCGCGATCTCGATCGGCGATATCTTCAGCAAGATGGGCGGCCGTACCAAGACCCGTCGCCTCACGGTTGAGGACTCGCACGAGCTTCTCGTCAACGAGGAATCCGACAAGTTATTGGACAGCGACAAGCTGACCCAAGAATCGATCCATGCGGTCGAGAATAACGGCATCGTGTTTCTCGACGAGATCGACAAGATTTGCGTGCGCGACGGCCGCACCGGCGGCGATGTCTCGCGCGAAGGCGTGCAGCGCGACCTGTTGCCGCTGATCGAGGGCACCACGGTGTCGACCAAGCACGGCGCGGTCAAAACCGATCACATCCTGTTCATCGCGTCAGGCGCGTTTCATATCGCCAAGCCCTCCGACCTGCTGCCGGAATTGCAGGGGCGGCTGCCGATCCGCGTCGAGCTCGAAGCTTTGACGCGTGACGACATGCGTCGCATCCTGACCGAGCCCGAGGCATCGCTGATCAAGCAATATGTCGCGTTGATGCAGACCGAAGGCGTGACGCTGGACATTACCGATGGCGCCATCGATGCGCTCGCCGACGTGGCGGTGGCGGTCAACTCCACGGTCGAGAATATCGGCGCGCGGCGGCTGCAAACCGTGATGGAGCGCGTGCTCGACGAGATCTCGTTTGTCGCCCCCGACCGCAACGGCGAGACCATCCGGATCGACGCGGAATACGTGCAGAAGCATGTCGGCGATCTCGCCAAGAACGCCGACCTCAGCCGGTTTATTCTCTGATCGTTTAGACCCGCAATCGCCGGATCCGCACGTAAAGCGCACCCTCGCCGCCATGGCCGACATGCGCTTCCTCGAACCCGACCACCAGTGCACGGAATTCCGGCAGATTCAGCCACTGCGGCACCTGACGGCGCAACACGCCCCGCTCGGATTCGGGCCCGGTTGTCTTGCCTTTGCCGGTGATGACGAGGACGAATGTCAGGCCATCGCTGTGGGCGCGTTGCAAAAAACCCGACAGCGCGCGGTGGGCGCGGGTCTGCGTCATGCCATGCAGGTCGAGCCGGGCATCGATTTCTTTCCGGCCGCGTGAAAGTTGCGAACGTTCGCGGCGGCCAAGCGGCGCCAGCGGCGGTGCAACCGGCCTTGGGGCTCTCGACATTTTGGCTGCCGGAAGTGGTTTCGGCGGCGATCCGGGTTTTGCGGCAAGCAGGGTTTCCGCGGCCGGCGAACCGTCCGGCAGCTTTGCGGCACGCGACTTTTTACGCAACGGCCTGGTTTGCCTGGCAACGCTCTCCCACAGCACACGCTCCTCTTCGCTGAGCGCGCGCTTGCGTCGTGGGGCAGCGAACAATTCCGGGATCGGTGTTGCGGGTGGACGTTTCATCGGCAAGGTCATCGGCCGATGCGGCTGCGACGATGGTAACGGATGCGCCGCATGTCACGGTCCGGCTTGATGTCCGGTCGCGCCACCGGCAACGGCACCGTTATCGCAGCAACCGCTTGCGGGGCCGAAGGATGCGCCGCGGCCGGCGCAGCGCCGGCAGTATTTTTTGAGCTCCCTGCCACGGAAGCCTCCGGCGGCTTGATGTCATTCTTCTGATCTTTCGGTTGATCCTTCAAGGGATCCACCTGCGGAAACAGTTTGGCGATCTTCTCGGACGGCCTCGGGTCAGGCGTCGGCATCTTGCGGCCTCGGGCCACCGGATCGAGGCTCTTCGGAACAAAGATGACGAACCGCGCGCTGTTCCTCAGGCGGCCGGAAACCCGTCCGGCATCCGCGCCGGCGCCAAAATAAATATCGGCGCGCGCCGGCCCCGTGATCGCAGAGCCGGTGTCCTGCGCCACCATCAGCCGCCGGAACGGCGTCTTCGATTGTTCCGACTCGATCGGCAATTCGCCTTCGATGAAGAACGGCGTGCCGTAAACATGGAGCGATTTATCGACCGCAATCGACCGGCCCGGCGTCAAAGGGACGCCCTGTGCACCGACCGCTTCATCCTTGTCGGAAAGTTGCACTTCGCGGAAGAACACATAGGCCTGGTTCTGCCGCCGCAATTCGTTGGCGCCGTCGGGGTTCTGATTCATCCACTCCCTGATCCGCTGCATCGACATCTCTTCCTTCGGAATGATGCCGCGGTCGATCAGGATCCGGCCGACCGGCGTGTAGGGATAACCGTTATGCGCGTCGTAATTGATGCGGATGGTCGAGCCGTCCTCGAGGCGGACCCGCGCCGAGCCCTGAATTTGCGAGAACAAGAGATCGGTCTGATTCTTGAGCCAGCAGATTTCGAGGCCGCGGCCCGCGATCGCGCCATCCTCGATCGCGGCGCGGTCATAATACGGCACCAGTTTGCGGCGGCCGATCTTGCGAAACACCTGCCCCTTGTTGGGCAGTCCGACCGAGGCCTGGCTGAAGCCGCGAACGAACAGGTTCGAAGGCCGGCGATAGACCGGCACATTGTAGACATCGGTCTGCGTCCGCGATCCGTCGATGACGGGTTCATAGTAGCCGGTCACGAAGCCATCGGCTTCTCCAAGCCGCGAGATTCTCAAAGGGAGAAAATGTTCCTCGAAGAAGGCCCGTGCCCTGGCGTCGTCGGAAATGTCGGCGGCCCTGGCCAAGCGGCAGGGCTCGCGCAGCGAGGTGCCCAACGCCTTGGGATCGGAGGGAGGCGTGCTTTGCGCGGCGATCGGCGAACAACTGATGCGAAACGCCTTGTAGGCTGCCAGATGATCGTCCTGGTTCCAGCCGGCGATATCGGCCCACCCCAGCGGCGCATATTGACCGCCATTGATCTCAAACGGCCAGTCGAGAGCAGGATATGGAACGGCGCGAGGATGCGGCAGATCGGGACGCGCGGCGTGAGTAGCGTGGACGACACGCCGCGCCTGCGCGATAAAGGGAGCCAGCGACAATGCAATGACGATCACACACGACGCTGCGGCGTATCGCCGAAAACCGCGCGCGTTAGTGAGCGCTGCCCGTGCCAACCAGCTTCCAGTTCGGATCGCGTGAGGTAATGTCACGGGCGAATGTCCAAACATCGGTGATATCGGTGACTTTGTCGGGATTGCCATCGACAATCGTGCCGGCCTTGTCGCGGGTGACCGAAACCATCTGCGACACAAAACGAACCGTCAGTTGCGCCGAACGATCCCGTGTCTCCGCATTCACAAGCTCGGCCTTGTCGATCGAAACAAATCGCGTTTCGGTCTTTTGCTCGTGTTTTTCGCGATCCCTGATCGCGCTGTCGAAACTGTCATAGACGTCGGACGACAGCAGGTCCTTGAGGGCGCGGCGATCGCCGTTGGCGAATGCCAGCACGATCATCTCATAGGCGCTACGCGCGCCGCTGAGGAAATGCCGCGCGTCGAACGAGGAGTCCTGGACTGCAATGGCATCAAGCCCTTGCGCGAGGGCCGTGCCGGGCTCGGCCAGGCCTTTCCACCGATCGGTCGGCGGCACCACGTCCGCCGTGGGCGCCAGCGGCGCCTGCTGATCGATGACGGCGCCGGGCATCGGAACCACATTGGTATTGTCCTGCGCGCCCTGCACCAGGTTGCGCGCGGCGCGGTCATACGGCGGACGCTCGCTTCCGGTGCGTTGTCCAAGCACGCTACGCAGGCGCAGGAAGATAAAGACCGCCAGCGCCAGGAAGATGATGGTGTAAATATCAAACACGTCGCATTCGCTTTCTGGTCGGCACCGGCAATGGGTCCGGCGATAGAGCATACCTCTTTGACAAACGGCAGAGGTCACGTCTTGGATGTCAGCAGCATGTAGGCACGAAACTTTGCCCAGCCAATGGCGCGTCTTGGCTCGAAAAGCCAAAGCGGTCGAAACAGGGCCAAGCCGATGGCTTTTGCCGGTTTACCGCAAGCGGATTGTAGCGCGTTTTGACCGCAAGGGGAAACCCGATCATGCCCGGAAATCGCGCATATTCAACAATTTAGGATAGCCTTCCGGGGCGGATCGGTTCGCACTCCGGCCATCTGCCGGGATATTAACCCAGTTGGCGCGCTTGAGGGGAGTGCGCCACGGCCAGCGCTGCGCGATTGTCGTCCTTGTAGAGTGAGGCGGGGCTATGATAGCCACTCGCCCGATAGCGGCACTTTCACGCCTCATTGGCGAATTCAGACGCAAAAGCGGTCCATTCGCTCGTAAACGCTCCAGGAGAGACTTCCATGACCAACGGCAATGGCACACCTCCCGAGGCGGCCCCTCCTCCCCAGTTGAACGTGCTGGCGCAATATACCAAGGACCTGTCGTTCGAAAATCCGAACGCGCCGGCCTCCCTGGCGCCGCAAACACAGCAGCCTGCGATCAACATCCAGATCAACGTCAGCGTCAACAGTGGCTCCGAAAACGAGTACGAAGTGATCCTTTCGGTCGAAGGCAAGGCTGAAAACGCCGGCAAGGTGATGTTCAGCTTCGATCTCGCCTATGCCGGCGTGTTCCGCCTTCAAAACGTGCCGAAAGAAAACCTGCATCCGCTGCTCATGATCGAATGCCCGCGGCTGCTGTTCCCGTTTGCGCGCGAAATCATCGCGACTTCGGTGCGCGACGGCGGCTTCCCCCCGCTGATGCTCGATCCCGTCGATTTTGTCGGTTTGTATCGCCAGACCCTGGAACGGCAGGCCGCCGCGCAGGCGGCGCAGGCCAAACCGAGCTAATCAGGCGCTTAACAGGAAATCATTCCAGATCGGCTTGTCGCCCAGCGTGGCGACAAAGTCCCGATGCGCGGCGCGATCGGCCTCGGTAATCCGCAGCACGAGCGGCACGGTACGTTGCCGCCGCGGCATTTCGCCGTATCCGCCGGCGCGCGCATCGCGGACCTCGGTCGCCAGGATCAATTGCGACTGCCGCGCCCCGATCAGATCGATGTAAACTTCGGCCAGAAGCTCGGCGTCGAGCAATGCGCCATGCTTGGTGCGGCGGGAATTGTCGATCGCATAGCGCGAGCAGAGATCGTCGAGACGGTTCGACACCCCTGGATGCTTGCGCCGCGCCAGCAGAAGCGTATCGACCAGCCGCTCGCGCGCGATCGGAGGCTGCTTGATGCGGTCAAGCTCGGCGTTGATGAAGCTGATGTCGAACGAAGCGTTATGGATCACCAGCGGCGCATCGGCGATGAATTCCAGGAAATCCTCGACGACTTCGGCGAACAGCGGCTTGTCGGCGAGAAACTCGGTGGAAAGGCCATGCACCGCGAAAGCTTCGGCCGGCATCTCGCGTTCGGGATTGAGATGCCGGTGAAAGGTCTGCCCGGTCGGCATGCGGTTGAAAATCTCGACACAGCCGATTTCAACCAGCCGATCGCCCCGCAAGGGGTCGAGGCCGGTGGTTTCGGTGTCCAGGATGATTTCGCGCATGAACCAAAGACCGCAGGGATTGACGAATCAGGATCGCCGCCGCGGCATCCTAGCAGCCTGATCCAGAATGTCGCGGATCCGCGCCCGCACGGGGTCGAGGCCGTGCGAGGTATCCACCACGAAATGCGCGCGCTGGCGTTTTTCAGCGTCCGGCAATTGCCGCGCCAGGATGGCATCGAGCTTTTCGCCGGTCATGTTGTCGCGCGACAGGATCCGCTCGCGCTGGATTTTCGGGGTCGTGGTCACCACCACCACCGCATCGACGCGGTTCTCGCCGCCGGTCTCGAACAACAGCGGTACATCGACCACCGCAACCGCCGCGCCGGATTGCTCGGCCTCGCTGAGGAATTTCTGGCGGGAGGCGCCCAGCATCGGATGAACGATCTGCTCAAGCAGCTTCATCGCCGCCGGATCATGGACCACCCTCGCTGAAAGCTTGATGCGATCGACCCTGCCATCGGCGGTCGTGCCCGGAAACGCCGCTTCGATGGCGGGCGCCGCCTCGCCTTCGTACAGCCGGTGTACGGCCGCATCGGCGTCGTAAACCGGGACGCCGGCCTCTGCGAACAGCTTTGCGGTGGTCGATTTCCCCATGCCGATCGAGCCGGTCAGGCCAAGCACTATCATCTGGATATCGCCATTCGCTTCGTTGTTCGGGACTTCATACATTGAGCAACCGCTCGCTGCGCAGAAACGCGAGCAATGACAGCAGCGGCAGGCCGAGGATGGTGAAGTGATCGCCCTCAATCCGCTCGAACAAGTGAACACCGAGCCCCTCGAGCTGGTAGGCGCCGACGCTTGACGTAACCGCCTCTCCTGCCTGATCCAGATAGGCGTCGATTTCGGCATCGCCAAGCTGCCGCATCGTCATGCGCGCGGTGGCTATCGCTTCAAACAATATCTTGCCGTCGCGCGCCACCGCAACCGCGGAGTGCAGCTGATGGCTGTGGCCGGCAAGGACGCGCAACTGCTCGGCGGCCTGTTTGCGGCTGGCCGGCTTGCTGAAAAGCCGTGTTCCCAGCGCCAGTGTCTGGTCCGCGCCGACGACCAACCTGCCGGAATGCTGCGCCGACACGACAACCGCTTTCTGGCGCGCCAAAAGTGCTGCGACGTCGCCAGGCGCCGAAAGGCTTGAGGCTTGCTGAGCCGCGCGCTCATCGAGTTTGGCTGGAACAGCTTCGAAGTCGATGCCGGCATTGGCGAGCAGCGTCTGCCGCGCACGGCTTTGCGAGGCGAGGATCAACGGATATTTACTCCGCCATAGCGTCATTCCGAAAGCCGCTGCCGCTGCCGGTCGGCGAACAGTTTCAACACCGCGGCGGCGGTTTCCTCGATCGACCGCCGCGTGACGTCGAGCAGCGCCCAGTTGAACTTGACGCTTAACTTTCGCGCGAACGCGACTTCATCGGTGACTGCCTGGCGATCGATGTAGGTGTCGTTATCCCGATCGCCCATGCTCAACAGCCGGTTCTGCCGGACCTGGATGAGCCGCTCCGGCGTGGCATGGAGGCTGACCACGAGCGGCTTTTTCAGCGTTTCCAGTTGATGCGGAATAGCGATACCCGGCACCAGCGGAACGTTCGCAGTGCGCACGCCGCGATTGGCAAGATAGATCGAGGTCGGTGTTTTCGACGTACGGGAAACGCCGACCAACACCACGTCGGCTTCTTCCAGGCCTTCGACATGCTGGCCGTCATCGTGGATCATCGTGTAATTCAATGCATCGATGCGTTTGAAATATTCCGCATTCAACGTGTGCTGGGCACCTACGCGCCCGGTGGTCGCCGCCCCGAGATAGGCCTGAAACAGTTGCATGACCGGACCGATGATCGAAAGGCTGGGGACATTGATCTGCTTGCACTTGGCTTCCAGCCGGCCGACCAGATCTTTCTCCAGCAGGGTAAACAGCACGATGCCCGGCGCTTCCTCGATTTCGTCCAGCACGCGATCGAGCTGCTTCTGGCTGCGCACCAGCGGATAGACATGTTCTACCGGCGTCACATTGGCATATTGCGCCGCGACCGCGCGCGCCACAGTAATCAGCGTTTCACCGGTCGAATCAGAGACAAGATGCAGGTGAAAATAGTTGTTGTTGTTGGCCACCATGACCGTGTGTGTCCTGTGAATCGCTGTGGAGCTTACTCGACAGAATCGCATGCCGGTCGAACGGCCCGGGATAACCCGGTCTTTTCTTCACAGGCGCTCGCGGAAGGATAAGTCCACATGTCGAAGGCAATGATAGTGCGGTTCTGTGGACTTGTCTCTTCATAAGGTTGCCGTGACGCAGCCCAAGCGCTTGAAGCCAGTGACGTTATTCGGTTTGCCCGACGCGGGGCTGGAATTGTTGATGAATGTGAACAAGCCCGGAAGAGTGCGGGACAGTTTTGCGTGGGCCCAATTCACCGCTACTTAGACTCAAACCTAAGATTCTAAAATTATTGTTTTAGAAAAGGCGTGCTTGCGGATATGTCTCTGCCCAAGGCTTGGAAGGGCTTGCGTGCAACGCCGATTCCAGCCAAGCGTTCCCGACCGGATAAAGTATTTGAGTTTGAGCGAGACATCCTGGATGTACGAATGGATCAAGGCGCTGCACGTGATCGCCGTCATCGCGTGGATGGCGGGCATGCTCTATTTGCCGCGGCTGTTTGTCTATCATTGTGACGCAGAGATCGGATCGAAACAGTCCGAGACGTTCAAACTGATGGAACGGCGGTTGCTGAAGGCGATCATCAATCCGGCGGTGATCGTCACCTGGCTGGCCGGACTTTACCTCGCCTGGGCCGGCCATTGGTTCTCGGCAGGCTGGTTGCATGGAAAGCTTTTATTGGTGCTGGTGTTGTCGGGTGTCCACGGGTTTTTCTCTCGCTGGGTCAAGGATTTTGCCGCCGATCGCAATACGCGAAGTCAAAAATTTTATCGTATTATCAACGAGGTACCGACGGTTTTGATGATCGGTGCGGTTATCCTGGTGGTGGTGAAGCCATTTTGAAGGATGTTTCCCGTCAACACCTCGAACTGTCGGCCGCCTTGCAGAAAGCCGGCCGATTTTCTATATTGGCAAAATCCCACCCCACGCAGGCGGATGTGGTTGTGTTCCGGTTTCCTCGTTGAACCGGCCGCCGCATCAGGTTTGAAGCCTCTCCGGCACTTTCCTTGCTCAGACCTGCGGACCTTCCTTTTGCTCGCGTCCGCATTTTCTTAAAGCCACCTTGCAACCCCCTTCCCCCGTTACTCCACAGGACCATCCCAATGCGGGAAATGAAACTTCAAGACCTCAAGGCTCAAACGCCGGCCGAACTCGTCACGTTCGCCGAAGAGAAAGGGGTCGAAAACGCCAGCACGATGCGCAAGCAGGAGCTGATGTTCGCCATTCTCAAACAACTCGCGATCCAGGAGACCGACATTATCGGTGAAGGCGTCGTTGAGGTTCTCTCCGACGGCTTCGGCTTCCTGCGCTCGCCGGATGCCAATTACCTGCCCGGACCGGATGACATCTATGTCTCGCCGTCGCAGATCCGCCGTTTCGGGCTTCGTACCGGCGACACCATCGAAGGCCACATCCGCAGCCCGAAAGAAGGCGAACGCTATTTTGCGCTGCTCAAGGTCAACACGCTGAATTTCGAAGATCCGGAAAAGTCCAAGCATAAGGTCAATTTCGACAACCTGACGCCGCTGTTCCCAGACCAGCGCTTCCGGCTCGAGCTGGAAGACCCTACCAGAAAAGACCTTTCTGCAAGGGTTATCGACATCGTCGCCCCGATCGGCAAGGGCCAGCGCGCCTTGATCGTCGCTCCACCGCGCACCGGCAAAACCGTGCTGATGCAGAACATCGCGCACTCGATCACCGCCAATCATCCGGAATGCTACCTGATCGTGCTGTTGATCGACGAGCGTCCGGAAGAAGTCACGGACATGCAGCGCTCGGTGAAGGGTGAAGTCGTTTCGTCGACGTTCGACGAGCCGGCCGTGCGTCACGTCCAGGTCGCGGAAATGGTCATTGAGAAGGCCAAGCGGCTGGTGGAGCACGGCCGCGACGTCGTGATCCTGCTGGACTCGATTACGCGCCTGGGGCGCGCCTACAACACCGTGGTGCCGTCATCCGGCAAGGTACTGACCGGCGGCGTCGACGCCAACGCGCTGCAGCGGCCCAAGCGTTTCTTCGGCGCCGCGCGCAACATCGAGGAGGGCGGTTCGCTGACCATCATCGCCACCGCGCTGGTCGATACCGGCAGCCGCATGGACGAAGTGATTTTCGAAGAATTCAAGGGCACCGGCAATTCCGAACTGATTCTCGATCGCAAGGTTTCGGACAAGCGTACCTTCCCGGCGATCGATATCTCGCGTTCCGGCACCCGCAAGGAAGAACTGATCACCGATCCGCAACTGCTGAAGAAAATGTACGTGCTGCGCCGGATTCTCAATCCGATGGGCACCATGGACGCGATCGACTTCCTGCTCGACAAGCTCCGCAACACCAAGAACAACTCGGAATTCTTCGAATCGATGAATACCTGAGACTTTTTGCCGGGGTTGGAGGGCGTCCGCCGGTCGCGGACGCCTTTTTTCGTGCCCGTGCCGTGTTGCGGCCTATGCTGCAGCAAAACTGCAGCATAGCGGAACACAGGGCCGCTCCATAAATCCTTTGCCCTAGCGGAACCGGTTTGGCCGAAATTTCGTTGCCTTTTCAAGGGCTCGGGCACAAATAGGCGATGCATCCGCGGGAACAAACTATCTTCGCGCTGTCATCGGGCCGGCCTCCGAGCGCGATCTCCATTGTGCGGGTATCCGGACCGCAGGCCGGCCCGGCGCTGACGGCGCTTGCGGGCAGGATTCCAGCACCGCGGACGGCGGCGCGGGTGTTGTTGCGCGACGCGAATCAGCGGCCGATAGATGACGCGGTAATCTTGTGGTTTCCAGGGCCGGCCAGTGCGACCGGCGAGGACGTCGCGGAATTTCATGTCCATGGCGGGCGGGCGGTGCTCGCGGCATTGTTCGCAGCGCTCGCCACGTTTGAGGATATGCGCGCGGCGGAGCCGGGCGAGTTCACCCGCCGCGCGTTCGAGAACGGCAAGCTGGATCTTACCGAGGCGGAAGGCCTTGATGATTTGATACATGCCGACACCGACCGGCAGCGCCGCCAGGCGCTGCGCCAGTTGAAAGGTTTGCTCGGCGACAAAGCGCGGAACTGGCGCGCGCAGATCATCGAAGCCTCGGCGTTGATCGAGGCCGGAATCGATTTCTCCGACGAAGGCGACGTATCGGCTGAATTGGTCGCGCCGGCGCTGGCCAGAATCAAAACGCTGCTGGGCGAGATTGAAGAAGTGCTGGCGGCGCAGGGACGAAGCGAACGGCTGCGCGACGGGCTTGTGGTCGCCATCGCCGGGCCGCCGAATGTCGGCAAGTCGACGCTGATGAATCAACTGGCGCGGCGCGAGGTCGCGATCGTCTCGCCGCATGCCGGCACCACGCGCGACGTGATTGAGGTGCAGCTCGACCTCGACGGTTATCCGGTGACGGTGATCGACACCGCCGGGATTCGAAAGACCGATGATCCGGTGGAGCAGGAGGGCGTGCGTCGCGCCCAAGCGCGCGCTGCGGAAGCCGACCTCGTGTTGTGGCTGGCCGACTCAGAGTGCGAAAAAACCCTGCGCGAAGATGCCGTACCGGCCTGGACGGTGCGAACCAAGATTGATCTCGACGGGGCGAGCCGAAGCGGCGGCGATTTCGATTTCCGGATTTCAGCAACCCAAGGCGACGGGATCAAGGAACTGATCGCAGCCCTGGTCGGGTTTGCGCAGAATTATTTTGGCTCGGGTGAGGGCGGCCTCTTCAGCCGGCAGCGGCAACGGGAATTGCTGCAGCAAACGGCGGATTTGTTGCGACGCAGCATAAGTGAATTCGACAACGGGGAGGAGTTCGTGGCGGAGGAGCTGCGAGCGGCCGCTCAATCGCTCGGGCGACTGCTCGGTAGGGTGGATGTCGAGGATGTCCTTGATCAGATTTTCCGGGAGTTTTGTATCGGTAAGTAATGATTATAAATTCATTTCTTTATTTGTCGGGAAGGCGCTTGAAACGACGTAGTTCCATGATTGGAACTCGGCTGTTTCACGTGAAACGTCGAAGCCACCAAGTTCTACTTTCTGCTTTTACCATCCCGCGATAGAAGTCGCGGCATGATCGCGGACCAGGAATCATTCGACGTTATCGTCATCGGCGGAGGCCATGCCGGCTGCGAAGCCGCGGCCGCAGCGGGGCGCCTCGGGGCCGGGACCGTGCTCGTCTCCCATCGCTTCGCGACCGTCGGCGCGATGTCCTGCAATCCCGCGATCGGAGGACTCGGCAAGGGGCATCTGGTCCGGGAGGTCGATGCGCTGGACGGACTGATGGCGCGGGTTACTGACGCCGCCGGCATTCAATTTCGCATGCTCAATCGCCGCAAGGGTCCGGCGGTACGCGGCCCGCGTGCGCAGGCCGATCGCAAGCTCTACGCCGCCGCCATGCAGGCCGCCATCAACGAGACCGCCAATCTCAGCGTGATCGAAGGCGAGGCGGATGAACTGATCGTCTCAAACGGCCGCGTTACTGGCATTCGCCTGGCCGATGGCCGCGCACTATCGGCCGGCGCTGTCGTCATCACGACCGGCACTTTTCTGCGCGGACTGATCCACCTCGGCGAAAAGAATTGGCCGGCTGGACGCGTGGGTGAAGCACCAGCCATGGGTCTTTCGAAGTCTTTCGAGCGCGCCGGATTTACCTTGGGGCGGCTGAAGACCGGCACCCCGCCGCGGCTCGATGGCAGCACCATCGATTGGACGGCGATCGAAATGCAGCCCGGCGACGATCCGCCGGAGCCGTTTTCGGTGATGACCGATCGGATCACGACGCCGCAAATCCAGTGCGGCATCACCCGCACCACGCCTGCGACCCACGAGGTGATCCGCGCCAACGTGCATCGCTCGCCGATGTATTCCGGGCAGATCGCCAGCCGCGGGCCACGCTATTGCCCGTCGATCGAGGACAAGATCGTCCGCTTCGGCGACCGCGACGGACATCAGATTTTTCTGGAGCCGGAGGGACTGGACGACAGCACAGTCTATCCCAACGGCATCTCAACCTCGCTGCCGGAAGAGGTGCAGCTGGCGATCCTGGCGACCATTCCGGGCCTTGAGAAGGTGCGGATGGTTCGTCCGGGTTACGCCATCGAATACGATCACGTCGACCCGCGCGAACTTGATCCGACCTTGCAGACCAAGCGGCTGCCAGGTCTGTTTCTCGCCGGGCAGATCAACGGCACCACGGGTTACGAAGAGGCGGCGGCGCAGGGGCTTGTGGCAGGCCTCAACGCCGCATTGGCGGCCAGCGGAGCCGCGCCCGTCATCTTCGACCGTGCCGACGGCTACCTCGGCGTGATGATCGACGATCTGGTGACGCGGGGGATCACCGAGCCGTATCGGATGTTCACCTCGCGGGCCGAATATCGGCTGACGCTGCGGGCCGACAACGCCGATCAGCGCCTGACCGACAAGGGCATTGCACTTGGTTGCATAGGGCAGGCGCGCTCCGCCCGGCATCGCGCCAAGATGGGAGACCTCAACGCCGCAAAGGCCCTGACCAAATCGCTGGCGATCACACCGAACGAAGCCGCCAGGCATGGGCTGGCGCTCAACAAGGACGGCCATCGACGCTCGGCCTTTGAACTACTGGCCTATCCGGAAATCGGCTGGGCTGAGATACGCGGGATCTGGCCTGAGCTGTCGGCCATTGACCCAGCGATCGCGGTTCATTTGGAGATCGATGCCAAATACGACGTCTATCTGCGGCGCCAGACCGCGGATGTCGATGCTTTCCGCCGCGACGAGGGGTTGATCCTGGTCGACATCGACTATGACCTGGTGCCAGGCCTTTCCAACGAGGCCCGTTCAAAACTGGAAGCGGCACGGCCGAGAACGGTGGGGCAGGCGGGCCGGCTCGATGGCCTGACTCCGGCCGCGCTCGGCATCCTGGCGGCCTATCTGCGCCGCGAAGCGCGACGGAAGACTGCCGCCGTATCCACATAGGAGCCGTTTCACGTGAAACACGCCGGCTCTCCGATCCTCGTTTCCGACAAGGCCGCGGCGTTGGCGCTCACCCCTGTTTCACGTGAAACAGAGGCGCGACTGGATCGCTATGTCGAACTGCTGCTGGCATGGCAGGCCAAAACCAACCTGGTGGCGTCGTCCACGCTGCCGAACCTGTGGACCCGGCACATCTCCGATTCGCTGCAACTTTTGACCCTCGCTCCACCGGCCAAAACCTGGGCCGACCTCGGCAGCGGCGGAGGTTTTCCCGGCGTGGTGCTGGCCTGCACGCTAGCTGAAACGCCCAACGCCATGGTCCATCTGATCGAGCGCAACGCCAAAAAGGCCGCCTTCCTGCGCGAGGCGCTGCGGGTTACCAACTCGCCCGGCACGGTTCATCTGTCGGATATTGGGGATAATGTGGATAGAATTACTGGCCCGGTCGATTGCGTGACTGCACGCGCGGTGGCTCCGCTACACCAACTCATCGGTTTTGCCGAGCCGCTGGTGCGCCAAGGGGCAAAAGCCTTATTTCTCAAAGGCCAAGATGTAGAGGCTGAATTGACCGAAGCCACTAAATATTGGAAGATCAAGCCGCATCTGTATTCCAGCCGCACCGGCGGACATGGCTGGATCGTCGAACTCGACCACATCGAACGTCGCATTCAGTCCGCGACCATTCATGGCACCCGCGCATGACCGTAATTGATCAAGTCTATCAGGGGGATAAATCGTCTTCCGGTCACCCGCGCATCCTGGCGCTGGCCAACCAAAAGGGCGGCGTCGGCAAGACCACGACAGCGATCAATCTCGGCACCGCGTTGGCGGCCATCGGCGAGCGCGTGCTGATCGTCGATCTCGATCCGCAAGGCAACGCCTCCACCGGCCTCGGCATCGATCGCCGCAGCCGCAACTGCTCGACCTATGACGTGCTGATCGGCGAAGCGCAGCTGCGCGATGCGGTGGTGCCGACGGCTGTGCCTCGCCTGCATATCGCGACTTCAACCATGGACCTGTCGGGGCTCGAGCTTGAGTTGGGATCGACCCGCGACCGCGCGTTTCGGCTCCGCGACGCGATCGCGGCCTTGAACACCAACGCCACCCCGGAATCCGACTACACCTACGTGCTGATCGATTGTCCGCCGTCGCTCAATCTTCTCACCGTCAATGCGATGGCGGCGTCGGACGCGATTCTGGTGCCGCTACAGTGTGAGTTCTTCGCGCTCGAGGGATTGTCGCAATTGCTGCAGACCGTGGAGCAGGTGCGCACCACGCTCAATCCAAACCTTTCGATCCATGGAATCGTGCTGACCATGTTCGACTCGCGCAACAACCTGTCGAACCAGGTCGTCGCCGACGTCCGGCAGTTCATGGGCAGCAAGGTCTACAAGACCATGATCCCGCGCAATGTGCGCATCTCCGAGGCGCCGTCCTATGGCAAGCCGGTGCTGGTGTACGATCTGAAATGCGTCGGCAGCGAAGCCTATCTCAAGCTTGCGACGGAAGTGATCCAGCGCGAGCGTGAATTGCGCGCGCCTTGAAAATGCCGCCGTCCAGCGGTGCGAGGGCATCGTCCCGCGCCTCGAAGGATAACTGAAAAACACAGGCGTCTAAATCCGGAGTAGTGACGTTGAGTCCAAGGGAGCTGGCGATGGCCGACGAAGCGCGTTCGCGACTGGGCCGCGGTCTTGCAAGTCTGATCGGAGATGTCGGCGGCGAGGCCGCGCATCTGGATCGGCCGCGCGCGCAACGTAAGGTGCCGATCGAATTTCTCAAACCGAATCCGCGCAATCCGCGTCGCGATTTTTCCGATGCCGAACTCGGCGAACTCGCCGATTCGATCCGGCAGCACGGCGTGATCCAGCCGATTGTGGTGCGTCCGGTCAAGGGCGCGCAGGACCGTTTCGAGATCGTCGCCGGCGAGCGCCGCTGGCGTGCATCGCAGATCGCGGGCCTGCACGAAGTACCGATCGTACCGGTCGATGTCAGCGACTCTGACGCGCTTGAGATCGCGATCATCGAGAACGTGCAGCGCGAAGACCTCAACGCGATGGAAGAGGCGCAGGGCTATCACGCACTCGCCGGCGAATTCAAACGCAGCCAGGAGGAGATCGCGAAGGTCGTCGGCAAGAGTCGCAGCCATGTCGCCAACATGATGCGGCTGACGAAATTGCCGGCGGAGGTGCAGGCTTATATCGCATCGGGTAAATTATCCGCGGGCCATGCGCGGGCGTTGATCGGCGTGCCCGATCCGGCTGCCGCGGCCAAACGCATCGTCGACGGAGGTCTCAATGTACGACAGGCCGAGGCGCTGGCGCATGTCGAGGGCGTGCCCGAGCGCAAGCCGCAAAAGGTCCGCGGCGGCAAAGTGAAAGACGCCGATACGATCGCGCTTGAAAAACGCGTGAGCGACGCGTTGGGCCTGGCCGTCACCGTCGATCACCGCGCTCCTGGCGGGACCGTGCATATTCGTTACCGCAACCTCGAGCAGCTCGACGAGATTGTGCGGAGACTGGATACGAAGGGGTAGGGACGCGCCTTTCTTCTCCCTCCCCCGCAAGCGGGAGAGCTGAGGGTCACTCATCCCCTTCGCTTCGCATTCACCGCAATCGACAGCAATGCGCGCTGCGCGATCGCGGCCGCGATCGCGGCCTGCTTGCGGGTTTCCAGCGCGGCGGCGGCGAGTTGTTCGATGACCAGCACCAGCCGGGCCGCACTGAAATTGCGCAGCGCCGTTTCGACATTTGCCTTCCGCGAAAAATGCAGCCGCGGAAACCCGCTGTCGAACAACGTCGATACCGGTGTTCCCTCCGCAACGGCGAGCGCCGATTTATGCAGCCACGCCGCCTGGCGCTGCGCCGCCGAGATGATCATGCCCGGGTAGGTGCCGGCGATCATGGCCTTGGCAAATTCGGTTTCGACCAGATCCGGCTTGCCTGCGAACGCGCCATCCACGATCGGATCGATCTTGAGTTCGGATGCATCCGCAACCACCGCCATCACGTCGTCCAGCGTGACTTCGCTGCCGCCGTGGGCATAGAGCGTCAATTTGCGCAGTTCGTTGCGCGAGGCCTGACGATCGCCACCGAGGAGCGCCATCAGGGCGGCGCGCGCGTCGGGCGCAATGTGCAAATTCGAGACCCGCAACTCGTCGTCGATCAGTTTGGCAAGGTCGCGTTCGCCGTCGGGATAGCAGCCGATCGCAACCGCGGTCCGGGCGCGCTCGCAGGCCTTGCGCAGCGGCGATTCGGGCCGCAGCTCGCCGGCCTCGATCACGATGCGGCAATCCTTCAAATTCTGCTCGGCCAGCGTGTCGATGCCGCTGGCGAAGCTGCGCGAGCCGGCGCGGACGCGTATGGCGCGGCGTCCGCCGAACAGCGGCACCGTCATTGCTTCATCGATGAGCCGTGACGGCTCGGCCGAAAGTTCGTCGCCGTCCAGCCGGACCAGCGAAAACGGATCGCTGGGGTCGTCGACCGCGGACGCCAGCAGGGCCTCGGCGCGTTCACGCACGAGCCCGGCATCGGGACCGTAGAGCAGGATAATCGGGCGTGCCGGATCGGGTCGGGACAGAAAAGCGTCGATCTCTTTTCCGCGAAGCGCGACCACTTGCAGCCCTTTTGGAGTTGGGTTCGCCGCTGCCGGACGCGCGCCTTCGCGTGGATCCGGAATGACGACCGATCAGGTGCCGGCGTAGAAGAACGACGCCAGCCGGGTCTGGATATTCTCCGCGATTTCCTGGCACGCGCGATCCTCGGCGTCGCGGAAGGCCCGGGCCCGGGCGAAGCGCTGGTAGCTGCCGGGGATATCGTAGGAGACGCGGGTGAACGTGCTGCCCGTCATCACCGATTTGTTCGACGCGATGTCGATCAGGTTGTATTGCGCATTGATGCCGTAACTTTCAATCGACGGCAGCGCCGTGGCCGGATCGACGATCAGCGACGAGTGGTTCGTGGCAAGCTTGATCTCCAGCCGGTGGGTTGGCGGCATGCCGGTGGCGTTGCCGTACATCTTGAACGCCAGCGCGTTGCGGATCTCCACCCCGAGCCGGGCTTCGCGCGAGGCGTTGGGATAATTGAGCGGAGGAACCTCCACCCCCAGCAGTTTCTCCCGTAAATCCGGCGTGCCGTCGGTGTGGGCAGCGTACATCGGCTGGAAACAGCCGGCCGTCAGCGCCGCCAGGGCGGCTACGGCAACAAGCCGAGCGGCGATGCGGATGCTAGCCAACGACATTCACAATCCTCATGGGCACCACGATCACTTTGCGGACGGGGTTGCCGGCCAGCGCCTGTTTTACCGCATCGAGGGCCAAAACGGCACCCTCAATTTCCGGATTCTGGGCATTGCGCGCCACCGTAACCTCACCCCGTTTCTTGCCGTTGACCTGAACCACCAGCGTCACCGTGTCTTCAACCAGCAAATCGCGTTCGATTTTGGGCCAATTGGCCTCCGAAACCAGGCCCGGCTGCCCCAAGACCCTCCAGCACTCCTCCGCCAGGTGGGGCATCATCGGGGAGAACAGTTGAACAAGGATGACCGCGGCCTCGTGGACCGACCACGCCAGATCCGGCGAGGGTTGCCCCCCGTGCCCCAGCACCTGGGCCAGCGCATTGGTAAATTCCCTGATGTAGGCGAGGCAGACGTTGAAATGCAGCTTCTCGATGCCGGTCGAGACCTTGTCCAGGGCCCCATGCGCCGCCTTGCGGAGGCCTAGCGCGTCGGCACCGAACGCCGCCGGCCGCGCCGCCGGCGCCGCCTTGGCGATATCGGCGGATTCATTCACCAGCCGCCATAACCGCTGCACGAAGCGCGACGCGCCCTGCATCCGCTCGTCGCTCCAGATCACGTCGCGATCGGGAGGCGAATCCGACAGCATGAACCAGCGCGCGGTATCGGCGCCATAGGTCTCGATGATGTCGTCGGGGTCGACGGTATTGCGCTTCGACTTCGACATCTTCTCGATCGCGCCGATGCTGATGTCTTCGCCGGTCGTGACCAGGTTGGCCCGCCTGCCGTTGCCGCCGACCTCGATCTTCACCTCGGCGGGCGTGACGTAGGAGCCGTCGGCCTTCTGATAGGTCTCGTGCACCACCATGCCTTGCGTGAACATGCCGGCGAACGGTTCCTCCATGTCGATATGGCCGGTCGCCTTCATCGCGCGGGTGAAGAAGCGGCTGTACAACAGATGCAGGATCGCGTGCTCGACACCGCCGATATACTGATCAACCGGCATCATCCGGTTCGCAACCGGCGGCGTGGTCGGCGCGTGTTCATTCCATGGATCGGTGAAGCGCGCGAAGTACCACGACGAATCCACGAACGTGTCCATGGTGTCGGTCTCACGCGTGGCGTTGCCGCCGCATTGCGGGCAGGTGACGTGCTTCCAGGTCGGATGATGGTCGAGCGCGTTGCCGGGCTTGTCGAAACTGACATCCTCCGGCAGCACCACCGGCAGGTCCTTGTCGGGCACCGGCACCACATCGCATTTCGGGCAGTGGATCACCGGGATCGGGCAGCCCCAATAGCGCTGGCGCGAGATACCCCAGTCGCGCAGGCGGAAGTTCACCTTGCGCTCGCCCACCGGCGTGGTGCCGCGCACTTCCTTTTCGAGCCGCTTTGCGACTTCTTCTTTCGCCTGCTCGATGGTCATGCCGTCCAGAAAACGCGAATTGATCATGCGGCCGTCACCGTCATAGGCGGTGTCGGTGATGACGAACGTCTTGGGATCCTGTCCCTCAGGGCAAACCACCGGCGTGTTGCCGAGGCCATATTTGTTGACGAAGTCGAGGTCGCGCTGGTCGTGCGCGGGACAGCCGAAGATCGCGCCGGTGCCGTATTCCATCAGCACGAAGTTGGCGACGTAGACCGGCAGTTTCCAGTTCGCATCGAACGGATGCACGGCCTTGATACCGGTGTCGAAGCCCAGTTTCTCGGCGGTGTCGATGATTTCCTGAGCGGTGCCGTGACGTTTGGCTTCCGCGATGAAGGCGGCGAGCCCTGGATTCTTCGCAGCCACGGCCTGCGCCAGCGGATGATCGGGTGCGATCGCCATGAACTTCGCCCCGAACAGCGTGTCATGCCGCGTCGTGAATATCCTGAGCTCGCTCTCGCCGTCGGGCGCGGTTGCCGGATCGAGCGCGAAGCGGACCAGCATGCCTTCGCTGCGCCCGATCCAGTTGCGCTGCATCAACCGAACCTTGTCTGGCCAGCGATCGAGCGTGTCGAGTGCGTCCAGCAATTCCTGCGAATACCGGGTGATCTTGAACACCCACTGGTTCATTTCGCGCTGCTCTACGAGTGCGCCGGAGCGCCAGCCGCGGCCGTCGATCACCTGCTCATTGGCAAGCACGGTCATGTCGACCGGATCCCAGTTGATCTTGCGCTTCTCGCGCTCGGCGAGACCCGCGCGCAGAAAATCCAGAAACATCTTCTGCTGATGCTTGTAATAGCCGGGATCGCAGGTGGCGAACTCCCTGCTCCAGTCGAGCGACAGCCCCATGGTCTGAAGCTGCTTCTTCATCGAGGCGATGTTGTCGTAGGTCCATGCCTTGGGCGCGACCTTGCGCTCGATGGCGGCATTTTCGGCCGGAAGGCCGAAGGCATCCCAGCCCATCGGGTGCAGCACATTGAAGCCCCTGGCCCGCATCGTGCGCGCCACCACATCGCCCATGGTGTAGTTGCGCACGTGCCCCATATGGATGCGCCCCGAAGGGTAGGGGAACATCTCGAGCACGTAATACTTCGGCCGCGGGTCGTCGTTCCTGGTGGCGAAGATGCCCCGGTCGGCCCAGGTCTTCTGCCAGTATTTTTCGGATTCGCGGGCGTTGTAGCGTTCGGAGGACATGGAATCTGAAGGGCTTTTGTGGATTCGAGGCCGGTCGAAATGACGGCGGACTAGGCCATAGAAGACCGCGAGGGGTCAACGCCTTAAGTGCCTTGATCGGGCCGGTGGGTGTGCCCTCAGCTCGCCAGCGCGATCTTGCCGACGCCATCCAGCATCCGCACGAACCCGTGCTCGACCACTGCGTTGCGGCCGCGATGTTTGGCGGCATAAAGGGCGGCGTCGGCGGCCTCGATCAGATCGCCCGGCCGCTGCATGTCGCTCGGCGTGGCGCCGGCAACGCCAATGCTGACGGTGACGGTTTTATGGCTGGAGGTGGCGTGAGGCATCGCGAGATTTTGAACCGCGCTGCGCACCATCTCGCCGATCTGCAACGCGCGGTTCGTATCGGTGTCCGGCAGCAGCAGGCAGAATTCCTCGCCGCCATAGCGCCCGGCAAAGCCCTTGGTCTCGGCGGCCACGCCGGCCAGCGTTTCGCCGAGCCGGGAGAGGCAGACGTCGCCTTCGGGATGACCGTAGGTGTCGTTGAACAGCTTGAAATGATCGACGTCGATCATCAATAGCGACAGTTCGCTGCTGTATTGCTGGGCCTTCATCCATTCGAAGTCGAGCCGGCTCTGGAAGCCGCGCCGGTTGGCGAGGCCGGACAGCATGTCAATCGACGCCATCACGGTGAGCCGGTCATTGGTGGCGACCAGTTCGCGCTCGCGCTGGCCAAGCTCGGCCGCCATCGTGTTGAAGGCGCGGGCCAGCGGGAAAAATTCCGCGGGCAGGCGGCTTTTCGCCGCCCGCACCGACCAGTCGCCCTGGCCGAAGCGTTTTGCTATCGCCGCCATCATTTCGATCGGCTGGATGATGAGCCTCTCCGCGGCGATCAACGCGCCGAGCAGCACGAACAGGCAGACGAACGCCAGTTGCAGATAGACCGTGCGAATCTCGCGATTGATGCTCGCGGCGATCTTCGCTTCGTCAAGGCTGACGATCAGGCGCGAGCCGGTGCCGGGAATACGGGCCGAATGCACCACGCGTTTGGAGCCATCGGCGGCGATGAATGAAATCGATTGCGTGGCCTGGTCCGAACCGATCGCCTTGTCGGCGATGGCCGCCAGCAACGGCACGTTGTCCAGCGCCCGGCCGACCATGCTGGCCTGATCGAAGGGTGCCGCGACAACGGTTCCCTCGCTATCGATCAGCACGGCCGAAACGCCAGAACGGCCGCCGAGGTCGGCCATGACTTTCGACATCCAGTCGAGATTGATGCCGGCAACAATAACCGCGTCCTCGCCGGCGGCGATCGCCGCCACCGGGTAGGCCGCCGTCATGATCGGCAGCTTGGCTGCTCTGGCGAGCAGATAATCGCTGAACACGAAGCCGCGGGTCTCCACCGCCTTTTTGAGATAGCTACGGTCGCTGAGATCCACGCCGACGAGGCTGGGCAATGTCGAGCATTGAACCCGGCCATTGCCGGCGACGATCGACATGCTTCTGATCCAGGGCAGCTCGACCTGCATGCTCGCGCGCAGAATATCGCAACTGCGGCTGACGCCGCCCGCCGAGGCCCTGATGTAGGCGGCCGATTTCATCATCGTCTCGACCGAGGAGACGATTTCGCGCTGCGCCTGGACGCTTTGCCGCGCGATCGTGGAAAATTCCTGGGTGGCCTGTGCGATCTGCTTGGCGCGGGTGTCCTCAAGCGAGCGGGCGCGTTCCAGCATCAACGGCGTCACCAGGATCAGCGCCAGCAATGCGAGCCGCGCGCGGATTCCGAGAAGCTTCTTGAGTTTCACTCTTTTGCGGTTGAAAGTAACGCGCGACATCTTCGTCCCCCGACCCCGCGCGCAAGCTAGACAGAAGGGTTCAAGAAGCCTTTCCTGAATTCGGTAAAATTCGAACGAACCGGCAAATTTACGACCGACCGATGACATGACAGCCGAAAACCCGCCGCCGATTACCCCGTCTTTACCAAACGCGCTTTCCGCCGTGCAGCAGGAGATCGTGCGCGCCTGCAAGCAAGCGCGTCGGGACCCGGCATCGGTGACGCTGATCGCGGTGTCCAAAACATTCGACGCCGGCGCCATCACGCCCGTAATCGTGGCGGGGCAGCGCGTATTCGGCGAGAATCGCGTGCAGGAAGCCAAAGCGAAATGGCCAGGGTTAATGTCGGCTTACCCCGGCGTCGCGCTGCACCTGATCGGGCCGCTGCAATCCAACAAGGCGAAGGAGGCCGTGGCGCTGTTCGATGCCATTCATTCGGTCGATCGCCCGAGCATTTGCCAGGCGTTAGCCAAGGAAATCGATTCTCAAAAACGGCGGCCGCAACTGTTCGTCCAGCTCAACACCGGCGAGGAGCCGCAAAAGGCGGGTGTCGCGCCATCAGAGGCGGACGCCTTCATTGCCGATTGCCGCGACCAGTATGGGCTGGCGATTTCGGGCCTGATGTGCATTCCGCCGGTCGATGACGCGCCGGCGCCGCATTTTGCGCTGACCGCCAAAATCGCCGCGCGCAATGGCCTGAAGAACCTGTCGATGGGCATGAGCGCCGACTTCGCCATCGCGATTCAGTTCGGCGCGACCCATGTACGCGTCGGCTCGGCGATCTTCGGGCACCGTTAGCCCAGCGTCGCCTACTTGAATGCGACCGACACCTTGCCGACCCCACCGAAGTCGGCCTCGAACAGATCGCCCGATTGAATCGGCAACGGCGGGTGGCAGGTACCGGTGGTCACGACCTGGCCCGCTCTCAGCGGGATGCCAAGCTGACGAAGTTCGTTGGCAAGCCAGGTCAGCGCAATCCGGGGATCGCCGAGCACATTCTTGCCGTGACCGATGAATTGTTTTCCGCGCAGCTTGATAACCGGTCGCTCTTCGACGAGATCGAGCGTGCGCCAGTTCGAATTTGTCGCCGCGCCGAGAACGAACAAATGGGCGCAGGCATTGTCGGCGATGATCTGCGCGGCTCCGGCGCGGACAAAATCCGCGAATCTCGAATCCGGAATCTCGATCGCCGGATGAAGCGTGTCGACTGCGTCGAGAACCTGTTGCACGGTGTAAGGAACCGATCGCGGCGGCAGATCCATCGCCATGCTGAAGGCGAATTCGGGCTCGGCGACGCGCATTTCATTTCCCGCCATGGAAGCCGTGCCGCCATCCGCAATGAGCGTCTCGGAAAAGATCCGGCCAGCCATCGGGCCGTCGACATTGATGTGCTTTTGTCCGGCTTCGCTGGTGGCCGCGATCTTCCAGCCGAACAGGGTCCCGGCCGCGTATTGTTCGATTGCCGCCTGAATCGCGTAGCCTTCGGCACGGTCGTGCGGCCGCTGCGACGGCTCAAGTCCTCCGAACTTTGTGCCGGCTCGCCAATGATCGTGCAGGGTTCGCGACGAAGCCGCTATCTGATGTTGATCGAGCATTGTTTTTGCGATCCCGCAATGACGCTCATCCAATCACAATCCTGGTGTTTGGACCCAATCGCGCCAACAATCGCAGCATCGCGGCCCTGGTCATCGAAACGCATCCGGCGGTTGGCGAAAAATCCGGGCGCGCCAGATGCAGGAATACGGCGCTGCCGCGGCCGGCGACGCGCGGCCGGGTATTGTGGTCGATCTCGACGATGAAATCATAAAGATGGTCGTCGCGCTTGAGCCGGTCGCCGCCGCTTTCGCGATCCCGCCACATCGGCTGGTTGTAATGGCGGCTGCGAGGATCTTCGCACCAGGCGTCGTCAGGCTTGATGGCGCGAACCGGCAGAAAAGTGCGGGGACGTGGATGGCGGTCGGCGCGCCACCACAATTGTCGCGGCCGGAACGTGCCTTTAGGGCTCCCGCCATCGCCTTCGCGCTTGTCGGCCCTGATGCCGCCGCGCCCAAGTGCGACGGGCACCGTCTGGCCGCCCGCCACGAGCCAGCCCCGGCGCGGATTGCCGGCGGCGGCGCGAATCCGGATCGCGGACAGCGGCCGGTCGCGCAGGCCGGTTGGATAAGTAGTTGAAATACTGGAGCTTCTCATCCGAAAGTAAACCCTGCGGTTGCGGCCAGGCCTGCAAACGTCCTATTTCGCGCCCATTACAGGACATTCATCAAAAGCCGCGGAATTCTGGAGTAGACTGCGCCGCGGCTTGTGAATCTGTAACAGTTCCCTACCTCAAGACGAACCAATACCTGACCACCCATTACCGGCTCGGCTGAAGGCGCTTTCCGCTCTCATCTGCCGCTTCCAAAGGATTGTACGCTATGGCCAACGCCCGCAAGATCCTGATCGTGGATGACGACACCGATCTGCGCGATACGCTGGTGGAACAATTGTCACTGCACGAAGAATTCGAGGCCTCCGCCGTCGATACCGGTGCCAAGGGTGCCAACGCCGCCAAGGCCAACGCTCCCGATCTGGTGCTGATGGATGTGGGGTTGCCTGACACCGATGGGCGCGAAGTCGTCCGCTCGCTGCGCAAGGGCGGCTTCAAAGCGCCGATCATCATGCTCACCGGACACGATACCGATTCGGACACCATCCTCGGACTTGAGTCCGGCGCCAACGACTATGTCGCCAAGCCGTTTCGTTTTGCCGTGTTGCTGGCGCGGATCCGGGCGCAACTCCGCCAGCATGAAGCCAGCGAAGACGCGGTGTTTTCCGTCGGTCCGTACAGTTTTCGGCCCGGTTCCAAGATGCTGACCGGCGCCAATGCCAGGAAAGTGCGGCTGACCGAAAAGGAAACCGCGATCCTGCGATTTCTCTACCGGGCCGGCCAGTTGCCGGTGTCGCGCGAGACGTTGCTGCAGGAAGTGTGGGGTTATAATTCGGGCGTCACCACGCACACCCTGGAAACCCACATCTACCGGCTGCGCCAGAAGATCGAAAAAGACGCCGCCAATCCCGAGATACTGGTGACGGAAGCCGGTGGCTACAAGCTGGTGCCGTGATACGATTCGGGCGGCGATTCGTAAAAATGGTACGCCAAGCGCTTCCCGATCCGGTTCTGCATGTCGATCGAAGATGATGTTGCCCTGCTCGAGCGCGTCCCGACACTGCGCCTGTTGGGGACGGCCGCCCTGCGCATGCTGGCGATCGGCTCCGAGCAGCGTGATGTTGCACGGGATGATGTGCTGTTCTCGATTGGCGATGACGCCGATTCAGGGTTCATCGTTCAGCATGGCACGTTCCAGATCAGTTTTGAGGACGGTAGCGGCGCCGAAATCGTCGCGGGTCCTGGGGCGTTGATCGGCGAGCTGGCGCTGGTCGTTCCGATGCAGCGGCCCGCTACCGCGGTCGCACTGGAGCATTGTTCGGTGATTCGCATCGCGCGCAGCCTGTTCCAGCGGGTGCTGGAAAGCGATCCGGCCGCGGCGCGCCGGCTGCGCGATGAATTCGCCAGCCGCACCAGCCAGATCGCCAGCGATATCGTGATGGCCGGCGCGAAACTGAGCACTTAGCTCCGCACCATTTCCCGCCGTCTCCGCGAAATGCAGCGACGACGAATAAAGCGGACACGGCGCTCAGACCTCGAGCGTTACCGTGACCGGCACATGATCGGACGGCCGGTTCCAGCCACGCGCGTCTCGCGTGATCCTGAAATCGCTGACGCCGTCCTTGAGCGCGCGCGACACCCAGATGTGATCCAGCCTTCGGCCGCGATCGGCCAGCGTCCAGTCGGCGGCGCGGTAACTCCACCAGGTGTAGACTTTTTCCGACATCGGAATACGCATCCGCGCGACGTCGACCCATTCGCCGTGGCTTTGCGCCGCCAATAGTTTCTCGCATTCGATCGGGGTATGCGACACGATTTTCAGCAACTGCTTGTGCGACCACACGTCGTTCTCATGCGGTGCCACATTGAGATCGCCGACCAGGATATGCCGGTCGTCGCCGCGCGGATGCAGCGGCTCGCAGGCCTTCATCTCGTCGAGAAACCGGAGCTTGTGTTCGAATTTCGGATTGAGCGCGGGATCGGGAATATCGCCGCCGGCCGGCACGTAGAAATTGTGGACTACCAGCGGTTTCGACAGCTGCGCCTTGTCGCCGAACGCAACCGAGATGTGCCGCGAATCGATCTTGTCGCAAAAGGTGCGGATATCCGTGGTCTGGAATGGCAGTTTCGAGATCACGGCGACGCCGTGATAGCCCTTCTGCCCGTTCAGTGCGACGTGTTCATAGCCGAGGCGTTTGAAGCGTTTCAGCGGGAAGGCATCGTCGATGCATTTGGTTTCCTGCAGGCACAGGACATCCGGCCTCACCGACTTGAGAAACCTGGCGACGATATCGATGCGCAGGCGCACCGAATTGATATTCCACGTGGTCAGGGAGAAGCGCATGGAAAGGATGTATCAGCGCAAGGGCAGAAAGACACGTCTCATCACACCCTTCGCGCGCGTCTCGAACGATCGCGGCAGGATGGGAGCGGGACTAGTTGTTCGATCCCGGATAATTGGTGAAGTCGATCTTGAACAGGCCTGGATCGATTTTCTTCGAGGAATCCAGATTGTAGACCGCAACCGTGGTGTCATAGCCTTGCGGATCGGTCACCGTCCATTGCTTGAGCTGGCCGTCCTTGGCCCCGATCATCAGCATCAGGCGGCTGGTGCCGATCAGCGCCTGCTTCTCCTCGATGGTGACGCTGGTGAAAACACTGTCCGATGTCACGTTCACGACATTGGTGTCCTTCATGAGATCGATGCGATCGGACAGCAGATAACGCAGCGGCGTCTGCGACAGCGGGTAGATGTCCTGGGTCGCAAGCTTGCGATCGCGCACGGCTACCGACGATCCGTCGGCGATAATGTCGATCGGACTCGGCTCATCATATTCGAAGCGCACCTTGCCGGGCTTCTGGATGTAAAAATCGCCCTTGGTCCTGCTGCCGTCGGGCCCGACCTGAACGAAATTTCCAACCAGCGTTTGCAGCGACGACAGATAGGAACTCACTCTGCCGGCCTGCGCCTTTTGACTGGCATCGAAGGTCGCGAAAACATTGGCGGGCAGATTCCGGCGCGGATCGGGGATCACCGGATTCGGCACCGCCGCC
Source organism: Bradyrhizobium sp. (assembly GCF_004799405.1). Lineage (GTDB taxonomy): Bacteria > Pseudomonadota > Alphaproteobacteria > Rhizobiales > Xanthobacteraceae > Bradyrhizobium. The sequence goes on from NZ_SSMW01000036.1 coordinate 37,689, forward strand.
GGTGTTGCCCCGGTCGTCAGCGGGCCTTTTTGCAAATCCGACGCACTCATCTGGACGCCGTCGCGGGCCTTCGGCGCGGGTTTTGGGATCGGTACGGTCTGGGCTGATGCCGGGATTACCGTAGCGGTCACAAACGCCGCGATCAGCATGGCCAACCCGGGGCGCATGCGAGGATTTGCGAATCGCTTTGCCGCCGGGAATTTGAGATTCCTGTCCAACGCGTCGTCCTGCCTGATTCTCGGCCGTTTTATCGTGCTTTCGGCAAAAGGGGATATCGTTTTTCCGTGAGAATACAGAGCCAACTCCAACAGTCCTTTTAACCCGCTTATGCCTTCAGAAGCGGCTTTCTTCTTCTTCGACCAGAATTTCGCGTTTACCGGCGTGGTTGGCCTGTCCGACGATGCCTTCGAGTTCCATTCGTTCCATCAGCGAGGCAGCGCGGTTATATCCGATTTGGAGCCGGCGCTGAATGTAGCTGGTCGAGGCCTTGCGGTCGCGCTTGACGATCGCCACCGCCTGCGAGAACAGATCGCCGCCGCCGTCGCCGCCCATGCCGGTGGAATCGAACACCGCGCCGTCTTCGTCGGTCGGCTCTTCAGCCGTGACCGCTTCGAGATATTCCGGCTGGCCCTGCGTTTTGAGGTGGCGCACCACCTTCTCGACTTCTTCGTCCGACACGAAAGGCCCGTGGACGCGGCTGATGCGTCCGCCGCCGGCCATATAGAGCATGTCGCCCTGTCCGAGCAATTGCTCGGCGCCCATTTCGCCGAGAATGGTGCGGCTGTCGATTTTCGAGGTGACCTGAAACGAGATGCGGGTCGGGAAGTTGGCCTTGATGGTGCCGGTGATGACGTCGACCGACGGACGCTGGGTGGCGAGAATCACATGCAGCCCGGCGGCGCGCGCCATCTGCGCCAGCCGTTGTACCGCGCCTTCGATATCCTTGCCGGCGACCATCATCAGGTCGGCCATTTCATCGACGATGATGACGATGTAGGGCAACGGATCGAGCTCGAGCTTCTCGTCCTCGTAGACCGCTTTGCCGGTTTCCTTGTCGAAGCCGGTGTGCACGGTGCGGGTCAGCTCTTCGCCCTTGGCTCTGGCTTCCACCAACCGCGCATTGTAGCCGTCGATGTTGCGCACGCCGAGCTTGGACATTTTCTTGTAGCGCTCTTCCATTTCGCGCACCGCCCATTTCAGCGCGACCACGGCCTTCTTCGGATCGGTCACGACCGGCGTCAGCAGATGCGGAATGCCATCATAGACCGAGAGCTCGAGCATCTTCGGGTCGACCATGATCAGCCGGCATTGATCGGGCCGCAGGCGGTACACCAGGCTGAGGATCATGGTGTTGATGGCGACCGATTTGCCGGAGCCGGTGGTGCCGGCGATCAACAGATGCGGCATCCGCGCGAGATCGACGATGATGGATTCGCCGCCGATGTTCTTGCCGAGACAAAGCGGAAGTTTGGCGACCGACTCGTTGCCGTCCTTGACCGACAGCAATTCGCGCAAATAGACCTTCTCGCGATGCGGGTTCGGCAGTTCGATGCCGATGGCATTGCGGCCGGGCACCACGGCGACGCGCGCCGAGAGCGCGCTCATCGAGCGCGCGATGTCGTCGGCCAGGCCGATAACGCGGGACGATTTGATGCCGGGCGCGGGCTCCAGTTCGTACAGCGTCACCACCGGGCCGGGATGGGCCTTGACGATTTCACCGCGGACGCCGAAATCGCCAAGCACGCCTTCCAGTGCCCGCGAATTGGAGTCCAGCTCCGATTTGCTGAGCGGCTGGCGATCCGAGGCCCTCGGCGCGGTCAGCACCGAGACCGGCGGCAGTTCGAACTTGTCGGACGATCTGCGCGCCGTCGCGCGCGGCGCGGCCTTCTTGCGCGGCGCGCGGACGGCAGCGGGGGTTTCCTCATCGTCTTCGTCGAAATCCTCATCGGAACCCGGCGCCAGCGATGGGTTGGCGCGGCCGCCCAGATTCGGCTCCTGGCGCTCGAATGAGCGTGGTGCCGGCGCACTGGCGACTAACCAGCCATAGGCCAGGGTCAGCAATCGCCACAGCCGCACCTTCGCGCTCATGGCGGCATGAAATGCCCATCCGAGCGAGATCGCGCCGCGATCGTCCTCTTCGACGAATGGCGCGTCATCGTCCTCGATCGGCGTCAATTCCTCCTCGCGTGGGCGCGAACCGATGCCGCTTGCGACCAGGAATGTTGCGACAACAACGGCGCACAGCACGATACCGAGCACGAGACGATAGAGGATGCCGGGCGGACCGAATACCACGGCGGGTGCGCGCACCAGCGCGTCGCCGACCACGCCGCCGAGCCCGGTCGGCAGCGGCCATGTCCCGCCATGCGGCCAGCAGCTTGCGAATCCGGCAGCCGTGACCGTGCAGAGGATCCAGCTCGAAATCCGCAGCGCCTCGCGGTCGAACGTGCGATGGGTCAGCATGCGCCAGCCCCACACCGCCACCGGCAGGATCAGCATGATGGCACCGAGGCCAAGAATCTGCATCAGGAGGTCGGCGCCGATCGCGCCGGGATAACCGACGACGTTGCGGATCGCGCGCGAAGTGGCGTGGCTGAGGCTCGGGTCCTGCACCGACCAGGTCATGATCGCCGCCGCGGCGACCCCGGAAAGCGACAGCAATGCGAGGCCCGCCAGTTCGCGCAACCGCCGCGCCAGCGCGTCGCGGACCGACGCCGGCAGTTGACCGACCAGGGGAATCACACGTTCGATCGCCGGCATGCTCACGGGCCTTCGCGATTAATCCAGAATTTCGACCAGCCGGTGCAACGCCTCGGCTGTTGTTTCACTGTCCTGCACCAGCGCCAGGCGAATATAGCCCGCGCCGGGATTGCTGCCGTCGGGTTGCCGCCGCGCCAAATAACTTCCGGGGATCACGCGCACGCCGGCATCCCTGTAGAGTTTCACCGTCGCGGCTTCGTCGCCGCCATGGGCCGACACGTCGAGCCAGACGCAGAAGCCGCCGGCGGGACGATGATAGCCGTAGCGATTGCCGAGGATCTGGTCGGCGAGATCGAACTTGATTCGGTACAGCCGGCGATTTTCCTCGACATGCGCCTCGTCGCTGTAGGCGGCGACCGCGACCTGCTGCAGCGGCATCGGCACCTGGGGTGCGGCGACATTGCGCAACTCGTGAAACGCACCGAGGAAGTTCTTGTCGCCAGCAGCAAAGCCGACCCGCATGCCCGGCAGGTTCGAGCGCTTCGACAGCGACTGAAATGCAACGACGTTGGTAAAATCGGGCCCGGCGCATTCCAGCATGCTGCCCGGCGCTTCGCTGGTGTAGATCTCCGAATAGCATTCGTCGCTCAGGATCATGAAGCCGAAGCGATCGGCGAGTTTTTTCAGGCGGCCGAAATATTCCCGTGAGGCCACCGCGCCCTGCGGGTTCGCCGGCGAGGCGATGTAGATCGCGACGGTGCGCGCCAGCGTCGCATCATCGAGCGCATCGAGGTCGGGGAGGAATCCGTTGGCAAGCGTGGTCGGCAGATAGATCGTTTCGCAGCCCGCGGCGCGCGCCCCGGCGCCGTAGGCTGGATAAAACGGATTGGGCACCAGGATCGCGGGCTTGCCCTTGCGCTCGCCGACATAGCGGACGGCCGTGAGCGCGGCGAAAAACAGGCCCTCGCGGCTGCCGTTGAGCACCAGAAGCTCGGTCTCGGGATCGATCCCGCGGGGCAGGCTGAATCGGGTGGAAAGCCAGTTCGCTGCCGCCCGGCGAAACGGCTCGATGCCCTTGATCAACGGATAGCGGCCGAAATCGGCGATGTGCTTGGCCAGGACCGGGCCGACGAAGGCGGGAACCGGATGCTGTGGCTCCCCTAACGATAGTGTAATCAAGGGCTTAGCTGGCTGATACGGCGCCAAGAGTTCGGTCACCCGGGCAAATGGCGAGCGTTCGCTTTCCTGATTGCCGACGCCCTGGGGCGCGCGGGATGAAGCGGTCATTGCCATGCGTGAAGCGCCAGAACTCTTAAAGGTAGCCGATCGCAGGTCGAGACCGGCCAAAAACAGATCAGACCACCATAGATACGGCGAGGTTAAGACGCGATTAACCATCGAGGCCAGCGGCGATTTTGCTGCGGGATCGCCGCCGCTCCGCGAGGATTGTGCCCCCCTCAAACCCCGCCTCGTTGAAAAGAATAGCGCGAGCCCAAAAAAAGAGAGGGGCTCCAGCTTGCGCTGAAGCCCCTCAACGGTCGGGGCATTGCCGGGTATGTGCCCAAACCGTAGTTCTGGGCGCGATCTTGCGAGATCGCGCCCCGGGAGAACTCACATGTTGTAGGCGCGCTCGGTGTGCTCGGTGATATCGAGGCCTTCACGCTCCACTTCGACGCTGGCGCGCAGGCCGACGATGACATCGACGACCTTGTAGAGGATCGCCGAGCCGACGCCCGACCACACCAGCGTGGTGGCGACGCCCCAGCACTGCGAGATCATCTGGTCGGCGAACACGTAGTCCTGGACCTTGCCGATGGTGTAATCCATCACGCCGGTGCCACCGAGCGCCGGATTGACCAGGATGCCGGTGCCGAGGGCGCCGACGATTCCGCCGATACAGTGAACGCCGAACACGTCGAGCGAGTCGTCGTAGCCGAGCGCGTTCTTGATCACGGTGACGAAGAACAGGCAGACCACGCCGACCACCAGACCGAGCACGATCGCGCCCATCGGACCGGAGTAACCGGCCGCCGGCGTTACCGCCACCAGTCCCGCTACCGCGCCCGAGATTGCGCCGAGCACCGAGGGGTGGCCCTTGGTGATCCATTCGGCGAACATCCAGGACAGCGCCGCCGCCGCGGTCGCGACGAAGGAGTTGGTCATGGCGAGTGCGGCGCCGCCATTGGCTTCGAGATTCGATCCGGCGTTGAATCCGAACCAACCCACCCAGAGCAGCGAGGCGCCGATCATGGACATGGTCAGCGAATGCGGAGCCATCAAATCCTTGCCGTAACCGGTGCGCTTGCCGATCAGCAGTGCACCGACCAGACCGGCGATACCGGCGTTGATGTGCACCACGGTGCCGCCTGCGAAGTCGATCGCGCCCTTCTTGAAGACCCAGCCGCCGTCGGCCAGGAAGTCGGTCTTCGCCGTTTCAAAGGCGGCTTGCGCGGCCGTCTTGGCAGCGCCGTCCGCCGCGGTTTCGACCGCCTTGAGCGCCGCCGAGATCGCATCCGGTCCGGCCCAATACCAAACCATGTGCGCAATCGGGAAGTAGATCAGCGTCACCCACAGCGGAATAAACAACGCGACCGCGGCGAACTTCATGCGTTCGGCGAACGCGCCGACGATGAGGGCCGGGGTGATCGCCGCGAATGTCATCTGGAAGCAGACATAGACCAGTTCGGTGATGTTGACGTCGGCGCTGAATGTCGCCGCCTTGGAGTCCGGCGTCACGCCCATCAGGAAGGCTTTCGAGAAGCCGCCGATGAAGTCAGACCCGCCGGTGAAGGCGAGGCTGTAGCCGTAAAGCGCCCACAGGATGGTGACAATGCAGACGGTGTAGAATACCTGCATCAGCACCGAGAGCATGTTCTTGGAGCGGACGAGACCACCGTAGAAAAGTGCGAGGCCCGGGATCGTCATCAACAGCACCAGCACCGTCGATGTCAGCATCCAGGCATTGTCGCCCTTGTTGACAGTTGGCTCCGCGTAGGCAGCGGTCGCGGCGAACAGGCCGACTGCGAGGGCCACCAATCCCGCGCTATAGGGACGCTTGAACGTCATTTTGTTTTACTCCTGATTGGATAAGGTTGAGCGCGAAATCAAAGTGCCGCGGCATCTGCCTCGCCGGTGCGGATGCGAACCGCATGGTCGAGATTGATGACGAAGATCTTGCCGTCGCCGATCTGTCCGGTTTTTGCCGCGGACGTGATGGCTTCGATGGTCTTGTCGACCTGGTCCGAGGCTACAGCGACCTCGATCTTGATCTTGGGCAGGAAGCTCACCGCGTATTCAGCACCGCGATAAATTTCCGTATGGCCTTTCTGCCGGCCATATCCCTTGACTTCCGTCACCGTAAGACCGTGAACGCCAATGGCGGTCAGGGCGTCACGGACTTCTTCGAGCTTGAATGGCTTGATGATCGCCATAACGATTTTCATGGGTCTTAATCCCCGCTTGGGTCCGGTCCAGACGCGACCGGACGTTCTCGACTGAGGTTCACCACGCGGAGAAATTCACTACGCGGGCACAGCCGGTCCCATAGAATCAAATGCCGTGCCAGATCGGCCGCATTCCCTAACGGATTATGAAAGCGGACCTTTTCGCGCTTTATCGGAACTCGCTTAGGCCGCGCCCATCGGGCCCGCTCAATGCCTAATCACGCCTGATGAAATTGTAGGCAGGTCGGGCTCCCGACATAATCGTGCCCATCGGGAGAGCAAGGAAAAGGTATTGGGATAGTGAATTACCACCAAGCCTCGCCGTGCTGCGAAATATCGAGGCCTTCCAGCTCATGTTCGCGGGGCGACCCGTAAACGAATATCTTGCCGCCGGACCAAACCAGGGTAAGCCGCGACACCGACGCGACGCATTGTGATCCTAGAGCGCGTCGCTGTCGGTTTCGCCGGTCCGGATACGCAAGGCGTGATCGATCGGGGTGACGAATATCTTGCCGTCGCCGATCTGGCCGGTGCGCGCGCTGGAAGTGATGACGTCAACCGTCTTGTCGGCAAGCTCGGACGAGACCGCGACTTCGATCCGCAGTTTCGGCAAGAAATTCACGACATATTCGGCGCCGCGATAGACTTCGGTGTGGCCCTTCTGGCGGCCGTAACCCTTGACCTCGGTCACGGTCATGCCGCTGACCCCGATCGCGGTAAGCGCTTGTCGCACCTCGTCAAGCTTGAAGGGTTTAATAATGGCGACAACGAGCTTCATGGTCAGGCCTTCATTTCCAAAATTCCGGGACATCACGCGACGCTTTGATGCGCGCCGCGCTCAAGTTTGGCATCTTTCCGCGCCAATGGCACAAAAAGTTGTAGGACCCAACGAAAAACAATGGCGATAGCCATATGGCCCCGCGCCGCCCGATCCGGATTTTTGACCCACATCATTGATATCAATAGTGTTTTTTAGCGCCTTTTGACGTGGGCCATCAGGTCGCAAATTCGAAACGGTAAACGGCTGCACTCCTCACCTGCGTTCGCGGAGCGAACCTTCCTGCGCGACCGAGGCCACCAGCGTGCCGTCCTGCTTGAAGATCATGCCGCGGGTCAGGCCGCGCCCGTCTTGCGCGCTCGGAGAGTCCTGGGCGTAAAGCAGCCATTCGTCGGCCCGGAACGGGCGATGAAACCACATCGCGTGATCGAGGCTCGCCGGCATCATGCGCTTGTCGAACAAGGTGCGGCCGTAGCGCGCCATCGCCGCGTCGAGCAGCGAAAAATCCGACGCATAGGCCAGCGCGCACATGTGCAGCGCCGGATCGTCCGGCAGTTTCGAGGCGGTGCGGATCCAGACATGGATGCGGCCGTCCTCGATCTTCTGGCCGAAATAGCGTCCGAGCTCGACCGGGCGCAGTTCGATCGGGCGGTCGGATTCATAGTAGCGGCGGATGAATTCCGGCATATCGCGAAACATCGGCTGCTTGGCGACTTCTTCGGCGGTGAGTTTCTCCGGCGGCGGCACCTCCGGCATCTTGTCCTGATGATCGAACGAGGCTTGCTCGTTGACATGAAACGACACCATGATCGAAAAGATCGCGTTGCCGTGCTGGATCGCAGTGACCCGGCGGGTCGAATAGCTCTTGCCGTCGCGCAAGCGTTCGACCTCGTAGATGATCGGAATCTGCGGATCGCCCGGCAGGATGAAATAGCAGTGCAGCGAGTGCGGCAGGCGGCCTTCGACGGTGCGGCAGGCGGCCACCATCGCCTGCCCGATCACCTGGCCGCCGAACACCCGCTGCCAGCTCGTCTTCGGACTGTTGCCGCGGAACATGTTCACCTCGATCGGCTCGAGATCGAGGATGGAAATCAGGTCAATCAGGCCCTTGGACATCGACGCGCTTTCGATTGGGTCGTCATTTGCGGGTTCGAAGCGTGGCTTCGTCCCGCAGTGACGGGTGTTTGGTGAACCTGTTTCGCCCAGCTATACTCCGGGTGCAAGAGCGTGAGTGCAAGAGCGTGAGTGAGCAGGTTTGACATGTCGGGACAGCGAAGCATTGTCATTGGCGGAGGCGCGTTTGCGGGACTGGCGCTGGCGCTGGCGCTGCGACAGGGCCTCGGTGCGGATATTGCAATTATCGTGGCCGATCCGGCGCTGGCGACGCGGCCGAGCCGCGACCCGCGCACCACCGCCATCGTCGCCGCCTGCCGCCGGCTGTTCGCTGCCATCGGGGTGTGGGACCAGGTCGCGGGGGACGCCCAGCCGATCCTCGACATGGTGGTCACCGATTCCAGGCTGGGAGACGCGACCCGTCCGGTGTTCCTGACCTTTGCAGGCAATGTCGAGCCGGACGAACCGTTCGCGCACATGATCGAAAACCGTCATCTGATCGATGCGCTGGTCGCACGCGCGAAGGCCGACGGCATCGACCTTCGCGCAACCGCGGTGACGACATTCGATTCGCGTCCCGAGGGCGTGGATGTAACGCTCGGTGACGGCAGCATCGTCGAGGCGAGCCTGATGGTGGCGGCCGACGGCGCGCGCTCGAGATTGCGCGAACGCGCCGGGATCGCCACCCATGGCTGGGATTACGATCAATCCGGGATTGTCGTCACGGTCGGCCATGAACGCGATCATCACGGCCGCGCCGAGGAGCATTTTCTTGCCGCCGGGCCGTTCGCGATCCTGCCGCTGACGGGGCAGCGCTCCTCGCTGGTGTGGACCGAGGACCGCGCCGAGGCCGCGCGCATCATCGCCTTGAGCGAAGACGAGTTTCACGGCGAACTCGAGCAGCGCTTTGGATTGCATCTCGGTGAGATCAGGACGCTGGACCAGCCGCGGGCGTTTCCGCTTTCCTATTTCGTCGCGCGCTCTTTCATCGGCGAACGGCTGGCGCTGGTCGGCGACGCTGCGCACGTGATTCACCCGATCGCGGGCCAGGGGCTCAATATGGGCCTGAAGGACGTCGCGGCGCTCGCCGAGGTGATCGTCGACGCGGCGCGGCTCGGCATCGACCTCGGTCAGGCCGATGTGCTCGATCGCTATCAGCGCTGGCGGCGGTTCGATACCATGGCGATGGGGCTTGCCACCAATTCGCTCAATCTGTTGTTCTCGAACAAATCGAGTTTGTTGCGCGCGGTGCGCGATATCGGACTGGGTCTGGTCGATCGCGCTCCACCGCTGAAAAGTCTGTTCATCCGCCAGGCCGCCGGGCTCACGGGCGAGGTGCCGCGGCTGCTCAAGGGCGAGGCGTTGTAACGATCAACGCGCGCCGCCGGCGAGAATGAAAGCCGCCACCGAATCGACCAGGGTCGCATCCAGCGCCCGATCCGGCTGGTTGTAGGCTTCAAGGTCGTCCGTCTCATCGGCAACGTCGACCAGGACATGGTTCATGTCCGGAATCCACACCGTCTTCGCCACCGGAGACGCCGCCGAAAGTGCGGCAAAATCCACGCGCGCCACCTGCCGGTCGCGGCCGCCGCCGACGATCAGCGTCGGCTGATCGACCAGTTTTAGCGGATCGATCGGGTCTTCCGTAAAGGCCGAGGCGACCCCGGGCTGCATCGATGGGGGGATCGACAGCCCCCGTGGCGGCGGATCGACGATCTGGCCGGCCATGATGGCGTCGATGGCGGCCTCGATCGGCTTGAGCACGTCGGAGGGGAGTTCTTTCTTTTCAAGCTGAGCCTTGACCAGGTCGCCCTGCCGACGTGCCGCGGTGACCAGCAAGACAAGCCGGTCGATCGGTACCCGCCGCGCCGTCAGGATCGCGACCAGTCCGCCCTCGCTATGCCCGACCACGACTATCTTGGAGAATTTCCCGCCGCTGCGGAGATGGTTCACCAGCGCCGTTGCATCGTCGACATAATCCTTGAAGCGGAAATCCTCCGGTCGCCCGAATTCCGGCTTCCATCCGCCGGCGCCGCGCTTGTCGTAACGAAGCGTCGCTATTTTGCGCGCGACCAGTTGCTCCGAGAGTTTCTTCAACGTCGCAGGTTTGACCTGCGGTCCATTGCCGTCATGGTCGGTGGATCCGGAGCCTGCGATCAAAAGTGCCACGGGCGGGTGCTCGACATCGGGCGGGACCGTCAGCACGGCGTCGATGGCGCCGACCCGGATCTTGCTTTCTTCGGCGGATGCGTTCACGGCCATATCGCAGAGGCCAAGCATCACGAGCGCAGGAATAAGGGTCCAGGCGCGCATCGGCTAATCGATCTTCCGCGCCTCTTCCGGCAGCATGATCGGAATGCCGTCGCGGATCGGATAAGCGAGTTTCGCCGAGCGCGAGATCAGCTCCTGCCGCGCCGAATCGAATTCGAGCGGCCCCTTGGTCAGCGGGCAGACCAGAATTTCCAGGAGCTTGGGATCGACGGTGGCTTCGGGGCGTTCGGGCGAGGTGGTCATGCGCGGCTCCGGCGTGGGTTTTCGCATCTGTAGCATATCGTATCAAAGCCCGCAGTCGCGTGCCTATTGCGAGGCGAACCGGAGCAGTTCCGCAACGACTTTCGCCTGCCCTGCTTGCGACAGCGGCTTGTCGGACAGCGCAAAGCCGACAAACGCCCAATAGAGAATCTGCGCGCGCGCCCGCGCCACATCGGGCGAAAGCCCGGATGACTTGAGAAGGTTTTCCACATAGCCCAGCCGGCGCCGGTCGATCGCCTGCACGGTGGTCCGCGCCAGCGGATCGAAAGTTGCCCAGGTGCGCACCGCATTTTCCAGCGCCAGCCTGCCGCCGAACGCCCGGCGCAGCAGCGCGGCCGTCAGGTTTTGTTCCGGCGAAGCCTCGAGATCCCTGATGATCTGCTCGGCAGCGACCTCGCGCCAATGCTTGAGGATTGCAGCGTGATAGGCGCCGATGTCGGTGAAATGCCAGTAAAAGCTGCCCCGCGATACGCCCATCGCCTTGGCCAGCGGCTCGGCCTTCAGCGCCGTGAAGCCGCTCCTGGCGAGGGTCTTGAGGCCTTGGTCGAGCCAGTCCCCGGCCGAGAGCTGATCGGTCATGCTGTCACCCCTGCGACAAGTTACCATACACTACTGTATTGACAGTCGCCAGCGGCTTCGGCATAGACCATACAGTTATGTATGGAGCATGATAAGGGAGTTGCCGATGCGCGATCTTCTATTGCAATGCTCGGGGTTTGCCGCCATCGCGGTGGCGATCATCCACGGCGTGCTCGGTGAGACCAGGGTATTCGCCCGCGCTACCATCGAGCCGCCGCGGCTGCGCAACCTGATCCGGTTATGCTGGCAGGTCGGCACCATCGGCTGGATTTGCGGCGGAATATTGCTGATCGCGGCTCCCTCGATGGCATCGGAGCCGGCGCGACACTGGATCATCGCGACCATGGTCGTGATGTACGGTTTCGGCATCGTCGGCAATGCCTGGGTCTTGCGGGGCCGTCATTTCGGCTGGATGGCGCTAAGCGCCGTGGTCGCGCTGGCCGTGGCGGGCTATTAGGGCACGCAATTCTCAGGGATGCGTGATCCGCCAGATCGTGCCGTTGCCGTCTTCAGAGACCAAGAGCGCGCCATCATGCGCAACGGCCACTCCCACCGGCCGTCCCCAAACCCGGGAATCGTCGACCACGAAGCCGGTGACAAAATCCTGGTATTCGCCGGTCGGAACCCCGTCTTTGAGGCGGATGCGGACGACTTTATAGCCCGTGCGTGTCGACCTGTTCCACGAGCCATGCTCGGCGGCGAACCCGTCGCCGCGGTATTCGGCGGGAAACGCGCCGGCGTTGTAAAACGTCAGGCCGAGAGAGGCCGAGTGGGACTGCAGCAGAACGTCGGGGATCGTGATTTTTACCTTGAGGTCGGGACGTTCTTCGCGATGCCGCGGATCTTCATTGCCGCCGATGTAAAACCACGGCCAGCCGTAGAACGCCCCTTCGCGCACCCGCGTGACGTAATCCGGCACAAGGTTATCGCCCAGGCCGTCGCGTTCGTTGGTCGAACAATACACATCGCCGGTGTCGGGATGAACGGCGAGGCCCACGCAATTGCGGATACCGGTGGCAAAAACGCCCAAGCCTTTTCCCGCGGGATCGAACGCCAGCACGTCGGCGCGATCGGTCTCGCTTCCCCAGCTTGCGCCGGGCGGATGCCCGCCGATCCACGACGGCAATCCGCCTGCCGGATTTCCCATTCCTTCCGCATCGTTACTCGCCGATCCGACCGATACCAGCATCCGCTTGTTGTCGGTGGTAAAGACGATATCCCGGGTCGAGTGTCCCCACCCATGCGGCAAGTCGGCCACCACGGTTTCAGGTTTTCCCGCAGCCTGGGTGTCGCCGGCGCGATAGGGGAAGCGGACGACGCTATCGGTATTGGCGACGTAGACCCATTGCGGATTATCTCCACTGGGGAAAAAAGCGATCCCGAAAGGCCTGTGCAGGCCGCTTGCGTAAATCTCATTGATCGAGGGTTTTGCCGCTCCATCAGCGGCCCGCAGCACGCGGATGTTTCCCGGCCCGGTTTCGGCGACGAAGATGTCTCCATTTGGCGCGACCCGCAGTTGGCGTGGTCGGCTCAATCCCTCGGCGAACAACTCGATCTTGAATCCGGCAGGCACTTGCGGAGCGGCGTCGCGCGGACGCGAAACGACACGGGAGCTGTTGACGGCCGAAGGCGTGGCGCCTGGCCGGGGCAAGTCTTCAGGCCTGATCAGCCGACTCACGCCGGGTCGGTCGGCGCGCCAGTCGCCAAACGCCTCGCTGCCGGTCAGCAGTTCCGGCTGCGCATGTGCCTCGCCCGTGCACGCGAGCATCACGATCAAGGTCGACAGGCCGTGATGGAACCGCATGTGTTTCTCTAGCGGCGCTTTGGTTGAGCCGCTACTGCAACCCGGTATCGCCGCTGGTGTTCTTCCTGGCGAGGTCCATCTCGGTCACCGCGATCAGGATCTCGGCGCGGGTCTTGAGGTCGGGCGCTTCCAGCATCGCCTGCTTTTCCGGCGGCCCGTAGGGCGACATCATCGCCAGCGCGTTGACCAAAGCTTCATTGGGCGCACTCTCGACGCCTTCCCAGTCCACTTTGAGGTTGTTGGCTTTCAGAAAATCCGTCAGCACCACGAGCAGCGCTTCGCGGTCGACCGCTTCCTCGCCCTTGCGCGCGGTGAAATCGTCGAGATAAGGGAAATAATCCACTTTGCACTGCCGATAGGCCGTCAAGACGGACATCTCTTCCACCACCTTGAAGCGCACAATGCCGGTCAGTTCAAGGATGTAGCGGCCATCGCCCGCCTCGGCGAGCTGGGTGATGCGCCCGACGCAGCCGACGCGAAACAGCGCCGGCCTGGCTTCGTCCTGGGAATGGGAAATGTCGGGCTGGATCATCCCGATTAGCCGGTGGCCGTCGCGCAATGCATCGTCGACCATGGCGAGGTAGCGCGGCTCGAAGATATTGAGCGGCATCTGGCCGCGTGGCAGCAGCAGCGCACCGGGCAGCGGAAATACCGGTATCACCTGGGGAAGGTCGGCGGGCCCGCGGTAATCGGCATTGATCGGCATTGGCGGTCCCGATGCTAACTCGCGGAAGCTCTAGTACGCGCTATGAGAACAGAATCGTCGACAGCCGCTTTCGCCCCTCAACGGTGGCCTCATCGGTCGGCCCCCACGCCTCGAAGAATTGCACCAACTGCTTGCGTGCGCTGTCCTCATTCCATTTGCGGTCGCGCTTGACGATTTCGAGGAGCTGGGCGGTGGCCTCGCTGCGCTTGCCAGTGGCGTTGAGCGCCGTCGCCAGATCGAATCGCGCCTGATGATCGAGCGGGTTTGCGGCGACTTTCTGTTCCAGTTCGGTCACCGGGCCGAGCGTCTTGGCCTGCTCGGCAAGGTCGATCGATACCTGAACGGCCTTGACCGCCGCATCGTTGCGCTTCGACTCCGGCACCATGGCGAGGGTTTGCTTGGCCTGCTCGATGGCGCCGGTCGCCATGTAGCATTTCGCGAGCCCGGCAAGGCCTGCGATGTTGGTGGCGTCCGCCGCCAGCACCTCGGCGTAGATCTGGGCCGCGGTGGCGGGATCGCCCTCGGCCAGAACCGCCTCGGCCTCCTTGAGGATTTCAGCGATATTGGGCTCGCCCGCGCCGGGCATGCCCGCGGTCAGCTTGTCGATGAAGGCGGTGACCTGGCTTTCCGGGACCGCGCCCATGAAGCCGTCGGCAGGCTGGCCATTGACGAACGCGATCACGGCCGGGATCGACTGGATGCCCATTTGGCCCGGAATCGCCGGATGCTCGTCGATGTTCATCTTGACCAGCTTGACGTTGCCCTTGGCGGCGCGGACGGCTTTCTCGATGATCGGCGTAAGCTGGCGGCAGGGGCCGCACCACGGCGCCCAGAAGTCGATCAGCACCGGCTGGCGCTTCGATTCCTCGATGACGTCCTTGACGAACGTCTGGGTGGTCGTTTCCTTGATCAGATCGGACGCCGCCTGCGGCGCCGGTCCGCTGCCCTGCTCTACTATCGTCACGCGATCCTCGTCTGTGTCCTGGCCCGGATGTCTTGCGGATTGGGCCCGTTCTAGCACGGCCCAGCCTTAATTGGCGGTTGCAAGCCCAATTTGCAATCCGCGGAACGCTGCCCGCCCGCTTTCGGGCTGTTTTATGTGAATTGGCTCCGATATCGGACGATACGGCCGGTTCGGGCCCGCGTCCGGCCTGTTGCATTCACGGACCGCATTTGGCATAGCTTTGCCCGTTGCCGGGGAGCAATCGCCGTCAATCTCTCGGATGCGGGTGTAGCTCAGTGGTAGAGCACGACCTTGCCAAGGTCGGGGTCGAGGGTTCGAGCCCCTTCGCCCGCTCCAGATTTTCAAAATTGACAAAGTTTGACGAAGGCCCGCTGCGTATCGGCGGGCTTTTCGTTTTCCACGCCCGTCACGGAAGCAGCGCGATTTCTCGTTCTGGCTCGAGATGCTCGCTTCCATCCAAGCTCGCGTCGCGCCTTCGCGCCGCTCAGCCGCTGGTCAAGCGCATAGCCCTTGGCCCATGCGCCAAGCTCAGCCGCGATCATTTCCGCGGGAATGATCTGCGGCTGCTGACGCCGCGTGCCACGGCGCATCGCGAAGGCGCGCGCGATGCGGCCGACCGCCAGTCCATCGATCGCAGCACCGATATAGCTCGATCGTGCGGGAGCTTTCTCGAGCGCCAGAGCATAGAGATTCGCAAGATCCCGGCTATGAACGAGCGGCCAGCGCACTGCCTCGCTCTCCACCACTCGGATCGCTTCGCGCTCGATGGCCTCGCGGGCGAAACGAAGGAAGACGCCGCCGCCGGGCGTGTAGACCATCGCCGGGTGGATAACGATGCCATCGATTTCCGCCGTTTCAAGAATTCGCCGCAGATGTGGCACCATCCACGCGAAATCTGGAAGCGGATGAAACGGTGTTTCCTCCGTAGCGACATCGTCGCCGGCCGCTCCGAACAGCCAGCAACCGCCGGTGTAAATAAAACGCGGCCTTTTCGGCTGCGCGGCGAGCGCGGGAAGCAGCACGTCGAGCAGATGACGATCGATCGCGTCCATCCCGGTATTGAAATCGCAGGAGGCGTGAATGACCGCGTCGACTTGCAGGAGTTTTGCGGCCCATACCTCAGGTGCTGCGGCGTCGCCAGCGACGGGCATGGCCCCCAATTCCCGCAGTCTCGCCGCCGACACCTCGGATCGCGCCAGGCCCCAGATTTCGTGCCCGCGCTGCACCAGTTCCTGCACCACGGCAGAACCGATGGAACCTGTCCCGCCCAGAACGAAAACGCGCACGATTCCCACTCGCTTCCTAAAAATTCGCGCTGCAAATGTCGCAATGCGAACATAGCTGCGGCGCAGCGAACGATATCGCAGTGCATGTTCCCGAGTACGAAACTACCACGCGACCGCAAGCCTGAAGAAATTTCTTCTTAATTCGTTCGGGTCTGACAGGGCCGCGCGGCGCGCGCTTCTCTCGCAACGGAGATGTGATAGCATTTTGCGGTCTGACAAACCTCACGGCAGACCAAAAAGTTCGTCTCTCGAGAACGTTCAAATAAAACAAGCGCAGCCGCCTTGGCTGCATAGGGAGTGACGCGATGAAATCGGCTTTCAATCGATCCGTTTTTGCGCTCGCAGCAATCATCGTTGTTGCTGGGGCCGGCCAGGCCAGCGCGCAACAAAAGGCTCTCCACAGTTATCAGTCCGGCACCAAGGAATTCTGGACCCATCCGCCGGACGACTGGTTCCTCGGCGACGAGACCGAAGCCCAAAAGGGCCTCGCGCCGCCCTCAGGTCCGCCGACCGGCGCATCGGAGGCCGAACTTGCGGCCTTGATCAAGAAGATCAAGCTGCCGCCAGGCTTCAAGATCGAAGTCTACGCACCGGGCGTGCTGGCGGCGCGCCAGATGGCCTGGGGCGACAAGGGCACGCTGTTCGTCGGCTCGTTCGGCCTCGGCAACGTCTATGCCGTCACCGACAATGGCGGCAAGAAAGAGGTCAAGACCATCCTCAAAGGGCTCAACATGCCCACCGGCCTCGCGTTTCGCGACGGCGCGCTTTACGTGATCGCGGTCGAGAAGCTGATCAAATACGAAAACGCCGAAGCCAATCTCGACAAGCTCGGCGACGGCAAGGTCGTGTATGACGACATGCCGTCCTATGCGGCGCACGGCTGGAAGTACCTCGCCGCCGACAAGGATGGCTGGTTCTACGTGCCGTTCGGACCTCCCTTCAACATCGGGATTCCACCGACCAGCGTGTCGCAGATCCGCCGCGTCGATCCCAAGACCGGCAACGCTGAACTGGTGGCGCTTGGCGTCCGCAACAGCGTCGGCGGCGACGTCGATCCACGCTCCGGCAAATACTGGTTCACCGAAAACGCCCGCGACTGGATGAGCGACGACATGCCGAGCGACAAGCTCAACATGATCTCGAAACCGGGCGAGCATTTCGGCTATCCCTATTGCCACCAGGGCGATACGCCGGATCCCAAGTTTGCGATGGGTCACAAATGTTCGGAATTCACCCCGCCGGTGCTTAACCTCGGCGCGCACGTGGCTCCGCTCGGCATGAAGTTCTACACCGGCAGTCAGTTTCCCGCCGACTACAAGAACAACATCCTGATCGCTGAACACGGCTCGTGGAACCGGCACAAATATCAGGGTGGCCGGATCATGCGCGTGATCGTCGGTCCTGACGGCAAGAACGCCAAGCAGGAGGTGTTTGCCTCCGGCTGGATCGAAGGCGACCAGGGCTATATCGGCCGCCCCGACGATATCATTCTGGACAAGGACGGTTCGATCCTGGTCGCGGATGACTGGGCCGGCGCGATCTATCGCATCAGCTACAAGAAATAAGCGCCGATTCACTGCAGGCTGCGGCCGCTCGGGAACGAGTGGCCGCAGTTTCGCGTTTTTAACGTCTCCGTCATTCCGGGCCAGCGCCAAGTGGCATCCCGGAATGACAAATTAAATGAGAGCGGGAATGCCGATCATGCGCCACCAAATTGGTATCAATGCGCTGCTCGGCCTTGCCTTGGGATTATCGGCGCTTGCGAGCCTTTCGGCCCGGGCTGCCGACATCGCCGCGGGCAAGGAAAAGGCCGAATTGTGCGTCGGCTGCCACGGCGAAGCCGGCATTTCGCAGACCGAGAACATCCCCTCGCTCGCCGGCGAGCCCGATCAGTTCGTTCAGTGGCAGCTGGTTTTCTTTCGTGCCGGCAGCCGCAGGAACGAGCAGATGCAGCCGATTGTCGAGCAGATCAACAATGATGACATCCGCAATCTCGGCGCCTACTTCGCTTCGCTGACGCCGCCCAGGGCATCGGCACCCGACGACAATCCCGACCTGTCCAAAAAGGGCGCGCAGGCGGCCGTGGGACGGCGCTGCGCGTCGTGCCACACCGATTCATTTGCGGGAACCAAGGCCGTGGCGCGCCTCGCCGGCCAGCGCGAGGAATATCTGATCAAGGCGCTGCATGACTACAAGTCAGGCGTACGATCCGGCGGCGGCATGGCGGCGATGGCCGAAGTCGCCTATCCGCTCAGCGAAGAAGAGATCACCGCGCTCGCGCATTATCTCGCGCATCTATAGTCGACCCTCCCCCCTCAAGGTGAGGGTAAGTATCAGCCGCGCTGCTTCTCATACGCCTTGAGATGGATGTAGGCGGTGCGCAGCTTGGGCACGGGCACCTTGGCGGCATCGCCGCGCGCGATCAGGTCGCCGATCACGTGATCGGCTTCGACCGGTGCGCCCGCTCTGATGTCGCGGAACATCGATGCCGTCATCGGCGATCCTTCCGCGGTGAACATGCCGCGCGTCCGCTCCAGGAATGGCGCGCGGGGCGCATGGCCTTCGGCCGTCGCGATCGCACCGCATTCATCGAGCATGCCGAGAAGAAAGTCCTTGCCGCCCGGTGCAGCCAGGATGTTGCCGACCGAGGTGCGCATCAGGCAGGTCGAGGCGGCCAGCGCGGCGAGGAACACCCATTTCTCCCACATCTCCTGAATGACATGTTCGCTGGCGACCGCGCCGAATTTGCCGGCAGCCATGACTTCGGCGATAGCGCGGACACGGTCGGACATTTTACCGTCGCGCTCGCCGAAACTGAGCGATTGCATCGGCTGGAGATGGACCACCTCACGCTTGTCGTTGAGCGTGACCGCGATGGCGCAGAGGCCGCCCAGCACGCGCTCGCGGCCGAATCTCGCGTCGAGTACATCGAGGTGCAGCATGCCGTTGAGCAGCGGGATGATCGATGTCTGCGGTCCGACCGCCGGCGCAAGCGACTTGATCGCGTCGTCGAGATCGAAAGCCTTGCAGCTCAACAAGACCACGTCGAATTTCCCGGTGAGCTTGTCGGCCTGCACCGTCGGCGGATTCTTCAGCGTCGCGTCTCCAAGGGGACTTTTGATCACGAGACCGGCGTCAGCCAGTTCAGCGGCGCGTCTGGGGCGAACCAGAAAGGTCACATCGCTGCCGGCCGCGAGCATCCTGCCGCCGAAATAGCCGCCGATGGCGCCGGCGCCGACCACGAGAATACGCATTTGGAAGCTCCTTGTTGTTCTCGGCTCAATCAGCGGAGTTGGGATGAGATGGAGGAGGCCGTCATGGCCGGGTCGGGCCCGCCATGACGAGCGAATAAGGTAGCTCTACCATTTTTCCCCGAACGGACGGATTTCAAGCTCAAAGGTCCAGGCGCTACGCGGCTGTTGATACAGTTGCCAGTAGGAGGCGGCAACCGATGCCGGCGGCATCAGCAAATCCGGATTGTCGAGCGCTTCCTTGCCCCAGAGCTGCGCGCGGCGCTCGCGTACCCAGGCGGTATCGACGCCGGAATCGATAATCAGGTGCGCGACATGGATGTTCTTCGGTCCAAGCTCGCGCGCCATCGATTGCGCCACCGCGCGCAACCCGAATTTGGCGCTGGCGAAGGCCGCAAACCCACTGCCGCCGCGCAGGGAGGCGGTGGCGCCGGTGAAGAAGATGTTGCCCCTGCCGCGCGGCACCATCAGCCGTGCCGATTCGCGGCCGGCGAGAAAGCCGGCCCAGCAGGCCATTTCCCACACCTTGCGGAACACCCGGTCGGTGGTCTCCAGGATCGGGAAATTGACATTGGCGCCGACGTTGAAGATGCAGACTTCCAGCGGCGCGAGCTTGTCCGCGTCGTTGAGAAAAGCTGCGACCTCGTCTTCCTTGCGCGCGTCGAGCGTGCGCGCCACGATCGAACCGCCCGCCGCTTCGACATCCCGGACCAGCGGCTCGAGCTTGGCGCCGTCGCGCCGTCCCGCGAACACGGTAAATCCTTCGGCGGCGAATTTCTTGGCAATCTCGGCGCCGATATAGTCGCCGGCGCCGATCACCGCGACGGTTGCGTTGCGCTTTTGCATTTGACGTTCTCCACTTGCCCTCGTCGTCGCGAGCAGCAGGGCGACGAAGCAATCCATTTCCAAATGAGCAAGAAGCTGGATTGCCTCGCTTCGCCCGCAATGATGGGATCACTTGCCTGAAATCAGTTCCTCGACCTCGCGCAACTGCTCCTTGCCGAAAAACATTTCCTTGCCGACGAAGAAGGTTGGCGAGCCGAACGCACCGCGCTCGACGGCGGCTTGCGTGTTCTCGATCAGTTTCGCCTTGAGGTCGGCCTCTTGCGCGCGGGCGAACAGCTTTGCCGCATCGAGGCCGGAGGCCGTAAGCGCTTTGAGCGCGATCTCGGGATCGTCCATCTTCTTTGGCTCGCGCCACATGTGGTGAAACGCGGCATCGACATATTTCTCGAATACGCCCTCGAGCTGTGCTGCGATGGCGGCCCGCATCAAATTGAGGGTATTGACCGGAAAGAACGGATTCCAGACATAGGGCTGGACCTTAAACCGCCGGACAAACCGCTCCGTCTCGAGCGCCTGAAATTCGCGCTTGTTCTTGACGCCGGCAAGCGTTTCGGCGGGAGATTTGTTGTTGGTAGCCTTGAAGATTCCGCCGAGCAAAATCGGCACATAGTCGAATTTCACCCCGGTGCGCTTTTCGATCGCCGGGATGGCCTCGTGGCTGAGGAAGGCGTTGGGGCTGCCGAAATCGAACATGAATTGCGGGGCGGTTGAGCTCACGGCGGTCTCCCTGGGCAATGATGACGGTTCTTATATGATCCCTATCATCTAACCAGCCTATCGGTTCGTATCTGCGGGATCAACCGCTGCGCGCCTGCGGATGGCGGCGAAAGGCTCGTTCTGCCAGCCTCGAGGCGTGGCTGCGCACATCGGCGGGCCATCCGGCGATCAATTTTTCGAAACCGGTGGCGTCTGCTGCGAACAGCGCGCGGATCGCGTCTTCGTAATGCGGTGCGTTGCCGGCCATGGCGGACATGAAACGATAGGCTGCGTCCTGCGCCTGCCGGATGCGATTCCCCTCCTCGCCGGTCCGCCGCGCCTCCTCGACCAGTTTGCGAATCGCAACCGAGGCGCCGCCGGGTTGTTGCGCCAGCCAGTCCCAGTGCCGCGGCAGCAACGTGATTTCGCGTGCGACCACGCCTAGTTTCGGCCGGCCCGGACCACGCGGGGTGGCCGGTGCGGCATCGTCACTGGTGGGGGTCGCGTCGTTGTTGTTAGGCAGCCGCGCCAGGACATCGTCGATGGTGCCGCGAAAATCGATATCGATCGGATGGCTGGTGCCGCCGTCGAACACGAGAATCGACGCATCCTTGCGCCGCTCCAGCAGCTCTTTCGCCGCTCGGGCGACGTCGCGCAGGTCGCCGGAGGCGATGCAACGGCTGCCGTCGAAGGCAATGGTGGCAATGTCGGGCTGCAGAACCAAAACGAATCTCCTCATTTGAAGCTTGGATTTATCCGGGTAAATTAGTCTTGTCAATAATATCCGGGTAATATTAGGTTCGCTTGGGGCGTCTCGACTTTCCGGTCCCCGGCTGGCACCACCAGACAAACGCGCCAAAGCTTCGGGGGAACGCCATGCTCACCGTCCATCACCTCAACAATTCCCGCTCCCAGCGCGTGCTGTGGCTATTGGAAGAACTTGGGGTTCCCTACGAGATCGTCCGCTATCAGCGTCAGCCGGACATGCGCGCTCCGGCCGAGCTGCGCGCGATCCACCCACTCGGCAAGTCGCCGGTCATTACCGACAATGGCAACACCGTCGCCGAATCTGGCGCGATCATCGAATACATCATCGGCACCTATGGCGAGGGGCGGCTGATCCCGCCGCCCAACACCCCGGAGCGGCTGCGCTACACCTATTGGCTGCACTATGCCGAAGGGTCCGCGATGCCGCCGCTTCTGCTGAAGTTGTTGTTCACGCTGATGCCGAAGCGCGCGCCGGCGTTGCTGCGTCCGCTGGTCCGCAAGGTCTCCAATCAGGCGCTGACCGCTTTGGTCAATCCGCAGCTCAAGCAGCACATGGCGTTCTGGGAAGGCGAGCTCGAAAAAAGCCAATGGTTCGCCGGCAGCGAGATCACCGCCGCCGACATCCAGATGAGCTTTCCGCTGGAAGCGGCCGCGGCGCGCGCCGGGCTCGATCAGGGCCATCCCAAAGCGATGGCGTTCCTCGAACGCGTTCACGCCCGCCCGGCCTATCAGCGCGCGCTCGAAAAGGGCGGGCCCTATACGGTGGGGCGCTAACGGTTCATCGCCCGGTCGCCGCGATCGCTTCCTTGACCAGGCGTCCGAGACCGCGGATGTCGCCGGTGGGATCGACGGCGTCGCCGAGCCTCACAATCACCATGTGCTGCGTCGGCAATATCACGACGCGCTGGCCGAGGTCGCCGGAGGCAAAGAATGCGTCGTGCGGCATCCCGAGCCGGACACGTCCCTTGGCATCGGGATGTTCGCTGCGATTGGTCCAGAACCCGGCGCCATAATCGGTGCCGAGGGTTGCCGCGGCGGAAAAGTCCACCCAGTCCTCGTGCAGAATGCGCTTGCCGCCGACCTCGCCGTTGTTCAGGTAAAGCAACCCGAACCGCGCCCAGTCGCGGGCGCTGGCCAGCATGTAAGTCGACGCCTGCAGCGTGCCGGCGCCATCGAACTCGAGCGTCACCGTTTGCATCCCCAGCGGGTTGAACAACTCGCGCCACGCGAACGCCAGCGTCTGCTCGGGGCCGCCGGTGATGTCGCGGATGATCCGCGCCAACAGCTGCGTCGTGGGGCTGCTGTAAGCCCATCGCGTTCCCGGCGGGGCGATCATGGCGGCCTTCGCGGCAAATCCGGCCATGTCGTTGTGCAGGTAGATCATCTGGCTGGAAGGATCGAAGCCGGAATTGGTTTCATCGAGCGCAAGCCCCGTGGTCATGCGCATCAGATGCTCGACCTCGATCTCGTGGCGCGGGTCGGTGGCGGCCCGCCATTCCGGGAACGGCGCCGGCAGCGACGGAGAGATGCGGCCCTGCTCGGTCAGGATGCCGAGCAGCGCGTTGACCACGGACTTGGTCATGGAGAATCCAAGCAGCGGCGTATCGACGCCGATGCCGTCGGCATAGCGTTCGGCGATGACCTTGCCGTCATGCACCACCACCACCGCCTTGGTTCGGCGAAACGGCGGTGTTGCCGGTTCTTCGAAGGCATGATCAAGCGCGGCCTTCAATGCTGGATCGGACGGTTCGACAACGGATGCACCGGCGATTTCCGGCAGCAGCGGCGGATTTTTCGCCGCCTTCAACGCGTCGATGTCGCTCTTGGGAATGTAAGGCTCGCTGGCTCCGTGCAGCAGCACGCAGCCGAACCCATCATGGAATGCCGCGCGGCTGCCAAGCCAGCCCAGCAGTGACGCGTCGACGATTTTGCCGGCGCGATCGACGCTATATCGCAAACCCCGGCGTAACCGGCGGAGGCCCTCGCGATCCGTGGTTTCGGTAAATACCGTTTGCGGATCGAGGCCGGAAACAAAGGTCTTCGAGCAGACATTATGCGCCACCACGCCGGTCGCGACGCGGATGGCGCGATCGGGACGGAACACGACGCCTGCCGCGGCCAATGCCGCCACAACCAAGACGCTTGCGACCAGCTTTCGCGAAACCACGGATTTTCCTTACGCGTCGCGGCTAGCCCGCCTTCTGGACTCCGCCGACCGACGGCAGCGCCATCACGGTGACGCCCGGCGGCGGCACGTCATCGTCGGGCACGAAGAAGTCCGACATCAAGGGCACCGTGGGATCGACGCGATAATGCTCGAAGTCGCGGACGCCGCTGGCGCTCAGTATCTTGCCATCGATGCAGAACTGCCCGGTGAATTCGCGGGACGGCTTGGTGAAAATCGCATAGGCCGCGTCGCCCATGATCTCCGGCTTGCGGCTGGCGCGCATCATGGCGTCGCCGCCGAGCAGATTGCCGACCGCGGCGGTCGCGATGGTGGTGCGCGGCCACAGCGCGTTGACGGCTACGCCTGCGGCCTTCAACTCGCCCGACAGGCCGAGCACGCACATGCTCATGCCGAATTTCGCCATCGTGTAGGCGGTGGAGTGCTCGAACCATTTCGTCTTCATGTCGAGCGGCGGCGACAGCATCAGGATGTGCGGGTTGCCGGCCTTCTTCAAATGCGGGATGCAGTATTTCGACACCATGAAAGTGCCGCGGGTGTTGATGCCCATCATCAAATCGAACCGCTTCATGTCGGTCATCTGCGAATCGGTCAGGCTGATGGCGCTGGCGTTGTTGACGCAGATATCGATGCCGCCGAATTCGGCGACGGTCTTGTCGATCGCCGCCATTACTTGCGTTTCGTCCCTGATATCGCAAAGCACCGGCAGCGCCTGGCCGCCGGCGGCGCGGACTTCCTCGGCAGCGGTATAGATGGTGCCCTTGAGTCTGGGATGCGGCTCCGCGGTCTTGGCCGCGATCGCGACATTGGCGCCATCGCGCGCGGCGCGCAGCGCGATCGCCAGCCCGATGCCGCGGCTGCCGCCGGATACGAACATCGTCTTGCCCTTGAGTGACGTCATCGTTCCTCCTTGCGAGTGGTTCTCGCCGGTTGTGCTTTTGCGCTACTCTCCCGCCGCTTCCGCGCCACGGAGGCGCGGATCGGGCGCGCCGAGCAATCCGTGTTCGGTGACGGCGATCGAATTGGCCGAGGTCTGGCCCATCGGCTCGACCACGCGATGGCCCATCGCCCTCAAGGCTGCCAGCGTTTGATCGGAAAAGCCATGCTCGGTTCTTACCTCGTCCGGCAGCCATTGATGATGCAGGCGGGGTGCGGCCACCGCGGCGGCGATATCCATGTGATAGTCGAGTACGTCGACGATCACCTGCAGCACCGTCGAAATGATACGGCTGCCGCCGGGCGAGCCCGTCACCAGCACCGGCTTGCCGTCCTTGAGCACGATGGTCGGCGTCATCGATGACAACGGCCGCTTGCCGGGGCCGGGCAGATTGGCCTCGAACCCCACCAGGCCGAAGGCGTTGGATGCGCCCGGTGCCGCCGTGAAATCGTCGAGCTCGTTGTTGAGCAGCACGCCGGTGCCTTCGGCGACCAGGCCGACGCCGTAGGGGAAATTCAGCGTATAGGTGTTGCTGACCGCGTTGCCCGAACTATCGACTACGGAAAAATGCGTGGTGTTGCTGCCCTCGCGTGGCGGCGACAGCACCTCGGTCGAAGGCGTCGCATGATCGGGATCGATGCTGGCCCGCTGCCTGGCCGCGTAGTCTTTCGCAATCAGGGTTGCAATCGGCGCGTTGACGAAGGCGGGATCGCCGAGATAGCGCGCGCGATCGGCGTAGGCGCGCTTCATCGCTTCGATCATCACATGCAGCGAGGGCGCCGTCCCCTGCTTCATGTCCGACATCGGGAAGCCCTCGAGGATATTGAGCATCTCAAACAGCACGACGCCGCCGGACGACGGCAACGGCATCGAGACAAGGTCATAGCCGCGATAGCTGCCGCGCAACGGCTCACGGATGGTCGCCCGGTACGATTTGAGATCATCCAGCGTCATGATGCCGCCGCCATCGCCGATCGCCCTCACCAGCTTTTCCGCAACCGGGCCCTGGTAGAAGCCGCGCGGCCCCTGTTTGGCAATCGCCGAGAGCGTCGCCGCCAGATCGGTCTGCACCAGCCTGTCGCCTTCTTGCAACGGCGTGCCGTCGGCGCGGGAAAACAGTTTCGCCGACGATGGCCAGCGCGCCAGCCAGCGATGCTCGTCCGGCAGCGTGTCGGCGATGTCGTCGGCGACCAGGATGCCGTCGCGGGCCAGGTCGATTGCGGGTTTCAGCAAATCCGCCAGCGTGAATTTACCCGAACCGTATTTCTCCAGCGCCAGCGCCAAACCGGCGGG
Organism: Bradyrhizobium sp.; assembly: GCF_004799405.1. GTDB lineage: Bacteria > Pseudomonadota > Alphaproteobacteria > Rhizobiales > Xanthobacteraceae > Bradyrhizobium. The sequence goes on from NZ_SSMW01000036.1 coordinate 63,570, forward strand.
CGTGCCGGGGACACCGATGCCGAGTGCCGATTCGCGCGACTTTGCGGCATCGGGCTTGCCGTCGGGCCCGAGAAAGATCCCGGGCGTGGTCGCCGCCGGCGCGGTCTCGCGGTAGTCGATCGCGATATCCTCGCCGCGATCCCTGGAATGGATCACCATGAAGCCGCCGCCGCCGATGTTGCCCGCGCGCGGATAGGTCACGGCCATGGCGAAGGCGGTTGCCACCGCGGCGTCGACCGCATTGCCGCCGCGCTTCAATATATCGGCGCCGATGTCCGCGGCGATTTTCTCCTGCGCGACCACCACGCCGTGTTCGGCGGCAACGGCATGGATGGTGGTGGTGGCGGGAGGCGTGTGAAAGTCACGGTAATCCTGCGCCGCCGCCGGCATGCAAGCTGCGGCCACCAGCAGGAGGCCTGCGAATATCCGGCGCCGCTCGGTTGCAAAAATGGTCATCAAATTCCGTTGCAGGTTGAAGCCAATCCGGTGCTAGCACATACCATCGCGTCCGCGGATGCTATATGGGGTTCGTCGCTGCAGGCAAAACGCCTCCTCGTGATTCGGCGGTATTTCGAGTATGGCGATGAAAGATTCGGTCGCGGGCAAAGCCGAAACGCAGCAGATTTATCCGCCCCGTGCCGCCGTTATAAGCTGGATTTTCTTCGATTGGGCGGCGCAACCTTATTTCACGCTGATCACCACCTTCGTGTTCGCGCCCTATTTCGCCACCCATGTGGCGCCGGATGCCGCGAGCGGACAGTCATTGTGGGGCTTTGCCACCGCCGCGGCCGGCTTGACGATCGCGCTGATGTCGCCGGTGCTGGGCGCGATCGCCGACGCCAGCGGCCGCCGCAAGCCGTGGATCGCGGCGTTTGGCGCGCTATTGGTGCTCGGCTCCGGCCTGATGTGGTTCGGCAAGCCCGGCGACACTAAAGTGATTGCGCCGCTGCTGCTCGCCTACGGGATTGCGACCGTCGGCGTCGAATTCGCCACCGTGTTCAACAATGCGATGATGCCGACGCTGGTGCCGCCGGAGCAGATCGGGCGATTGTCCGGCACCGGCTGGGCCACCGGCTATGTCGGCGGCATCCTGAGTTTGATCCTGGTGCTCGGCTTCCTTGCCGCCGACCCTGCCACCGGCCGCACGCTGTTCGGATTTGCGCCCTTGTTCGGTCTCGATCCCGTCACCCATCAGGGCGACCGCATCACCGGCCCGCTGACCGGCATCTGGTTCGTCATTTTCGTGCTGCCGATGTTTGCGCTGACGCCGGATTATCCGGCCAGGCAAAAATTGCGCGACGCATTGCGATCGGGATTGACCGGGCTCAGGCAGACCCTTGGCGAACTGCCAAAGCAACAATCGATGGCGGCGTTTCTGCTCGCCAACATGATCTACACCGACGGCCTGGTGTCGCTGTTTGCGTTCGGCGGCATCTATGCCGCCGGCACGTTCAACTGGCAGACGATCCAGATCGGCAGCTTCGGTATTCTGCTGGCGATCGCCGGCACCCTGGGGGCGTGGCTCGGCGGCAAGCTCGACGACTCCTTAGGGCCAAAGCGCGTGATTGCCGGCAGCATGCTGATCCTTTTGCTGTCGATCGTTGCGATATTGCTGGTGGACAAGGATTCGATCCTGTTCATCAAGGTCGCGCCGCCGGCGCCGGGCGGTGCGCTGTTCGCGAGCGCCGCCGAACGCGCCTACCTGGTGCTGGGATGCCTGATTGGCGCAGCCGGCGGGCCGCTGCAGGCGGCGTCGCGCACGCTGCTGATACGCTTGGCGCCGAAAGACCGCATCGCGCAATATTTCGGGCTGTTCGCGCTGACCGGAAAAGTCACGTCGTTCGTCGGGCCGTTCTTGATCGGGATCATCACCGCCGTGACTGCAAGCCAGAAAGCCGGCATGGCGGTGCTGGTGGCGTTTTTCGTGGCCGGCCTGGCGCTATTGGGAAGGGTGCGGGAGTAGCATTCAAATTTCAACGTCGTCCCGGCCAAGCGGAGCGCGAGCCGGGACCCATACGCCGTGTCGTGTCGTTCGTGCAGGAAGGTAGAGACCTTCCATCACAACCAACGTCTGTGGTTAGGGGTCCCTGCTTTCGCAGGGACGACCATGGACCGTTCAATGCCTGAAATGCCGCACGCCGGAGAACACCATGGCGATGCCGTGGTCGTCGGCGGCCTTGATGACTTCCTCGTCGCGGATCGATCCGCCGGGCTGGATCACCGCGGTGGCGCCGGCTTCGATGGCGACCAGAAGCCCGTCGGCAAACGGAAAGAACGCATCGGAGGCAACCACCGAACCCTTGGTCATCGGGGCGGCGAGCCTGGCTTCGTCGGCCGCATCCTGGGCCTTGCGGGCCGCGATGCGTGCAGAATCGACCCGGCTCATCTGCCCGGCGCCGATCCCGACGGTGGCGAGATCCTTGGCATAGATGATGGTGTTCGACTTGACGTGCTTGGCGACGCGGAAGGCGAATTTGAGATCGCGCAATTCAGCGTCGGTGGGTGCGCGCCTGGTCACCACCTTCAGCGTCATGTCGTCGACCACGGCGTTGTCGCGGCTCTGCACCAGCAATCCGCCGGCAACGGTCTTGGCGGTCAGCCCGGCGCCGCGGGGGTCGGGCAAGCCGCCCGCCAGCAGCAGCCGCAAATTCCTGCGCTTGGCGATGATCGCAATCGCTTCCTCGGTGGCGTCGGGTGCGATGATGACCTCGGTCAGAATTTCGGTGATGGCGCGCGCGGCATCTGCGTCGAGCGTACGGTTGACGGCAATGATGCCGCCATAGGGTGCCTGAGTGTCGCAGGCGAATGCCTTGCGATAGGCGGTGACGAGGTCGGGACCTTCCGCGACACCGCACGGGTTGGCGTGTTTGACGATGACGCAGGCGGCGGTGCGCGCCGCATCGAATTCGCCGATGCATTCATAGGCGGCATCGGTGTCGTTGATGTTGTTGTACGACAGTTCCTTGCCCTGCAGCTGTCGCGCCGTCGTCACGCCCGGTCGGCGATCCGGCGTGCGATAGAACGCCGCGGTCTGATGCGGGTTCTCGCCATAGCGCAGCGGCTGAATCAGCCGGCCGCCGATGGCGCGGAAGTCCGGCGCGTCGGTTCTGAGCTGGACGGCGAACCAGTTCGAGATCGCGGCGTCATAGACGGCGGTGCGGGCATAGGCCTTGGCCGCAAGATGGCGGCGCAGCGCGAGCGTGGTTGAGCCGTTGTTGGCCACGAGTTCATCGAGCACGGCCTGATAGTCTCCGGCTTCGACCACGACGGCGACATCATCGTGATTTTTCGCCGCCGCGCGAATCATCGCGGGCCCGCCGATGTCGATGTTTTCGATGCACTCCTCGAAGCCGGCACCTTTGTCGACGGTCGCCTCGAACGGATAGAGATTGACGACCAGGAGGTCGATCGGCGCGATGCCGTGATCCTTCATGGATTGCGCGTGCGCGGCGTTGTCGCGGATCGCCAGCAACCCGCCATGCACTTTCGGATGCAGGGTCTTGACCCGGCCATCCATCATTTCCGGAAAACCGGTGAGTTCCGAAACATCGGTGACCTTCAGTCCCGCGTCCGCGATCGCTCTCGCGGTGCCGCCGGTGGAGACGAGGTCGATGCCCTGCCCGGCCAGCGCACGGGCGAATTCAATCAGCCCGGATTTATCGGATACGGACAGTAAAGCGCGGGTCACGCGGCGCGGATGGTCGGTCATGCATCGGTCCTGGCTGGCAAGGACGCCGGGTAGCACGGTTTTGTCGGTCACGGAACCAGGGAAGGTCGCTTGTGGAAATCTCCCTCCCCCCTTGTGGGGGAGGGTGGGGTGGGGCGTAGACGCGAGTCAGGTGCTTGTAGCTTACTCCTCTCCCTGACCTCCCCCACAAGGGGGGGGAACGCGATTTCCTACAACGGCAATTCCGGTTCTCGGCGCGCGTTGCGCTTGGCCGTTGTCACCGAGGCCGAAGCGGTCGAGCGGACAAAACTCCAGCGGATGCTGGAGGCATGCCGCGCATCCTGCTGGATCACGATCTGGGCGGTGCGGCGCGGACCGTCGGTTCCCGCCAGGAAGACGCTGTCCTCCAGATCGACCTTGTCGTCCAGTGCCTCGAAGGTCCAGACGTCGCGGTTCGGCAGCACCAGCATGACGCCGCGCGCGTCGCTGAGCCGGCTCGCCTTCACCGAGGGGTGCAGATGAAACCGCAAGGCATAATCGGTAGCGACGCCCCTCATGCGCGCATCCGAGGCCGGCGCCAGCGTGTCCTCGCCGTCGAGCCTGGAGCCGTCATGCGCCACCATCAAGACGCGCCGGTGGATCACGCCGAACTGCGCCAGGTAGCCGTCATGCGATGTGGTCAGCAGTTCGCCATTGGCGACCATCTCGCGATGGCTTTCGACGTCCGTCGGGCCGCTGATGATGGGCGCGCCCTGCAACAGCCGCTTCATCGCCGAGAGTTCCACGAAATGGCAGGACGACGTGCCGTGATAGGTCAGGGTCGAATGCGCCGGCGTACCGCGCGCGAACGCCCGCCAGTTGTCGCGGCCGGTGGCCGGCATGCCGCAATTGATCACGATCCGGCTTGGGCCGGACGACATCTCGAAGGACAGACAGCCGGCATGGGCGTCGTGGCTGACACTCGGCGGCGGCGGCGGGCCGGTGTCCATGATCACCGTCATGGCCCCGGCTTCGAGGCGCTGGAAGCCGGTGTGCGGCATGCTGGCCATCGGCGCGCCGCGGGTATCGTCATAGGCGAGCAGGGTCGCCAGCAGGTCCGACGGCGCGTTGCTCATGCCGTTGAACAGCGCAAAACTGCCGTCGCCATGGCGGAAGAAGCGCAGCATCGGCATCATGCGGTCGATCGCATTCAACAACGCCGGCGGCGGGGCGATGTTGCGGGCGGCGAAAGTCTGGCGCAGCGGCAGCAGGTCGATCAACAGTTCAATCAACGCGCCGGGGTTGCGGGAAATATGCCCGCCATCGGGGAGAATCTGGCGCTGCAGTTCGTCGGAGAGCTTGCGCGTCGCGGCGCGGATGTGCCGCGCCTGGTTGGCAAGGCAGAGCGAGGCGTAGCACAGCGCGATCAGCACCTGCAGCCGCGGCACCCCGTCGGGAATATCCAGCATGGTGTAGCGCAGATAACGGATTTCGCGGGTCAATCCGCGCAGGTAACGGCGATAGAACTTGCCGTCGGTGTCGCCGAGCACCAATGGCGCCTGCGACAACAGCGAAATTACGCGGCGCGCCAGCACGTCGGCGCGGCGGCCGATCGCGCGCTTGCGCGCGGTGTTCGAGATCCAGTCGTCGACCAGCGAGCGCGCATTGGCGCGGGTGAGCGCGGTATCGGCGGCGCGCAAATGCCGCAGCCACCCGAAGCCGAGCAGCGCCACCTCCCAATCCTCCGATGGCGGCTCGAGGTCGAAGATCGAGCGGCCGTGGCAGGTGACGATCTTGCCGGCGAACACGAAGCGGCCGGCATAGATTTCGGCCGCGCGGGTGGCGTCGGCGGTGCGCAAATCGTGCGGCGCCATGATCAGGCGGTCGGTGCGGCCCGGCCACAGCCGCGACAGCGCGACCGAGCCGCCGCTGGCGCGCGCCATCAGATTCCGCGCGAAGCGGCCCATGATCAGCGTCGAGATGCGTCTGCGTTGAGCGACCGACACGCTTGCCCTTGATGTGGGGATTCCCTTGCGAATCTCTTTTTAGTCCGGAAACGCGATCAAGACACCATCTTGAAATATCTTGAAAAATATCTTGAACCCGGCCGAATCGGGCAGCCGAAGCGGCAATACCCTGTAATCTCAGGATTTAACCAGCCGCGCGGCGTAAAAGCCATCGAGGCCGCCCAGCCGGGGGTCGTCGTGCGGCAGATGGCAGGGCAGGGTGCGCAGGTCGCCTTCGGCGGTCACGATCTCGGCGAGGCCCGCGACCTCGCCGGCCTCGATCGGCGCCCGGCGCAGGGTTGCTTCGGCGGCGAGAAGCGCGGCTATGGCCTGCTCGCCTTCCTCCGGTTCCAGCGAACAGGTGCAGTAGATCAGCGTCCCGCCGGGTTTGAGCAAAGCGACCGCCTTCTGCAGCAACCGCTTCTGCAACGCCGTCAGGGCGGCGATGTCGGCATCCTGCCGCAGCCAGGCTATGTCGGGATGCCGACGGATGGTCCCGGTGGAGGCGCAGGGCGCATCGACCAGCACGCCGTCGAAGCGCTCGCCGCCATCGCCGCCGTTATCCTTGGGCCACTCGACGGCGTCGGCGACCCCGGTCTTCGCCTCCAGCGCCAGCCGCGCCAGATTGTCGCGCAGCCGTGCGACGCGGTTGGGCGAACGGTCGATCGCGGTGACGTGCGCGCCGGCCTGTGCGAGTTGCGCGGTCTTGCCGCCCGGCGCTGCGCACAGATCGGCGATGGTCTTGCCGGCGACGTCGCCGAACAGCCGCGCCGGCAACGCGGCGGCGGCATCCTGCACCCACCATTGGCCGTCGGCGAAGCCCGGCAGCATCGTCACCGGGCCCTGCAGCAGCGTGCGCACGGACCCGGTCGGCAACACCTCGCCGTGCAGCCGCGTGGCCCACTGTGCGGCGTCGGACTTGACGGTGATATCGAGCGAGGGCTCTTGCCCGATCGCGATGGCAATGGCCCGCGCGACGGTCTCGCCGTAATGGGCGGTCCAGCGCGCCAGCAGCCATGGCGGAACATCGAGCGTCTGCGACTTGACCTCGTCGATCAGCGGCTGGCCCTCGCGCGCGCAGCGGCGCAGCACGGCGTTGACGAGGCCGGCATATTTCGCGGCGCGCCGGTCGCTCTGCACCAGTCGCACCGCCAAATCGACCGCGGCATGGTCGGGCACATCCATCCACAGGATCTGCGCGGCACCGATCAGAAGCGCGCTTTGCGCGCGCGGCGCGTCGGTCGGGATACCGCGATCGAGCAGTCGCGACAGCACATGGCCGAGGGTGCCAAGCCGCCGCAAGATCGTCGCCACCAAACGGCGCATCAGCGCGCGGTCACGATCGGAGAGCGTCTTGAGGCCGGGATGGGCGGCGGCGCCGTCGAGCTGCTCGTCGAGCGTCCGGCGCTTATGCAGCACGCCATCAAGGATATCCGCCGCGATCCGCCGCGCCGCAAGACCGGGCACCTCGGATGGCAAAGCGAATCTTTGAGGAGGCATGGAGCGGGAACATCACGCGGGAGTGGGGGGATGGCGGTCAGGCGGGTTTGGCGCATGCCATCATGAGGAAAAACACCTGTGCCATGCGAATATGCCAAATATAAGAATCGCCACTATATTCTCACAGATATGTCCTCGACATGACGTGCCGCGGGCAGCAGGAAACTTTGCCGGGAAGCCATGACTGACGATCCGCCGCCGCCTGCAGCAACAGGCCAATCATCGCCGCAACGCAAGCCGCTGACGCCCGAGGCCCAGCGCGCGCTCGTCGAGGCCGAAGCGCGCCGTGCCGCGGCCGCCAAGGCCAGTGCCCAGCCCGGGACCAGAGAGTTCCAGGGACCGAAGGGCCCGGAACCGACGCGCTATGGCGACTGGGAAAACAAAGGCATTGCCTCGGATTTTTAGTCCCGCGTCATTCCGGGATGCGCCTTACGCCCACGCCGAGACGCGTGTGCCGGAACGACGGCGCGAAAAAAAGCCCCGGGCGATGCCGGGGCTTTTGCATTCTCAAAGAGCCAAGAACAAAGGAGCCAAGAACAAGGGCCCGGATCAGCGCGAAACCACCACGGTGGTGCCGACGGAGACGCGCCGGTAGAGGTCGGTAATGTCCGCATTCAGCATCCGGATGCAGCCATAGGAAACGAAGCCACCGACCGATCCCGGCATGTTGGTGCCATGGATCGCATACTCGCCGCCGGCCAGCGTCATGGCGGCAACGCCCATCGGATTGCGCGGCGAGCCGCCCGGAATGACATTCGGCATCGAGGGCTTGTCGCGCTTCACTTCAGCCGGGGGCGACCAGGCCGGATTGGTGTATTTGCCGTCGATCCGGGTGGTGCCGGCCCATTGCTTGCCGGCCTTGCCGACACCGACGGGATAGCGGACGGCATGGCCCTGATCGAGAACGAGATACAGCCGGCGCTCATTGGTCTTGATCACAATCGTGCCCGGCGAGTAGTCGCCCCGGAAACCGACCATATCCGGCCGCGCCTCGGCCGGCGCCACGGTCAACAGACCCGTCCCGATGATGGCTGATAACGCCACCGCAATCCTCAACGACATCATTCTCTCCACTTCGCTGCCGTCACCCCCCTTCGGGGCCGTCAAATCCCGCGCAAACCCTTGCAAAACGCCAGCCCGCACCGGGGTTGTTTGCGCACGTATTTTTAACCGCGTGCGTTAACCAACCGGTTTCCGCAGGTGCGCCCGGGACTAGTTCAGACGGGGCAACAAAGGAAATGTTGCAAACAAAGTAAATGACTTGAAAACAACACTCGTCAGGAAACGTACGGCGCGGGGCCGCCTGTCCCTGACGATTGCGTGAGATTTACCCCCCTCGCCGCGCATTTTGCGCGGTCGAGACGAGCGAAATTCGCTCTTGAAGGGCCTAGGCCGAGGCGCCCTTCTTGTTCTGGCGGTGCGCGACCAGGTCTTCCACCACCGCGGGATCCGCCAGCGTCGAGGTATCGCCGAGGCTTCCCGGCTCGTCCTCGGCGATCTTGCGCAGGATGCGGCGCATTATCTTGCCGGAGCGGGTTTTCGGCAGGCCCGGCGCAAATTGTATCAGGTCCGGCGAGGCGATCGGTCCGATGTCCTTGCGCACCCAGGCCACCAGTTCCTTGCGCAAGGCCTCGCTCGGCTCCTTGCCGGTCATCAGCGTGACATAGGCGTAGATGCCCTGTCCCTTGATGTCGTGGGGATAGCCGACCACGGCGGCCTCCGACACCGCATCATGCGCCACCAGCGAACTCTCGACTTCGGCGGTGCCCATGCGGTGGCCGGAGACGTTGATCACGTCATCGACGCGTCCGGTGATCCAGTAATAGCCGTCGGCGTCCCTGCGGCAGCCGTCGCCGGTGAAGTACTTGCCCTTGTAGGTCGAGAAGTAGGTCTGCTCGAAGCGCGCATGATCGCCATAAACAGTGCGCATCTGGCCCGGCCAGGATTTGGCGATGCACAGATTGCCCTGGCATTCGCCCGACAGAACCTTGCCGTCGGCGTCGACGATTTCGGGCACCACGCCGAAGAACGGCTGCGTCGCCGAACCGGGCTTGAGCCTGGTCGCGCCCGGCAGCGGCGTGATCAGGATGCCGCCGGTCTCGGTTTGCCACCAGGTGTCGACGATCGGGCAGCGTTCGTCACCGACCACGCGATGATACCATTCCCACGCTTCCGGATTGATCGGCTCGCCGACGCTGCCGAGCAGCCGCAGGCTCTTGCGCGAGGTTTTCTTGACCGGCTCGTCGCCGCCCTGCATCAGCGCGCGGATCGCGGTCGGCGCGGTGTAGAAAATGTTGACCTTGTGCTTGTCGACCACATTCCAGAATCGCGAATTGTCAGGGTAATTCGGCACGCCTTCGAACATCAGCGTGGTGGCGCCGTTCGCCAGCGGCCCGTAGAGAATATAGCTGTGGCCGGTGACCCAGCCGACGTCGGCGGTGCACCAGTAGACATCGCCGTCGTGATAGTCGAACACGTATTGATGCGTCATCGACGCGAACACGAGATAGCCGCCCGAAGTGTGCAGCACGCCCTTGGGCTGGCCGGTTGAGCCCGAGGTATAGAGGATGAACAGCGGATCCTCCGCGTTCATCGGCTCGGCCGGACATTCCGTCGTCACCATTTCGGCGGCGTCGTGGTACCAGAAGTCGCGTACCGGATCCATCGCGACCGGTGCGCCGGTGCGCTTCACCACCACAACCCAGTCGACGCCGCCGCTTTTGGCGATCGCCGCATCGACATTGGCCTTCAGCGGCACCTTCTTGCCGCCGCGCAATCCCTCGTCGGCGGTGATCACGATCTTCGACTGGCAGTCGGTGATGCGCTGGGCGAGGCTGTCAGGTGAAAAGCCTGCGAATACCACCGAATGGATGGCGCCGATCCGCGCGCAAGCCAGCATCGCGTAGGCGGCTTCCGGAATCATCGGCAGGTAGATCGTGACGCGGTCGCCCTTGCCGACGTTGCGGGTGCGCAGGATGTTGGCGAACTTGCAGACCTCATCGTGCAGTTGACGATAGGTGATGTGTTTCGATTCGGAAGGGTTGTCGCTCTCCCAGATGATCGCGGTCTGGTCGGCGCGCTTCTCCAGATGCCGGTCGATGCAGTTCCAGGCGACGTTGAGAACGCCGTCCTCGAACCATTTGATCGAAACCTTGCCGGGCGCGAACGAAGCGTTCTCGACCTTGGTGAAGGGCTTGATCCAGCCGATCCGTTTGGCCTGTTCCGACCAGAAGCCGTCGGAATCCTTGACCGAGCGCGCGTACATCTCGCGGTACTTGGCGCTGTCCACCCAGGCGCGCTTGGCCCATTCCGCGGGTACGTCGTAAGTCTTCTCGGACATTGGATTCCTCCACTCAAGCGGCATGGTTACGCGGCCCCGCAAGCCGTCTTGGTTATTGCCGCGGATTATGCGTTGCCGCGCCGTGCCGGGACAAGCCGGAAAACATCCTCGACCTGGTCGGTTTCGCGTTGCCGTCCGCCAGACCCCGGCGTCGGCGATCACGATCGCGTTTCGCCTGCCCGGAAAATCAACCCTATTGAGCGGGTCGTGCCGTTGCCGGTAACCAGTAACCGTAAGTCGCAAAAGCGGGGCTAGCGCTGGCGGCGATTACCCCCTAAATGGCCTCCCCGGGGCCGAGCGGCCTGCCGGAACCAAGGACCGATCATCGGCATTACCGGAAGAACAGTTGGAGCAAGGCGTCTAAACTCATGATGGATCAGCAGAATTTCGAGGCTACGCGGCCCGTATCCGCCGATCCCTCCGTGGCGTTGGCGAAAGCCTTGGGGCAACTGCCGGAAGTCGCACCCGCGGCGCCGCCGAAGCGAGCGCCCAACGCAACGCCCCAGACGTCGGTCGAAGACCTTGCCCAGGAGCTTGGCCTCAAGCTCGGCGACCAGAACGAGTTGACCATCCGCCGCATCAAACGCGGCAAAAGCTATTCCTTCATCCGCGCCAACGGCAAAGCGATCCGCCACAGCGGCACCATCAAGCGACTCAAGGCGATGGCGGTGCCCCCTGCCTACGCACATGTCCGCTACGCTCCGGATCCAGCCTCGCATTTGCAGGCGGTCGGCCGCGACGCCGCGGGCCGGCTGCAATACCGCTATCACTCCGATTGGGAGAAGGTTCGCGAGCAGCGCAAGGCGCACCGGCTGGCGCGGCTGGTCGCGGCCTTGCCGAAAATCCGCCGCAACGTCTCGGCGCATCTTTCCGGCGACGCGCCGACCCGCGAATTCGCGCTGTCGGCGGTGATCGAACTGATCGCGCGCACGGCGATCCGTCCCGGCAATGAATCCTACGCCCGCCTCAACGGCACCCGCGGCGCCACCACATTGCTGAAATCCAACGTCGTGCTGGAAGACGATTGCCTGGTGCTGACCTTCAAGGCCAAGGGCGGCAAGGCCGTGCGCAAGGAATGCGACGCCGCCAAGCTGGTGCGCGCCATCGGCATCCTGCGTGACGTGCCGGGCAAGCGGATGTTTCAGTACCGCGACAATTCCGGCACCGTCCGCGCGGTCTCTACCACGCAGGTCAACGCGTTCCTGCGCGAGATCGCCGGCATCAAGATTTCGCTGAAGGACTTCCGCACCTTGATGGCGTCCGCCGTGGTGCTGGAATCGCTGTCGCGGATTTCACCGGCGCAAAGCGCCCGCGGCCGCCGCAGGCAGGTGCTGGAAGCGGTCCGCGCCGCAGCCGATGAATTGTCCAATACCCCGGCGATCTGCCGCAAGAGCTACGTGCACGACACCATCGTTACCGCCTTCGAGGACGGCATCCTCGAACGCTTCGCCGCGACCATGAAGGGCTATCGCTCGCAATCGAAGCGCGAGCAGTTATTGGCGCAAGTGGTGACGGCGGCGGCGGCATAGGCAGCCGTCATGCGCGGGCTTGACCCGGCAATGACGCGTTACACCCCGCCCATCTTGCAGACGATCTTCCACTCTTCGGCCGTGACCGGTTGCACGGACAGCCGCGAATATTTCACCAGCGCCATGTCGGCCAGCCGTTTGTCGGCCTTGATGGCGGCCATCGTCACCGGCGTCTTCAAGGGCTTGTCAGCCTTGATGTCGACGCACACGAACTTGCCGGTCTTGTCGGTGGCGTCGGGATAGGCTTCCTTGATGATCTCGGCGATGCCGACGATCTCCTTGCCCTCGTTGGAATGATAGAAGAAAGCGCGGTCGCCTTTCTTCATCTTCACCAGATTCTGCCGCGCGGTGAAATTGCGCACGCCGGTCCAGGCTTCGCCCTTGGCGCCTTTGGCGACCTGCTGGTCCCATGACCAGCTCGAAGGTTCCGATTTCACCAGCCAGTAGTTCACGGGTCCACCATCCATCCACGTCTTCCTTCTAGCCTAAATTACCAAGACCTGGATGCGCGCGACAAGCGCGGCCATGACGGGAATGAAATCATTCCTCCGCCTTGAAGGGACGCGCCAGCAAGCCCTCGACCGCCTCGTCGATCGTCGAAGTGCGGCTCAGGATCGCCGCCACCGCCTGGGATACCGGCATATCGACGTCTTGCGAAGCCGCCAGTTCGATCAGCACCGGTGCTGTGAATTCGCCTTCGGCGAGTTTGTCGCGTGGCGGCTGCTCGCCGCGGCCGAGCGCCACGCCGAGCGCGAAATTGCGCGATTGCGGGCTCGAGCACGTCAGGATCAGGTCACCCAGCCCCGAGAGGCCCACCATGGTTTCGCTGCGCGCGCCGCAGGCGCGGCCAAGCCGCACCAGTTCGCTGAAGCCTCGCGTGGTCAACGCCGCCTGCGCCGAGGCGCCGAAGTTGCGGCCGACCACGATGCCGGCGGCGATCGCCAGCACGTTTTTCGCCGCACCCCCGATCTCGACGCCGCGCACGTCCGTGGTGTGGTAGGGCCGGAAGGTTGCAGAGCCCAGTGCATGAACCAGCGCGCGGGCGAGCGTTTCATCCTTTGCCGCCAGCGTCACCGCGGTCGGCAGGCCGCGCGCCACGTCCTGCGCGAAACTCGGCCCCGACAGGATCGCCGGGATCGCATCGGGTGCGGATTCCGCGATCACTTCGGTCATGAATTTGTGGGTGCCGCGCTCGATGCCCTTGGCGCAGGCGATGACAGGCGTCGCCTTGGCGAGATGAGAGGCAAGCGCCACGACAGCCTCGCGCAGGTTCTGTGCCGGCGTTGCGATCAGGATGACGTCCGCGCCCGCCGCAACGCCAAGATCGTTGGTCACCTGTATGCCGGCGTTCAATTGCAGGTCCGGCAATTTTGGATTGGCGCGCGTGGCCGCAATCTCCGAGGCGCGCTGCGGGCTGCGCCCGTAGAGAACGACATCGCGCCCGGCGCGCGCCGCGACAGCGGCCAGCGCCGTCCCCCATGCGCCGGCGCCGATCACGCTTATCGATTGGAATGACGTCATCGCTAGACTCGGTGCGCCCCCTCGCCCCGCGCTCTTGTCCGCCGAAGCCCGCCTTCGGGCGAAGGCGGATGCGGGGAGAGGGCTGGGATGAGGGGTTCTTCGATCCGCGAACAAGGATGGAGATGGGTATGCGGAGAGCCCCCCTCACCCGGACTGCTTCGCAGTCCGACCTCTCCCCGCAAGCGGAGAGAGGTGAGCAATATTTCGTCGCGCGAATCCTCATTCATGCGGAAGTCCCTGGAACGCTGCTCTTGTGTTGGCGAAGCCCGCCGGCGCCGTGGCGCTGGCATCGAGCAGCCAGCGCGCGCGGGGCGGAGCGTCCATCGCATCGATCATGCCCAGCGCCAGCCGTTCCGCGCCGGCCCAGGCGATCATCGCGCCATTATCGGTGCACAAAGCGGGCGGCGGTATGATCAGCGTGGTCTGCGCTTTGGCGGCGACGTCCTGCAACGCGCTGCGGATCGCCTGATTGGCGGCGACGCCGCCGGCGGCGACCAGCGCGCGGGGCGGACCGAACCGTTCGTGAAAGAGCTTCAGGCCGACGCGAAGCCGATCCGCCGTCGATTCCAGCACCGCCGCCTGAAAGCCGGCGCAGAGATCGCTGATGTCCTGCGGTTCCAGCGGGGTCAGCCGGCTGGCCTCGTTGCGCACCGCGGTCTTCAAGCCTGACAGCGAGAAATTGGCATCGGCGCGCCCGAGCATCGGCCGCGGAAACGCGAACCGTTTGGCGTCGCCGCTACCGGCGGCGCGCTCGACCTCGGGGCCGCCCGGATAGGGCAGCCCGAGCATTTTTGCGATCTTGTCGAAGGCCTCGCCCATGGCGTCATCGACGGTGGTACCGAGCCGCACATATTTTCCGACACCGATCACGGCGACGATCTGGGTATGGCCGCCGGAGGCGAGAAACAGGCAATAGGGAAACGCCAGCGCGCAAGTGAGCCGCGGCGTCAGCGCATGGGCCTCCAGATGGTTCACCGCGATCAGCGGCGTATTGTGTACCATCGCGATGGCCTTCGCAGTGGTCAGGCCCACGATCACGCCGCCGATCAGGCCCGGGCCCGCGGCGGCGGCGACCGCCGATAGCTGCCCAAAACCCGTTCCGGATTCCTTCATGGCGCTGGCGACGATGCCGTCGAGCACGTCGACATGGGCGCGCGCCGCGATCTCCGGCACCACGCCGCCGAACGGGGCGTGTTCCTCGGTTTGCGAGCGGATGATGTTGGATAAAATTCGCCCCGATCCGTCGCTTTGGCGCTCGACCACGGCCGCTGCGGTTTCATCGCAGGTGGTCTCGATCCCCAGCACCAGCATCGGTGTTCCGTTGTCCAATGTGAGCCCTTGCGTTATCGGCGAAACCGGCGTTTTTCCTTGTTTTCCTGAAGCGTTTTCAAGCGAAGTGGATGCCGGTTCGCGTAAAGAAAACGCGTCAAAACAATGTATAAGAGTCCCGGTTCCGATCTAATCGGAACCTGAGGCTCTAGCATTGCTCGGTCTCGAAGTGCAATCGTCCGATAAGGCAGATGCCCGGTTCGCGGAGACCTGAAGCTTGGCCATTCTCGTCACACGCGCGCATCCTGACGATGAGACCACCGCTGCAGGCCTGCGCGCCAAGGGCCTCGACGTTCTGCTGGCCCCGATGTTGCGGTTCGAAGCGGTCCCGTTCCACGACGATATCGACGCACGCTACGGCGCCGTGATCGTCACCAGCGCCAATGCCTTGCGCGGCATCGGGCCTCACCTTGAGGGGAGCCGGCTGCTCAAGCTGCCGTTATTCGCGGTCGGCGAACACACCGCATCCGCCGCGCGCCGTGCCGGATTCAGCAACGTGATTCCGGCCGGTGGCGACGCCGTTGCGCTACGTAACCTGGTGCTTGCCGGCGTGAAGGCGAAAACGCTGAAGAAAGCCAGCACATTGCTCTATCTGGCGGGCGCGGATCTGGCGCGCGATCTTGCCGGCGAACTCGGCGAGCACGGCTTCAGCGTCGTTACCCATACGACCTACCGGATGAATCCGGTAACCGGCCTGCCGCGCGAGGTGTGCGACGCCTTCGCCGCCAGCCGGATCGAGGCGGTGCTGCATTATTCGAGGCGCAGCGCGCGCGCCTTCCTGGAGGCAACACGCGCCGCGGGCGTCGAAATCTCCGCATTGGCGGTCCCGCAATGCTGCATCTCGGATGCCGTCGCCTCGATCGTGCGGGACGCCGGGGCCACGCAAGTCATGGTGGCGCGTTCGCCGGACGAAAATGCCTTGTTCGAGGCGCTGGATCGTGCTTTGCGCGCCTGATCGCGCTACAAGGCGTTTTCAAGCGAAGCAGGAACCGGAGAATTGTGGCAATGGTCGATGACAGGCCCGAAGACAACGAACGTTCGCCGGATTTGGGCCGGGCCAAACGTGCGCCGCCGACCATCGACCTCGAAGCGTCGGAAGTATCCGGCGAGACCCGGGATCCCGGCGACGGCGCGGGGCGCGCTCGCTGGTTCGCGGGGCCTTCGAAGGCTGCGATTTCATCGGCAATCGTTGCGATAATCGCCGGTGCGGCCACCGCCGCGCTGGTGATCGGCGTAGCCTGGTTCGCAGGCTGGCCCTCGGCTTCGCCGCCTGCCGCGCCCACGGTCGATAATGCCGTCATCGACGGTCTTGCCACCCGCATCGCCAGCGTAGAGTCCAAAACCAGCACGCCGACTGCCACCGCGTCCGATCCCGCGGCTGCCGCGCGCATCGAGGCGCTGGAGAAATCGGTTGCAGCGTTGCGCAGTGAACTGGCGGCGGCGCGGGCGCAGTCGGAGAAGCTTGCGGCAGCCATCAATGACGCCAAATCAGCGCCGCGCGAAGCCGCTCCAGCGCCGGACCTGGCCGCGATCAACGAGCGCCTTGCCCAGATCGAACGCACGACGTCCGCCCAGACCACCGAGATCGCGCAGGAAGGCGCCAGGATTGCGGACAGCAGGCCGGCGGACGACGCACCGTTGCGCCGCCTGGTGGTGACATCCATGCTCGACGTTTCGGTTCGGCAGGGCGATCCCTATGTCGCATCGCTCGCTGCGGCGAAATCGCTGGCCACCGATGCGGACCCATTGAAGCCGCTCGACGGCTTCGCGGCCTCGGGGGTGCCGAGCGCTGCGGCATTGAGCCGTGAGCTGTTGACGCTAGTGCCAAAACTGTCGCCGCCGGCGCCGGAGAATGCCACCACCGGATCGGGCGTTCTCGGCCGGCTCGAGGCCGGTGCGTCACGGCTGGTCCGCATTCAGCGCACCGATACCGTCGGCAACGACCGCGGCGCTATCGTCGCGCGGGTCACGGCGGCAGCGCTGCGCAACGACATGGCCGAGGCGCGGCGCGAGTTGAATACGCTGGCGCCGGACGATCGCGCCGCCGCGCAGGGCTGGCTCGACAAGGCCGATGCGCGCGACGCGGCGCTGGCCGCTTCGCGACAATTTGCGGCCGACGCCATGGCGGCGCTCGCCAAACCCCGGCCGTAGGATTCTGATGTTCCGGATCATTCTGTTTCTGGTGTTGATTGCGCTGGCAGCCGCGGGCGCGGCGTGGGTCGCCGATCAGACCGGCGAGATCGTGCTGTCATGGGGCGGCTGGCGCATCGAGACTTCGCTGCCGGTATTCGCGCTGATGCTCGGCGTCGCCGTGGTTGCCGCGATGCTGGCGTGGAGCATGATACGCGCGCTGTGGCGGACGCCCGAACGCCTCCGGCGCCTCCGGCGCGAACGCCGTCAGGCGCGCGGCCGCCACGCCATTACCCACGGGCTGCTCGCAATCGGCCACGGCGATTCGGCTTCCGCCCGCGCCCATGCCGGTGTCGCGCGCCGTCATGCCGCCAACGATCCGCTGGCGCTGCTGCTGCACGCGCAATCCGCCCAACTCGACGGCGACCGCGAAGGCGCGCGGCGTGCTTTCCGCGCCATGGCCGAACGCGAGGATACCCGGCTGTTGGGCTTGCGCGGGTTGTTCATCGAAGCCCAGCGCGCCGACGATCCGGTCGCCGCGGTCGGAATCGCGGAGGAAGCCCTGAAGCTGGCGCCGGCTTCGACCTGGGCGTCGCAGGCGGTGCTCGGATTTCGCTGCGCGCAGGGCGACTGGAGCGGGGCGCTGACCATCCTCGACAACAATCTTTCTTCTGGCCTGATCGACAAGGCGACCTATCGGCGCCAGCGCGGCGTGCTGCTGACCGCGCGCGCGCTGGAACTGGAAAATGTCGATCGCGACCTGTCGCGCGACAGCGTGATGGAAGCGGTAAAGCTGGCGCCGACCCTGGTGCCGGCCGCGGTGCTCGCCAGCAAATACCAGAGCGAGGCGCATCAGGTGCGGCGTTCGATGCGCATTGTCGAGGCGGCATGGCTGGCGCATCCGCATCCCGATCTCGCCGACGCCTACTCGCATGTGAAGCTCGGCGATTCCGCGCGCCAGCGCCTGGTGCGCGTCGAGACGCTGGCCGCCAAGGCGCCGGGACATCTCGAGAGCGCGCTGGCGGTTGCCCGCGCCGCGATCGATGCGGCGGAATTTACGCGCGCGCGCGAGGCGCTGGCGCCGTTCACGGCAGCACCAACCCAGCGGATGGCGATGCTGATGGCGGAAATCGAGCGCACCGAACATGGCGACAGCGGCCGGGCGCGGGCCTGGACCTTGCGCGCGGTGCGCGCGCTGCACGATCCGGTGTGGACCGCGGATGGCTATGTCAGTTCGTCCTGGCGGCCGGTGTCGCCGGTGTCGGGCCGGATCGACGCCTTTCAATGGGAGACGCCGCTGGCCGCACTGCCTTCGGACAAGGATCCGGCGATCGAATCTTCGCCGTTCGAGCAAGCGATGCTGGCGCCGCGCAGCACCACGCCGGCAAATGGTTCGGGAAGCGACGCTCCGGTCGAGCCGAAACCTTCCGCCGCGCAGGATAATGTTCCGGCCGCCGTCGAACCGACCCCCGTCGTGACATCTCCGCCGCCCTCCGATTCCGTTGCGGCGGCGCCATTGTTCCGCGCGCGCCAGGATATTCCCAAGGGGGTTCCGTCCGGCATTCCCGCCGTGATTCCCATTATTCGCGCGCCCGACGATCCCGGAATCGACGACGAGCCGGCGAGCGATGAATTCGCCGAACAGATCAATCCGGCGCAGGGCCAGGCCGGCGGCTGGCGCGGCTTTCTGTCCCGCTGGGGCGGCTAAATCACACCCCGCCGGCGCCCGTTTTTCTTGCCAAAGCGGGCGCTGGCCGATATCAGGTGCGGGCGTTTTCAGCCCTTGCTAGACGCGAAGCCGCTTGGTCCGCCGCAATAGCTCAGTTGGTAGAGCACGTCATTCGTAATGACGGGGTCACAGGTTCGAGTCCTGTTTGCGGCACCAGTGACTTTGCTGAACCGACGCGACTTGCCCTAATTGCCACTTGAACGCTCGCAAGATGTTTGAAAGGGTTTTCTCGTCTGCGGATAGTCCGGCAAGACGAGGGTGCAGCGTGGGGTTTGACCAAAGGTCCGCTTCGATCGTTCCCGGCCGGGCCGCCGTCATCTCGCTGATCGTATTTTTCTTGCTCGCGCACATCATCGGCATCGCGTTCGTCAATCGAGGCATCACCAATGGTCAGATTATCGCGGGCGACGGGCTGTTTTATTACGAGTACCTTCCTTCGCTGATCCTCGATGGCGATCTGGACTTCGGGAATCAGCGTGCCGCCGCGCAGCAACTCAATATTCCTTACAACTGGCAGGCTCCCCATCTTGCAAGAACAAGCACCGGCCTGCCCGGTACCCCGTTCGCTCCGGGTTGGGCGGCATTAACCGCGCCGTTTTTTATCGCTGGACACGCACTTTCGTTGAGCTTGTCCGCGGTGGGCGTACCGGTGCGGCTCGATGGCTACGGCTTGATCGATCAATTCGCGACCAACCTCGGGGCCGTGATCTACGGCCTCTTCGGAATC
>NZ_SSMW01000037.1 GCF_004799405.1 Bradyrhizobium sp.
TGGCGCCGAGCTGGTCTTCGGTTTCCTCGTAGGGAAAGCGCGCGCAGAACTCGTCATAGACGTGCGGCTGCACCGGCATTTTCGGCGCTTCATGCAGATGCCGTTCGGCCGCGATCTTGATCAGGTCGCCGGCGATCTCGCGGATGCGGTTCTTGAGTTTTGCCTTGCGCGCCTGCCAGCCGCTGCCGCCCAACCGGTCGAGTTCGACATGGGCGTGATCGGAGCCGTAGCGCGACAACAGTTCGATGTTCTCGACCGGGAGAAACAGTTTGGTGTCGGCGGCATAATGCAGTTCGAGACAGTCGTGCGGCGCGCCGGCAACGTCGAGCGTCTGCAGACCGACGAAGCGGCCGATGCCATGCTCGACGTGAACCACGAGGTCGCCGGCGGCGAGGCTGGTGACCTCGGAGATGAAATTATCGAGCTTGCGGTGCGCTTTACGCGGCCGCACCAGCCGGTCGCCGAGGATGTCCTGCTCGCTGATGACGGCGACGCCGTCGGTCTCGAAGCCGGACTCCATGCCGACCACCGCCAGCATCGCCTCGTTGCGCGGCGTCGCCTGCACCGTGCGCCAGCTGTTGACGCTGGTGAGGTTGTTGAGCTTGTGGTCCCGCAGCATGCTGCCCATGCGGTCGCGCGAGCCCTCGCTCCACAGCGCGATCACCACCTTCTTGCGCAGCGCCTGCAGCGCCTGCACATGCGCGACCAAGGCTGCGAACACATTGACCGAACTATCGGTGCGTTCCGGCGCGAAGTCGTGTCCCTGCCGCGCGCCGGCGTCGACTACACCGGCGCTGCCGTCGGGCATCGCGAACGGCGTCAGCCGAGCCAGCGCGGCCTCATCCAGCCGCCTGGTCCACTCGGCCTCGGTGAGATAAAGCCGGTCGGGCGGCAACGGCTTGTAGACCGCGCCGCCGCCGGGATGTCCCATCGCCTCGCGCCGCGCCTCGTAGTAGTCGGCGATCTGCTTGAAGCGCTCGCGCGCGGCGTCCTCGCCTTGCGGCTCGATCGCCACCGGCGCATCGCCGAGATAGTCGAACAGCGTATCCATCCGCTCGGAAAACAGCGGCAGCCAATGTTCCATGCCCGGATGACGGCGGCCTTCACTGACGGCCTCGTACAAGGGATCGTCGCGCTCGGGGGCGCCGAACGCCGCCACATAGCCCATCCGGAAGCGGCGGATGGTTTCGGTGACCAATTGAAACTCCGAGATCGGCACCAGATCGAGCGAGCGCATGTCGAGGTGGGTGCGCTGGGTTTCCGCGTCGAAAGATCGGATCGATTCCAGCGTGTCGCCGAAGAAATCGAACCGCACGGGCTGGTCGAGCCCGGCCGGGAACAGATCGAGGATGCCGCCCCGAACGGCGTATTCGCCGGGTTCGCGGACGGTAGAGGAACGGCTGTAGCCGTTGTGCTCCAGCCAGGAGACGATGGAGTCCATCGGCACCACATGGCCCGGCGCCACCGACAGCGCCTGGGCTCCGATGGTTTCGCGCGCCGGCACCCGCTGCACGACGGCGTTGACCGTGGTCAGCACGATCAGCGGCTTGTCGCTGCCGGCAAGCCGCGACAACCGCGCCAGCGTGGTCAGCCGTTGCGCCAGGATGCCGCCATGCGGCGACACCCGGTCGTAAGGCTGGCAATCCCAGGCCGGGAATTGCATCACCGGCAAATCCGGCGCGAAGAATTCCAGCGCGCGGGCCAGTTGCTGCATCCGCGGCCCGTCGCGGCAGACCACGGCAAGGCTGACCGCCGGCGGGTTAGCTCGCGCCGCAACCGCGCGTGCGAGGTCCGAAACAACCAGACCCTCCGCGCCTTCGGCGACATTGGCGAAGGTCAGCGCGCGGCCGGGGCCGAGCAATTCGGCGGGAGATCGTGTCGGCGATTTCATGGGTGGTGTACCGGCCGGAACGACTTGATGCGCCCGAACAGCCCAGTGACGTATTGCGGTGCCAGCGCCGCGTCGCCGGTCAGAGCGGCATACAGGTCAGGGTCGGGCACCTCGATCAGATGCTCCAATTGGGTCACCTCATCGTCGGTGAGACCCGCGAGCTCGGCATCCGCGAAGCGGCCGAGGATGAGATCCATCTCGCGGGTGCCGCGATGCCAGCAGCGGAACAATAGCCGCTTGCGGCGGTCGTCGAGGCCGTCGCTCGATCGTGTCGATCCCGTCATTTCCGCCGATCCATTCAAACGCCAAAAGCCCGGACGAGCCGGGCGGGGTTGATATAGCGTCGTGACAGGCGAATGTCAGTAGCTGTTCTCGCACAACAGAACAGCGTCATGGCCGGGCATGGACGTCCTCGCTTTACCGAAAAAAGACGTGGATGCCCGGCATAAAGCCGGGCATGACGACGCAGAACGGTCTTAGGTTCTTCGATGCGCCCTGCTCTGCTCAATCCGCTGTTTGCGCCGGTCACCAGCCTTGCCGGGGTCGGGCCGAAACAGGACAAGTTGTTTCGCTATCTGCTCGGCCGCGAGGAAACGCCGCGGCTGGTCGATCTCTTGCTGCATCTGCCGGCGAGCGTGATCGATCGGCGTGCCCGGCCGAAAATCCGCGACGCCGTGCCCGGCACGGTCGTCACGCTGGAAGTAACGGTCGACCGCCATCGTCCGACGCCGGGGCGCAACGCGCGTGCGCCGCATCTGGTTTACGTCAGCGACGACACCGGCTCGGTGGTGCTGACTTATTTCCGCGCCCAGCCGGGTTATGTCGAGAAACTGCTGCCGGTCGGCTCGAAACGCTATGTCTCCGGCACGCTGCAGATGTACGACGGCATGCTGCAGATGACGCACCCCGACCGGGTGGTCGATGAAGCCGGCTTTGCCAAGCTCTCGGGCATCGATCCCGTCTATCCGCTCACGGAAGGGCTGGCGCTGGGCTCGCTGCGCCGGGCGATGGCGCAGGCGCTGCAAAAGCTGCCCGATCTGCCGGAATGGATCGGCCCTGCCGTCATCCGCCGCTGCAGTTTTCCACCCATCGCCGAAGCGCTCAACCGCGTGCATGGGCCGGTCGAGTTGACGGACATCCTGCCCGACGGCCCGTTCTGGTCGCGGCTTGCCTTCGACGAACTGTTGGCCGGTCAACTGGCGCTGGCGCTGGTGCGCGCGCAATTGCGCCGTCCGGCGGGCGATCGCCATGCCGGCGATGGCCATCTGCGCAACAAGATCATCGACGCGCTGCCCTACGCGCTGACATCGTCGCAGCGGCAGGCAGCCGCCGCGATTGCTGACGATCTGCGCCAGCCGGTGCGGATGCTCCGGCTGCTGCAAGGCGATGTCGGATCGGGCAAGACAGTGGTGGCACTGCTGGCGGCCGCCGCCGTCGCCGAGGCCGGCAAGCAGGCCGCGCTGATGGCGCCGACCGAAATCCTGGCGCGCCAGCACATCAAGACCATCACCCCGCTGGCCGAGCGGGCCGGCATGACGGTTGCGATCCTCACCGGGCGCGAAAAGGGCAAGGAGCGCCGTGAACTGCTGGCACGCCTTGCGGCCGGCGAGATCGATTTTCTGGTCGGTACCCACGCGCTGATCCAGGATGACGTGGTGTTCAAGGCGCTCGCGCTGGCCGTCGTCGACGAGCAGCATCGTTTCGGCGTCCGCGAACGGCTGGCGCTGACCGCCAAGGGCGACGCCGTCGATGTGCTGGTGCTGAGCGCCACGCCGATTCCGCGTACGCTGGTGCTGACTTATTTCGGCGACATGGACGTCTCGGAATTGCGCGAAAAGCCGGCCGGAAGGCAGCCGATCGATACCCGCGCCGTGCCTTCGAGCCGCATCAACGAGGTGATGGACGCCGTCGGCCGCGCGCTTAAGGCCAAAAAGCTGGTGTACTGGATCTGTCCGCTCGTCGAGGAATCCGAAGCCGAGGGCATCGAACATCTGACCAATGCGACCGAGCGGTTCGAGAGCCTGCAGAAGCGGTTCGGCGACCGGGTCGGTCTGGTGCATGGCCAGATGAAAGGCGCCGACAAGGACCGCGTGATGGCGCAGTTCGCCGCGCACGAGATCGGTTTGCTCGTCGCCACCACCGTGGTCGAGGTCGGCGTCGACGTTCCGGCCGCCACCATCATGGTGATCGAGAACGCCGAACGCTTTGGCCTCGCACAACTGCACCAGTTGCGCGGCCGCATCGGCCGCGGCTCGGAAGCCTCGACCTGCCTGCTGCTGTACAAGGAGCCCTTGAACGAGATGTCCACCGCGCGGCTGAAAGCCATCCGGGAAACCACCGACGGCTTTCGCATCGCCGAGGAAGACCTGAAACTGCGGGGCGAAGGCGACGTGCTCGGTATCAGGCAAAGCGGCCTGCCCGGCTACCGCATCGCCCGGTCGGACGTGCATGCCCAGCTGATCACCCAGGCGCGCGACGAAGCGCTGCGCATCATGAAGGACAATCCAAAGCTGACGGGCGCAACGGGCGAGGCGCTGCGCTGCCTGCTCTATCTGTTCGAGCGCGATGAAGCGTTGCCGTTGCTTGGGGCGGGGTAACTCCGCTCACGTCATAGCGAGCGCAGCGAAGCAATCCATATTGCACAGAAAGAATGGATCGTGTCGCCACTGCGCGCCCGGAATGCCGGTTGGGCCTACTCCACTTTTGCCGGGACCGGCTGCAGCGACGCGGCGTTGGCCACGCGGGCGGCGTTGGCGACTTCGGCCAGAGCGGCGATCTTCTTTTGCGGGTCGGAGCCCGGCTGCACCACGCCGCACGACATGATCAGGGTCGCGGCGTCTTCGGCGCTCATCTCGACCTCGATGATCCTGCTTTTCGGCACATAGAAGAAAAACCCAGTGGTGGGATTCGGCGCGCATGGCAGGAACACCGAAATGTGCTCCTCCTTGCCGGGAAGGTTGCTGGCGACCTCCACACTCGGCGCCTGCGAGATCAGCACGATCGACCACATTCCCGGCGAGGGAAACTCGACCAGGCCGACCCGGCGAAAGCTCGATCCCGAACCCGAGAACAGTGTCTCGAACACCTGTTTCAGGCCGCGATAGATCGCCCGCACGGCCGGAATTCGCCCCAGCAGCTTTTCGCCGAGATCGACCAGCGTCCGCCCGATCAGGTTGGCGGTGAGGAAGCCCAGCAGCGTCAGTGCAAATACCGCGACGATCAGCCCGGAACCCGGCAGACCGAACGGCAGGTAGGTCTCCGGCCGATAGGCGATGGGAACGAACGGCCGCACCAGACCGTCAACCCAGGTCACGAACCACCAGGTCAGATAGAAGGTGATGGCGATCGGGCCGGCGACCACGAGGCCGGTCAGGAAATAGTTCCGGAACCGGGCCATGAAGCCGCGCGGAACATCCGGCGGGAGTTCGGCCGGAGGCACGGTCGGTGGCAGATCGGAGCGGTTCATTGCGGGTCCGGGTCAGTCGAGGCGGGTATCGTAGGGCTCAGCTAGTGAGTTCTAGCATATTTTGGAAGGCCGGAAGTGGCGAAGCGCCGCGGCCGGCCTATTCGACGGTGACCGATTTTGCGAGGTTTCGCGGCTGGTCGACGTCGGTCCCCATGATGACGGCGGTATGATAGGCCAGCAATTGCACCGGAACGGCATAAACCATCGGCGTAAACATCGCGCCCATGTCGGGCAGCACGATCGTCACCAGCGACTCGATGGTGGCCTCCGCGGCCCCCTTGGCATCGGTCATCAGAATGATGTTGCCGCCGCGTGCCGCCACCTCCTGCATGTTGGAGACGGTCTTCTCGAACACCCGGTCGAACGGAGCGATCACCACCACCGGCATGTTCTCGTCGATCAGCGCGATCGGCCCGTGCTTGAGCTCGCCGGCGGCGTAGCCTTCGGCATGGATATAGGAAATTTCCTTCAGCTTCAGCGCGCCTTCCAGCGCCAGCGGATAGCTGGTGCCGCGGCCGAGATAGAGCACATCCCTGGACTTGGCGATGTCGCGCGCGAGCTTCTCGATCTGCGGTTCGGTGGCAAGGGCCGCCGCCATCAGCCGCGGAATTTCAACGAGGCCGTGGACCAGCCTGGTTTCGTCGGCATCGGACAGTTCGCCGCGGGCCTTGCCGGCCGCCACCGCGATCGCTGCCAGCACCATCAACTGACAGGTGAAAGCCTTGGTCGAGGCGACGCCGATTTCAGGACCGGCAAGCGTCGGCAGCACGGTTTCGCTTTCGCGTGCGATGGTCGAGGTCGGCACGTTGACGACGGAAAGCGTGTGCACGCCCTGCTCTTTGGCATAACGCAATGCCGCCAGCGTATCGGCGGTCTCTCCGGACTGCGAGATGAAGACCGCAAGGTCGCCCTTGCGCAACGGAGCCTCGCGGTAGCGGAATTCGGAGGCGACATCGAGTTCGACCGGCAGCCGGCTGAGACGTTCGAACCAGTATTTGGCGATGTAGCCCGCATAGCTCGCGGTGCCGCAGGCAACGATCGAGATGCGCTGGATATCCTTGAAGTCGAACGGCAGGCTGACGGGCAATGACACCCGCTCAGTCGCCATATCGATATAGCGCGCCAGCGTGTGGCCGACCACCTCCGGCTGCTCGTGGATTTCCTTGGCCATGAAGTGGCGATAGTTCGCCTTGTCGACCAGGAACGACGACGCGCCCGACTTCAGCACCTCGCGATTCACCACCGAACCCTGCTCGTCGTAGATCACGCCGACTTCGCGGCTCAGAACCACCCAATCGCCGTCCTCGAGATAGCTGATGGTATCGGTGAAGGGCGCCAGCGCGATCGCGTCCGAGCCGAGGTACATCTCGCCGTCGCCGTACCCGATCGCCAGCGGCGAGCCCTTGCGGGCGCCGATCATCAGGTCGCCGTGGCCTTTGAACAGGAAAGCCAGCGCGAATGCACCGCGCAACTGCGGCAGCGATGCCTTCACCGCGTCCTGCGGTGAAGCCCCCTTGAGGATGTAGGAGTTGACGAGATGCGCGACGGTTTCGGTGTCGGTCTCGGTTACGAATTTGGCGCCCTGCTTCTCCAGCATCTGGCGCAATTCGCGAAAATTCTCGATGATGCCGTTATGCACCACGACGACGCCATCGGCGGCGTGCGGATGGGCGTTGTTTTCGGTCGGCTTGCCGTGGGTGGCCCAGCGGGTATGCCCGATGCCGGCATGGCCCGAGAGCGGCTCGGCTTTCAACCGCGCTTCGAGATTGCGCAATTTGCCTTCGGCGCGGCGGCGCTCCAGATGGTCGCCTTCCAGCGTGGCGACGCCTGCGGAATCGTAACCGCGATATTCGAGGCGTTTGAGCGAATCCACGATCCGATCCGCGACCGGACCGCGCCCGAGAATTCCGACAATGCCGCACATGCGGATCAATATCTCCAAGCGAGCGAAAACCGCCAAACCACGCCCGCTTCTCTTAACGAGAAACGCGAACGTCCAGATACTCAATAATTATTGCGGATTGAGACAGCGTTAAGCGGAAGGCTTAACAAAACCGGCTATGCGCCGCCTTTCGGCTTCTTGCTGGCTGTTTTGATCTGGCGGTAGCGCTTGGCGCCGCCCTCGCGAATGGTCTGCTGGTTGCG
The DNA here is from genome assembly GCF_004799405.1 of Bradyrhizobium sp. Taxonomy (GTDB): domain Bacteria; phylum Pseudomonadota; class Alphaproteobacteria; order Rhizobiales; family Xanthobacteraceae; genus Bradyrhizobium. The sequence goes on from NZ_SSMW01000037.1 coordinate 7,503, forward strand.
CTCGAGCGCCATCGCGTCATCGGGCACGTCGCGGGTGATCACCGAGCCCGATCCGATGTAGGCGCCATCGCCGATTTTCACCGGCGCCACCAGCGACGAATTGGTACCGATGAAAGCGCCGGCGCCGATCTCGGTCTTGTTCTTGTTGAAGCCGTCATAGTTGCAGGTGATGGTGCCGGCGCCGATATTGGCGTTGGCCCCGACGTAGGCGTCCCCGATGTAGGAGAGATGATTGACCTTGACGCCGGCTTCGAGGATCGCGGCCTTGGTCTCGACGAAATTGCCGATCCGCGCGCCGTCGCCGAGCGATGTTCCCGGCCGCAACCGCGCGTAGGGACCGACCGAGGCGTTCTTGCCGATCGTTGCCTGCACGATGTGCGAAAACGAATGAATCACCGCGCCGTCGGCGATCGAGACTCCGGGGCCGATCACCACGAATGGCTCGATCGTCACGTCGCTGCCGAAGGTGGTGTCGGCGGCGAGGTAGACCGTCTCGGGCGCGATCATGGTCACGCCGGCCTCGAGTGCCGCCTTGCGCAACCGCGTTTGCATGACCTGTTCGGCTTCCGCGAGCTGGGCCTTGGTGTTGATGCCGCGCACTTCGTCCTCGCTGGTTTCGATCACGGTGGCCTGCAATCCCATCTCGCGCATGACCGCCACCGCGTCGGTCAGATAATACTCGCCCTTGGCATTGGCGTTACCGATTTTTTCGATCACTTCCAGCGCCCGGCGTCCGTCGAACGCCATCACGCCGGCATTGCAAAGGTCGATCGCGCGCTCCGCAGGGCTGGCGTCGGCCTGCTCGCGGATTGCCACCAACCGGTCACCCTCGACCAAGAGACGGCCGTAGCCGGTGGGATCGGCGGCGCGAAAGCCGAGTACGGCAAGGGCCGCCCCGTTTTTCAGCGGCGCGCGCATTCGTTGCAGCGTCGCCGACGAAATCAGCGGCGTATCGCCGAACACCACCAGCAGATCGTCTGCTCCGCGCGCAATGGCATCGCGCGCCGCGAGTACCGCATGCGCGGTGCCGAGGCGCTCGCGCTGGATGAAGGTCGTTGCGTCCGGGCGTGCGCGTTTGGCTTCTTCGGCGACCGCCTGATGATTTGGCCCAACGACCACGGCAAGCGCGGAACCGGTTCCCCTTGGCGCGGCCGAAAGCACATGCGACAGCAGCGATTGACCGGCCACGGGATACAGCACTTTCGGCAGCGCCGAGCGCATGCGCGTGCCCTCTCCGGCCGCGAGCACGATGGTCAGGCTGGATCGAGCGGTCATCCGAATCCCTGTAACTGCCGAATCCCGGTAATTGCAAAGTTGCGCCGTCGTCATAAAGCGTTTTGGCACGCCATGGAAACCCGTTTCGCTTGGCGCAGGCCGCCCCGAATTCAAGATCGAGGCCTATTTCCTGATAATGTTCGCCGTGTGATTCGGCATGGCCTCAGGAGGGCCGACGGCGTCGTATGGCAGGGGATCCCGACCAACTGGCCAAGAGCTTCGAGACCGAGAATACCGGCGGCGTGCTGAGCGGATTTTTGGCGGAAGAAGATCATTTCGACCGACGCTCGCTGTGGCGGCTCGGGTCGTGGGGTGTTGTCTCGGTCGGAGCCGTGGTGGTTGCCGTGCTCGCCAACCAGTCCTCGATCGGATGGCGGCGCGACCAGGTGGCGGCCGCCGACCTCGTGCGGCAGTCCCAGCAGATCCAGTCGGTCGCCAAGGAAAGCCAGAACGAGACGCGGCGGCTGGCAACCGCCATCGACACGCTCAACGGCGATCGCGACCGGCTCTCTACCCGCCTCACCGTCCTGGAGCAGGGTCTGGAATCGGTGACCGGCTCGATTGCGCGCCAGACTTCCGGCACTGCTTCGCCGCAAACCGCCTCGCCGCCTGCGGCCGCGACCGAGCCGAAACCGGTGGTGCAAAATCCGGTTTCTCCGGCCGTGGCTCCCCCGGCGACGACGGCGGCCACCGCGGTTGAGCCGGTCAATTCAAATACGTCCGCCGCGACACCAGCCACGCCACTGATGGCGTCGAAATCGGTGATGGCACCCCCGGACCCCGCGGCTGGAAAACTGATCGAACCGGCACCACCCAGCGCTACCGGAACGTCCGCGCCGGAGGTGGCCTCGGTTTCTCCGGCCGATAATCCGCAGCCCGAAGCGGCCGCGGAGACGCCGCCCGACCTTGCCGCGGTTCAACGCACCGAGTTCGCCGTCGATGTCGGGGGCGCGCGTTCGCTCGAAGGCCTTCGCGCGCTGTGGCGGGGTCTGGTCAAATCAAATACCGCGCTGGCGGGGTTGCGTCCGGTGATTGCGGTGAAGGAAGGCCACAACGGGCTTGGCATGCAGTTGAGGCTGGTCGCAGGACCGCTCGGCGACGCCGCGGCGGCGGCCAGGATTTGTGCGGCGCTGATCGAAGGCCAGCGGCCGTGCGAGACCACCGTGTTCGATGGTCAACGCCTTGCCATCAAGGGCGACGAACCATCGGTTTCAATCGCGCCCGCTCCGATCAAGCCTGCCGCTCACAAGCGAAGCGCAGCAAAGCCCGTGGCGAACGCCGAGCCCAAGAAACCCGAAACCTCGACGCTGTCGTCGTTGTTCGGCAAACATAATTAAATATGTAATTACAGTATCTTGAGACGTAATCCTCACGTGGCACCGTGGGCCTAGCCACCTCGCGGTCCGCTCCGGGTTGTCCCGCCGCAAATTCCCCCGCATATTCGCCCCATGAAAAAAACTCCGTTCAGGCTGACACCCTATCAGGTGCAGTGGCTCTTGATCGTCGGCTTCCTCACCGTCGGTTATGCGCTCTATCTGCGCTATCTCGCGGTCGAATTCTCGTCGGTGGCGCTGGCGTGCGATGCCGGACTGCAGACCGTGCTGTGCAAGACCCGGATTTTGGTGACCGCGCTGTTCAAGAACTCGGTGTTCGGTATTACCGCGCTGGTTATCGCGGCGCTGCATTTGATCAGGCCATCGATCGTCCTGCTGACCGGCGGCGTGATCGCCGCAGGGTTCGGCATCGTGCTCTATAATATCGAACTGTCGGGGTTGGCGATCGGGCTGCTTATTTTGGGATTTGCACGCCCCGCGCCTGCCACAGCGTAGCGCCGAGCACGAGATACGCGGCACAGGTCCATAACGACTGCCAGTTGTTCAGCCCTTCGTTGAACAAGGTGTAAAGCGCGGCAATCGCCAACAGTCCCGCGAATACCGATTCCGCGATCGGCCGGACGCCTTCCGGCGGACGGTTGAGAAACATCAGCACCGAGAGCGGCAGCACCGCCATCGTCAGCGCCGCGAATGGAAAATCCTTGTAGCGGGGGTCGAACACGAAACCCAACGCGGTTTCGGCTGCGATCAACACGGTGACGACCATGACCGCCCCCAACAGCATCGCCAGGACCGATCGGGTCCTGTCCTCGCGCGGACCCAGCAATTCCAGAAATGTCGGCGGCGCGCGCCCGGACATCAACGCGTTGGCGGACAGCAGCGGCGCGGCCACTCCCGCGGCCAGCAAGGCGCCCCAGCGCAGCCAGCCGCCGATGCCGTAGCTTTCATAGAACAGCTTGTTTCCGGCGACGCCCAACAGGATTCCGGCCGTCGTGGCCGAGATGGCGACCGCGATCCAGGCCGCCAGACGTGGCGACCATGGCCGGCGGCGCAGCGTCAGCCACGCCGCCAGGAAGACGGCCAGGCTCAATGCCATTCCGCAGCCCATTTGCAACTTCCAGAACGGGAAATTGCTGATCGGCTCGTTGGGCGGGTATTTCAGCGCGCGGTGGACTGAATCGAACAGGCCCCAATAGCCGCCGACGGTGCCCTCGAGCTGGCGTTTCCAGGGCTGGTCATAGGCTTCAATCAGATTGACGCGAAAGTTTTCCCGCTTCGCCAACCCCAGGATTTCCGAGACCACCCGCGCCTGGTTGGTGCGGGACGGCAACGCGCCCTCGCGCATCCTTCCCTCGCTCGGCCAGCCGGTTTCGCCGATCAGGATTTCCTTGCCCGGAAACGCCACCGCTATCCGCTTGCGGATATCGTCGACATGGGATGCGGCGTATTTTGCGCGGATCGGGAAGTCTTCCCAGTAAGGCAGGATGTGAATCGTAACAAAATCCACCGCCTCGTAGACTTCCCGGTTGTGCAGCCAGTATTCCCACACATCGGCATAGGTGACGGGAACCGAAATCTGCGACTTGACCGAGCGAATGGTGGCGGCGAGGTCGGCGGTCGTCATCTCGCCGCGCAACAATACCTCGTTGCCGACAACGACCGAGGTGATGACGCCGGGATATTCCTTGGTCAGGCCGACCACGGTCGAAATCTGCTCCAGGTTCTTCAGCCGGTTGCTGCCGAGCCATATCCCCTGGATGACTTTAAGCCCTACTTTGGCCGCCAGCGCCGGAACCTGGTCGAGACCGTGTTCGATCGAATAGGTGCGCACGCAGTCGGATATTTTGGCGAGTTGCGCCAGATCCCGGGCGATCTGTTCCGGCGCGATATGGGTGGTTTCCAGCAGAGGCGTCTGGGTGTCGCGGAACGGGGCGTAGGAAACGCACAGGAGTTTGGCCGCCGGATCGATTGGCGCGCGCGCCAGGATGATGGGCGTCGCCAGCCACCACCAGATGGCAGCAACCGCACCGAGGGATATCAGGAGAAGCGCCAATGGCGTACGAAGAGAAATTGGTTCCATCCTCCGGGCGGGGATCGTCGATTAGCCGGTCGTTGGCCCGCTGCCAAGAGCAGGATATGCGCAATCCCTTAGCCTGGGCGCTTGGCGGCTTTACCACGACTCGATAAAGTTGCGGCGTTGCTGGACAAAATTCGAAATGTCCGTCATGGGAATCCAAGCGTGTCTCCGCCGCATTGGGGACCTATTTGAACGGCATCAAACCAGCGCGCCTGGGCTGGCCACGGACAGGCAACGAGTTGGGGAATTTATGCGTCGAGGTGTGCTTCAGCTTCAAACGGCCGTTTTGCGATACCTCGTTGTCGCCGGGTTCGCCCTCCTGATCGGTATTGGAAGTGCTGTGGCCCAGAGCGGCGATACGCGCGCCCAGGATCAACCGGGCAAACCGGCAGCGACCCCCTCACCGGCCGACGCGGCCAAGGACAGCCAGCACAAGACCGACGAATTCGTCGAGGCGGCGCAGGCCATCAACGGCCCGGCCGGAAATCCCGAATGCGTCTGGCTCGGCCGTCGCGTGGTGCGCCTGATGTGGCGCGACGATCTCGATACCGCCTTCCGGCATCTCGATCTTTACGACCGGTTCGGCTGCCCCGGCGGACACGTCCAGGCGACCTTCCGCTGCCTGACCCGGTTTGGCGCTCAAATCGACGACAAGGTGCCGAAGAGCCTGGACGACCATGTTCATTCCTGCTGGATCAATCCGGCCGCCCAGCCGCAGGCCGCTGCGGCCGCTTCCCCTCCGGCCACGCCCCCGACCACCGGGACTGCACCAGCGCCCGCAGCGGCGCCACCCGCCACCGCCGCCCCGGCAGCGCCAGCGAAATAATTCCGGCTGCGGCAGCAACGATCCGGGATTTTTGCGGTTTGGATTGCGTGCGCCCTCAAAACGCCATGGCGTCATAACAGTTGTTAAATCGCGTGGCAGAGATATGCTCGATTTGCCGCTGACTTGGTCGGATCTCGGGGACGGGTCCGCTTCCCTGCCATATTGCCCCCCTATGGTTTAGTCGCGATGCGTGCCGTCGTCGCCGTCCTGCTGGTTGTGGCCGCCATTCATGCGGCCCTGTGGGGGGCGTTCCGGGATCAGCAACAGGCTCCCGACTTCAGGGGCATCCTGCCGAGCGTGTCCTACGCTCCGTTCGAACGGGGTCACGTCGTAGCCGATAGCATCGGCGACTCTGAGAAGATTCGCGCTGATCTGAAGAAGCTCTCCACCCTGACGCGGGCGGTTCGCCTGTACACGTCGACGGAAGGCAGCGAACTTGTGGCGCCGGTCGCCAATGAGTTCGGCCTCAAGGTCACCGTCGGCGCGTGGATCGACAAGAATGTCGACCGCAACGAGCGCGAAATTGCTGCCGCCATCGATCTTGCCAGGCGCAACAGCAATGTCATCGGCGTCGTGGTCGGCAACGAGACGGTTTACCGCGGAGAGCAAAAGGTCGACGAACTGATCGAACTCATCAAGCGGGTCAAAAAATCGGTCAATGTCCCGGTTACCACCGGTGAAATCTGGAATATCTGGCGCGACAATCCGGAGCTCGGCTACTCCGTCGATTTCATCGCCGCCCACGTGCTGCCGTACTGGGAGAATTTCACCGACAAGCAGGCCGTCGACCAGACGGTCTCCATGTATCAACTGCTGCGCGACCAGTTCCCCGGCAAGCGGATCGTGATCGCGGAATTCGGCTGGCCGAGCGCCGGTTATAATTTGATGAATGCCGATCCCGGCCCCTTCGAGCAGGCCGTGGTATTGCGCAATTTCGTCTCCCGCGCCGAAGCCATCGGCATGGACTACAACATCGTCGAGGCGATCGATCAGCCCTGGAAATTCTTCGAAGGCGGCGTCGGTCCTTATTGGGGCATCCTGAACGCAGCCCGCGAACCGAAATTTGCCTGGACCGGCCCGGTCGTCAACGAGAACTACTGGAAGCTCGCGACCATTGCCGTAATGGTCGGCATCCTGCTGTCGCTGCCGATCCTTCGCCTCTATCGTCCGACCGTGATGCAGTCGCTGATGCTGTCGGCGGCCGCAAACGGCGTCGGGGCGTGGGTCGCAACCGTGTTCGCTTACTGGACCGGGCATTATTTTGTTTTCGGCTCGGCCTTTGCCTTGACGCTGGGATTGATCCTGTTGGTGCCGCTGGTGCTGATCGCGATGGCGCGGATCGAGGAGATTGCAGCCATTGCCTTTGGCCGCGACCCGCGCCGGCTGATCGTCAGGGGCGCGCCGGTGGCGCCGGCTACCATCGGCGCGGACATCACCTTCCCCAAGGTCTCGATCCATGTGCCCGCCTATTTCGAGCCGCCCGAGATGCTCAAGCAGACGCTCGATGCGGTCTCGCGGCTGGATTATCCGAATTTCGAATGCGTGGTGATCATCAACAACACGCCCGATCCGGAATTCTGGCAACCGATCCAGGATCATTGCCGGGCGCTCGGCGAGCGCTTCAAGTTCATCAATGCCGAGAAGGTCGAGGGCTTCAAGGCCGGCGCGTTGCGCATCGCCATGGCCCGCACCGCCGTCGACGCCGAGATCATCGGCATCATCGACGCCGACTACATGGTGCAGCCGGACTGGCTGAAGGATCTGGTGTCGGTGTTCGCCGATCCGCGCGTCGGCCTCGTGCAGGCGCCGCAGGATCATCGCGACGGCAACCGTTCGTTGATGCACTACATCATGAACGGCGAATATGCCGGGTTCTTCGACATCGGGATGGTCCAGCGCAACGAGGCCAACGCCATCATCGTGCACGGCACCATGTGCCTGATCCGGCGTGCGGCGATGGACATGGCCGGCGGCTGGTCCGGCGACACCATCTGCGAGGACACCGACCTCGGCCTCGCCATCATCGAACACGGCTGGCTGACCCATTACACCAACAGCCGCTACGGCTACGGCCTTTTGCCGGACACCTATGAGGCCTTCAAGAAGCAGCGCCATCGCTGGGCCTATGGCGGCTTCCAGATCGTCAAGAAGCACTGGCGGCGGTTTCTGCCCGGCGCAAGCCGGCTGTCGCCGGATCAGCGGCGCGAATTCACGCTGGGCTGGCTGAACTGGCTCGGCGCCGAAAGTCTCGGCGTGCTGGTCGCGATCCTCAATCTGATCTGGGTGCCGATCGTCGCGTTTGCCGACATCGCCATTCCCGACCGCATCCTGACGCTGCCGATCATCGCCTCCTTCGTGATCTCGCTGGTGCATTTCGTGGTGCTGTACCGGCTGTGCGTGCCGGTGAAGGTCGGGCAGATGCTGGGCGCCATGGTCGCCGCGATGTCGGTGCAATGGACGGTGTCGCGCGCGGTGGCCAACGGGCTCATCACCGATCACCTGGCGTTTTCGCGAACCTCCAAGGGCGGCTTCTCGCTGGTCTCGATCGAATTCCAGGCGTTCTGGGAAGCCGTCATCGGCATCCTGCTGCTGGTCGGCGCCGCGGTGCTGGTGGTCACCAATAATGTCAAGCAGGTCCGCGAGATCTATGTGTTCGCGGTGGTGCTGGTGCTGGAAAGCCTGCCGTTTCTTTCAGCGGTTGCGATCGCCATCCTCGAGAATTCCCGGATCAACGCGTTTTCATTCTGGCGCAATGCCGGCGTGCGCACTGCGGAGTTGATCGGCTTGCGCCCGGTGGCGATGCCGAAGGTAGTCGGCACCTCCCAGCCGGTGGCCTCCGAGATTCATCGGGAAGCCAATTGACCGTGGGTCGATTTTGGGCAAGCCGGCCAACCTGAAGAAGCCCAGCTAACGGCTTGCGCGAAAGTGGAAATCGGCGTTGTCCCGGGCTCCATTTGCGGTTGGCCCCGCTATTGACCCGCACCAAGCCGCCCCCTACACAGCGCGGCAAGTGAGCGCGTAGCTCAGGCGGTAGAGCACGTGACTTTTAATCATGGGGTCGAGGGTTCGAGTCCCTCCGCGCTCACCAAATAAAATCAATGGCTTATATTGGTTTTTTGAGATTCAAAAACTGGGCGAAAAATGCTTAGGGTTCCGTCTGGGGTGCCATTTTAAAGAGCCGCCAGCGGCGTTCTAGAAGCTCGCGTCGCTTACCCCTTTTGTCCCGTCTATTCGCGTGGACCCGGTGGCAATCTCGATTGCCCGCAGTCGCAAGGGCCGCTGTAATGGTGCTATGGGCGGCCCAAACAGACGGCGTATTTTCGGAGATCGGGTAAGCGGCGCGAGGATTCACGCGCAACATGCCCGTGAGCAAGCCAAGAAGGCCGCCTGTGAGGCTGACGCCGCCGAGTGCCTGCTCTGGTCCGAACAAATGGAAGGCTTCGGCGGGCCAGCGCAGCCATCGCCAACTATCGCGCAATGCCTCAACGGCGGCTATGGCTGGCTTTTAATCATGGGGTCGAGGGTTCGAGTCCCTCCGCGCTCACCAATGATTATCCAAAATATTCAATGAGTTAAATGAAATTATAAACCGCTTCGTTTCTTTGTTGTGACCCAAAATGGACTTTAGATTGCAATTAGATTGCGCGAGGTTTTTGACAAAGCCCCTGCTTGTCTGACCGGTTGCGAAGATCAGCCCACCGCGGGATTGTTGGGGGCAAATGGGAGGGAGAACCGTGATGCCGCGTTTGGGCGCTGTGTTTTGTGTCTCGATGGCTTTGTGGGTCCAGCCTACTAAGGCCGCCTACTACGGCTACTCAGAATGGGCGGCATTACCCGAAGTGTCCCGAGCAATTTTCATGAGCGGAGCCTTCGATAGCCTAGTGTCGTTTGCAACTGATGCTGATGGTGCAGCAGCAGCGAAGCATTATGCGAAGTGCGTCCACGGTGCCCACATGACGAACGGACAACTCGCAACAAACATCCTGAACTATGCAAGAGATAAACCTGCGCTACACACCCAACTCGCCACTGCCGCAATGCTGGACTACCTGATTGCGGCCTGCGGCCTTCCTCCCCAACAGCCGAAGCCGAAGTGATCCGAGATCGGCACCGCGCCAGTTGCAGCTAAAGCCGATGCAATCGTGCAACAATCAGTTGCAATCCGCCTCTGTCACATGTTGAGTCTCCGCCCGACGGAGACAGATGGCACAAGACATCGAGACCATATTCGCGTCGGACAAGATGCTGACGATTGAACCAACGTGGGTGGAGCGCGACGGCGAAGCGCTTGAGATTCTGTGTCCATTGGAGATCGACGGCACTGTCGTCGAAGGCCTATACTTTCGAGCGAGGGCGCGAAAACGATTGCCCGATGAGGTCGTTACGCTACAGCTTGAGTACCACCCCGCAAACGAACGGGGTGGGCCTCTCTCGCGAATCGAGTGGCGACCGTTGCGTTCACACAACAACAAGGGGCGAGGTCCGAAGGCGTATCAAAATAAGCTAATTAAAGGATGCCACTACCACCCTTTCCCACTGAACCTCAAGCATGCTCCGAACGAACTCCGCCAGAATGGCAACCTGCCAATCGCTATTCCATTGGTCGATAGCCCAAAGAAATTCGACGGTCTGCTCGGAATTGTGAAGGAAGAGTTTAGAATCACCAATATAGAGTGGGTTGAGGTGCCTCCGTGGGAACCAATTCTCGTCTGAGACAGCCATGAGCACAGCCAACATTCAGAAATTCAACGATCTGGTAGATAGCGTCGCGCGCGAGATCGTCGCCACGGAGCATCGTGTCGGCGGCTCTTTCATCCGCACGCCCTTGATGTACCCAAGCGGCTCGACCGTCGTCGTGAGGGTCGAACAAGGTGAGAATCGTTTCTTCGTCTCTGACGTGGGCTTCGGCTTTCAAGAAGCTGAGATGATGGGTGCGGGCCTCATGTACACGAAACCAGCACACGCAATTGCAGACGAAGCCGGGGTGAAGTTCGACAATCAGGCGTTCTTCGTGCTCGAAGCATCACGCGACGAGCTTGCCGGTGCGGTAGTCACGATTGCTAATTGCTCTCAACATGCAACGATGCGAGCAGCCGACGCGCTGGCGGAGAAGACATTCGAAGATCGCAAAACCCGGTTGTACGAACGGCTCATCAAGGTTTTTGAGCCGAAGATCGTCGGCAAGAATGCGGAGGTCATCGGAGCGTCGCATCAGAAGTGGCATTTTGCTGCGGTCGTTAGACTACCGAACCTGCGGCCCACGGTGTTTGAGCCTGTGACGAAGCATCCCAATTCGGTAGCTCAAGCTTCGATGAAGTTCGGCGACGTCGCACTCCTCAAGAAGGACGCACCTCATCGGGTAGCCGTCGTGCAGAACAAGAAAGAACTTGGAACTCTGCTGACCGTGCTCTCTAGGTCCGCGAACGTCATCGATGACGATGAGAGCAGCGAGCGCATCATTCGTCTAGCGAAGGCGGCATAATCCATTAGTTGATCTTCGTGCAGGCGTCGCCTCGTCTACCCTTCGGCGGCTGGATCGGATCGTCGAAGCGGCGGGACCACGGCATCCGCCAATCCTATCAGTCGCCCGAAAAATCAGGCAATGGCGGACGTGCCAAAATCGACTCGAATGACCCGGACGGACATGCGACCGTTTGGACGTTTGCGGAAAAATCATTTACGCTCGGCCTGAGACCATCGGGGCATGACCGGCAATGAAACGGCGCGAGTTCGTTACGCACGTTGGTGGAGCGGTGGCGACGCCAAAACCTTTTAGGCACCTCTCCTTAACGACGGTCGTAACATTCATCGCGCTGTTGGCTGCCGCACCCATTTGCGCTTTTGAGAATCTGCCGGACAAGACCTTGACGGGCGGCTCAGTAAGGACAGGAGACCGCGATGCAGCATGTGGCCACGCCCGAGAAAGCCGGGGTCGGATGAACGCAATGCGGCGAGACGAAATCTTGAAGCGATACGGATTACCTCCGGGTACGCACCCCGATTACCAGATCGATCACCTTATTCCGCTTTGCCTCGGTGGATCGGATGACTCATCTAATCTCTGGCCGCAACCACGACGAAGCATAGAAGACACATGGAACGCCGAGGCCAAGGATCGTTTAGAGCACCTAATGTGCAGAATGGTTTGTGATGGACAAATCGGCATAGCCGCCGCGCAGGAGGCTTTTGCGACCGATTGGATCGCCGCATATCACACATACTACGAGGGTAGAAAAAAGCCGCACCGGGAGAAACCGGCTCCTTAGGTCTGACGCCAGTCAGGTCTCTAAATCGTACTGACAGATTGATCGAATTCGAAGGCGGCACGGCCAGCTATGAAACCGTGCCGCCCGTCATCGTCGCGCTGTCGGGATGAGGCAGCGCGACGGAACCGGTTACGGGAACGCGCCGTAGACGAAAGCCTGCGGCCTACGGACGGTCATCGCGAGCCGTTCCTCGACCAGAAACGTCGCGAGGTTGCGGATGAAATTGTCTTGGTCTTCGGTCGAGATCATCAGCGTTGCACCCATGCGGTCGAAAATTTACGCGCCGGAACGGATCAGGGCAGCGTGCCGAGAATCCTCTATTTTCAGGGCGGCATCATAAGGTGTTGGATTCTCCGCGCGGGGCTTCTCGCCATTCACTTTGAAATCGCTAACTAGTGCGCCAATGCGAGTGTGAGAAGCGCGGCGGCCTTGCCCCGCAACTCCGTCAGTTAGTCAATGCGCTTTGCTTGCGCAGATGCTCGGCCTTCGCGACGTTGAAAAGCTCACGGCCCCGCGCCGGGACTGCTTTAAGCGTGTGTTAAAGCAAATCGCAACCTCGTCCGCCATAACCCCGACCGAAAAATTTCAGACACGGCATAATCGAATCCGCAGCCGTGTGTGGTGGCGGGGGTGCCGGGGTCGGATCGGCCGGATTGTTCCTGATGAGAAAGCACGGCGCGGTCGTGCAGCTGTTTCCGCAGCCACTACGAGACGAATAACCCATTCTTCGGCAGCGCCTTCTGCCCACGTTTCGACAACAAAGGTGCATCCGCGCGCCTCGCGAGTTGTTCGCGAAGGCTTGAAGGTTTGTAAAAGTGAAGCAGACCCTGGCCGCTTTCATCCACACGGGTCGTCGATTTCGGCAATGTACGGCGCTCGCAGCCTGGGATGACCGTCTGTAGACCCGCGGACGTACGTTCGACTTCGGTCATGGTGTTGCTGCGGCGCGATTACCGTGGGTTCAGTGTGGCACAGGGTTCAAAACTCAAGAATAGCGTTTTGGAAGGACCCCCAGAAATAAACAGGTGTAGGTCGAGACGAGCGGCGCGGGAGTTCAATCGATCCAATAATGGATCAATCCGTCGCCTAACCGAATTGCAAGACCGTTGCTTTTGCGCTGGCCGCCGCCTCCAAGTCATTGGCCAGCCTCATCCGAGAGCGGTTGCAACCGCCTTTGCTACCGAACGCTCCTCAAATGTGCATTTCGGCTCTCGGAAACACACCGTCAACATACCTGGACCGACGCTGAAAGCCCCAAAGAAGGCGAGCCCTACGGAATCGTTTAGCTCAATCGACTGATGGTGCTGTGACTGACATTATAGGACCGAGCGATGTCCGTAAGCACTTCTCCCGCCTCACGGCGAGCGATAGCCTCTCGCCGCTGATGGCTGGTTAGCTTCGGCTTCCGACCAAGGATGACACCCCTCGCCTTTGCCCTCTCGCGCCCCTCTCCGGTCCGCGCACGAATGAGCTCGCGCTCAAACTCGGCGAGACCGCCCAAAACGGTCAGCATCAAGCGACCATGCGCTGTGGTAGTATCAGCCCAAGTGTCTCTTAGCGATTTGAATCCGGCCCCCTTTTCTGCGACCGTCCCCAGCAGATTGAGGAGATCGCGCGTAGACCTCGCCAGTCGATCGAGCCGGGTGACCACCAACACATCCCCTTTTGCGAGGACCGCCATAAGGCGCGTTAGCTGCTTGCGGTCGGACCGGGCACCACTGATCTTTTCCTGAAATATCTTAGCGCATTTTGCGGCTTTGAGCTCAGCCAACTGAGCCGCCAGAGATTGGCCGTCCGTACTGACGCGGGCATATCCGTAGATGGTCATATAGCTACTCCATTTCGCACATATAATATGCACAAGATAGAGCCGCATTTTATATGGGTCAACGACTTTGTGCATAAATCATAATTTTTGCACAGGACGATCAATGTCCGTTATGCAGAGGCTGAGCGGACTCTTGGCGAATTCATTGCCACTTCCGCGTCTGATGCTGTGGACTACTCCTCCACCCGGCGAGACCCCCCGAATAATTTGACACGATAGAGCTCATTGGTATCGGTTCGACGACTTCGGGGATCGCAACCGCGTGGATGGCTACACCAGGTCCGTTGATGGCGACTCGACAAAGTTATACATCGATTGATAAAGTATCCGAGCGATGTTTGCGTTTGGCGAAGGAAGTTAAAAACAATGAAATTGAACAGGTGAGATGTGATGAGCCAAGCCATGGACTCTATCGATGTGGTGGTTGATCTCTTAAAAAATAATCCGGAAATCGCAGCCCTGGGATTTAATACGTACAAGCCAAGGCCGGCCCGGCAAACCTGTGGTCAACTTGAGGAGCTGCGGGAAACAATCTTCCATCACGTTCCCAACGACCAATTGCTGATTCCTCGGAGTTCGTTGGATAGAGAAGGAATTTTGCGCTTGTGCGCTGAACTCTCTCCGGGATCACGCCTTGCTCTGCGGTCTGAGATTCAGGTCTCCGGTGCTCCGAAGTTTATCCCCATGATTGATTTTATATGTGAAAAAAGCGAGGCTAATTTGCGCCTCCTGTCGTCGCAACTAGGGCACCTCCACCGAATTGACGGGTTTAACACTGGCGGCGGCGTTCTTCTCGAAACAGATAACTCATATCACTATCAGGCGCGACGTTTGTTGCCCTTGGACAAATGGACTAGCTTTATTGGTCATGTCTTACTTTTGCATCCGCCAGCTGAACATCGGGAACTAGCGCATCGGACAGGCGCATTATCTGTAATTGATGTCCGTTGGGCAGGGCATGTTTTAATTGGGGGGGGCGGCGCACTGAGAATTTCGCAAAATTTCGATGGGAAATTCCCGAGAGTTGTCAAACAAGTCGCCGCTTAGCTTTTGTAAAATAATTGCGAAGGCTCTTGGACTTAATTTCGTCAGCGGTGGGTTAGCGCACCGGATCATTCCGCAGCAGTTGCCGGCGGGATTAGCTTTTCCCAAGGCACCCAAGGCTTTTTCCAACCTATCCAGCCTTGAGCGCGGACTGATGGTTGGATCACTTACGTGGGGTAATTCGGAATTGTGGGCTGCCTGACATTTTCTGCACTTTTTTGCTGCCCATTGCGATTGTTCCTGCGCGAATATCTTCTCCGCTTTCCTCGATCAGTAACCCATGCTTGTCCGATCCTTGAAACGGATGCATACCCACTGCATGGCGGAGCGCTTTCGAGGACCTTAGTACCACCGAATTCGCCGCTCCGATCCTCAAGCAAAGGACCTCCAGGATGAGCAGTACGGCGACAAATCAGTTGGTCGAGACTTTGGCCTCTTATGAGGACGTCGCGGTAGAGTATTACGACGGCGATAGGCACCCTACTTGTCGCGACTTGCGGGAGCTTAGTCAAAGGTTCCTCGTTGCACATATTCGCGCTGGATTTTCGAATAACGGAAGCTTGATCGAGGTCGGGCCGGGTCGTTCCATTTTAGCTCCAGAGGCCGCCGCCGCAGGCGTCCTTTCGCGAGTAGTACTTATCGACAGTTCGCCAAGCATGCTCTCCTACTCTACGCCGTGGATTACTGGGGGCGCACATGCCGTTGCCGCTTCGGCCGACGCAACAGATTTACCGTCGGGAACTGTTTCGCTAATCGTCTCATCACTGGGCGACCCGTACAACTGTTCAGAATTTTGGCAGGAGGTTGCTCGGCTCATTACGCCTGATGGTAGCTGCCTCTTCACGACACCGTCCTTCGAATGGTCGGCGAGCTTCCGACCTAGGGACAACAGAGAGGTCGCTGAGTTCTTACGAGCCGACGGCGCGAGACTGTTCATGCCATCGAGGGTATACCAAGCGGAAGAACAGATTGCGATGATTGAGGCCGCCGGCCTCATGGTAGAGGAGAGGCAAGGCCTTAACACCAAAATGCTTAACAGGGAGCCAGCACCCAAGCTCCGTTGCATCGATTCAACGTGTCCAGTGGTCTCAGCTTATGTTGTCCGATTGCCACGCTGAGCGGATGGAAACGGACTACCGATTGTCCTAATTTGTTGCGGAAAACTGAGGCTCCAAAGAATCAATCTTGCGCTGAGCGCTATGGCAGATCACGATTCTGCAGAGGCTCTCTCACCCGCTCTGGTTCCAGTCTTTCGGCGCGTATGGGCTGCTTCACGTCGACATGAATACCAAAAAGGTGCATCGTCAGCCGAAATCCGCTCTCCCGCCGCCGGTATCCAAGATGGCGTGGTATTCTCCCGAACGGGATCGTGTTCCAATTTTTTGGAAAGTTGAATGAAAAAACCACTGCGGATTTTCATATCATCGCCTGGCGATGTCGTACCTGAACGTCGTCGGGCGGCCCTAACTATAGAGAAGCTTGCGAAAGATTATTCGCGGTTTTTTGAGATTAAGCCTTACCTCTGGGAAACCGAAACGATGTTGGCGTCCGGGACTTTCCAGGATGCTATCGTCACGCCCGGTGACATGGACATTTTGGTATTAATTTTGTGGTCTCGGCTAGGTACGCCGCTACCCGAGCGGACCCAGTTGCAAGTTTATCGTGGGATAGACGGGCGAGTACCCGTCACCGGCACTGAGTGGGAGTTTGAGACCGCGTTGTCTGCTTATAGATTGAACGGCGCTCCCGACCTTTTGGCGTACAAGAAGGGAGCACCTCCCCGTGCCGAGTATCGGTCTCAAGCCGACCTTGAAGGTCTCCGCGAGCAATTAAGAAAACTCGAATCGTTCTGGAGTCGCCATTTTGTTGACCGCGGTGAATTCCGCGCAGCCTTCAGCGAGTTCGATGATTTGGACGGTTTCGAAGCGAAACTCGAAATTGACTTGCGTCGACTGATTGAACGGCGCATCGCGACTTTCCAAACCGCACAGCACGGAGCAATACCTCTTACTTGGACAAAGGGTAGCCCTTTTCGCGGGCTTGCAACCTACCGGTTCGAGCACGCTCCGATCTTCTTCGGCCGAAGCGAGGCCACCAAGGTCGCGGTGGAACATTTGGTCGAGAACGCCGAAGCGGGCTTGCCGTTTCTTTTGGTTCTGGGAGCAAGTGGCGCAGGCAAGTCATCGTTGGTGCAAGCGGGCATTTTGCCAGCACTCGGCGCTCACGGAGTGGTACCGGGCGTTGCTGCGTGGCGCCGGGCGGTTATTCGACCAGCTGGACATCCGGGCGGGCCGTTTATGGCACTTGCGTCGGGTATTTGCGAAGATTCTGCCCTGCCGGAACTAGCAAATGGACAAGACGTCGGAGCGCTGGCACGGCACTTAGAAGCCGCTATTGCCGATGCCAGCTTTCCTATCGTCGCTGCACTTACCGCACGAGAACATGCTGCTCGGCAGAAAGACGACCTGCTTCCGTTTGAGGAAATTCGACTTATTGTCGTCGTCGATCAGCTTGAGGAGCTTTTTACACTCAGCGAAATGACCCCTGATCGGCGTAGCTCGTTTATCGCCTGCCTTAAGGGTCTTATGAGTAGCAGACGGGTTTTTGTGATCGCAACGATGCGGAGTGACTATTGGCATCGGGCTGCAGAAATTCCGC
>NZ_SSMW01000038.1 GCF_004799405.1 Bradyrhizobium sp.
TCAGCTAAACGAACGACCACGTGAGACCTTGCAATTTGAAACCCCAGCAGAGAGATTTAACGCCTGTGTTGCGTCGACCGGTTGAGCCGGCAACCCGAAAGCGGACATTGTGGCTCAGTGAATCGGCGCGATGCATCGTTACGTTGCCTCTTCAAGGCTAGGTACGCCGACCAATAGGTCGATGATGGGCTTTCCGCTAAGGGTCAATTTCAGACCTTGCGGCAGCTGTCTGCCCATGTCGGGGCCGCAGGGGATGATGGCCTATTTTCCGGGCCTTGATGGGTTTCTTTGCAGCAGCAATTGCCGTTTCATGGTGTTGTACGGCATTTAGAAGTTCATTTTCTGCGACGAACTTTCCCGGTTCTGGTAGGGTTTGCCTTACGAAAATGCAGGGGCGGTGAAAAGGCGATGGAAAGAATAATATTTCTGGTGATATCCGCGCTTGCCGCCTCGGCAATACCGGCTTCGTCCCCGGCCTGGGCTGACGATTGGCACGGCGTCACCAACTATCCGGCGCGGGTTAGCGCATTCACGTTCGGCTCCGGAGTACTCAGTGCAAATCATCCGGTGCACTTCGGCGCCTGGACCGTCTCGTTCGGCACGCAAGGCGTTCAAACCGTCTACGTTCAACAAACCGCGGGCTACAGTTGGTTTCACACCGGCAAGCTATAGCTTGATTTGCGCCAATGCGGTGCTCGGTCAGACCCCTTGCGCCATGTGGCTGCAGCCCGCGTCGCAGAATTCACCCGAAGCATGCAAGATGGCCCTGCTGCCAAATCTAGGGACGGTCGATTTGCTGCCGATACCTTGCCCGACGAGCATCACGTTCCAGCGCTAGTATCGATGTCTGCTGTCTGAGCCCGTGGTCCGCTGTCCGCGCCCCCAAAACGTGGACATCGATCACGGCGACGGCAAAGTCAGCGGTGTGCCGGAAACAGATATATCCGGTTCACGGCTTGGACGTCATGTCTGGTTTGCCGGTGTTGAAATCGACGGGCACCGAGACGTGCTCATGGACGATCAACCAATTGCCCTTGATCTTGCGATAAACATCGGTGACGCGAACGGTAAGGTCCATCGGCTGGCCTTTGGTGTCGGTACCCGTGAGATGCTGAATGCTGTGCCCGAAACCCATTGTTCCGCTAACGGCGACGCTCACGTCGCTAATTTCGAACTTCAATGGTCCGTTGATCGTACCAAGCAGGTCTGTCCAGTCCTTGGTATAAGCCTTGGCACCGACATATTGACGCGGCGGAACCACATCGAACACCAGGAGACTTTCGTCAGGCACGTAGACCTTCATGATGGCGCTGACATCCTTGGCATTGACAGCGGCGACAAACCGATCTTCGAGCGCCCTGATACTGGCTTCGTCCCTGGACGCCGCCTGGACCGCCGTCTGCGATGCGGCCAACGCCACAGCGAAAGTGAAAGCAGCTGCGGTTGCGGTCAACTTGCTCATTTCCCTGCTCCCCAATTCACCCAGGAGTTCCTGGGTGGCTTCCTCATTTTATCGTCCGCTATTTCGTTTTCGCAAGACGGCATAGCTTGTCTCGAAGGCAAAACTGCACGATACTGATTGCTTCAACGACTGGACGACGGCATGAGCGAGATTGAGGACGCTCCACCGGGGGGTGCAGGTGTCGCGCGATTGCTGGCATCGCAAGAAGGTGGCGCGGTCGTTCGCGGCTGCCACCTTCGTTTTCGCGCTATTTTTGCTGAACAACAGTACCGCACGGGCCACCGCGCTGACGGAAGAGACCCGGGCGGCGCTGATCAAGAGCGCGGAGGAGAGCTGCTTCGACGGACAATCGAAGCAGGAGGCCAACAAGTCGCGGAAGCCGGAACAGCTTCACGCGTTCTGTTACTGCTTCGCGGAAAAGCTGAGCTACACGATGACCATGGAGAAGGCCATCGCTGCCTTTGGCAAGCCGTTCGCACCGACGCCTGAGGAAGAGCGGGTGATGCACGCCGTCTTCGACAATTGCTGGCAGGTCAACGTGAAGTAGCCGCTGCCGCCAGAGCATTTGCCCCTGAAAATCGCGTTATGGACGGTCGATCGCGGCGCTGCCGGGTTTACGACTTCGCCTGGCTCACGCCGCCGGCGAGGAGCAGGCTGCAACTCCCGCCCGCGCTCCGATCGAACGAAGGTGCCGAATGAGACAGCGAACGATCATAGTGAACGACAAGATGCAAAGGGGATATCGCTATCAACTTACCGAACACGCCGGTCGCAATTTCGATCCGGAGTTCCATCCACAGCTAACTCCCAAGGAGATGCTTCGACTGGGTGTATTCTGCGGCAAGTACATGACCGACACCCGAAAGGAATTCCCGAAAAGCTGGTTCGAACACGCCAAACTTGCCGGAAAAAAGCCCGATCGCTCACTCAACTACTTTGGCGTCGATGCCAGCCAGCCGTTGTCTGTATGGCGCAAGAACGGATGGATACATCCCGACGATCCGCGCGGGTGGTTTCAATGGTACTGCCGGTACTATATGGGCCGCCGAATGCCGCAGGAAGACCTTCGACAGATCAGGCGGTGGAAAGCAATGCGCAGACACATCAGGCAGATCGAACTTCACTGCGAACCGGGCGACCAGACCTGTCGTAAACGCCAACGACAGGCGCTCCTTCACTGGGCCTACGACAGCCGGAAATTCTGATCCGCGCCGTCTCGACGGCTGGTACTGTCACCAACCACCCGAAGGTCGATCCTGCCGATCAGATCCGAACGGAGCGACTCGGCGGCGTTCATGGCGTCCATCGTCTGCCGCAAGGTACTGACGTTCGAGCCGAGCGACACGATTCCGCCCAGCACCGCGGCAATCGATCCGATCGCGGCGACCTGATTGGATCCGAACAGGCCGAGCATCACAAGCAGCAGCAACGCGCCGCCGCCGGCGATTGCCGCCTTGGAAACCAGGATAATCTTCCGGCATCGCTCGCAGACCTCGGCCAGTTCCTCGATCCGGGCCTCGATCCGTGAAATCTCGTCGCTCGGGTTGTCCTCGTCTGTCAGATTCAAGATCGAGATCCGGAAGTTGCAGTGTCGTGGGGCGCAGCATGCGCGCCGGTTAACCGAGTCTGTTTCGTTTGTTTTTCTCAAACCGGTGAAATGGTCGTCTTGGAACCGACGCGATATCGTGCGCCAGGAACGCCAATACGAATTGCAGGCCGATGATGAGAAGGAATGCCGAGAGCATCACTGTTCCGGCCGAAGAGACGATCCCGGTACGTATTGAGAGTATCCAGTGATAGCCACCAAATATCGATCCACACAGGATCAAGATTATGCCAAGAGGCAGTTCGATCGATGCAAGGGACATATCCCTCAGGTAGTAGTTATAAAACAGTCTCTTGCAAAAATTTCGCACATGATTCAAAAAGAACGCAGCAATGATATTGTTAATTTCGAGATTGCTTACTTCATCCCCGTATTTTGCGTCCATTGGGATATCAAGAACGACGGCGCGTAGCGTGTTCAGGCGAAACAGCATGTCCATTTCGAAAAAGTAGCGCTGGCTGATTTTTCGAAATGGAAGATGACGCGCTAGATCGCGATGTATCGCCGTGTATCCATTTGTCGGATCGAAGATATCCCAGTAGCCGGACGACAACTTGGTCATGAACGATAGTGCCGCGTTGCCGAGCAGGCGGATCTTTGGCATTCCGCGGGTCTTCTCCAGATCGAAGAAGCGATTGCCTTTGGTATAATCGGCCTCGCCGACCGCGATCGGGGCCACGAAGGCCGGGATCAAGTTCGGGTCCATCTGACCGTCGCCATCCAGCTTGACGATAACATCTATTCCGTCGTCGAGCGCCGCCTCGTAGCCCCTCATAACCGCGCCACCGACGCCTAGATTTTCCGCATTGCGAAGAATGACAACGCGGTTGTCCTTGCAATTGTCTTCGACAAACCTCCCCGAGCCTTCCGGGCAACAGTCGTCCACGACGTAGATTCGGCAAACATCCGGCCCGATCCGATCGATCACGCCCAAAATGTGGTTGCACACCCTGTAGCTCGGTATGACAACCCCGATTCTACACGTTTGATCCATCGCGCTTTGCCGCGTTTGCCGGATATGAAAGTATCAGGCAGGTTGTTTTGGTGCCCGATATTTTGGACCGAGTGGCGGTTTGGAATCCTAGTGCAGAGCTGGTACGTGCGCCACTGGCCCGACATCGCGACGGGGATGCGGTGCTTTCTGAACCAAAGAGGGAAATTCCCTGAAACGCAGAAATGCTGGCTGGGGAACTAGGATTCGAACCTAGACAAACAGAGTCAGAGTCTGTTGTGCTACCGTTACACCATTCCCCACCGAGGCAGCTGATTTTGCAGAACTTTTTGAGGAGTTTTGCAGTTTGCAAATCGGCCGTCTGACCCGGCCATATAGACCGGGTAGGCGTTCGCGGTCCAGTCCTGATTGTCACCGGTCCGATGGCTAATTACCCAATTCTCGAACGGCGGCTGCCGGCTGCATCTTGAGATTGGCCTCGGTCCAGGAGCGCAGGCCGCCGCGGTACCACATCACGTTGCGGTATCCCAAATGCATGGCGCGGAGTGCTGCGTTGTAACTCTCCCAGCATCGTGCGCCTTCGCAATAAAACACCAAAGGCCGGTCGGCGTTGTTGGACGTCAACTGGGTCAGCACCGAAGCAAGCCTGCGCTGAATACGATCCCGGAAACTTCCCGAGTCGCCTGCGCCCGGCACATAAATGGCACCGGGAAGTGTGGGGTGGCCGCCCGAGTTGTCCCGCAAGACATCGATGAGAACTGCATCGGTATCGAGAAGCTTGAACACCTGGCTGGTTGTGACGCGCCGCCCGCCCGGAATCGTGAGCGGGGTCATGCTGCCGACATTGACCTTGAGTTCGTTCTGCGACGGCACGCCAAAATCGGTGAGTTCTTCGGCATAATTATCTGCCAAGTCCTGCCCTGGCTCCGGCGGGGCTGGCCGGGGCGGCGGGGCTGGCGGTGGCGCCGGCCGGGCCGGCTGGATCGCCGGCACGTCGGCGGGGCCGCCCAATGAGGTCTGCGCAACATCAAAGCGGCGCAGGCCGTCACCGGCGGCTTCGGCGGCTTGGCATCGCAGAGCTGTCGCGATCACAGAGGTCGCGAGCGCTACCGCCGCAGACATCGCAATGGGTTGAACGGCCCGCATTCTCGCCAGCTTCCGATCCGGTGTTTGCATCCTGGCCGGTGAATGTTCCAAGAATTTCGCTGACGGACAAGAGCCGGCGGCGGCCGGCGCGGGCGATTTTCGGACTGAGGCGATACGGCGGGAGTTGCCGGCCATGCCGCACGGAAGCGGTGATAATGGAAAGCGCGAACCGAGGTCAGCGCTTTCATCATGCGATACCGATCCCGGATGATGCCCGGGAAACCGGCATAATTGCCGTTCGTTCCATTCCCCAGGCGTCGAGCGCTAATAGGGTCGGCTATAGGAAGGCTGTCCGCCGTGCCTGGACTCGTCGTAGCCACCGTACGAATAGCCATAAGGCACGGGGCCGGCGTAATAACCCGGTCCGCCCACATAGCCATCATAACCGTACACGGGCCTGGGATCTCCGGGCGCCCATGCATAGGCGGACGAGGCGACGCCAGCGATGGCAGCTCCCGCAATCAGTGCGCCCGGAAAGCCCGGCCGAAAACCACGTCTGGCCTCGGCGGTGCCTGTCGAAACAATTGCCGTCAGGGCCAACGCCCCGACGGTCGCGAAGATGATGGCTGATCTTTGCATGGCCAAACCTTTTGATGGAGTTACGGCATATCAACGCGGCTGGGTTGCTTTGGTTGCCTAACATGCGCGTGAAGCGGCCGTGATGCTCGCGCATTCGCGATGCGTTCGACGCCGTGCTGGCCGGCGTCTTCGCAAACGCGGTGGCGCCTGTCGCCTGTCGTGACCTTTGACGACGCCTGCGGCGAGCGCGGCGCCAGCAACACCGTCCATGTCGGGCTCGAAGACGGTTGGCCGGTCCGGAAGGCAAACATCGAGGCCGCACCATCGACCAATTGATGGTGCCGCGATGGCGTGCGCGCGGGCCCGCAACTTGCCCCTGCCAATCGGGCATGCAATGCTGACAGGGCCAAAATAAAGGGTGAGCTTGCGGGCTAACGCCCGGCGCATCCCGGCCCCAGAGCCTGGCATCGGGTGGACCTTTCGGAGAGCTTTCACATGAAATTCAAGCATATCATCGGGCTGCTCGGCGCCGCCGCGATTTCCGTTGGGCTGGCCGGCCATGCTTCGGCGCAGCAGACCATCAAGATCGGCGCGGTGTTTCCGCTGAGCGGCAACGCCGCCAGCGCCGGCAACCATGCCAAGGCCGCGATCGAGACCGCCGTCGAGATCATCAACAACGCGCATCCCGAGTTGGGCAATTTCCCGCTGGCGAAGGACGCCGGGTTGGCCGGCCTCGGCGGCGCCAAGGTCGAAGTGGTGTACGCCGACAACCAGGGCAGCCCCGCCACCGGCCAGAACCAGACGCTGCGCCTGATCACCGAAGAGAAGGTGGTGGCGCTGACCGGCGCCTATCAGTCCGGCATCACGCTTACCGCGAGCGCAATCGCGGAGAAATACGGAATTCCCTTTGTCAACGGCGAGTCGGTAGCCGCCAATCTCACCGAACGCGGGTTCAAGTGGTTCTTCCGCGTCACGCCGGTGGCCTCGGACTTCGCCAAGATCTATGTCGACTTCCTCAAAGACATGAAAGCAGGCGGCGCAAAAATCGACACCGTCGCGCTGGTTCATGACAACACCGAATACGGCACCTCGGTCGCGAGCGTGGTCACCAGCGTGTTCAAGGATAGCGGGCTGGCTACCCCGCTCGATGTCGCCTATGCGGCCAACGCCACCGACGTGCAGAGCCAGGTCCTGCAGCTCAAGGAGAAGAAGCCCGACGTCGTGATCATGGTCACCTACACCTCGGATGCGATCCTTTATTCCAAGACGATGCAGGCGCTCGACTACAAGCCGCCGATGATCATTGCGGATGATTCCGGATATTCCGATCCGTCTTTCATCAAGGCGGTCGGCAAGATTTCGCAAGGCGTCTTCAACCGTTCGTCCTGGAGCGTCGGGCCCAAGGGCTCGCCGACAGCGCTGATCGCCGAGATGTACAAGAAGAACAGCGGCGACGAGATGGACGACACCGCCGCGCGCCAGATGCAGGGCTTCTTCGTGCTGTGCGAGGCGATCAACCGCGCCGGCTCGACCGATCCGGCCAAGATCCAGGCCGCGCTCAAGGCCACCGACCTCAAGCCGGATCAGTTGATGATCGGTTACAAGGGCGTCAAGTTCGACGACAAGGGCCAGAACGTGTTGGCGGCCGGTGTCATCATCCAGTTGCAGGACGGCGAGAACTACGTCGCGGTCTGGCCGAAGGGCAGCGCCGAGAAGCCGCCCGTGATGCCTTACAAGGGCTGGTGACGATATATTCGACGGCTGACCAAGGGCGGGCACCGGTCCCGCCCACATCGGTTCCTGCTTGGCGCTTTTCCGACTTAACCCGCAAGACGTGAGCGCGGCATGTCCACCATCCTCGTTCAGGTGATCGTCGGCGGACTGTTGCTTGGCGCGGTCTATGCGCTGTTCTCGTCCGGCCTGACGCTGATCTGGGGCATGATGAACATCGTCAACTTCGCGCATGGCGATTTCGTCATGCTCGGGATGTACGTCGCCTTCGTGATCTGGACGCTGTTCGGCGCGGGACCAATGCTCGGCGTGCCGGTCGCGGCCCTTCTACTGGCGACACTCGGCATCGTCGTCTATTTCGGACTGATCCGCAGCATCATGAAGGGACCGATGCTGGCCCAGATCCTCGGCACCTTCGGCCTTGCGCTATTGTTGCGCTATGCGGCGTTCTGGTGGTTCGGCGCCAACTTCCTGTCGCTGCCGGAAAACATCGTCGGCGGCACCTTCGACATCTTCGGCATTCGCATCCAGGCCTCGCGCCTGCTGGCCGGCGTCGTAGCACTACTGGTGACCGGCGGGCTTCATATCCTGCTGACGCGGACCTCGCTGGGATCGAAAATGCTGGCGGTCGCCGAGGATTCAACCGCGGCGCAGTTGATGGGCATTCGCCCCGACACCATGCAGGCGATCGCCTGGGCGATCGCGGCAGGCGTCACCGGCATCGCGGGCGCATTGATTGCGACGTTCTTCTACATCGTGCCGACGGTCGGCGAGACCCTCGGTATCGTCGCCTTTGTCACGGTGTCGCTCGGCGGCTTCGGCAGCGTGCCCGGCGCGCTGGTAGCGGGACTGCTGATCGGGGTGATCGAATCCTTGTCGGCGTACTGGATCGGCGCCGTCTACAAGGACATCGTGGTGTATTCGCTGTTCCTCTCTTTCCTCTGGTTCCGGCCGCAGGGCTTGATGGGCAAATCCTGATGGGGAACAAGTCGTGATGGGGAAGATGTGATGCGGCGTTGGCTGTGGCCGTCGGTAGCGCTGGCGCTGGTGATTGCCTATCCGCTGCTGTTTTCGACACCGTTCCAGCAGCGGCTCGGCGCGCTGGTGCTGCTCTATGCGATTGCCGCCTCGGCCTGGAACATCGTCGGCGGTTACGCCGGACAGGTGTCGGTCGGGCATGTCGTGTTCTTCGGGTGCGGCGCCTATGCCGCGATGGGAGCTTACTCGCATTTCGCGCTGTCGCCGCTGGTCGGGATTCCCATCGGCATCGTCGTGAGCGTCGCGATTGCCGCCGTCGTCGGCGTCCCGACGCTGCGGCTGTCGGGTCATTATTTCAGCATGGCCACCATTGCGGTCGCCGAACTGGTCAGGCTGATCGTGACCAACACCGATTATCTCGGGGCCGGTGTCGGTCTCAGCGGCCCGACGGTGCCGCGAAACCTGTTCGATCTCTCGTTCATTTCGGCGCTGCCATACTACTATTTGTTCCTGGCGATTTTGGTGACCACGCTCGGCATCACCTGGTGGATGACCAATAGCCGGATGGGTTTTTACCTCCGCGCCATCAGGGATTCCGAACGGGCCGCGCGTTCGCTCGGCGCCCCCGCCAGCCGCACCAAGCTCTACGCCTTCATGCTGAGCGCCGGGCTGACCAGCGTCGCCGGCGCGCTCTATGCGATGATGTTCGGTTTCGTCGATCCGGAATCGGGACTGGGCATCCTGATCTCCGTGAAGATGCTGATCATGGCAGCCCTCGGCGGCGCCGGCCTGCTGTTCGGACCATTGGTGGGCGCGGCGATCCTGGTGCCGCTGGAGGAAATCTCCAACAACGTGCTCGGCGGCAAGGGCGCCGGCCTGACGTTCGTGCTCTACGGGGCCATCATCGTGCTGATCGCGCGGTTTCAGCCGGGCGGCATTCTGACGCCGATCATGCGGCTGTGGTCGCGGCGCGGCAAGGCGCCGGAAATACCGGTCGCGACGGGAGCGTCGCATGCTCCTTGAAGCCCGCAATGTCACCAAGGCCTTTGGCAGCTTCCGCGCCGTCGATGCCGCCTCGGTCACGCTGGAGCAGGGCGATATCCTCGGCCTAATCGGGCCGAACGGCGCCGGCAAATCCACTCTGTTCAACTGCCTGACCGGCGATCTCCTGTCGACATCCGGTAACGTGCTGTTCGAAGGCCACGACATCACCCATTTGACGCCGGAGGCCCGTGCGAGCCTTGGGCTTGCCCGCACCTTCCAGGTGCCGCAGACCTTCGAGGGCATGTCGGTGCTGGAAAACGTGATGATCGGCGCGTTTCTTCGCACCTCCCATCGTGCCGAGGCCGAGGCACGCGCGCGCGCCGTGCTGGAGCGCGTCGGCCTCAGTACCCTGGCAAGCGCGCCCGCAAAGTCGCTGGGAACGCCGGGCCGCAAGCGGCTCGAGATCGCGCGTGCGCTCGCCACCGAGCCGAAGGTGCTGCTGCTCGACGAGGCGATGGCCGGTCTCACCCAGCGCGAGGTGCAACTGGCCATCGATCTGGTGCGTGACATCCATCGCTCCGGCATCACGCTTGTCATCGTCGAGCACATCATGGAAGTGATCATGTCGCTGGCGACCCGCGTGGTGGTGTTTCACCAGGGCCGCGAGATCGCGCGCGGCAGTCCCCGCGAAGTCACCGGCAACCCGGCGGTGATCGAAGCCTATCTCGGCAAGCGGGCCGCCAAGGCGGCCGCGGGCCACACCCCGGTCGAACTGATGGGCAGGCCCGCGACATGACCGCGCCGCTGCTCACGATAGAGCATCTGGAAGTCCGCTACGGCGACCTGATCGGCGTATCGGATGTTTCGCTCGAGGTGCCTGAAGGCAGCGTGGTTGCGCTGCTCGGCTCCAATGGCGGCGGCAAGACCACCACGCTCAACGCCATCGCCGGCCTGATCCCCGTGCATGCCGGATCGATCGTGTTCGGCGGCGAGGAGATCGGCGGCAAGACCGCGTTTTCAATCGTGCGCAAAGGCCTTGCGCTGTCGCCGGAAGGCTGGCGATTGTTCGTGCAGCAAAGCGTCGAGAACAACCTGCTATTGGGCGCGACGCCTTTGCGTAACCGGGCGCGCGTCGCGGCTTTGCTCGAGCGCGTCTATGAAATCTTTCCCAAGCTGGCCGAGCGGCGCAGCCAGCGTGCCGGCACCATGTCCGGCGGCGAGCGCCAGATGCTGGCGGTCGGCCGCGCCTTGATGAGCGACCCCAAGCTGTTGATGCTGGACGAGCCGTCGCTGGGGCTCGCGCCCGCGGTGGTCGAGTCGATGTATGAGACCTTCGGCCGGCTGCATCGGGAAGGGCTGACGATCCTGCTCGCCGAGCAGTCGATTGAACTGGCGCTCGAGGTTTCGGATTTCGCAACCGTCCTTCAAGTCGGCAAGAGCGTGCTGTCGGGCACCGCCGCCGCACTGGCCGATGATCCGCAAGTGCAGAAGGTCTATCTTGGCACCGGCTGACGTCAGAATTTTGCAAGGAGTGAGTGCATGAGCGCGGACAAGCCCTTTGGCGGCACGATCGGCAACACCGTCGCCGGCTCGAAGCCATGGTGGCCGCCGACACCGCAGCCGCCGGCGGACGCGCCCAACATTCTCGTGGTGTTGTTCGACGATGTCGGCTTTTCCGATTTCGGCTGCTACGGCTCGCCGATCAGGACGCCGACCATCGACAGGCTCGCCGCCGAAGGCCTGCGCTATTCGGGCTTCCACACCACCGCAATGTGCTCGACCACGCGCGCCGCACTTCTGACCGGACGCAATCACCATTCGGTCGGCGTCGGCTGTCTCGCCAATTTCGACAGCGGCTATCCGGGATATCGCGGCAAGATCGCCCGCGAAGCCGGAACGCTCGCGGAAATGCTCAAGGCGCATGCCTATCGCAACTACATGATCGGCAAGTGGCACGTCACCCCGCTGACCGAAAGCGGCGCCACCGGACCGTTCGACGGCTGGCCGCTCGGCCGCGGCTTCGACCGCTTCTACGGCTTCCTCGATGCCGAGACCGACCAGTACGCGCCGGAACTGGTGTCCGATAACACCCACATCGATCCGCCCGGGACCTATACCGACGGCTACCACCTGACATCGGACCTGATCGACCAGGCGATCCGTTTTATCGCCGATCACACCGCCGACCGGCCCGATTTGCCCTGGCTGACCTGGGTTGCGCTGGGCGCCTGCCACGCGCCGCATCAGGCCCCCGCCGATATCATCAGGGGCTATGACGCGATCTTTGCCAACGGCTGGGACGTCGAGCGCGAGCTGCGCCTGGCGCGCCAGAAGGCGTTGGGGATCGTGCCTCCTGAAACCAGAATGCCGGCGCGCAATGACGGCGTGAAGGCCTGGGGCGAGCACTCCGCCGACGAAAAGCGCGTGTTCACCCGGCTGCAATCGGCCTTTGCCGGAATGCTCGATCATGCCGACCGCCATCTGGCGCGGTTGATCGCATTCCTGGAGAAGGCCGGCATTCGCGACAATACCCTGATCCTGGTGCTGTCGGATAACGGCGCCAGCCAGGAAGGTGGGCCGCTTGGCTTCGTCAACGCGATGGGCCCGTACAATTTCAGGCCGGAACCTGTTTCGGAAAAGCTGCGGCGGCTCGACGACATCGGCGGCCCGGACACCCACACCAATTTTCCGCGCGGCTGGGCGATGGCTTCCAACACGCCGCTGCGCCGCTACAAGCAGAACACCCACGGCGGCGGCATCCGCGATCCCTTCGTCATCTCATGGCCGAAGCGTATCGCCTCGAAGGGCGAGCTGCGTCATCAGTTCGTTCACGCCTGCGATCTGACGCCGACATTGCTCGACCTGGTCGGCATCGGCGCGCCGCAGCAGATCGCAGGGGTCGCGCAAATGCCGATCGAGGGCGAAAGCTTCGCCCGCTCGATCGCGGACGCATCGGCGCCGTCGAAGCCGTCGCCGCAATATTTCGAGATGTTCGGGCATCGCGGCCTGTGGCATCGCGGTTGGAAGGCGGTCTCCTATCATCCGCCCGGCACGCCGTTCGAGAACGACAAATGGGAGCTGTTTCATCTGGAGCAGGATTTCTCCGAGGTCGACGATCTCGCCGCAAGAGAGCCGGACCGGCTGGCGCAGATGGTCAAGATGTGGTGGAGCGAAGCGGAACAGCACAATGTGCTGCCGCTCGACGATCGCTTCGCGCAGCGGTTTGCGGAAAACGCCGCCCGCTTTCAGGGTTTCCGCCACCGTTTCGTGTTCCACGCCGGCATGGGGCACGTGCCGACCGATGTCGCGCCCGACGTGCGCAGCCGCAGTTACACCATCGAGGCTCACGTCGAGATCGGCGATGCAAATGCCGAAGGTGTCCTGATCGCCCATGGCGATGCGACGTCGGGCTACAGCCTCTACGTCAAGGACGGTCACCTGGTTCACGACCTCAATATCGGCGGCGGCCACGAGATCGTCAGCTCCGACCGTAAGGTCCCGGCCGGCGCGCATCGGCTCGGGGTGCATGTCGAACGCCTGGTGCGCCAGACTCCGCCGGCCAAGGGTTCACGCACGGGGGTCAGCGCCTACACGCTATTGATCGACGGCGAGCCCGCGGGTTCGCTGCAGACACAGCTTGGATTCCACAACCTGATCTCGTGGTCGGGCCTCGACATCGGGCGCGACCGCGGCAGCCCGGTGTCGCATTATGACGCGCCGTTCGAGTTCACCGGGCGGTTACTGCGGGTGACGGTCGTCATGCACGACGACCAGAAGCTCGACGGCAATGGCATCGGCGGTGCCGAAATGGCCAGACAATAGAGGGCGTCACTCGGCGGCTTGCTTGACCGCACCATGTTCGCTGGTCTGAAGGTCCTGATCGTCGTTGCCCGATCGTCCCCAGCCGGCAAAGGCATTCGAGAGCCTGTCGAGGTAGAGATAGATCACCGGGGTCGTGAACAGCGTCAGCGCCTGGCTCACGATCAAGCCGCCGACCATCGCGTAGCCGAGCGGCTGGCGGATTTCCGAGCCGGTGCCGGTGCCCAGCATCAGCGGCACGCCGCCGAGCATCGCCGCCATCGTCGTCATCATGATGGGGCGAAACCGCAGGATGGCGGCCTTGCGAATCGATTGTTCCGGCGACAAATGCTCGTCGCGCTCGGCCGAGATCGCGAAGTCGACCATCATGATGCCGTTCTTCTTGACGATGCCGATCAATAGAATGATGCCGATCAGGGCGATCAGGCTGAAGTCGTATCCGAACGCCATCAGGATCGCGAGCGCGCCGACGCCGGCCGAGGGCAGCGTGGACAAAATCGTCAGCGGGTGGATGTAGCTCTCGTAGAGAATGCCGAGGATCAGGTACACCACGACGAGGGCGGCCATGATCAGCAGCGGCACGGTGCCGAGCGACTGCTGGAACGCCTGCGCGGTGCCCTGGAAGCTCGAATTGAGCGTGGCGGGTGCGCCCATGTCGGCCATCGCGCGCTGCACCGCGTCGGTCGCTTGCCCCAGCGCTACACCCTGCGCGAGGTTGAAGCTGATCGTGATCGCCGGGAACTGGCCCTGGTGGCTGATCGAAAGCGAACGGACCGGCACGCTGGTCCAGGTCGCGAATGTCGCCAGCGGCACTTCATCGCCCGTGGTCGGCGATTTGACATAGAGCTTGTTGAGGGTGTCGAGGTTGCCCTGCAGTTCGGGGAGGATCTCCAGGATCACGTGGTAGCTGTTGAGTTGGGTGAAATACTGCGTGACCTGGCGCTGGCCGAAGGCGTCGTAAAGCGTGTCGTCGATCAGTTGCGGGTAAATCCCGTAGCGCGATGCGGTGTCGCGGTTGATCTTCAACTGCAGCGTCGTGCCCTGGCTCTGCTGGTCGGTCGCGACGTCGCGCAGTTCGGACAGCGTCTGCATCTTGCCCAGGATCTTGGGCGCCCACTCGTTCAACTCGCCGAGGTTGGCGTCCTGCAGCGTGAACTCGAACTGCGTCCGGGTCGGCCGGCCGCCGAGCCGCACGTCTTGAGCGGCCTGCATGTACAGCCGGGCGCCCTCGACCTTTTCCAGCTTCGGACGCAGCCGGGAGATGATCTGCTGGGCGCTGGCATGGCGTTCATTGCGCGGTTTCAGCGTGATGAACAGGTTGCCGTTATTGCCGGCCCTGCCGCTGCCGCCGATCGCCATCGCCACGGTGGCGACGTCGGGGTCGGCCATCACGATAGCGCTAAGCGCCTCTTGCCGCTGCTTCATCGCTTCGAAGGAGATGTCCTGCGAGGCTTCGGAGGTGGCGGTGATCAGGCCGTTGTCCTGCTGCGGGAAGAAACCCTTGGGAATGATGACGAACAGGTAGACCGACAATCCCAGCGTCGCGAAGAAAATTACCAGCGTCGTCAGCCGCCAGCGCATCGCAAGATCGAGCCCGCGTTCATAGGCACGAAGCATGGCGTCGAACGCGCGCTCGCTCCATTGATAGAACCGGCCGTGCTGGGCTTCGCCGTGCGCGCGCAGGAAGCGGGACGCCATCATCGGGGTCAGCGTCAGGGACACCACCATTGACACGAAGATCGTCATCGCCAGGACCACCGCGAATTCGCGGAACAGGCGTCCGATGATGCCGCCCATCAGCAGCAGCGGAATCAGCACCGCGACCAGCGAAATGCTGATCGACACGATCGTGAACCCGATTTCGCTGGCGCCCTTGAACGCCGCCGCCAGCGGCTTCTCGCCTTCCTCGATGTAACGCGTGATGTTTTCCAGCATCACGATGGCGTCGTCGACAACGAAGCCGACGGCGATGGTCAAGGCCATCAATGACAGGTTGTCGAGCGTGTAACCGAATATCCACATCAGTGCGCAGGCGCCGAGCAACGCCAGCGGCACGGTGACGGTTGGAATGACCGTCGCCCAGAAGCTGCGCAGGAACACAAAGATCACCATGACGACAAGTGCAATGGTGATCAGCAACGTGAACTGAACGTCCTCGACGGCGGCGCGAATGGTCTGGGTGCGATCGCTGATGACTTCGACCTTGATCGCCGGCGGTATCGCAGCCACCAGTCTCGGCAGCGTCGACTTGATCTTGTCGACGGTCTCGATGACGTTGGCGCCCGGTTGCTTGAACACCACCAGGAACACGCCGCGCTTGCCGTTGGCCCAGGCGGCCTGCTTGGCGTCTTCCGGTCCGGTAACGGCCCGGCCGATGTCGCGGATCCGCAAGGGGCCGCCGTTGCGGTAGGCGACGATGACGTCGTTCCAATCCTTGGAGTCCAGCATCTGGTCGTTGGCGTAGATCGTATAGGCGCGGGTATCGCCGTCGATATTGCCCTTCGGGCTGTCGACCGTCGTGATCGCGATCTGGCTGCGGACGTCCTCCAGCGACAGGCCCTTGGCGACCAGTTTCGCCGGATCGACCTGGACGCGGATCGCCGGCTTTTGCTGACCGCCGATGATGACCTGAGCGACGCCGGAAATCTGGCTGATCTGCTGCGCGAGCTGGGCGTCGACTGCGTCGCTGACCGTAGTGAGCGGCAGGGAATCGGAAGACGCCGACAACAGCAGGATCGGCGAATCCGCCGGGTTGACCTTGCGGTAGGTCGGCGGTGAGGGAAGATTCTTCGGCAGCTGGCCGCTGGCGGCGTTGATGCCGCCCTGCACGTCGTTGGCGGCGCCGTCGATGCTGCGGTTGAGGTCGAACTGGATCGTGACCGCGGCGGTCCCGAGATAGCTCGTCGAGGTCATCTGGGCGATGCCGGGAATCTGTGCGAACTGCCGCTCCAGCGGTTGCGCCACCGAGGAGGCCATGGTTTCGGGGCTGGCGCCCGGCAAGGTCGCGGTGATCTGGATGGTCGGAAAGTCGACCTGCGGCAGCGCCGCGACCGGCAGCAATGGATAGGCGACGAGGCCGACGAACAGAATGCCGGCCATCAACAGCGAAGTGCCGATGGGATAGCGAATAAATGGCGCGGAAATGCCGTCGCTCATTCCTGCTTGACCTTCGGTTGCGCCGGATCCGAACTCGCAACCGCGGTGGTGACGAGGGTGCCGGGCGAAACCTTGTACTGGCCCGCCGTAATCACCTGCTGTCCAGGTGACAGACCGTCATCGATCACCGAGCGTCCGTCGATCGATTGGCTGACCTTGACCTTGTGCAGCTCGGCCTTGTTGTCCTGATTGACGGCATAGGCGTAAAGGCCGTCGTTGCCGTGCTGGATCGCGTCGTCCGGAACCACCGTGGCATCCTTCAGCGTCTTCACCAGAAGCCGCGTCGAGACCGACTGGCCCGGCCACAAGGCGTGGTTCTTGTTGTCGAACACCGCCTTGAGGCGGACGGTGCCGCTGGTGGTGTCGACCTGATTGTTGACGACTGCCAGCGTTCCTTCCGCCAGCGGCTTCTTGCCGTCGGTGGTGATGGCGATGACCTTGAGCGGCGCAATCGCCTGGGCCTCGTTGATGTATGGCAGCTGCTCTTCCGGCGCGGTGAAAATCACGGCGATCGGTTCGATCTGGGCGATCGTCACGATCCCGGTCTGGGTCGAGGCATTGACGATGTTGCCGACATCGACCTGACGCAGGCCGGCGATGCCGGGAATGGGCGATTTGACGGCGGTGTAATCGAGTTGGGTCTGGGCGTTGGCGATGGCGGCGACGTCGGCCGCGATCTGCGCGGTCAGTTGCTGGACGGTGGAACGCTGGGTGTCGGTCTGCTGCCGGGTCGCGAATTCGCCGAGCTTGGTGTAGCGCTGCAGATCCAGATTGGCGTTTGCCAGATTGGCCTCGTCCTGATCCTTCTTGGCCTTGGCCTGGTCGAGCGTGGCCTGGTAAGGCCGCGGATCGATCTCGGCGAGCAGGTCGCCCTGGTTGACCGCCTGGCCTTCCTTAAAGGCGATCTTGTCGATCTGACCATCGACGCGGGTGCGCACCAAGACGGTATTGAAACCTTGAACCGTTCCCAAGCCGGTCAGATAGACCGGAAAGTCGGCTTTCTGGACCGGAGCGATGGTGACGCGAACGGCGTTGCGCACCGCCTTCTGCGCGTTGCTGGCTGCCGTCGCCTGACGTTCATTCTGGTACCGCTGCCAGCCGAAAAACCCCAGCGCAGCAACGGCTACGATCAGTAAAACCCAGCGGATCGCTCTTGATCTGGTCATATCGGCTCTTTGGCTGAAAACCTAAGTACGGCATCTCTAAAACAGTTCCTAGGCTTGAATATATAGTATGCGTGCACTTAATGTGTAAACACACTATAGCTTGAGAATTCTAAACAATCGGAAAGCTTTACGGCCGTTTTCTAATCAACGTCTGATCAGGATCTAGCCAGCTTTTGATCAGCCTCGGGACCCCGCTCAATGTCTCTCGATCTGAAACGCCAGTTGGTTGCGCAACTCGTCGAAAGCTCGCGCCTGCTGCGCAATTACATCGACCACCGCGCCAAGGGCCGCGGCTCGACGCGCGCGCAGTGGATCGTGCTGTTCCGGTTGCGCGAGCATGAGGGACTATCGCAGGTCGACTTGGCCGAAGTGCTGGAGCTGCAACCGATCTCGCTGGTGCGGCTGCTCGATCGTCTGGTCGAGCACGGTCTGCTCGAGCGGCGGCACGATCCTCGCGACCGGCGCGCCAACCGGCTGTTCCTCACCGACAGCGGCCGCCGGCTGGTCGACGACATGGATGGCCTGCGCGACTCCATCGCAACCGACGTCCTGCAGGACATTCCCGCCAAGGCAATTGAAACCACCCTTGAGACGCTCAGGGACATCAAGGACCGGATCAAGGGTTTTGCCGTGCCTCCCGGCGACGTCGCGGCCAAATAGCGGACTCCGCTGCGCACACGCTGCCGCGCAGTTGCGATTACACGCCGCGCTTTTTTGAATTGAATGCTGTCGCAGCCGGATCGCAACGGGTCGATCGATGACCGGGTTTTAAGCGCGGAAAGGCCCGATTTAGCGGCATTTCTCCAATTCAATTTAGAACGCTTCGAATATGATCTTGGAACGATTTCAAACCGCGATTTAGAATCGATTTGATCTGGATGGATTCAAACATCCCGCCGCCGTAATCGCATTGACCCCAATTTTTTCGCTCGATACCAACGCCCTGTCGCTTGGCGCAAAAATAATTGCGCGAGCGAACTGGAATTCGGTTCGAAGGGCGGGTGTTATGCGTGGGGCGAAAGCGGCGGGACCGCTGCGTTCAATCGCGGCGGTCAATCCGTGGGGATTGCTGTTTTCGGTGAGTTACGCCGCACTGGGCGCAATGGCCGGCGGGACGGCGGCGCAGGCCCAGACGGCAGCCGTACCGCAAACGGAATCGCAACTGCCGCCGGTCGTGATCGCTGCGCCCGAAACGAAGCGTCGCGCCTATGCTTCTCCCGGCCGGCAGCATGCCAGCGCCGCCGCCAAGCGTCACTCGCAAGCGGCGCGGCGGACCGAACCGGCGACGGCGCCAAAGGCCTTCGCGGTATCGCAGGACGCCCGCACCGGCACGGTCGGCGTCTACACCAACAGCACCTCGGTTGCGACCAAGACCAATACGCCGCTGGTCGACATTCCGCAGTCGCTCAGCGTCATCACCAAGGATTTCATCAAGGATCAGGCCTACCAGAACCTCACCGATGTCACCCGCTACGTTCCGGGCGTCTCGGTTCACCAGGGCGAGGGCAACCGCGACGAACTCGTGATCCGCGGCGTCGATTCCAGCGCGAATTTCTTCGTCAATGGATTCCGCGACGATGTCCAGTACTTCCGCGATTTCTACAATGCCCAGAGTATCGAGATCCTGAAGGGGCCAAGCGCGCTCACCTTCGGCCGTGGCGCCGGCGGCGGCCTGCTCAATCGAACGCTCAAGGAGGCTGACGGCACCACGGTGTATGAAGCGTCGGCGCAGACCGGCTCCTGGGGCGACCGGCGCTTCACGCTCGACGCCGGGCAGGCGGTCAACGATAACGTGGCGGTGCGCCTCAACGCCTTCTATGAGGGGACCGACACCTTCCGCGATTTCGGCCAGATCGAGCGCTACGGAATCAATCCGACGGTCACGCTCAAGCCGGACGACAACACCAAGATCAAGCTGAGCTACGAATATTTCCACGACGAGCGCACCTCCGATCGCGGCAATCCTTCGCAGGCAACGAGCGCGACGCCGCCGTCTTCGACCCGTTTCAATCCGGCCGCGCCGTTCGCGCCGAATGGCGACCTCTCGGTATTCTTCGGCAGTCCGACCTACAACGTTGCGCGCGCCGACGTGCAGACCACGATGGCCATCGTCGAGCACGACTTCGAAAACGGATTGGCGGTCAAGAACGGCTCGATCTATGCCGATTACAGGAAATTCTACCAGAACGTCTATCCCGGCAACGGACCCTTGTTGGGCGCGGTCAATCCTGCCGATACCTCGCTCAATCTCGCGGCTTACCAGCACTGGACCAACCGCGATAACGCCTTCAACCAGACCGATTTCGTCTACAAGACCAACACCGGCCCGGCGCTTCATACCGTCGCCTTCGGCACCGAATTCGGCCAGCAGACCGGGATCGATCTGCGCAACACCGGAATCTTTCCCAACGGCACCAATACGATAACCGCCAACCCGTTCGATCCGACCTATTTCGGACCGCTCACCTTCGTCCATCAATATCCCGGCGCTTTTTCGCCAGGTGTCACCGCGGCCGACTCGAACAGCAAATACCGGCTTTACGTGGAGTCGGCCTATGCGCGCGATACCGTTGAAATCACGCGCTGGCTGCAACTGATCGGCGGCGCGCGGTTCGATCGGTTCGACATGTCGGCGACCGACCAGAACACGGACATCTTGCGCGCTCGCGTCGATCAGAAGATCTCGCCGCAGGCCGCCGTGATCGTCAAGCCGGTGAGCAATCTGTCGATCTACGGCATGTACAGCGTCTCCTATCTGCCGGCATCGGGTGACCAGTTCAGTTCGCTCAATCCCGGCACCTTGATTCTCGAACCGCAGAAATTCGAGAACACCGAAGTCGGCGTGAAGTGGAACATCAATCCGAAGCTGCTGCTTTCGACCGCGATCTACAACTT
The DNA here is from genome assembly GCF_004799405.1 of Bradyrhizobium sp. GTDB lineage: Bacteria > Pseudomonadota > Alphaproteobacteria > Rhizobiales > Xanthobacteraceae > Bradyrhizobium. The sequence goes on from NZ_SSMW01000038.1 coordinate 20,415, forward strand.
GAATCGCACCAACCAGCCGATCGCGGACGGCAACAATCCGGGGTTCTTCTTGCCGTCCGGCAGCACCTTGACCAGGGGATTTGAAGCCAGTCTGACCGGCTACGTCACCGACGAGTGGCAGTCGTCGCTCGGCTATGCCTATACCGACGCCCGGATCACCAGCGCGACATCGACGACGGTCGTCCCCGGCAATCGGGTCCAGCTCGTGCCCTACAACCAGTTCGCGTGGTGGAACAAATATCAGTTCAATCCGATGTGGGGCGCGGGCCTCGGCGTGATTGTATTCGGCGACTCCTATGCTTCGTCGGACGACACCGTGCGGCTGCCGGGCTTCGTTCGCTTTGACACCGCGCTTTATCTGAAGATCAACGAGAACTGGAAGGCCCAGTTCAATGTCGAGAATATCTTCAACACCGGCTATTGGGCGTCGGCCGACGGCAACAACAACATCTCGCCGGGCCAGTCGCGCACTTTCCGCCTGTCCGCACGGGCGACGTTCTAGAGGAGTGGGGAGGTGGCCCGCAGTTTATCCTGCGTCTAGTTCGCATTTGACGGTCACGCGAGGGTTACGGGTAGCGCCTTTTTTCTGGCTGCAGAGCATGATACGGGATGCCCACGCCCGCGGCCTGATCTTCGATCTCGATACCGCGATTCAGAGCCTGGTGGCGCGTCTTGGGCGGGATGACCCTGAAACGGTCAAATTGAGCGGTATCTGTCACAATCTCATTCGCTGCTGGGCCGAAGTATGAACACGTTAACTTTTCGAGCGACTGGTTCCTTGATTGTCGCGCTGGCGGTGCTGGCGTCGGCCTTGCCCGCGCTCGCGCAACAGAAAACGGCGCCCGCGCCGCTGCAAGCTCCAATGTCATCGCAGCCGTCGATTGCTCCGGTGGCGCCGGTGCCGGTTGTTCCGGCGCAAGCGACGCCAGCTCCGGCGCCGGCCGTTCAGTCCGCGCCCGCGCCGGCGATGGACGTCAGCGCCACTCCCGCCGATAGCGGCAAGTCGCCCAAATCGACCCCCGTGACATTACGCGAACTGTCGCCGTGGTCGATGTTCCTGTCGGCCGATATCCTGGTCAAGGCCGTGATGATCGGACTTGCGTTCGCCTCGCTGGTGACATGGACCGTCTTCATCGCGAAAATGATCGAGCTGTCGCTGGTCCAGCGCAAGCTTCGCGCTGCACTTGCCAGGATCAGCGACGCGCGCTCGCTGGCGGAGGCGCAATTCGCATTGGGTTCGCAGGACAGCGTGCTGTCGTCGTTGCTGGCGGCCGCGATGCGCGAGGCGCGGATGTCGGCGGGAATTTCCAGCGACAGCGGCATCAAGGAGCGGGCGGCTTCCAGCTTTGCCGAGATCGTGCGCGCCGAAGCCCGCAGGATCCGGCTCGGCATGGGTCTGCTCGCCACCATCGGCGCGACGTCGCCGTTCGTCGGGCTGTTCGGCACGGTGTGGGGCATCATGAACAGTTTTATCGGCATCTCGAAATCGCAGACGACGAATCTTGCGGTGGTGGCACCGGGCATCGCCGAAGCGCTGCTGGCCACCGCCTTCGGCCTGGTCGCGGCGATCCCGGCCGTCATCATCTACAATCATTTCACCCGCCTGACCAAAGGCTATCTCGAACTGGTCAGCCGTTCCTCGGGCTCCGCCGGGCGATTGCTATCGCGCGATCTCGATCGCACTCATGTCAGCGGTGGCACGCATTCGCGCGCGGCGGAGTAGGCGATGGGCGCTTCGATCGCAGATGCCGATCTCGACGACGACGGCGATTTCGCGGAAACGCACGAGATCAACGTTACGCCGTTCATCGACGTCATCCTGGTTCTTCTGATTATCTTCATGGTGGCAGCACCATTGTCGACCGTCGATCTGCCGATCGAATTGCCGTCGTCGACCGCGACCCCGCTGAAGAAGCCGGACAAGCCGACCTATGTCACCATCAAGTCCGACCTTGCGGTTGCGCTCGGCGAAACTCCGGTCAAGCGGGTCGACCTCGTGCGGTCGCTCGATGCGATGGCCGACGCCAACAAGGATCGGCCGATATTCATGCGGATCGATCGCGGCGTCCCTTACGGGGATTTTTTCGACGTTCTGGAAATCCTGCGGGCCGGGGGATACCTCAAGGTCAAGCTGGTGGCGCTTGAGGGCGTTCCCGCAAGCACATCGCCGCCCGCGACAGCCGATCAACCCTTGAGTCCGAAACCCTAGTCCGAAACCCTGAGCAGCGCCAGTCAAGATGCCTGATCCCGACATCGAGCAAAAACCGTCGCGGCGGCTGTGGATTTTCGCCGCGGTCGCAGCGTTGGCGCTGCACGTCGGCGGCGGCGCGCTGGCGGTTGCGCACATGCAAGGCGCCGATACCGAAGAACTGGGCAGCCCCGGGATCGAGATCGGGCTGGAATTCATGTCGCCCCGTGTCGAGGAGAGCGACCTGCCGGCCGGTCCTGACACCGACGCATCGCTGGCTTCGCCGGCGCTTGCCGAGCAGAAGGCCGAGGTCAAACAGACCGAACTGCCAAAGGACACGCCGGCCGAAACCGACGATCCGGATCGTCAGGTGACGCTCAACGATTCGCAAAAGCCCAAGGAGGACGACCCGAAGGTCGCGACGGTGCAGACGAGTGCCTCGATGGAATCGGCGGCGCAGGAAGCCACCGCGATGCCAACCGTCGAGGAGGCGCCCGAGGGCAAGTCCCAGGCCCCCGCGCAAGGAACCGGAAAAAGCCTGCAGCGTCAGCGCGCCTCGTGGTTTGCCGAATTGAGCGCCCACTTCGAGAAGCACAAGCGCAACCCGCCGCTGGATAAATTCAAGAACACCAGGGTGCTCGTCAGCGTGACGTTCGATCGGCTCGGTCACGTCGTCTCGAGCAGCATCGCTGAAAGTTCCGGCGACCCGGCTTATGACGAAGCCGCGCTGGCCATGCTTCGCCGTTCCGATCCGGTGCCGCAACCACCGCCGCTGATCGCCGATGAAGGGCTGACCTACACCTTGCCGGTGGTATTCCGCGTCAAGGGCCGGAGCTGAACTGAAAATGCCCGGTGATCGCGCGCCGGACAAGGTGCCGCTGACCCGGTTATGGGGCAGGTTGAAACGTTACCGCCAAGTCCCGGTCAGTGCATGAAATATCGGAACCCGACATAGACAACAACGAGACAGGCAAAGATCAGCGCAACGGGTAGCCGGGGTTTTGCTTCCGAACCGCCGACGGCCCTGGGCCGTTGGGCCGGCGGACGTTTGAAGGCGGTGACGTTGCCCGTCACCTGTGCGCTTGCATGCGCGGGAATATCGGGTGCCGCGCCAACCCCGCCCATTTTCGTGTAGTAGCTTTTGTAGACGAGATCGATGGTGGCTTCGGTGGCCTCGAACTCCGTCATCTCACGGAGCAGCGCCTTGTAGCTCGCCAGGAACGTCTGGGCCTCGGCGGGCAGCGCCGAGGCGCCATTCAGCTTGGCCATCATTTTCCAGGTGGCGAAATCGGCGCGCGCCTTGGTGTCGGCGCGTCGCGCGATCAGCATGTCTTTGGCTTTGATCAAGATGGCCTCAGCTTTTTCAGTCTTCGTCGGGCCCGGTTACAAGTTACCGCTCAACAGCAGAATCAGCCGGATCACATAGTCGGTCGATGCCCGCAGTATCGCCGAAATAACATCAAGATTTAGACCGAACTGGGCGCCGGCCATGGGCAGGATGATCAGAAACCCGATCAGGATCAGCATGCCGAACGGCTCCAGTTTGGATAGCGGAACCGCCAGCACATTGGGCAACAGGCCGACCGCGACCCGCCCGCCATCCAGCGGCGGAATCGGAAGCATGTTGAAAACCGCCAGGACGACATTGATGACGAGCGCGTTTTTAAGGTTGTCGGCGATCCATTGCGCCGTGTTCACAGGCACATAGTCCACGACATGAAACGCCAATGCGGCAAGCAGTGCGAGCACGATATTGGTGGCCGGACCGGCCAGCGCGACCCAGACCATGTCGATCCGCGGGTTGTGCAAGGCACGGAAATTCACCGGCACCGGCTTGGCATAGCCGAACAGGAACGGCGAATGGGAAAATAACAAAATGGCGGGTAGCACCAGGGTGCCGAAGGGGTCGATATGCCTGAGCGGGTTGAAGCTGACGCGGCCCTGGTCCCAGGCGGTGTTGTCGCCGAAATGATGCGCGACAAAACCGTGGGCAGCCTCGTGAAAGGTGATGGCGATGACGAGCGGCAATACCCAGACGGAGACGGTATAGGCGGTGGTGTTCACTTGATCATCCTGACCGGTTGAGCCGATAGGCTACGGCGGCGCCTGTGGATATTGCGGCAGACCGTCGTCGAGCTTCACCCAATTCATTTTCTCCGTGACCCAGATGTGGTCGGTCGGTGCAAACGCGTGGCGGTCATCGAATCCCGCAAGGGCTACGCCGGCCCGTGTTCCATCCCTCCGCCAGGCGAACAGGCGGGTGCCGCAGGTTTTGCAGAACACCCGGTCCAGCGCTCCCGAAGACGGATAGCGGGCGGTTTCTCCTTCAACCGTCAGCGCGCTTTGCGTGAACAGCGCGCGGGCAAAGAACGGCGACCCCATCGCCTTCTGGCAATTGCGGCAATGGCAGATGCGGACGTTGATCGGCTCGCCCTCGGCCTTGAACCTGACCGCGCCGCACAGGCATCCGCCTTCCCTGATCATGATGTCCCCGCTGCGTTCTAGTAAGTCGCGCGCCCGCCGGAAATATCGAACACCGCGCCGGTGGAGAACGCGCAATCCTCCGAAGCCAGCCACGCCACCATCGCCGCGAGTTCTTCCACCAGCACGAAGCGTCCTTTCGGGATCTTCGAAAGCATGAAATCGATATGCTGCTGCGTCATCTGGTCGAAGATCGCGGTTTTGGCGGCGGCCGGCGTCACCGCGTTAACGGCGATGTCGTAGCCGGCGAGTTCCTTGCCGAGCGACTTGGTCAGCGCGATCAGGCCGGCCTTCGACGCCGAGTAGTGCGCCGCGTTGGGGTTGCCTTCCTTGCCGGCGATCGAGGCGATGTTGACGATACGGCCGTATTTCTGCCTGACCATCGACGGCACCACCGCCTTGCAACAGATGAAGGGGCCATCGAGATTGACGCGCAACACCTTGCGCCATTCATCGAGGTCGGTTTCCCACACCGTCTTGTTGACGCCGGCGATCCCGGCGTTGTTGACGAGGATGTCGATCTTGCCGAGCGCTTTCAGCGTGGCGGCCGTCGTCTTCTCGACCGCGGCAAGGTCAGATACGTCGACCTCAAAGGCGGTGGCGCCGGCGCCGATCGCCCTGGCGGTCTTTTCGGCGAACGGCAGATCATGATCCCAGATCGCGACCCTGGCGCCGGAGGCGACGAAGCGTTCGGTGATGGCGCGCCCGAACCCTTGCGCGCCGCCGGTGACGACGGCGCAGCGGCCGTTGAGATCGATCTTGTTCATGAAGAAGTCCTTTCTCGAAATCCCCTCGGCAATTTCCGGATTCGTCATTCCGGGATGCGCGTAGCACAGGACCGGAATCCATACGCCGGATCGTGGTTATGGATTCCGGGCTCGTCGCTTTGCGACGCCCCGGAATGGCGAGGTTACAACGTCCAGCCGCCATCGATGATATGTGCGACGCCGGTCGTGAACGAGCTTTCGTCGCTGGCGAGATAGACCGCGAGCGAAGCGATTTCTTCCGCGGTGCCGAGCCGCCCCATCGGCTGCCGGCTGACGAACATCTCGCGCCCTCCGGGCCCCGCGGCAGCGGCGCGGTCAAGCATCGAGGGGGTTTCGATGGTGCCGGGACAGATGCAATTGCAGCGGATGCCCCCGGTGATGAAATCGGTCGCGACCGCGCGGGTCAGCGCCGCCACGGCGGCTTTGGTTGCGCCATAGACGTAGCGGTTGGGCGCGGCCTTGAAGACGCCCGCGGCGGAGGAGATGTTGACGATCGAACCGTGGCCGGATTCCAGCATGCCCGGCAGGAACGCCCTGATGGTCCGGTGCATCGACTTGACGTTGAGGTCGAAGGAAAAATCCCACTGATCGTCGGAGCAGTCGAGCACGGTGCCGTGATGCACGAAGCCGGCCGCGTTGAGCAGGATGTCGATCTTGCCGACGCGCTTGGCCATCGCGGCCACCGCGGCGGTGTCACGGACATCGAGCCGCGCCACCTCTGAGACGCCGTCCTTCGGCAGCTGCGCCAGGCCCTTTTCGTCGATGTCGGTTGCGAACACCGTGGCGCCCTCGCGCGCAAAGGCGACGGCGCAGGCGCGGCCGATGCCGGCGGCACCCGCGGTCACAAACGCGCGTTTGCCCTTCAGGCGGTCAGACATGTTGTTCTCCTGTCTTTGGTCATTCCGGGGCGCGGCGAAGTCGCGGGCCCGGAATCCATAACCACGATCGGGAGTATGGATTCCGGGCCGACGCTACGCGCATCCCGGAATGACGGCCGTTGTTAATGATTGTCACGCGCGACGCCGACGGTGCCGGCGATGTCGTGATAGCGGGTCGCGAACTCCATGCAGGCGCCGGTGGCCTGCTGGCCGACGGTCGAGCGGTAGAGTTCCTGCCAGGGCGTCTGGTTGGCGGGGTATTTGAAGCCGCCATCCGCCTTCAGCCTGGCATGGCGCTGCTTCAGCTCCTCGTCGGAAATCAGAATGTTGGCGCTGCCCTTGTTGAGGTCGATGCGAACCTTGTCGCCGGTCCTGAGGATCGCAAGGCCGCCATTGGCCGCGGCTTCCGGCGTGGCGTTGAGGATCGACGGCGAGCCCGACGTGCCGGACTGGCGGCCATCGCCGATGCAGGGCAGCGACAGGATACCGCGTTTGATCAGCGCCGCCGGCGGCTGCATGTTCACTACCTCGGCGCCGCCGGGATAGCCGATCGGGCCGGTGCCGCGCACGAACAGGATGCAGTGCTCGTCGATCTCGAGCGCGGGATCGTCGATGCGGTGGTGATAATCCTCAGGCCCCTCGAAGACGATGGCGCGGCCCTCGAATGCGTTGGGGTCCTTCGGATTGATCAGATAGCGGTCGCGGAACTCCTTTGAGATCACGCTGGTCTTCATGATCGCGGAGTCGAAAAGATTGCCGCGCAACACCAGGAAACCGGCGTCCTTGACCAGCGGTTTGTCGTAACTCCAGATCACGTCGCCATCGGGCTTCGGCGCTTGGCGGCAATTGTCGCCCATGGTGTGACCGTTGACGGTCATGGCGCCCTCGTGGATGCGCCCGTGCTGCATCAATTCGCGCACCACGGCGGGGACGCCGCCGGCGCGATGATATTCCTCGCCGAGATAGAAGCCGGCCGGCTGCATGTTCACCAGCAACGGAATTTCATGGCCGTACTTCTGCCAATCGTCGATCGAGAGTTCCACGCCGACGTGACGGGCCAGCGCATTGATGTGGATCGGCGCGTTGGTCGAGCCGCCGATCGCCGAATTGACCACGATGCAGTTCTCGAACGCCTTTCGCGTCAGGATGTCGGATGGCTTCAAATCCTCCCACACCATGCCGACGATGCGCGTGCCGGTCTCGTAGGCAATCTGGCCGCGTTCGCGATAGGGGGCGGGGATCGCCGCACATCCCGGCAGCGACATGCCGAGCGCCTCGGCCAGCGAATTCATGGTGGAGGCGGTGCCCATGGTGTTGCAATGGCCGACCGATGGCGCGGATGAGGCCACGATATTCATGAATTCCTCGTAGTCGATCTCGCCCGCCGCAAGCTGCTCGCGTGCTTTCCAGACCACCGTGCCCGAGCCGGAACGCACACCGTTGTGCCAGCCGTTGAGCATCGGCCCGCCCGACAGCACGATGGCCGGCAGATTGACGGTCGCAGCGGCCATCAGGCAGGCGGGAGTGGTCTTGTCGCAGCCGGTGGTCAGCACCACGCCATCTAGGGGATAGCCGAACAGGATTTCGACCAATCCGAGATAAGCAAGGTTGCGGTCGAGGGCCGCGGTCGGGCGCTTGCCGGTCTCCTGGATCGGATGCATCGGAAATTCCATCGCGATGCCGCCGGCGGCGCGAATTCCCTCGCGGACGCGGTGCGCCAGTTCCAGGTGATGGCGGTTGCAGGGTGACAGGTCGTTGCCGGTCTGGGCGATGCCGATGATCGGCTTGCCGGCCTGCAGCTCATGCCGGGTCAGGCCGTAATTAAGGTAGCGCTCGAGATAAAGCGCGGTCATCCCGGGATTATGAGGGTTGTTGAACCACTCGCTGGAACGGAGTTTGCGCCTGGTGATCCCGGTAAGCGGCTTGTTCATGGTTTCTCCCGCAGCGCACACGCCTTGTTTTTGTGCGTAATGTTCGTGTTGGCGCGGGATGTTTGCATGCCGAGGCCCGGTCCGCAATGTTTGCCGGGGTGGAAGGATACCTACGACTTTGATCCAACGACATAGCCAAAAAAGTCTGGTAAGACCCCCGGTTAAATAAGGGACGACCGGGCCTTTGCCGTCCGGCCGTCGGGTGTTTCGGGGAGGGTATGTATGTCGTCGGTGCAGATTCGCGACGTGCGGAAATCGTTTGGCGGCTTTGAAGTCCTGCACGGCGTGTCGATCCCGATCGAGGACGGCGCCTTCGTTGTTCTGGTCGGGCCCTCCGGCTGTGGCAAATCGACCCTGTTGCGGATGCTCGCCGGGCTCGAAAACATCACGTCGGGGACGATTTCGATCGGCGACCGCGTGGTCAACAACGTCCAGCCCAAAGAGCGCGACATCGCCATGGTGTTCCAGAACTATGCGCTCTATCCGCATATGACGGTCGCCGACAATATGGGATTTTCGCTCAAGCTGCGGGGCGCCAGCGCCGACGAGATCAGCAAGGGGGTGGCCCGCGCCGCGGAAATCCTCGCCCTGACGCCGCTCTTGGATCGCTATCCCCGGCAATTGTCGGGCGGCCAGCGCCAGCGCGTGGCGATGGGACGCGCGATCGTCCGCGACCCCCAGGTGTTCCTGTTCGACGAGCCGTTGTCCAACCTCGACGCCAAGCTGCGCGTGGCGATGCGTACCGAAATCAAGGAACTGCACCAGCGGCTGAAGACCACCACGGTCTACGTCACCCACGACCAGATCGAAGCCATGACCATGGCCGACAAGATCGTGGTGATGCATGACGGCATCGTGGAGCAGATCGGCACGCCGCTCGAATTGTATGACCGGCCGGATAACCAGTTCGTCGCCGGCTTCATCGGTTCGCCCGCGATGAATTTCCTTAAAGGCAGGGTGAAGGTGAACGGCAGCGCCGGCTTCGAGGGCCCCAACGGCGTCAAGTTGCCGCTGGCTTCGGCGCCTGCCAATTCCGACGGCCGCCCCGCGGTGTACGGAGTGCGGCCCGAACACTTCACCATCGCCGACGACGGTGCCGAAGCCGAGATCGTGGTGGTGGAACCGACGGGATCGGAAACCCAGGTTTTCGCCAAGCTCGGCGGAGAACAGGTCGTCGCGGTGTTCCGCGAACGTCATCAATTCAATCCGGGCGACAAGGTCCGGCTTAAACCAGATCCCGCGCTCGTGCATTTGTTCGACGAGACGACGGGTAAGCGGCTCAACGCCTGAGAAATCAAAAACCTTACGGAGGAACCACTATGCATGACTTTACTCGCCGCACCCTGCTTCAGGGCGGCACCGCGTTAGCGACGGCCGGCGCACTGACCGGGCCGGCCCTGTTCGACTTTGCGAAGGCCTGGGCGCAAACCGCGCCGTGGAAGGCGGAAAAAGGCGCCAAGCTCACCGTGATGCGCTGGAAGCGCTTCGTGCCGGCGGAAGACGACGCGTTCAATGCGATGGTCGCGGCGTTCAAGGCGGCGACCGGAACCGAAATGAACGTGTTCAGCGAATCCTTCGAGGACGTGCAGCCAAAGGCCTCGGTCGCGGCGAACACCGGCTCGGGTCTCGATCTGGCCTGGGGCCTGCATACGCTGCCGCAATTGTTTCCGACCAAAGTGCTGAAGATGAACGACGTCGCCGACTACCTCGGCAAGAAGTACGGCGGATGGACCGACGCCGCCGCCGCCACCTGCAAGCAGGGCAATGACTGGCTCGGCATCCCGGTCGCGACCATCGGCGGTTACATGACCTACCGCAAGTCGGCCACCGACAAGGCCGGCTTCAGCGAATTCCCGAAGGACTTCCCGGGCTTCCTTGCGATGTGCAAGGCGCTGAAGGCGAACAACACCCCCGCTGGCTTCGCGCTCGGTCATGCGACCGGCGACGCCAACGGATGGCTGCACTGGATCCTGTGGGGCCATGGCGCCTACACCGTCGACAAGAACGACAAGGTCATCATCAACTCGCCGGAGACCGTGAAGGCGCTGGAATACTGCAAGGCGCTCTCTGATACCTTCATTCCTGGAGTCGCCTCCTGGAACGATTCGTCCAACAACAAGGCCTTCCTGGCCGGCGAGCTCTATTGCACCGCCAACGGCATCTCGATCTATGTCGCCGCCAAGGATGATCCGGCCAAGAAGGATCTCGCCGAGGACACCTATCACGCGCTGATGCCGGTCGGCCCGATCGGCAAGCCGACCGAACTGCAGCTGTGCGTTCCGATCCTGGCGTTCAACTTCACCAAATATCCGAACGCGGCGAAGGCCTTCATCGCCTTCATGCTGGAGAAGGAACAGTTCGATAAGTGGCTGTCCGGCGCACGGGGATATCTCACCCAAACGCTCAACGCCTATGACTCCTCGCCGGTGTGGACCGCAGACCCAAAGAACGCCGTGTTCGGACAGGCCAGCAAGCGCGCGCTTCCCGCATCCGGCATCGGCACCCCGGGCGAGAAGGCGGCAACTGCCATCGCCGACTTCCTGGTGGTGGACATGTTCGCCAACTACTGCACGGGTCGCGAAGACGCCAAGGGCACGATCGCGATTGCCGAACGGCAGTTGAAGCGTATCTATCGCTGAGTAAAAATCGGGCGGGCTGCGAGCGATTGCAGTCCGCCCGATCTGATATTCTATCGCGTGCTCCGGCGAGACGGCATCGTCAGTACAAGGGATTTCGTCAATGGCTGACATCGCAATGCAACCCCGGATGGCCAAGGCGCAGATACGCGAGGCCACCACCTGGGACCAGCTTCGGACCAACCGCAACTGGCTCGGTTTCTGGTTCATGCTGCCGGCGATGGCGTTCCTGATCTTTTTCCTGGCCTATCCGCTGGGGCTGGGGATCTGGATTTCGTTCACCGACGCCAAGATCGGACGGCCCGGCGAATTCATCGGAGTCGAGAATTACGAATGGCTGTGGGGCGATTCGATCTTCTGGCTGTCGGTATTCAATACGCTGCTCTACACCTCGGTCGCCAGCGCCATCAAATTCGCGATCGGGCTCTATCTGGCGCTGCTGCTGAACGAGAACATGCCGTTCAAGGCGATGCTGCGCGCTCTGGTGCTGATCCCCTTCATCGTGCCGACCGTGCTGTCGGCGCTGGCGTTCTGGTGGATATTCGATTCGCAGTTCTCGATCATCTCGTGGTCGCTCAAGCACCTCGGCCTGATCACCCAGAACATCAACTTCCTCGGCGACGTCACCTGGGCGCGGATCTGCGTGATCTTCGCCAACATCTGGCGCGGCGTTCCCTTTGTCGCGATCACGCTACTGGCGGGTTTGCAGACCGTGCAGCCGTCGCTTTATGAGGCCGCGACGCTCGACGGCGCCAGCAAGTGGGAGATGTTCCGCTACATCACCTATCCGCTGCTGACCCCGATCATCGCGGTGGTGATGACGTTCTCGGTGCTGTTCACCTTCACCGACTTCCAGTTGATCTGGGCGATGACGCGCGGCGGCCCGGTCAATGCCACCCATCTGATGGCGACGTTGTCCTACCAGCGCGCCATCATCGCAGGGCAGCTCGGCGAGGGTGCGGCCATTTCGAGCGCGATGATCCCGTTCCTGCTGGCGGCGATCATGGTTTCCTGGTTTGGACTGCAGCGCCGCAAGTGGCAGCAGGGAGAGAACAATGACTAAGCCGTGGCGCTGCGTTATTTTCTGGCGCGAACGGGGCAAGCCTCGCACGCGTTGCCGTAAGTGGCAGCAGGGTGGGAACAATGACTGATCTTCCCACCTCGCGGATCGATCTCAAGGCCGTGTTATCCGGCTCGTCGCCGACGGTCGCGATGGACGATCATAGCGAGGGCATGAGCTATCTGCAGTCGGTGCCGCGCCGCCTGGTGACGCTTTATCTGCCGCTGTCCATCATCGTGATCGTTCTGCTGTTTCCATTTTACTGGATGGGCCTGACGGCGATCAAACCCGACGAACAACTGCTCGATCTCGACAAGTTCAATCCGTTCTGGACCTGGAATCCGACCTTCAAGCACATCCACAAGCTGTTGTTTGAAAGCTACTATCCGCACTGGCTGTGGAACACGATGTATGTCGCGGTCTGCGCCACTATTCTTTCGATCGTAGCCAGCGTGCTTGCGGCCTACGCGATCGTGCGGCTGCGATACCGCGGCGCGCAATGGGTCGGCGGACTGATCTTCATGTCCTACCTGGTGCCGCCGTCGATCCTGTTCATTCCACTCGCCACCGTCGTGTTCCAGTACGGCCTGTTCGACTCGCCGCTGGCGCTGATCCTGACCTATCCGACCATCCTGATCCCGTTCTCGACCTGGCTCCTGATGGGTTATTTCAAGACCATCCCGTTCGAGCTGGAGGAATGCGCGCTGATCGACGGCGCCAGCCGCTGGCAGATCCTGACCCGGATCGTGCTGCCGCTGGCGATACCCGGATTGATCTCGGCGTTCATCTTCTGCTTCACGCTGTGCTGGAACGAGTTCATCTACGCGCTGACCTTCCTGCAATCGACCCAGAACAAGACGGTGCCGGTGGCGATCGTCAACGAATTCGTTGACGGCGATATCTATCGCTGGGGATCGCTGATGGCGGGCGCGCTGGCGGGATCGCTGCCGCTGGTCATCCTCTATGCGTTCTTTGTCGAACACTATGTGTCGGCAATGACCGGAGCCGTCAAAGAGTAGGCGCGCGGGCCCGGCGTCCAAAACCAAGAACAAGAAGGAGTTGGGTCTTGCACATACTGGTTCTGGGCGCAGCCGGCATGGTCGGCCGCAAATTGAGCGAGCGGCTGCTGCGCGACGGCCGCCTCGGCAAGCGCGACATCTCGCGGCTGACCCTGCATGATGTGGTCGCGCCCGCGAAGCCGGCGAATGCGGGATTTCCGGTCGATACCGTGACATCCGACTTCGCCGTACCGGGCGCCGCCGCAAAGCTGGTCGCGGACCGGCCCGATGTGATCTTTCATCTCGCGGCGATCGTCTCCGGCGAGGCCGAACTCGATTTCGACAAGGGCTACCGGATCAATTTCGACGGCACGCGGATGCTGCTGGACGCGGTCAGGCTGATTGGCGGCGGCTACAAGCCCAGGGTCGTGTTCACTTCGTCGATCGCGGTATTCGGCGCGCCGTTTCCCGACGCCATCGGCGACGAATTCTTTCAGACGCCGTTGTTGAGCTACGGCACCCAGAAGGCGATCGGCGAACTGCTGCTCGCCGATTATTCCCGTCGTGGATTCATGGACGGCATCGGCATCCGGCTGCCGACGATCTGCATCCGCCCCGGTTTGCCCAACAAGGCCGCGTCCGGCTTCTTCTCCAACATCCTGCGCGAACCGCTTGCGGGCAAGGAGGCGGTGCTGCCGGTATCCGAGGATGTCCGCCACTGGCACGCCACGCCGCGCTCGGCGGTCGGCTTTTTGATTCACGCCGCGACCATGGACAGCGCGACCGCCGGAACACGGCGCAACCTCACCATGCCCGGCCTTTCCGCCACCGTCGGCGAGCAGATTGCAGCCTTGAAGCGGGTGGCGGGCGACAAGGTGGCAGCGAGGATCAAGCGCGAGCCCGACCCGTTCATCATGGGGATCGTCGACGGCTGGCCGCGCAATTTCGAAGCCAAGCGGGCGGTCAAGCTCGGCTTCACCACCGCCGAAAAGACCTTCGACGACATCATCCGGATCCACATCGAGGACGAACTTGGCGGCAAGTTCGTGGCTTGATCTGAATTGAAGGGACGGCCCCATTCCGGTGCCGAAAACCGGTCCTATATGATACGGTGCGGCTTGCCTCGCGCCCGCTTGAATCAGGGAGAACCACCATGACAGCCAGCATCGTCGGATGGGCGCATACGCCGTTCGGCAAGTTCGATACCGAAACCGTCGAAAGTCTCGTGGTCCGGGTCGCCACCGATGCGATGGCCGACGCCGGCATCTCCGCGGCCGATGTCGATGAAATCGTGCTCGGGCATTTCAACGGCGGGTTCTCGGCGCAGGATTTTACCGCCTCGCTGGTGCTGCAGGCCGATCCGCAATTACGCTTCAAGCCGGCAACGAGGGTGGAGAACGCCTGCGCCACCGGATCGGCCGCGGTGCATCAGGGCATCAAGGCCATTGCGTCGGGTGCGGCGAAAATCGTGCTGGTGGTCGGCGTCGAGCAGATGACGAAGACGCCGGCGCCGGAGATCGGCCGCAACCTGCTCCGCGCGTCGTATCTGCCCGAGGATGGCGACACCCCCGGCGGCTTTGCCGGCGTGTTCGGCAAGATCGCGCAGGCCTATTTCCAGAGGCACGGCGACCAGTCCGACGCGCTGGCGATGATCGCCGCCAAGAACCACAAGAACGGCGTCGCCAATCCCTACGCCCAGATGCGCAAGGATTTCGGTTACGAGTTCTGCCGCTCCGAGAGCGAGAAGAACCCGTTCGTGGCCGGGCCCTTGAAGCGCACCGACTGTTCGCTGGTGTCGGATGGCGCGGCGGCACTGGTGCTGACGGACCAGGAAACCGCGAAATCGATGGGCAAGGCGGTCAACATCAGGGCCACCGCGCATGTGCAGGACTTCCTGCCGATGTCGAAGCGCGACATCCTGCTGTTCGAAGGCTGCACCGTGGCCTGGCAGCGCGCGCTGCAATCGGCCGGCGTGCAGCTGTCGGATTTGTCGTTCGTCGAAACCCACGACTGTTTCACGGTTGCCGAGCTGATCGAATATGAAGCGATGGGCTTGACGCCGCGAGGGCAGGGGGCGCGCGCCATCAAGGAAGGCTGGACCCAGAAGGACGGCAAGCTGCCGATCAATCCTTCCGGTGGATTGAAGGCCAAGGGGCACCCGATCGGCGCCACCGGCGTCTCCATGCATGTGATGAGCGCGATGCAGCTTTTGGGACAGGCGCCCGAGGGCATGCAGCTCCGGGACCCCAAGCTCGGCGGCATCTTCAACATGGGCGGTGCGGCGGTGGCGAATTACGTCTCGCTGCTGGAGCCGGTGAAGTAGCCGGATGCCGTGTCCCGGACGCGGTGCAGCGTTCTTCACGCTGCGCCGCAGAGCCGGGATCCATGAGTTGCTTAGGTAAGATGGACCCCGGCTCAGCAGCGCACCGCTTCGCGTTGCGTCCGGGGAACGCGTCATTGAGCGCACCCATCTATCGTCCAATACCACCCATACCCTTGATCTCGCCCTCGCCCTGCCGTTACTAGGCAGAGAAAATGGCGCAGTCCAACGCGCGCATCGGGAGCGAACGCAATCATGGGACCATTGGAGGGCGTCAAGGTCGTGGATATGACGACCGTGCTGATGGGACCGTATGCGACCCAGATGCTCGGCGATTAT
Organism: Bradyrhizobium sp.; assembly: GCF_004799405.1. Taxonomy (GTDB): domain Bacteria; phylum Pseudomonadota; class Alphaproteobacteria; order Rhizobiales; family Xanthobacteraceae; genus Bradyrhizobium. The sequence continues at coordinate 36,013 of NZ_SSMW01000038.1, forward strand.
GGCGCCGATATCATCAAGGTCGAAACGCTTGATGGCGACGTGACGCGGCTGATCGGCCCGACCCGCCATCCCGGCATGGGTCCGGTATTCCTCAACACCAATCGCAGCAAGCGCAGCATCTGCCTCGACCTGAAAAAACCGGCCGGCCGCGCCGCGGTGCTGCGGCTGATCGCGTCCGCCGACGTGCTGGTTTACAATGTGCGTCCGCAGGCGATGGCGCGGCTGCAACTCGGCTACGAGGAGGTCGCAAAGCTCAACCCGCGCCTGATCTATGCCGGCGTGTTCGGCTTCGGCCAGGATGGGCCCTATGCAGCCAAGCCCGCCTATGACGACCTGATCCAGGGCGCGACCGCGCTGCCCGCTCTGATGGCGCAGACCGGCGACGGCGTGCCGCGTTATGTCCCGAATGCGCTGGTCGACCGCATCGTCGGGCTCACGGCGGTGGGCGCGATCTGCGCCAGCCTCGTCCATCGCGACCGCACCGGGCGCGGCCAGCGGCTGGATATTCCGATGTTCGAGACCATGGCCGGCTTCGTGATGGGCGATCACATGGGCGGTCTCACCTACGAGCCGCCGCTGGACAGAGGCGGCTATGCGCGGCATCTGTCGCGCGACCGGCGGCCCTACAAAACCTCCGACGGCTATATCTGCGTGATCGTCTACAACGACAAGCAATGGGATAATTTCTTCAAGGCCACCGGGCGCGACGACTTGCGCCGCAATCCCAAATTCGCAACCTTTGCCGGGCGCGCCGTCAATATCGATGTGGTCTATGCCGAACTCGCCCGCATTTTCGAGGCGCGAACCACCGCCGAATGGACCGTACTGCTGGAGAAGGCCGACGTGCCCGTGATGCCGATGCATGATCTCGAGAGCATCCTGCACGACCCGCATTTGGTCGCGACCAGCTTTTTCCCCATCGTCAATCATCCGACCGAGGGCCCGATCCGCAACATGAAAGTCGCCGCCACCTGGTCGCAGACGCCGGTCGATCCCGTGAGGCTGGCGCCGCGGCTGAACCAGCACGGCGAGGAAATTTTGCGCGAAGCCGGCTTCTCCGCGGACGAGATCGCTGCAATGGTGCGCGACGGCGTGACCAGAACCGCCGGCGTTTCGCAGGACTGATAGAGATGGATTTTGCGCTCACAGCCAACCAGGAATCGATCCGCGATGCGGTTGCGAGAATCTGCGCGCGGTTCGACGACGCCTATTGGCTGAAGAAGGACAAGCAGGGTGGGTTCCCGGCCGACTTCCACAAGGCGCTGGCGGATGCCGGTTGGCTCGGCATCTGCATTCCCGAGGCCTATGGCGGCTCGGGGCTTGGGATCGTGGATGCCGCGATCATGATGCGGACGATCGCGGAGTCCGGCGCCGGCATGTCGGGCGCTTCGGCGGTGCACATGAATGTGTTCGGACTCAATCCGGTGGTGGTGTTCGGCAATGAGGAACAATGCAAGCGGATGCTGCCGCCGATCGTCGACGGCACGCAGAAGGCCTGCTTTGCCGTCACCGAACCCAACACCGGCCTCAACACCACGCAGCTAAAGACCCGCGCGGTGCGGAGCGGCAACAAGTATGTCGTCAACGGCCAGAAGGTCTGGATCTCCACCGCCCAGGTCGCCGAAAAGATCCTGCTGCTGGCGCGCACCACGCCGCTGGAAGAAGTCAAGAGCCCGACTCACGGCCTCAGCCTGTTCTATACCGATTTCGATCGCGGCCGCATCGCCGTGCACGAGATCGAGAAGATGGGCCGCAAGGCCGTCGACTCCAACGAGTTGTTCATCGAGAATTTCGAAATACCGGTTGCGGATCGCCTCGGCGAGGAAGGCCGCGGCTTTGAATACATCCTGCACGGCATGAATCCGGAACGCATCCTGATCGCCGCCGAGGCGGTCGGGCTCGGCAAGCTGGCGCTGTCGCGCGCCGCGGACTACGCCAAGACCCGCATCGTATTCAACCGCCCCATTGGCAAGAACCAGGCGATCCAGCACCCGCTGGCGAAAAACTGGATGGAGCTGGAGGCGGCATGGCTGATAACGCTGTCGGCCGGCTGGCAGTACGATCAGGGCCTGCCCTGTGGCCCCGCCGCCAACGCCGCGAAATATCTCGCCGGCGAGGCCGGCTATCATGCCTGCGAACAGGCCGTCATGACCCATGGCGGCTTTGGCTACGCCAGGGAATTCCATGTCGAGCGCTATTTGCGCGAATCCCTGATCCCGCGCATCGCCCCGATCAGCCCGCAGCTCATTCTCAGCTTTATTGCCGAGAAAGTCCTGGGCCTGCCGAAGTCGTATTGAAATGAGCTTCATCACCGGCGTCGGACTGACGGCATTCGGCAGGCATGAGGGCTCTTCGTCGCTCGATCTCATGAGCAAGGCAGCGGAGCTCGCGATTGCCGACGCAGGTTTGAAGCGCGCCGATGTCGACGGCATCCTCTGCGGCTACTCCACGGTCTCGCCGCACATCATGCTCGCAACCGTGTTCGCCGAACATTTCGGAATCAAGCCAAGCTACGCCCATGCGGTGCAGGTCGGCGGCGCGACCGGGCTCGCGATGACGATGCTGGCGCATCATCTGGTCGAAGCCGGCGTCGTCAGGCATGTGCTGGTGGTCGGTGGCGAGAACCGCCTGACCGGGCAAAGCCGCGACGCCTCGATCCTGGCGCTGGCGCAGGTCGGCCATCCCGACTACGAGGTGGTGCTGGGACCGACCATTCCGGCCTATTACGGCCTCGTCGCCTCGAGATATATGCATGAGTACGGCGTGACCCAGCAAGACCTCGCCGAATGCGCGGTGCTGATGCGCCGCCACGCGCTGACGCATCCCGGCGCGCAGTTTCACGACGCGATCACCGTGGCCGACGTGATGGCCTCGAAGCCGGTGGCGCTGCCGCTGAAGCTATTGGATTGTTGCCCGGTGTCGGACGGCGGTGCGGCGTTCGTGGTCAGCCGCGATCGCACCGGTGAGACCGGTGTGCGCGTGCTCGGTTGCGCGCAGGCGCATACGCATCAGCATGTCACGGCGATGCCAGGTCTGAGTGAACTCGGCGCCGAGATCGCGATTGCGCGGGCCAAGGCCACCTCGGGCGTTGCGATTTCAGATGTGCGTTATGCGGCTATTTACGACAGCTTCACCATCACGCTGGCGATGTTGCTGGAAGACCTCGGCCTTGCCGGGCGCGGCGAGGCGGCGGCGCGGGTGCGGTCCGGCTACTTTAATGGCAACGGCGCGATGCCGCTCAACACCCATGGCGGTCTCCTCAGCTACGGCCATTGCGGCGTTGGCGGCGCGATGGCGCATCTGGTCGAAACCCATCTGCAGATGACCGGACGCGCCGGCAATCGCCAGGTGAGCGACGCCTCGGTCGCGCTGCTGCACGGCGACGGCGGTGTGCTGTCGTCGCATGTCAGTATGTTTCTGGAGCGGACGCGATGAGCGGCGTGAAGGACTGGACCGCGGGCGCGGAAGCGATCGTCTATCAATCCTGCCCGGCTTGCGACGCGCGGCAATATTTCCGCCGCAGCTTCTGTTGTTCATGCGGTGCGCCGGACCCGGTCGAGAAACTCGCCGGCGGCGAGGGCGTCATTTACGCCACGTCGCTGGTGTGCCGCGCCGCCACCCCGGAGGCCCGCGCGCACATCCCCTACAACATCGTTCTGGTCGATGCCGCCGAAGGCTTTCGCATGATGGCGCACGGCGACAACGATCTCTTGATCGGCGATCGCGTCACCGCGCGTTTTGTCCCCTTCGCCGGCCGCCTCGTTCCATACTTCGCAAGGACAAGATCATGAGCCGTCTCAAGGCCGCACTCGATCCCAAATCCGTCGCCATCATCGGCGCCTCGGAAAATCCCAACAAGGTCGGCGGCCGTCCGGTGCATTACCTCGACAAGTTCGGCTTCAAGGGCAGGATCTTCCCGATCAATCCGTCGCGCGCCGAGGTGCAGGGCTACAAATGCTACAACAGCCTTGACGATCTGCCGGAGGCTCCCGAGATGGTGATCGTCGCGGTCGCCGGCGACAACGCCATCGGTGTGGTCGAGGATTGCGCCGCGCACGGCGTCAAGATCGCGGTGGTGATGGCGTCGGGCTTCGGCGAGGTCGATGCCGTCGCCGGCAAGGCCAAGGAGCGGCGCATGGTCGAGGCCGCGCACAGGGCCGGCATGCGCATCGTCGGTCCGAATTCGCAAGGCCTCGCCAATTTCGGCACCGGCGCGATCGCGAGCTTCTCCACCATGTTCATGGACATGGAGCGCGCCGAAGGGCACGTCGCGATGCTGAGCCAGAGCGGCGCGCTCTCGACGGTGCCGGTCGGATTCCTGCGTCAACGCGGCATCGGCGTTCGCCACACCCACGCCACCGGCAACGACGCCGATATTTCGGTCGGTGAACTCGCCGTCGCGGTCGCCGAAGACCCCGAAGTAAAACTGCTGCTGCTCTATCTCGAAAGTATTCCCGAGACGAAATATCTCGAAGAGCTGGCCGCGCTAGCGCTCGACCGGGATCTTCCGATCATCGCGCTGAAATCCGGCCGCTCCGAGGCTGGCCGGCAGGCGGCGCTATCGCATACCGGGGCGCTCGCCAATGAGGATCGCGTGGTCGATGCGTTCTTCGAACATCACGGCATCTGGCGCGCGCCGGACATGCGCGGGCTGGTGGAGGCGACCGAACTTTATCTGAAGGGCTGGAAGCCCAAGGGCAGGCGTTTGGTGGCGGTCAGCAATTCCGGCGCGGTCTGCGTACTGACCGCGGATGCTGCGACCGCGGTGGGCATGCCGATGGCGAAGCTGTCGGATGAAACCGACAAGAAGCTCAAGGGTATCCTGCCGAGTTTTGCCACCACCACCAACCCGATCGACCTGACCGCGGCGCTGCTGTCGAACGGGCGGCTGTTCGGCGACATCCTGCCGGTGATCGCGCAGGATCCTGCCGCCGACGCGTTCCTGGTCGGCATTCCCGTCGCCGGTCCCGGTTACGACGTGGAAGCCTTTGCGCGCGACTCCGCGGCGTTTGGCAGGCAGACCGGCAAGCCGCTGGTGATCGCAGCGACCCAGCGCAGCGTCGCCGATCAATTTGCCGCCGAAGGCCTGTCGGTATTTCCAACCGAAACCGAAGCGGTCACCGCGCTGCATCAATTTCTCGCCCACCGCGAATTGATGGCGCGTACGCTCGCGCGCAAGGCGACGCGCGCCAAAGACATATCGTCACTGGTTCCGTCCGCTGCGACGACAATGCTGAACGAAGCCGACAGCCTCGCTCTGCTGGTTGCGCGCGACATCCCGGTGGTGGCGCACCGGTTGTGCCGGTCGCGGGCCGAAGCCGTGGCGGCCTTCGCCGCGATCGGCGGCCCGGTCGTGGTCAAGGGATGCTCGGCCGATATCGCCCACAAGTCCGAGCTTGGATTGGTGAAACTCGGCGTCAAGAGCCGCGAAGAGGCCGGCGAGGTCTGGGCGCAGATGGAAGGCATCATCCGCAAGCATGGCGCGCGGTTCGACGGCGTCATCGTGGCGGCAATGGCCGACGGCCGGCGCGAGATCATGATCGGCGCGCATCGCGATCCCGTGTTCGGCGCCGTCGTGGCGGTCGGCGACGGCGGCAAATACGTCGAGATTTTCCGCGACACCACGCTGCTGTTGCCGCCGTTTTCCAAGCAGGATGTGATGGAGGCGCTTGGAAAGTTGCGGATCGCGCCTCTGTTCGCGGGCGTGCGCGGCGAACCGCCGATGGATGTCGAGGCGCTGTGCGACGCCGTGGTCAAGATCGGCGAGTTGATGCTCGATCCCGCGGCCAGAGTGATGAGCCTCGATCTCAACCCGGTGCTGCTCGACAGCGCGGGCAGGGGC
>NZ_SSMW01000039.1 GCF_004799405.1 Bradyrhizobium sp.
CGCGTCGGTAAGGCGGCCATCACGCGCCAAATCGGTCGACAGGCTGTCATCGACCAGGTTCATCAAAGTCGCGTCCGGCCAAAGCCGGGCGAACGAGGACTCGATCGGTCCGATCGAATGCTTCAAGGCGTGGATCAGGGCGATGCGCATGTCGTTCAAGCATCCCGCGCAAAAATGTTCAGCGCCGCATACTGCAGCAGCATGATGGTCTTGGCGTCGGCAATGCGACCGTCGCCGATCATGGCCAGGGCCTGGACGATCGGCAACTCCAGCACCTCGATGTCCTCGCCTTCGGAAGCGATGCCGCCGCCAGCTCCGATCTTCATATCCGGCGCGTATTCCGCGACAAAGAAGTGCAGCTTCTCGGTCACCGCGCCCGGGCTCATGAAAGCTTCAAAAACCTTTTCGCCATTGGCGCGCCGCCATTCGAAGGTCGAAGTCTTTAAGGTGTAGTGGTTGTCGGACAGAACGCGGACGCTCTGGACCCGGATGCGGTCGGCAACGGTCATGCTGTGCCTGCTATTTCGGTTACGGTGTCGGCTCGCGCCCGTCGAGCCATTTCGCAAACACCACGCGATCCTGTTCGAGGTAGCCGAGCGACTGATAGAAGGCGTGAACCGCGACGTTGTCTCCACGGACCATGAGTTGCAGTTTTTCGAGACCGCGGGAGCGCAGCCAGTCTTCCGCAGCTGCCATGATGACGCGACCATATCCCTGGTGGCGGCATCCGGGATCCACGGCAACGTAATAGACCCAGCCGCGATGGCCGTCATGGCCGACCAGCACCGAGGCGACGAGGCCGCTGCGGTCACGCCCGACCAGCACGGTCGCATTCGGTCCCTTGCGGGCGAGCGCGATGTCCGCTGCGGGATCGTTCCATGGCCGCGTCAGGCCGCAGCGCTGCCATAGCGCGATCACATCGGCGATATCGGCGTCCTCGATCGCAGCGATCGTCAGCGCGGTAGGAGAGATTGCCGGAGCCACGCTTACAGCACCTTGCCGGGGTTCATGATGCCGAGCGGATCGAGCATCGCCTTGATGTCGCGCATCAGCTCGATCGCGACCTTGTCCTTTACCTCCGGCAGTTCGTCGCGCTTGAGCACGCCGATGCCGTGCTCGGCGGAGATTGATCCGCCCATCCGCATCACGATCTGGAACACGACCGCATTGACCTCGTGCCAGCGGGCGAGGAAATCGGCGGCGTTGTCGCCGGGGCGCTGGCTGACATTGTAATGGATATTGCCGTCGCCGAGATGGCCGAACGGCACCGGCCGCGAGCCTGGCAGCAGTTTTACAACGGCAGCATCGGCTTCGGCGATGAAATCCGGCACGGCTGCGACCGGCACCGAAATGTCGTGCTTGATCGAGCCGCCTTCCGGCTTTTGCGCCGCGGACATCTCGTCGCGCAGCTTCCAGAACGCCTGGCGCTGGCCGAGATTGGCGGCGATCACGGCATCGTCGACAATGCCTTGCTCCAGGCCTTGCGCCAGGATCGATTCCAGCGCCGCGCGGGCGTCGTCGCGCGAGGAAGACAGCTCCATCAGCACGTACCAGGGATGCTTGGCCGCCAGGGGATCGCGGATGTCGATGCCATGACGCACGCTGAAATCGACCGCGAGTTCGGACAACAGCTCGAAACTGGTAAGGCTGCCGGCGGCCTCGTTCTGCGATATCGTCAGCAGTTTCAGCGCGTCCGCAGGCGATTTCAGGCCGACGAACGCCGTCTCCACCGCGCGCGGCTTCGGAAACAGTTTTAGCGTCGCCGCGGTGATGATGCCGAGCGTGCCTTCGGCGCCGATGAAGAGGTTGCGCAGGTCGTAACCGGTGTTGTCTTTCTTCAGCTTCGACAGGCTGTTGAGAATGCGCCCGTCCGCCAGCACCACTTCCACCCCGAGCGCCATCTCGCGGGCCACGCCATAGGCCAGCGCGGTGGTGCCGCCGGCATTGGTCGAAAGATTGCCGCCGATGGTGCAGCTTCCCTCCGCGCCGAGCGACAGTGGGAACAGCCGGTCGACCTCGGCCGCGCGTTGCTGCGCGACCTGCAGCACCACGCCGGCCTCGCAGGTCATGGTGTTGGAGGCCGGATCGATGTCGCGGATCTTGTCCATCCGCCGCATCGAGACCACCACCTCGCCATTATGCGGGGTCTGTCCGCCGACCAAGCCGGTATTGCCGCCCTGCGGCACCAGCGCGATTTTGTGTTTGGTGGCGAGCTTGCAGATCGCTGATACTTCCGCGGTCGAACCCGGCCGAAGCACCAGCGGAGAGCGGCCGTGAAACAAATCGCGCTCTTCGGTCAGATAGGGCGCGATGTCGGCCGCATCCGTCATCGCATATTTGTCACCGACGATCCTGCGAAAACGCGCGACCAGTTCAGGCGAGAGCGGCGGGGTCGAAGGCTGGACGATATTCATCTCGGTCTCTGGTTCTTCTTTGGCGTCTCTTCATTCCCGTCCCATCGCGGCGCGGCGCAGCCGGTCGTTGATAGCTTCGCCGAGCCCGTGATCCGGCACCGGCATCACCGCGATGGCGCGCGCGCCCTTGGTGTCGAGCTCGCGAAGATAGCCGAAAAGATTGGCGGCGGCTTCAGCGAGATCGCCGCGCGGGGACAAATTCATCACAATGGTTGACGCCGTTGCTCCCGGCACGCGATCCGAACCAAACGCCAGCAGGGCTTCGCCAGCCTCGATCCTGTCGGCGTTGAGCTTGACTTTGGTGCGCGGCGCGTAATGCGAGGCCAGCATGCCCGGCGCCAGCGGCTGGGTGTTGTCGCTGTTCGCGTCATCCGGCATTTGCGCCAGCGCGCGGCCGAGCACGCGCTCGATCTCGCCGCGTGGCAGCCCGCCGGGGCGCAGCAGCATCGGAGCATCGAAGCATCCGACAATGGTGGATTCGACCCCGACCGTGACAGCGCCGCCGTCGACGATCAGGTCGATGCGCCCCGCAAGGTCGCTTTGCACATGGGCGGCCGTGGTCGGGGAGACATGGCCCGACAGGTTGGCCGAGGGCGCCACCACCGGGCCGCCGAACGCATGTAAAACAGCCCGCGCAACCGGGTGAGCGGGAACCCGGATCGCGACGGTATCGAGCCCGGCGGTAGCGAGATCGGCCACCGCGCAGTCCTGGGTCTTTGGCAGCACCAGCGTCAGCGGACCCGGCCAGAACGCGTTGGCCAGCGCGGTCGCCGTTGCGTCGAAGCGGGCGATCCGCATCCCGGCCGAAAGGTCGCTGACATGGGCGATCAGCGGATTGAACGATGGCCGGCCCTTGGCCTGATAGAGCCGCGCAATCGCCGCAGGGTTGGTGGCATCGGCGCCGAGCCCGTAAACCGTCTCGGTCGGGAACGCGACCAGCCCGCCTGCCGCCAGGCACCGCGCCGCGTCGGCCACGGCAGCCTCGCCGGCGGGCAGAATCTGCGTTGTCAGGCCGGTTTTCACGGGGTTTATGTCCTCAATTCGGCTTCTTGCGGTGCGCGACACCGAAGGCTATAAGCCGCGTTCTTGTCGGAGTGTGGCTCAGTCCGGTAGAGCACTGCGTTCGGGACGCAGGGGTCGCAGGTTCAAATCCTGCCACTCCGACCAGAAATCATTAGAGTTTTTCTTCTCATTTGCATCACCGGTCAAGTTGACCACCGTTTCGGCCACCGAAACGAAGCGGCCTTTTTGGCCGATTGCAGCCGCAGCGCCCTGCAAATGATCGGGATGGTGGTGCCCATAGGTGTCCTGCAGCACCTCGGGTGACATGCCCAAGAATCCGGCCGCCTCCCAGATCGGCACGCCGCGCTGCATCAGCCAAGTGGCCGCCGTATGGCGCAAAGTGTGTGGCGTGACCCTACCGCTCAGACCGGCGAGATTCACGGCGCTGTGGAAGCCCCTCTTTACCGATGAAACCGGCTTGCCGTTGAATTCAACGAAGCAGGTGGCGATCAACTTTCGTGCCGTCCAGCGCCGCATGTGGGCGAGCAGCCGCGGTGGGATCGGTGCCGGCGTCTGCCGCTTTTTGGTGGCTCGCTTGCCGATCGGCTTGCGATAGAAAATGCCGCGCGCAAGATCGACATACGAGAGGCCGGGTTCAGCATACGGCGATGCTGAGGCGATCGCCCCCGCCCTGGTGCCGGTGTACAAGCCGATCAGAATGAACCTGGCAACATGTCTCAGCGGGCGTCGGTCGGTCTGCACGAGGCGACCTTTTGACGTGCCAGAATGATTCGTCTGTCTCTCCCGATATCGCCAGCAATGCCAAATGAGCGCTGCAGCTTCGTTTCGCGTGAGCCATCGGTCGCGGCCCTCGCCCTTGGGCGGAAGCGACACCCGCACCACGCCCCGGTGAAAGCCTTCCTTTGCATGGTGGTTGATTGCGGCGCGAAAAGTCTCAAGGTCACGGCGCGCGCCGCCACGGTTGCCACGATGTTTGACGTACGCCGCACAGGTCTGAGCATTGACAGCTGACAATCTCTTTCCGCCCCAGAATTCATTGAGGCGTTCAATCCTTGCGTCGATCTCGAACTGGTCGTCCGGCTCACCAATATCGGTCAGATAAATCGACAGGACGTCAGCGCAGTCGATGTCGTCGATATCCTGCCGGCGGCGTTCCGGTTGATACTTTCGAGCGATGTAGTCGGCTAAGGCTTGCTCTGCTTCTTGAGGCGGTTTTGTTTGAGACGCGTCCGCAATGCATCCTGTGGCGATATGGCGGTCGCCGTCCTTGATGATCCAGACGGCTTGGTGAACGATTCTACCATCGTGGGATCTAGCTTTTCGCTTGTACAGTCGGGCTCCTTTGCTTGGACGCGGCATAGTTCTCTCATTCTCTTGATGGCTTCTAGAGTGGTGTAGTCTTTCCCCGCGACGCGCTCGATGTGGAGCGCGGCTCGACGGCAAAGATCAGAAGCGCATGCGCGAGAATGACGCTACCGCAAATCAGGATGCGCAACGCGTCTAAATCAGTGCGCCTGACAGCGGCAGGGTCAACCATCGCACCGGACCGCTCTGGCATTTGCGTGTCTGTCATCTCTGCCATTTCACCAAATGTTATCGATCGGGGCGAACGCTATTTTGATATCGGGAGTTACTTGCCATCGTCAACACAATAGGTCTGCTTCAACCGTCCGCTCCCTCCCGTATTTCCTCCGCCCATCCTTCTGAAAGTATCACTGTCGCGTTAGGGTCGACCGATCCAGATGTTGATGACGCCCAATGTCTGCGCGGGTAGCAGGTTGTACCAACTATTCAATTTTTATCACGGATTGTTAAGCCGGGGCATGGTGCCGCCGCGATATCACCACAAAGCCAACACGCAACCGCCGCGGGTTCATAACTGAAGTGCAAGCTCGATGGGACCAGGATACTCCTCGATGGAATTGTTGCGAAAAACTAAAATGTCCTCACGCCCGCGATCCTGGCCGTGTCGTTGCGGTACCTTGAGATCGCTTGGCTAAAGATGAAGTCCTTCAGCGCGCCATTTTCGCCTTCGATCAGAGACGGCGTGACAGTCCGCCCCGAGGTTGTGCTGCGGCGGACGTCCCTTTTTGGCTTGATCGGCCTCATATCGATTCTGACGGCAGGATGCGCGACGATCTCCCCGCGCAACGTCTTGCCGCAAGCGAGAGCCAGCCAGATCGAGGTCGAAGGCTTTCATAACATCCGCTTCTGGGGCGATGCCTCGAGCAAGGAAATCCAGTCGATCATAATGGCGGATGTGCCGGGGCCTGAGAGACATACACCGGTATCAAATCTTCTCGCGATTTCCGGCGGCGCCGAAGACGGCGCCTTTGGCGCTGGCCTCTTGGTCGGCTGGAGCGATGCGGGCACGCGGCCGCCGTTCGATTTGGTAACGGGCGTCAGCTCGGGCGCGCTGATTGCCCCGTTCGCATTCCTGGGGCGAGCGCATGACAGTCAACTGCGCGAGATTTTTACAAAATACGGTAGGAAGGACGTTTTTACCTATAACGTGCATGGTTTGCTCGAAGGCTCTTCGCTCACTGACGACGCGCCGTTGGTGAAATTGATTGAGACCTACGTGGACGATGCGTTCATTCAGGAGGTCGCCAGAGAGCGGATCAAAGGTCGAATTTTGCTGATCGGCACCACCAATCTCGATACGCAGCGGCCTGTATTGTGGGACATGGGGCGGATCGCGATGAGCAACGATCGCGAGGCGACGGTGCTCTTCCGCAAGATATTGTTGGCATCGGCGACGCTTCCGGTGGTGTTTCCGCCGGTCCGTATTCAGGTGCGGGTTGGCGGACAGAATTACGACGAGCTTCATGTCGACGGTGGAGTTACCCGCCAAGTGTTCATCGCTCCGTCAGTCCTTTCATTTGCGTCCCACAATCAAAAAGCGGCAAGACCCGCGCCGAAACCGCGACTGTACGTTATCCGAAATGGAAAAATCGATCCGGAATGGCAATCCGTTGGCGAGAATGTATTATCGATTACGCAGCGTTCGATCTCGACGCTGATCAAGAATCAGGGGATCGGTGATCTCTACCGGATCTATTCGGTGACGAAGCGCGACGGAATAGACTTCAATCTTGCGAGCATTCCAGCCGATTTTACCGAGACCAGCGATGAGCCGTTCGACCAGAAATACATGGTCGCACTTTTCGACCGCGGCTATAATCTTGCGAGTCATAACTACGCCTGGGCGAAAGCTCCGCCGGGCATGGAATTGACAACACAGGCGCACAACTGAGCATCTGCTCCGGCTTCGATACGGAAATCTCCCTATGCAACAAGTCTACCAAGGCAACGGAACGGAACTGTCTGTCCATCACTGCACCGCCCCAGTTGCGGCAAAGGGGCAGGCCTGAAATTGAGCGGTATTGCACCAATCAATTGCGCCTTCGTCGCAAGTTGCGTAACGTTGGAGTTGCGTAGAGGGCGTCAGGGCCGGTGGATCAAAGCTAGCCGCTCTTAACGAAACGGCCGACCGCCCATCGGCAGCAGCCGACTTTTGTAACAAAATCGGCACCGACCGGATATGCCGAGGCGCTCTGGCCCTGTCCGTGCGTTGTCCCGCTGAATGGCAAGCATTTTGTGCAAATTTGTTGCCGACTCTGCTGGAGCCACGTGATGCTTTCGACGGTGCATCAATTCTACGCGATGGCATCTGACTGTGCAGTCCACCTCTATGGAGAAACAGCCGAATATCTCGAGCTGTTCGCAGCAGCCGCCGAGGCCGAAGTCAGAAGAATTGAGACGCGTTATTCGCGCTACCGCGGCGATAGCGAACTAGCACGGATCAACAAGGCCGCGGCGACCGGTGGCGTTATCGAAATCGACGCAGAGACGGCGGCTTTGATCGCTTATGCAAAGGCCTGTTTTGCAAAGAGCGCTGGCGCTTTTGACATCACCTCAGGTCTGCTTCGGACGGTCTGGGACTTTTCCGCCTCGCATTTACCCGATCAAGCATCGATCGACGCCGCATTGCCGTTCATTGGTCTCGACAATGTAGCCCTCGCGGACAGCCAGCTTCACTTCCGAAAACCCGGCATGGAGCTCGATTTCGGCGGCCTTGGAAAGGAATATGCAGCCGATCGCGCCGCGGAAGTATGCCTTGATCTTGGCGCGCGTCACGGCTTCGTCGATTTGGGCGGCGATATTCGCGTTATCGGCCCGCAACCCGACGGGCAACCCTGGAGAATCGGCATCCGGCATCCGCGGGACGCCGGAAAGCTTGTCGCCGAAATTGAGCTGGCAAACGGCGCGCTCGCCACTAGTGGGGACTATGAACGCTTCATTGAAGTCGATGGCCGGCGCTATTGCCATATTCTCGATCCGAGAACCGGATGGCCAGCCCGAGGACTTACTACGGTTACCGTAATTTCAGATCACTGCCTGGTCGCCGGGAGCCTGTCGACGGCGGCAATGTTAAAGGGAAAGGAAGGGGCCGCCTGGCTTCAAGGCCTGGGCGTTCGTCACATGTTGATCGACGAGAACGGGGAATACTCCGGCAGCGAGCCGCCACTACTCACGCGCTAATATTGATCAGCGCTCCCGGCGACGCCGTTGGCGACACGGCTGCGGGATCGATCTGATTGAGAGCCTGCAGACTCGCGGTCAATGTATCAGCCGGCTGCGACGCCGATTGTGCAGGTCCGTCGGCACGGAGTGATGCCATCAAGCCAGACATGGTCGAGACGAAATCTTGCTTCGATACGCTACCGGTGCCCGTGGGATCGAGTGAGGCGAAAATCGCATCCGCTCCCTGTTGCTGAAACACGGCCGGAGGATTTTTCGTCTGGAAGGCCTGCTCGAATTGAGACAGCGTGATCCACCCTGAGCCGCTAGAGTCTATCGAATCAAACAGACTCGACATCTTTTGCTGCGGCGGCGCGCCGTAGCTTGCGCCGGAGACCGCGTGAAGTCCTGAAGATGAAGAAATTCCGGAAATGTCCACTGCCTGGTCTCTATCGTATCGGCTTTAAGGATTTCGAACGAAAGTGCCAGACAGACGTAAACAGTTTCTTAACCAGGAACTTGAGGTTTGTTCGCCGACCGCGACCGAAAACTCCCTCCGATCCACTAAGAAAACTCTTTTAGAATGATTCTAAGTCAGATATGGTCGAGTTCCAAGGGCCGTCACGCGCCGATTGTTTCCTAAGAGTTCCAATAAACAACCACATACTCAATTAAGCCGTTGTTGGGTAACACATGCTGTTCGGTGGAATCGAGAGGCACACAGATGTGCGAAACCATCGTCTTCCGACAGGGTGATGCTTTACGCGAGCGCGCTGAAACTTTCATTCGGAACGTCTATGCCGCAGAGCGCACAGCTACGAACGTTTCCTGCCTGCATCTTTGCCCTTTTGAACGACGGCGACGAGGTCGCTTGCGCGGCCGGTGTACGATTTCAGGATGATGGTTTCTTCTCCGAGCGTTATCTGGATTCGCCGATCGAACAGGCGCTAGGCGCGGTGTCAAAGCGCACGATTTCCCGCTCCGAGATTTTCGAAGTCACCACGTTCGCAAGCCGGGCGCCACGCGCGACGATCGGATTCATTGAGTCCATTGGACGTTTAGGAGAAGCAAACGGTTTCATGTGGTCGTTCTTTACGCTGACGCGCCGCTTACGGCAGTTGGTGGAGCGATTGGGGCATCCTCTGACCTATCTGGCTGACCCTGACTATCGCCGGATCCCTGATCACGAAAGATGGGGTACATATTACGAGTCGGAGCCGAAGGTTTTTGCGATTCCCAGTCCTCGCTTCGCATTCGATCGCGGTGAGGTGCAAGGTACCGGATGCAGGGTAGGGGATGCGGGTTGACCTATGCGGAAGCTGTTTGACGCGCTGACGGAGAAACGGAAGATGAGCTTTTACGATCGTCTGATCGACGAGACCAGCAAAGACCGCGAGTCATTTCTGGCGATACCGATCATCCAACACGCAATCCGGAATGGTGCGCCGCGC
>NZ_SSMW01000004.1 GCF_004799405.1 Bradyrhizobium sp.
CCTAACCATTGAAGCGGCGCGCCGCGACTATTCCGTTGTCTTGAAACCGGCGCCCCTCGCAGTCGATACGGCGGCCACAAGCCGGCTAAGAGGAGCGGCGTATGGCAAGCCACAATAGTAATCTAGATCTCATTCCTGATGCCTATTCGTCGCGAGCTCGGCCCGCTGTCTTTGGTCAGCGCGTCGCCGTTTCTGCAGCGCATCCTCTTGCAGCGGCGGCTGCTCTTGAAGTGGTGGCACAGGGTGGGGGAGCAGCCGACGCGACCATTGCTGCACAAGCGGTCATTTCGGTGGTTGCGCCGGAAGCGGGAGGGCTTGGCGGCGATGCGTTCTTCCTGGTGCGTAAGGGTAATGGCGACATTACGGCCATAAATGCGGCCGGGCGCTCTGCTTCAGCTTGCTGCAGCGCTGTCGCCGACGATGGAACCAGTGTAACGGTGCCGGGCGTTGTGGCGGGTTGGGGTGAGCTCTCGGCACGGTTCGGCAACGTACCACTTGGCACTGCGTTGGCGCCGGCAATACGAATCGCCCAAGCAGGGTTTATGGTCCGCCCCGAGACGCTTCGCGCCTTGGCGGCTCAAAAACCGCGACTAGTTCGAGGCGGCGCTCAGCAATGGCCATTCTTCGATGCGCGGCCCAGCGAGACAGTTCACCTGCCGTTGTTGGCCAAGACTTTAGCGGCCGTCGGGCGTTTCGGTGCCGATTGGTTTTACGAAGGCTCTCTTGGAAATTCCATCGTTGATGCTGTCGTCCAACACGGAGGAGTTCTTTCTCAGTCGGACATGGCAAAGCACGCCAGTGTTGTGACCGAACCGCTTAGTTTGTCGTGGAGAGGATTGCGCATACACGTTCAGCCGCCGATGTCTCAGGGCGTCCTGCTGCTCATGGCGCTCGCCGGTTTTGATCAGTTAGAGCTGTCGTCATTAGAGCGCGACCACGCCGCAATAGAGCTTGCAAAAGCCACGTTCGCCTTCCGCGATGAGGTGAGCCAAGGGGACGCGCTTCTGGCGAAGCCATTGACGGTCAATCTTGACCGAGCCAGTGAACGTACTGGACCACGAAGTTATCTACATACTGCGGGCGTAGCCGCTGCGGATGGAGATGGTGTGATTGTCTCTTCGCTCATCAGCGTATTTGACGATTTTGGCTCGGCTATCTATGTGCGGGATGGCGACTTTGTGCTGAATAACCGAGCAGCCGGGTTCACGAACGCGCCTAACGACTATCGTTCCGGCGTGCTCCCTATCCATACGCTCGCCCCGATCCTTGTCGATACAGGTAGTGCGTGTTTCGCTCTGGCGACACCCGGGGCAGATGGTCAGGTGCAAACGCTTCTGCAGATATTGATTGGACTAGCTGTGGAGGGCCTTGACCTTCCGAGTGCGATTGATCGCGCGCGTTGGCGTTGTGAAGATGGTCGGCTTCTCGTAGAGGCCGGTTATCCGGCTGCCGAGCAATTCGCCGCGCGCAAACATCAGGTAATTCACGTGGCTGCCGGCGACACGCGGTTTGGTGCGGTTGTTTGTGCAGGCTTGGCCGAAAATCGGCCCTTCGCATGTTCCGATTGGCGAAGGGAGACTTGGTCGCTCGCCGGATGAATGCCGAAGAGGCGCTCATTGCATGAGACGTCGCAATAGATTTCAGGGGAGAATGGCCTTGAACCGGCTCGGCGGGTGAGCCGCGTCTCCAAGCCTCGCATAAATGATTGTTCAGGCGAGGTGATTTCAGAATCTTCCATATTTTCGAATACGATAATATATTTCCTATTTGACAAATATTGTCACAATGGCCATAGTTTTTCACGAAGAAAGCATGTACCGCATGCGATCGCCACGGAACGGGAGGCGTTACGAGCCGGCAAGTATCTTCAGTCCGCGTCGCGAAGTACGAATTTTTCTGTTTGGAAATCTAGCGCGGGTCTGTGGTTGCGAAGTCGTCGAACCGTTGGGCGCGCCAG
Source organism: Bradyrhizobium sp. (assembly GCF_004799405.1). Lineage (GTDB taxonomy): Bacteria > Pseudomonadota > Alphaproteobacteria > Rhizobiales > Xanthobacteraceae > Bradyrhizobium. The sequence goes on from NZ_SSMW01000004.1 coordinate 1,958, forward strand.
TTCTCGAGCGCCTCTCCGGTCGCATGATGTAGCTCATTTCCGGATCCAGAGCTGATCACCAGAGGTTTAGCGCCAGGCCTCGAGATGGAGGGGAACTATGTCAGACAGCGTTCGTACCGAAGTAGGTGTTCGGCCAGTCACAAAGGCGGAATTGCGAAAGGTGGTTTTCGCAGCCTCGTTGGGGACAGTTTTCGAATGGTACGATTTCTATCTCTACGGCAGCTTGGCAATCTTCTTCTCCGCCCTGTTTTATCCCTCGGACAATCCGACAGCGGCTTTTCTCGCTGTGCTCGCAACGTACGGGGCCGGGTATGTCGTGCGCCCCATTGGGGCGCTCGTATTTGGGCGAATCGGGGACAAGGTTGGGCGCAAGGTCGCGTTCATAATCACGATCACCGTAATGGGTATTGCGACTGCGGCCGTCGGCGTCATGCCGACATTTGCTTCGGTGGGGTATGTTGCGCCGGCTTTGCTCCTTAGCTTGCGCCTTCTCCAGGGCTTTGCCCTGGGTGGGGAATACGGGGGCGCTGCGGTCTATGTCGCGGAGCACTCGGCACCAGGTGAACGCGGATACCAGACGAGCTGGATTGCAACAACGGCTACTACAGGGCTCATCCTGTCCCTGTTTGTGATTCTGGGCTGCCGACTCGTTCTTGATGCAGCGAGCTTTGCAGCCTGGGGCTGGCGAATTCCGTTTCTATTCTCGCTGCTGCTCCTGGCTGTCTCGGTTTATATCCGCCTTCAGCTCAGTGAATCTCCGGCGTTCAAGAAAATTCTGTCCGAGGGGCGCACATCAAAGGCACCTATCTCGGAGAGTTTCGGCGAGTGGAAGAACTTAAAACTGGTTCTAATCGCACTCTTTGGCGCGGTCGTGGGCGAAGGCGTGGTATGGAATGCAGGTCAATTTTACGTGCTATTTTTTATCACTGGAACGCTCAAGGTTGATTATCAGGATGCCTATCTGCTGATATCGATAGCCTTGATTCTGGGCACTCCATTTATCGTGTTGTTTGGATGGTTGTCCGACAAGGTTGGTCGCAAATGGGTAATGCTGAGCGGATTTTTCCTCGCGGCATTGACATTGATGCCGATCTACATGGCAATTACGGAAGCCGCGAACCCAAAGCTGGCTGACTTTCTGCGGACGACGCATATCACGGTCGAAGCGAAAGACTGCAACTTCAATGTTTTTTCGAAGCCATCGACAGATTGCGACAAGGCCCGAGACTTACTAACGCGCGCTGGCGTCAACTACGAACTTAAGCCCAGTCAGACCGCCTCCGTCACCACACGGATTGGCGACCGCGAGATCCTTGGCTTCGACGAAGCTTCCATTAGAAGCGCAATGAAGGCAAACGGTTATCCGGAAAAAGCAGATCCGGCGCTCATCAATCGTCCGGCAGTAATTGGACTCATCGTGGCTCTCATGTTTATGGTTGGACTCGTGTTTGGTCCAGTCGCAGCCTTCTTGGTCGAACTGTTTCCTACGCGCATTCGCTATACGGCGATGTCTCTGCCCTACCACGTTGGAAACGGCGTCATCGCTGGCTTTCTTGCATTCTTCGCCACTGCATTCAGCGTATACGCGGGAAATATCTATGCCGGCCTTTGGTATCCAATCGGATTTGCAGTATTGTCCCTTGTGATAGGCACACTTTTTCTTCCTGAGACAAAAGACTTGTCTCTGGATCGGTGATTTGGGCTGTTTTGCTGCACCAAAGAGGGCGAGTATCGGAGCTGCTCTCGGCCGCCGTCCGGCGCGTGTGACGATTTCGTCCAGAACGGCGCAGCGATCTGGGTGGACTGAAAGCGCGGAAACTGCGAGGCGGGGTCGGCCCGAAGAGATCGTATCGCCATCGGCTACTGAGAAGGTCGAATGTCGAAGATACTGAGTCAGGACTTTCAGTTCCTCTTCAATCCGAAGCCAGTGCGGAGTGAGCGTTATGCGTCGAAGGGAAGAGATAGGATTCTCAATCTCGAAGCGCTTCGGCGCGCGCGGTCGGAAATCGTCTCGTGGCCTGGATATAAGCCAACGAAGCTGCGCGGTCTGAACGGGCTGGCCGCAACCGCCGGCGTGCGGTCGATCCTTTACAAGGATGAAGGTGCGCGCTTCGGCCTCGGCAGCTTCAAGGCATTGGGCGGCGCGTATGCGGTCGCCTCCTATCTCCAACAGGCAGTAAAAGCTCGGACAGGTGTACGTCCGAGCACCGCGGACTTGGCGAACGGCAAGCTCCGCGACGTGACGTCGTCGATCACAGTCACGTGCGCTACGGATGGCAATCATGGCCGATCGGTCGCCTGGGGTGCTCAGAAGTTCGGATGCCATTGCATCATCTACGTGCACGCGGGCGTCAGTCGGGGGCGGCGTGACGCGATCGCTGTCTACGGTGCCGACGTCAGGGGAGTGGCGGGAACCTATGACGACGCGGTGCGGCTGGCGGCGAAGGACGCCGCAGCGAATGGCTGGCAGGTCGTATCGGACACGTCCTACGAGGGCTATACGGAAGTTCCTCGCGATGTCATGCAGGGCTACGGTATCATAATGGATGAAGTCGTCGATCAGCTTCCGAAAGGAGCGTTTCCGACCCACATCTTTGTGCAGGGCGGCGTAGGCGGCCTTGCGGCGAGCATTTGTTCGTACGTTTGGGAAAGGTTTGCCGACAAGGCCCCCATGTTCTTCGTTGCGGAGCCGCAAAAGGCTCGGTGTCTCTTGCTGAGTGCGAAGGCCGGACGGCCGACTTCGGACAAAGGTCCTCTTGACACCATCATGGCGGGGCTTGCCTGTGGCGAGGTTTCGTTGCTCGCTTGGGATATCCTCGACGAGGGAGCCGACGGTTTCATCGCAATCGAAGACGAAGCCGCCGCGGAAACGATGCGCGTGCTCGCAGATGGACGGTTTGGCGATGAACCAGTTGTCGCCGGCGAGTCAGCCGTCGCCGGCTTGGCAGCAATGTTGCTGCTGGCGGGAGAGCCGGAAACTCGCCGGTCCGCCAAGCTCAATTCGAACAGCGTCGTTCTTGTCATTGGGACGGAAGGCGCGACCGATCCCATGATATATTCTGAGATCGTCGGCCGGCCGGCGGAGACGGTGGCACCCGGCTGGGCATCCGCTCAGGCATTAGAGGCTCTCTGATGCCGCTCGCAGCGGAGCTTGTAAAAAAAATCGATCAAGATCGCGAAGTGCTGGTCGATCTTTGCGCCCGGCTAGTCGCCGAACCGAGTATGAACCCTCCCGGCAGGACGGCCGAAGTGGCGACCGTCGTGCAGAAGTTCCTCGCAGATCACGGCGTCGTCAGCGAACGGATCGCGGTGGACGAAGAAACGGCGAACGTAGTTGCGTCCCTCGTCGGTAAAGGATCGGGCCGGCACGTGGTGTTCAATGCTCACATGGACACCATGCAGGCCGGAGACGAGAACGCGTGGACAGTGCCGCCCCTTGCCCTCACACGAAAGGATGGATGCCTGTATGGGCTTGGTATGGGAAATCTCAAAGGCGGTCTCGCCGCAATGGCGCTGGCGACGGTGGTCTTGGCCCGATATCGGGATGCCCTGCCGGGCAAGTTGAGCTTTACGGCCGTTTGCGACGAAGTCATGTTCGGTACGCGTGGAACCGAACACCTTCTCGAAGTGCGCCCCGATCTAACGGGTGACTTCATGATCAGCGCCGAAGGGCCGGGGTTCATGGACTTTGCTATCGCTGAAAAAGGGCTGCTCTGGGTCGATATCGAGACGCACGGGGCCGCCGGCCACTCGTCGCGAGCGCTTCGCGGCGAAACAGCGGTCAGTAAACTCGCGCGTATCATTTCCGAAACCGATGCCTTGAACGACACGTACGCGACTCTGCCCACAGATCTGGAAGGCGTGTCGGGCGGAGAGGGAAACTTCGGTCTCCGCTTGTCAGCAAGCGCCGGGATCGTGGATGCAGGCTCAGTGCGGAGCTTGATTCCGCCAAAAGCTAGTGCGCGCTTTGACATGCGTCTGCCTCCAGGGATCACCATCTCTGATCTCAAACGATCGTTGGAGGCCCTAGCCGCTAAAATTCCGGGGACGCAACTTTCATACCCGAAAGGCTGGGATGCAAGTTGGGAGCCTTTGGGCAGCGAGTTGACGAAGAGCTTTGGATCGGTGGTCGAAAAGGTGCGAGGAAAGGCTCCGCGTTATGTCGTAAGACTGCCAGGAAGCGATGCCCGCCATTGGCGTGACCGTGGCGTTCCGGCCATCTGCTATGGACCCCAGCCTACGCTTTCCGCTGGTGTGAATGACTACGCCAACGAGCAAGATGTGGTCGATTGCGCCAAGATCTATGCGGTCGCTGCTTTAAGATTGATGGGGAGGGGAGAATGACGAAAAAGTTCCTGGCGGTTGGCCATAGGCTCTGAGTTCTCTGCGGGCTCAGTCGTCTGTCCTCGGATAGCAAATGATGGAAAGGAAACGAATCGGTAATTTGACCATCTGTTCCGGTCCGTGGGGAGCATCCGCGTCGAAAAAGAGACTGTCACCAGGAGTCATGGTGTAGCGCATATCGCTGTGCCGATAGACGACTTCTCCCTCAAGCATATGCAAAAACTCCATTCCGGAATGCTGGAAAAGAGGAAAAACATCGGACTCCTTCGTCAAGGTGATCAGATAGGGCTCCACTACAATCTTCGAACTCGGTTCGGGACTATATCCGAGCAAATGATACTGATGGCCGTTGCGCGTTCCGCGCCGTTCGATCGAAAGGCCTTCGCCTGCCTTTACGAAACTAGCGGAGCGGCGCTCTTCGTAACGACGAAAGAATGTCGTTATCGGCACTCCGAGCGCACGCGAGATTGCCTGCAGCGTGGTCAACGACGCCGAAGTGTTCCCATTTTCAATTTTCGAAAGCATCCCCAGCGAAATGCCGGTTGCTGCAGAGAGATCGGAGATGTTGATGCCAAGCTTGTTCCTGCCGGCACGCACTTCTCTTCCTATCGCGACTTCCAGAATGCTGTCCCGCGTACCGGCAAGGGCGTGCGGGTCCTGGCTATTCATCTTGGCGGGCGCCAGCGGCGCTTTCACCCCCTTGGAGCGTTTCCATTTGGCAACGTCATCAGCCTCCTTCTTGACTGATGCTGCCGTTCTTTTATTTTCGCCGCTGGCTCTGGCCATTTCTAGTCCATTTCGCATGCGGTCAGGACAGCAATCGTTCGGCGTCCTTTACGCGGCCGCCAAACTCTTCAGCAGCATCCTTCAGGCAAGCTAACATGTAGCTTGAGCAGGTGCTATCAGCCAACAGGTGGTAGATTCTCCGCTTTTCGAGGTCGGCACGTAGGACAATCGAATTCAGTCGCGCAACCGAGGTTTGAGCGATAGAAAGATCGCCGAATACCGATGGCCGAAAGTCCACGGCGCAGAGTTTGGCAAGCATTTCAGGGACGCGGTCGCCCTCCAGGGCGAACCACGCGTGGGTATGGCACCGCGGCATGAGGTACGAACCTTTCGCGTCCTCAATGTGCCATGTGGTCTCGAGTTCTTCCAATCTGGTATTGTTGCCGCCAAGTGAACCGAGCAGAAACACTTCAGTCGCGGCCAGGACCAGGCACAACGTACCATCATCTTGCCGGAACGCGCGATTGGGTTGGTTTTCAAATGTGAGCCCGCGCGCTTGCATGGCGCTAAGAGTGCCGCCTCCTTTGAAGCCGCTCCTTGGCAGAAAGCTCAGGTTGAAAATCTCGATCGATGACAGAGCCATCTTACATTTCCTGCCGCTTGTTTTCAGGATCGTAGAACGGCGTGGGGACCACTTCCGCTTCCACCATACGTCCTCCATCCACGCGGATGCTGAAGCGAGTAGAGGGCAGCGCGAGTTCAGTCGGTAGATAAGCCAGCCCGATAACTTTGCTAAGAGTTGGCGACCGTACCACCGACGTGACGCGTCCTATGATGTTGCCGTCCTGGATTGCTAGGTGACTTTCCTTCGGGCACGGCGACGCGGCGTCGGCGAGCGTAAAGCCGACCAGTTTGCGCTTGACACCCTTTGCGATCTGCATATCGACGGACCGCTTACCCAGGTACGAAGGCTTTGTCTTCGACAGTGCCCAAACCATGTTGGCCTCCGCCGGATTCGTCAACCCGTCGGTATCCTGGCCAATGATGATGTGTCCTTTTTCGAGGCGCAGTACGCGCTGCGCCTCGACGCCGAACGGCGTGATACCGAAATGTTTTCCTGTGTCGATCAGTCTGTCCCACAGCTTAGCGCCGAACCCTGAAAGGCAATGGATCTCGTAGCCGAGCTCCCCGACAAATCCGACACGCAGAATCTTCACGGATATGCCGGCGATGCGCCCGATCCGCACAGCGAGATAAGGAAAGGCACCTGCTGAAAAATCGATATCGCTTTCAAGTTTTTCGAGGACGGCCCTAGAATCGGGGCCGGCCACGTTCATTCCTGCGTAGGCTGCTGTTACGTTGGCGATATCAACGTCCATGCGCCAGTGCTGATTCCAGAACCCCAGCAGTCGGTAGACCTGGTCGACGGCGCCGGTTGTTGCGGTGACGTAAAAGTGTTGTTCGTGTAGACGACAGGCGACGCCGTCATCTATGATGACGCCACTCTCATCCGTTAACAGGGCATATCTCGAGCGTCCAACCGGTTGCTTGAGAAAATTGAAGGTATAAACGCGATCGAGGAATGCCGCGGCATCCGGCCCGCGTATTTCGAGTCCACCCAAGGTCGAGACGTCGATGATGCCCACGCCGTTCCGTACTGCCGTTACCTCGGCGGTGATCGCGGCATTGCCGCGTTGCTTTGGTCCGTAATATGCCGGCCTCAGCCAAAGACCGACCGGTGTGAACGATGCGTCGAGTTCCACGTGTCGTTCATGCATTGCGGTCAACCGAGTCGGTTCGAAGCCGCGCCCCGCCAATTGACCGAATTTCTCGGGTACCAGTGGCGGACGAAAAGTGGTAGTTCCAATCTCCTCAACGCTGCGGCCGGTTGCGCGAGCCACCAATCGGATGGTGTTTATATTTGCATGACGACCTTGGCTCGGACCCAGGCCGGCCGTTGAATAGCGTTTAACCAGCTGAATGTCGTCGTATCCAGCTTGGACAGTATCATCGATATCGCAGGTCCGGAGGTCTTCGTCGAAATCGACGAATTCCTCTCCGGCCGACGACTCCGTAATAGGCCAGTGATGTGTAATCGTCCTGGCCGAATCGTCTTGGGCCGGCGCTACGGGGGTTGAATTCGTTCCCAACGCCATTTGAGCTGCCGACTTTCCGACATCCGACGAACTTGCGCCGATCGAGGCGTCAGACCAGATCCCACCTACCGACCCTGTAACGGCGATCCCGCGCGGCAGGTCCGTAGCCCGGTGCATCGCAATCTCGGGGTCGTAGTACACTTTCGCGCCGGTATGACAGGCCAGGTTGATGGCCGGTGAATAGCCGACACTCATGACCACGAGGTCACACCCAACCCATTCGGCCCGTCCACGCTTGTCCCGATCCAGCATCGGGCCGACGGCTACGGCCTCGACGCGGGCCTTACCCTTCGCTTTGACCACGGTCGAATTGAATATCACGCGGATACCCAGTGCCTCCATCTTACTAGCGCCAGCCTCGTTGGCGTTGCCCATGTCCACTATGGCAGCCACCTCTACGCCAGCCTCGAGAAGATCCAGAGCAACATCGTAACCAAAGCGGTTCGAAGTAACGATGACCGCTTTGGAACCTGGCTTGACGCCATATAATCGCATCAGGCGCTGGGCCGCGTCGGCAAACATGATTCCCGGAAGATCATTCTTCGAAAAGACCAGAAGTTGATCATAACCACCGCTGGCCAGAACGGTTTGCTTGGCGCGAATCTTGAACAGACGATTTTCTTTTAGGGCCGACGCCCAATTATCCGCAAACAGTCCACTCACCGTGGTGTTGTTTAAAATTCGGAGATTGGGACAACGCTCGACCTGAGAGACAAGTTCGGATCGCTTTGACTCAGCTGCAGCGCGACTGCCGGAAATGCGACCGTAAAGGAGCGAGCCGCCGAGTACAGGCCACTCGTCGATGAGTAATGTATCCGCTCCGGTAGATGCGGACGCGATCGCAGCATGAAGGCCAGCCGGTCCTCCACCGACCACGAGAACGTCGCAGAACAAGTATTGCTTGTCGAAATAGCCATGATGCGCTCGCGGATCAAGCGACCCCAGCCCCGCCAATGCTCGGATCGGTCTTTCGAAGAAACGCCATGCGCCGCGAGGCCTAAAAAATGTCTTGTAGTAGAACCCGACCGGCAAAAAGCGCGAAAAAAGGCCGAGCACCGCGAGCCAATCGCGGTCGAGTTTGCCGATTCGATTGACGGAGATCACCTGCATTCCTGCCGCGATTCCATGACGGTCGCCTCTTACATTGGGCTCCGCACCCACCTGCACCATGCTGTTCGCGTCGTGGCCGGCCATGGTGAGCACGCCTCGCGGGCGATGATACTTAAAGGAACGTGACAGGACATGACGGCCCGACGCCATCAATGCGCTTGCGATGACGTCGCCATCAAAGCCATTGTAGGTTTCGCCATCGAACGTAAACTTCAGAGGTTTGTTGCGATCGAGCAAGAAACCCCAGCCCTTCGCCTCAAGCCTAAAGTTTTCAACGGTCATGGTGCGTCATCCGTAAAATAGTCCGAAGGTTTTTTTGTCCAGAGGATCTCATCGGTCAGCCTGTTACGGCGCGCGACGAAGAGATAGTTGCTTGGCGAGTGCAACCACCATTCATCGACCTCGCCAGCGGTATTGTCTTCGATGAAAAGATAATCGGTCCACTCGGCGTCGGAACAATTCGCCTGATCGGGCACCTTCTTGACATCGCCCATCCATACGAATTCCTGAATGTTGCGCGGGCCGTTGAGGGGGCAATGCATGATCTTCATGAGCGTACTCAGTGACCGACCGAAGCCGCGCCTTTTTCCCCAACCAGGTCGAACGAGCCGAATCGCCCGAGAGCAAAGGGTGCGAGAAGTTCGGGTTGCCGTCCGGTCGCGACGCATTCAGCCATGCGAAATCCGCAGACCGGCGTGGCCTTGAATCCCCAAGTACCCCAGCCCGAGTCGATGTAGTAGTTGCGAACTGGCGTCAATCCCATGACCGGAGAAAAGTCCGGCGTCATGTCGGCGATTCCCGCCCATTGCCGTAGGACGCGAAGCTCGGCCATGAACGGGAACAACTCAAGCATGTGGGCCATTAGTCCTTCCTTGAAGTCCAGCGTCGAGCGCGACGAGTAAAGTCCGTAAGGATCGGTAGCTCCGCCCATGACCATTTCGCCGCGCGCACTCTGTGATATGTAGACATGCAACGATCCCGAGACGACGATCTGATCGAGAATCGGTTTGACCGGTTCAGACACACAAGCTTGCAGCGGTATTGTCTTGATCGGGAGACGAAATCCGGCAAGCGCCGACACGCGGCTCGACGAACCCGCTACAGCCTGAACGACCTTATCGGCAAATATCTTGCCTCGGCTGGTGTCGACTCCAATGACCCTGTCGCCCTCCTTGAGGATGTTTACGACTTCTGTCCCAGGGTGGACTTCGACACCGCGCGCCATCGCTCCTTTGGCATATCCCCATGCGATCGCGTCGTGGCGCGCCAAAGCGCCGGGAGGATGATAGAGGGCGCCAAGTACCGGATATCGCACGTCCTCCGAGACGTTCATGATCGGACAGAGACGGGCTACATCCTTCGCATCGACGACTTCTGAATCGACGCCGAGATGCTTGTTCACCTCTGCGCGCCAACGCGCCGTGCGCATGGCGGCATCGGTGTGGGCCAGGGTGAAATGCCCGCGTTCCGAATACATAATGTTGATGTCGAGTTCCTGCGACAATCCCCGAAACAGCTCGACCGATTCCTTGTAGAATGCAACGCCCTCAGGCGTGAGGTAATTGGCACGAATGATCGTGGTGTTGCGTGCGGTATTGCCGCCGCCCATCCATGCCTTGTCGAGGACAGCTATGTTGGTGATTCCGTGGCGTGTCGCGAGGTAGTAGGCGGTCGCGAGACCATGGCCGCCGGCACCGATGATGACGACGTCGTAGTGCTTCTTGATCTCCGACGGCCATTTGAGCTGAGGAGCGTCCCGACGGCGCGGGTTCAGGCCGTATTTGAGCAGGGCAAATGGCATGTTCTACCGATGTTCGGCTGGGCCGTTCAGTCGAATCGCATATTGACAACATATTCTCAATAGGAAAATTTGTTTCTTGCTATTGAAATTGTCGCGCGCCCTTGCTAAGAAAAGGCGACTAGGTTTGCGCGAAGGTTTTTCAATGTGTGGAATTGTTGGGCTGTTTCTGAAAGATCGAGCGCTCGAGGGCGATTTGGGCGGCATGCTCTCGGGGATGCTGGCCACAATGTGCGATCGTGGCCCCGATAGCGCGGGTTTCGCCGTATACGGCCCGACCGAGAATAGTCAGGTCAAATTGACGGTACAGTCGCAGGATCCGTTGAGGTTCGAAGCGCTGCAATCCGCGCTCGCCAAGGCGCTGGGGAGCAGCGCTGCGCTCGTCTTGAAAGACACACACGCGGTGATCCGATTGGAGGATGGTGTTGTCGGGCAAGCTCGCAGTGTCCTTGAGGAGCAGTTTCCGGACCTTCGCGTGCTGGCATCCGGACGAAGCATCGAGATCTACAAGGAAGTCGGGCTTCCGACGGACGTCGCGGATCGTTTCGGCCTCGCAGCGATGAGCGGTACACATGGTATTGGTCATACGCGCATGGCGACTGAGTCCGCGGTCACAACGATGGGGGCCCACCCGTTTTCCACCGGTGCTGACCAGTGTCTGGTTCACAATGGTTCGTTGTCGAATCACAATAACCTGCGTCGCGAACTGAAGCGTGAGGGCCGGATCTTCGAGACGGAGAACGATACCGAAGTCGCAGCGGCGTATCTCTCAGCGCAGATGGACAAGGGCTTGAGCCTCGGCGGTGCTCTAGAAAAAAGTCTTGGTGACCTCGACGGGTTCTACACATTCGTGGTCGGTACGCGTGATGGCTTCGGAGTCCTACGTGATCCAATTGCCTGCAAGCCGGCCATTCTCGCCGAAACCGATCGTTATGTGGCCTTCGGTTCGGAATACCGCGCGCTTGCCGGACTTCCCGGCATCGACAAAGCCAAGGTGTGGGAGCCCGAGCCGGCGACCGTATACTTCTGGGGTCGTTGATCATGCGTAAATTCGATCTTGCGACTTCCGAGCTACGCAGTCTCAATCAGGCTCTCCATGAGCTAGGAGAAGGTACGAACGAAACGTACTGGGAGATCGTCAATCCTCGCGGCTCTCACGCAGTCGCGGTCGGAGTGAATGCTCCGCTCAATATCACCGTGCACGGTAGCGTCGGGTATTACTGCGCGGGCATGAACCGCCAAGCCAAGATCGTCGTGAACGGATCGGCCGGGCCAGGGGTTGCGGAAAACATGATGTCGGGTGAGGTCATCGTAAAGGGAGACGCAAGCCAGTATGCCGGCGCTACTGGCCATGGCGGGTTGCTTGTTATTGAAGGCAACGCATCTTCGCGTTGCGGCATTTCGATGAAGGGCATCAATATCGTGGTGCGCGGCAATATCGGTCATATGTCCGCCTTTATGGCGCAGGCGGGCAATCTCGTGGTATGCGGCGATGCCGGTGATGCACTTGGGGATTCGATTTACGAAGCCAGGTTGTTTATCCGTGGCTCGGTGAAGAGTCTTGGATCG
>NZ_SSMW01000040.1 GCF_004799405.1 Bradyrhizobium sp.
GCGCTCTCCCCGGTGACCGGGCTTTGTTGCCACCGTCGCCGGCGGATAACTCCGCCGACTTGACACCAGCGTCGGGGTGTCAGGACCACACGACTTCGCCGTCCGCATCAAACGCATTCGTCAAAGCGCCATCAGCGTCCACCGCATCCCGCCCCGCGTCCGTGACGATTGCGAGCCGCCCCTCTGTGGGACAGGACAAGATGGATATGGACTGATTTGGATGTTCGGAAAATCAGAATATTTTTGTGAGTGAGGCTTTACAGGTTTTGCTGATTTGCCCGTCGGGTGAAACAGATTGAACGTGAAGGAGATTTTCGCCTGCCCGTTCCGGAGCCTGCGCTTTGGCCGGATCGAAGTCCGCTCAGCGCACCGCCCGCTCCATCTCCAGTTCGCACCTGAGGCTTTCGAGATCGCGGTAGATCGAGGCGACCGCCAGCGTGCGGCCCTTGCTCTTGTAGCGCAGCAGGCAATCCTTCGCGGCGATGTCACCGTCGATCACGATCTCGTCCCAGGCCTCGGCGTGGCCGACATAGTTGATCGGCACATCGTAATGCTGGCTCCAGAAAAACGGCACGGCGTCGAATGTTTCGCGCTGCCCCAGCATGTTGCGCGCCGCGGTCTGGCCCTGGCGTTCGGCCACCACCCAATGCTCGACCCGGATTGCGCCTTGAGAATGCGGATCGGGCCAGCGCGCGATATCGCCCGCGGCATAGATGCCGGCAACGCTGGTCTCGAGATACGCGTTGACCGCCACGCCGCGGTCGAGCGCAAGGCCGGCCTGCTCGGCCAGCGCCAGCCGCGGCCGCACGCCGACACCGACGACGACCACATCGGCCTCCAGCACGCCGCCGCTTTTGAGCGTGGCGCGCTTGCCGGCAATCGCCGTCACGGTATCTCCGAGATGGAAAACGACGCCATGCGCTTCATGCAGCGCGCGCACGAAATCGCCCATCGCGGGTCCGAGCACACGCTCCATCGGCCGCTGTTCCAGTCCGACGACGTGAACCTCGATCTCGCGCGTTCGCAGCGCGGCTGCTGCTTCCAGCCCGATGAAGCTCGCGCCGATCACGATCGCACGACGCGCGCCTTTGGCGGACTCGAGAATCGCGCGGCAATCGGCGAGCGAGCGCAACACATGGACATGGGGCTGGTCGGCGCCCGGAAACGGCAGCCGCACCGGCTCGGCGCCGGTCGCCAGCAGCAGGCGGTCGTAGGCAACGGCTTTGCCACCGGCGAGGATGACGTTGCGCGCTTTGGTGTCGATCGAGGCCACTTCGGTCTCAAGCCGCAGGTCGATCCCGGCATCCCTGTAAAAATCATCCGGACGCAGCGGCAGCCAGTCCTCCGGCGCGCTGCCGGCCAGATAATCCTTGGACAGGTTCGGCCGATCCACCGGTGCGGCGGCATCGTTGCTCAGCATCACGATGCTGCCGCGATAGTCCTGCCGCCGCAGCATCTCGGCCGCGGCAAAACCCGCCGCACCGCCGCCGACGATCACGATTTGGCCGGGCGCTTCCACCGCGCCTTTGACGCGCGGCTTCGGCTGCTGGCGTTTTCGCCGGACGAAGATGCGCGCCTCTTCGCGCTCGACCTGCCAGACTGCAAGCGGATTGAGCGCGGGCGCCCGCGCCGCCTCTCCGGTGCGCAGGTCGAAGCAGGCGTGGTGCCAGGGGCAGCGGATGCTCTCGCCGGCCACCAGTCCCTCCGCGAGCGGCCCGTGATAGTGGCTGCAATGCGCGTCGATGGCGAAGACATCCGGCCCTGAGCGCACCAGCAACACCTCGTCGTCGCCGACATGGCCGAGCAAAACCTCGCCGCTGAATTCGGAGAGCGCGACGCCGCGCGTCAGATCCGGACCGGCAGGCGGGGCTTGTTGATCGGCCATGTCTCACGCTCCCGTGAATCGAAAGATGAGGTTTTGAACTCCCCTCCCCCCGCGCACATCGCGCGGGGTGGGAGGGGAGAAAGGAGCCGGACGTCATCCCGCCTTGCGCCGCGGCAGTTTCCAGCCGGGGCGCACGAAGTGGCAGGTGTAGCCGTTCGGAATCCTTTCGAGATAATCCTGATGCTCGGGCTCGGCTTCCCAAAAATCTCCCGCCGGGACGACTTCGGTGGTGGCCTTGCCGGGCCACAGTCCGGAGGCGTCGATATCGGCGATGGTGTCCAGCGCGATGCGCTTCTGCTCGTCGCTGGTGTAGAAGATTGCCGAGCGGTAGCTCATCCCGATATCGTTGCCTTGCCGGTTGCGCGTGCTCGGATCGTGGATCTGGAAGAAAAATTCGAGGATGTCCCGAAAGCTCGTCACCCGGGGATCGAACACGATCTCGATCGCCTCGGCGTGCGTGCCATGGTTGCGGTAGGTCGCGTTGCGCACGTCGCCTCCAGTGTACCCGACGCGCGTAGAGAGCACGCCGCGCTGGCGCCGGATCAGATCCTGCATGCCCCAGAAACAGCCGCCCGCCAGTACCGCCCGTTCGCTGTTGTCGCTCATGTCATGATCCCTTTCGAAATCGCGGCTGCCGACCGGCAGGGTCGCATGCCGTCCACCGTTGCCAGCTGGGTACAATACAGCCTATCGCAACGAGGCGCGAGGGTGTGCCGCCACTATGGCGGCTCGACACCCAATTCCGGCTCGACATTCACGTCCGCGGTGCCGCTGTCGATCATGTCGAGTTGGCGCGCAGCCGCGCGGCTCACGTCGATGACGCGGCCGCGGCCATACGGCCCGCGATCGGTGATGCGCACGACCACGGTCCTGCCATTGTGAAGGTTGGTGACAAGCACCACGGTGCCGAACGGCAAGGTGCGGTGCGCCGCCGTCAGTCCGTTCGGTCCGGTAACCTCGCCGCTAGAGGTAAGACCGCCGCGATAGAACGCCGCCGTGCCCTGCTCGGCATGAACGGGGCTGACGGCCATCGCGGTCAAAACAAAGACCCATGAAAACTTCGAACTCATAACCGGCAATGAACCAGCACCGACTAAGTTCCCGCCAGAGGTGATGGTGGGCGCGTCAGGGGTCGGACCTGTGACCCCCTCACGTTTGCTGACGTTCTTCCCGGCCTGTTCACGTCGTATCGTTGCCCTGCGTTGCCGTAGAGGCTTTTGATTCTAACAAAGAAACGGCCCCAACCTTGGGGGGAAGGCTGAGGCCGCTATTTTGTGTAGACCTCGCGCCGGGGCGGCCCGGCACGCTCCTAAAACGCAAAGGCTTGGATTTGGTTCCGGGGCGGGCCAAACAATATTTAATCGCCGGTCAGATTTTCGGCGCTTCGCCAGCCCGGTCGAACACCGGTGTTTTCTCGACATCGTCGGGTTCGGCACCCGAAGGCGTGTCTTCGGCCGCGTGCCGTAGCGCCTCTGTGGTGGCATCCAAGCCATCATCGGTTTCGTTTGCCTGGCTCCCAGAGTCGTGCGGTCGCGGCGGCACCTGTTGGGCAGCGGAACCGGTGTTGGTATCGACCACGCTGGACCGGCGCGGCGTTCGATTTTGCTGTGTCATCGGATGACTCCTTGATGAGTCAATCCGATCGGTTGCCTTCCGTTCCATGGCGCACGTAAGCGAGCCATCGGGCCGTTTTCTAACCCTTTATTTACACCACGCATCCACAGTGATCGCGGGCTGCGTAACATGCCCATAGAGTAGGAAGCCGTCACCGAGTTCCTCAACCCGGTGACGGCTTTTCTTTGAGCGTTCCATGTCCCTTTGTGCTATCTCGGCACGTATCCTTCGGTGCGGCACATGGATCAACGGACCAAAGCGACGCTGTGGATCGCCTTCCTCGTATTGGCATCCTACTTCGTTTGGTTCTTCCTCAGTTGCGCGATGGATGCCAATTGTCATCTTGTCTGCCGGTTTTACGGCAGTTATCGCGGCGGCTGCTATACGCAGCGGACACCCGATCTGAAATCGCCGTAGCGTTTCACAGATCACAAAGACCACCCAACCCGCAGGCGCACAGCGGTAAGGTATCATTGCCGTTATCGTTGGCTTTGCGGTTCCGGGAAATAGCCAAGTAATTGATATTAATGGTGGGCGCGACAGGGCTCGAACCTGTGACCCCCTCGATGTCAAATCCATTGTATTGATATCATTCGGCTTTCGAAAACGTCGGTTGTCGTTCTCCCGGTCTGTTCACGCCGTATCGTCGCCAGCGTTGCCGCGAACGCTTTTCGTGCTCAGCCGCTCTGGACCGCAGCGCCGAGCATGACGATCAGCGATACCCACTTCGCCATCTGGACCGGCGACCGCTTTGCCGCCGGCACACGAGGGGGAGCAATCTGGCACAAGGGAATGGCCCGAAGCATCGCGCGCATGACGGCGGATGGCGTTGCCTGGCGGTTGTGGAAATTCCGCACGTCTCTATCATGTCTAGATGACATTGACCTTGGTACTCGTCGCAGGTATCGGCGTTATCTGGTTTGCAGAGCGCAGCCTTGAGCACCTAAAATTGGCGATTGGCGGATTGTGCCTCAGTACCGCGGTGCTGCTGTTCGTGGTAGCCGATTTTGGAAGGGCGATTCTGCTGTCATCGATCCTGGCGGCAGCAATCTCCGGAGCGTCCTGCGTCAAGTACAATCACAGCGGGCTGAAGCTGATTGTAACAGATTTGCCGCTGGCGTTTGCGGGAACAGTTCCATTTCTTGTAGTCCAGTATCCGATCGCAGTTATAGCTGTTGTAGGCGGAGGCATCGTGCTCATGCTCGCTGCAATTGCTGTCCTCTACGTACCCGGATGGCCGGCCACTACTCCGGAATTTCAGATCATCCTGTTCGGAACTGCACTCGCTGGTTTAGTGATAGCGTACAAGGCAGGCGGGGGAACCACCTCCCATCAGCGGATCGCGACTGAGCGACGCTGCTTTTATTCGACCTTCATAGCCTCGCTGCTCGATCCGCTTTCCTGGCGACGGTTTGGCGGCCTGTCTCTCAGCGATATTGCCAACGACCCACTGCCATTGATGCCTGCCGTTCCAGCCCGCGCCCTCGACTGTCCGGACATCATCGTCATCCAGCACGAATCAATCTTTGATCCGCGCATTTATGGACTCCCCGTTGAGCCGACCGTCGAAGCGTTTCTATCTCCGAAAAACGGTCTTTACGGAGGTCTCAACGTCGATATTTTTGGCGGCGGATCCTGGCAATCCGAATTCAGCCTGCTAACCGGCCTTTCGAGCGCAAGTTTCGGTTCAAACGCTTATTTTCTCTTCAAGAGAGGTGTCGGCCGCTTCCACAACAGTCTTTCCCACGCGCTAGCAGCGCTTGGCTACCGGACATCCCTGGCATCGAGCTGCCGCCGTAACTTTCTCAACTATGACGATTTTTATCGCTCGATCGGCATTGGCGAGCGTCTTTTCACCGATGATTTTCCTCCGCCGTTCGACGTCAAGCGATTTGAAGCGACGAATTCAGATGCATTGTTTCTAAAGGCGGCAATCGATGCTCATGCGAGAAGCATTGCGGCCGATGCAGCGCCTCGGTTTCTATATGCGCTAACCAATTTTAATCACGGCCCTCACAGCCGAAGGCTGACCGCACCTGGATGCTTTGACAGAGAGCGGGCCTTCGCCACCGCGAGCCTCTCCGATCCCCGCTATGCCGAATATTACGCCAGGCTCGCAGAAACCGCCGCCACCTGGAATAGTCTCAAATCAGC
>NZ_SSMW01000041.1 GCF_004799405.1 Bradyrhizobium sp.
TGGCATATTCGGGGGTCATGGTGGCGACCGCGGCAGTTCCGCGGGTCGCGATATGCCAGATGCCGATGAAGGCCACGAACAGCACGACCGACACGATCGCCGCGCGGAAGCGAAGCGAGGAAGTCATCTCCGTCTCCCCGCTTGCGGGGAGAGGGGCTGACGCGCGCCAGCCGACCTCTTCCCGCACGCGGGGAGAGGTAAAGAAGGAGAAGTTGCCGCCCTCACGTTAGCTTCCTGATCTTGAAGCTGTTGAGATAATCTTCAGGCTTGGCGGGATCGAAGGTCTTGCCCATCACCGAGAACGATTTGTACGACGCCGACGGCGGCGTCAGTCCCATGTCCTGCATCACCTTGCGCGTGTCGGTGGCGAGATAGACCTGCTCTGCCACCGCGTTGTAATCGACGTCGCCCTTGATCTGGCCCCAGCGTTTCATCTGCGTGAGCATCCAGACCGCGAAGGATTGCCAGGGGAACGGATCGAAGTCGACCCGCCTGGGATCGATCTTGATGCCGCCAAGGCCGTCTGCGTAAGTTCCGGTGAGCGCCTGCTCCAGCACGGTGACCGGCGCATTGATGTAGTTCGCTGGCGCAATGGCTTCCGCAATCTGTTTGCGGTTCTCGGGTTTCGAGGCGTAGGCGGTGGCATCGACGATCGCCCGCGTCAAAGCAGCAAAGCTGTTCGGCGATCCCGTGATGAACTCCCGGCTCGCGGCGAAGCTGCAGCAGGGATGCCCGTCCCAGATTTCCTTGGACAGCATATGCATGAAACCGACGCCGTCATAGATCGCGCGCTGGCAGATATTGTCGGGCGCGAGGAAGCCGTCGATGTTGTCGGCACGGAGGTTGGCGACCATTTCCGGCGGCGGCACCGAACGCAGCTGCACATCGGTGTCGGGATCGAGGCCGTTTTCCGCGAGATAGTATCGCAGCAGGTAGTTGTGCATGGAGTAGTCGAACGGAATGGCGAACTTCATGCCCTTCCAGTCCTTCGGATCGCGTCTGTCCTTGTGCTTGATGGCCAGCGTAATGCCTTGGCCGTTGATGTTCTCGATGGCCGGGACGGTGAACGGGATCGCCTGCGCGCCGAGGCCAAGCGTGATCGCGATCGGCATCGGCGCCAGCATGTGCGCGGCGTCGTATTCCTTGTTGAGGGTCTTGTCGCGGATCACGGCCCAGCCCGCGGTCTTCACGACCTCGACGTTGAGGCCGTGTTTGGCATAGAAGCCGAGCGGTGCGGCCATGATGATCGGCGTCGCACAGGTGATCGGAATGAAGCCTACCTTCAGGTCTTTTTTCTCCGGCGCGCCGGCCTCGGCGAAAACCTCGGTCGCGGTCCGGAGCGGAAAGAACTGCGAGATCGCGGCAAGCGCCGTCGATGCCCCGACCGATTTCAGGAAAGCCCGGCGCGCCGCATCCTTTGGAAACATCGCGCGCATGACGGCTGAGGCCACGACGCCCTGGTAACGCTGCTCCTCGGTTGGAACCGGCTCGCAACGCAGCGACGGGGTCGCCTGATTATGCTCGTCCTCCGAGCGATGCTGGCCGCAAACACAGCCCGAGCGTGAGAGCTTGCGATCGGCGTCGAAGGCGTCGTCGAAGGTGGACATCCGGGATTCCTTTGCCAAGTGTTGAGAGGTATTGAGCAAACCCACAGGCAAAAGCTGCGCCAGTCGCAGCCCGGCCGCTAACCCGCAGCCGGGCTGCGACAATTTGCTCGGCTAGGCCGCCTTGCCCGTCAGCCTGGCATCGGTCGGCAAGCCCTGTTCAATCGGCAGCGATGGATCCCGGGACCATTCGTTCCACGACCCGAAATACATCCGTACGTCCTTGACGCCAGCGTTCTTGAGCGCAAGGAAGGTGTTCGACGCCCGCGCGCCCTTGAAGCAATAGAGGTACACCGGCGTATTTTGCGAGATGCCGACCGTGGCGCATTCGGCCAAAATCTCGTTCTTGGACTTGAAGCGCTGGCCCTCTGCGGTCGGCTTCATCATGCGATACCATTCGAGCCAGACCGCGCCCGGGATGCGTCCCTTGCGCGGACAATAATCCTTGCCATAGGGCGAGGAGCTTTCGCCGATCCACTCGTCGACGTCGCGGACGTCGAGCAACGCGACGCCGGGCTTGCCGACCGCGGCAAGCATGGTTTTGGCATCGATCAGGATGTCGCCGGCGCCGGGAACGATCGTGAACGATGCGGGCGTCGGCTTCGGCACGTCGGTCGTGACCGGCAAGCCCTTGGCGACCCAGGCTTCGAACCCGCCATCGAGCACCTTAACCTTGGGATAGCCCAGCATGGTCAGGAGGTAGTAGCCGCGGCAGGACTGACCGAAGCCGGTATTCATCGACTGCTCGTAAACGACGGCGGTTTCCTTGCCGGAAAGCCCGGCCTTGCCGAAGGCGTCGGCGAACTTGGTCTTCAATTCGTGGATGCCTTCCGGGGTCGAGGTCGCAAGGTAGGTGAAGATTTCGTGCACGTTCACCGCGTTGGGGAGGTGCCCCGCGACATAGGCATCGGGATTTCGCGTGTCGATGATCACACACGGCTCTTTGGCCGAGAGATTGGCGAGTTCGCCGGCAGAAATCAGAACGTCTGTCATGTCAGGCCTCTCCTGTTTGGTGGTTGATGGTCAGGGTCGATTGCGAAATCCGTTTCAAAACTCGCACCATGGGCCTCAGGCTTGCGCGAGCATCTTGCGAAGCTGTTTGGTTGCCGGCGTCACGATGGCGACGAAGTAAGCCTCGCGCAGCCGGCGCTGGACGCGATGGCTCTTCAGGTAACCCCGCGCGCCGCAATGGAGCATCGCCGCGTGCGCGGCAGCGACGCCGGCCTCGCCGATGTTCAGGCGCAGCGCCACGACGCGGCGCCAGTAGCCGTCGTCCGCATTCAACGGGTCGCGCGCCAGCACCATCGTTTCGGCCTCGAGATCGGCCAGCAGATCCTGAAAACTCTCCGGCTGTTGCTGCAGGTAGCGATTGACGTGACCGAGCGGCTCGGCGACCTCGTTCATGATCGCGATGCAATCCCTGATCAGGCCGATACCCATCCCGGCCTGCAGCAGGATGAATCCGGCGCGGATTTTCCCGACGAAGGGACCCGCCGGCTCCGCCAGAACATGATTGTCGGGCACGAAGGCGTCGCGGAACTGGACGCCGTAGGTGCCGGTGCCGTCCATGGCGAGGAACGGCTTGCAGGGCTGCAGCGCGACAGCGGGATCGGCGCAATCGGCAAGGAACATCACGATCTCGCCGGACCTGCCCTCGATCTCGAAGATCGTTCCGAACCAATGATCCGGGCCGAGATTCGACACCCACGGCAGCGCACCGCGCACGACGTAGCCACCGTCGACCTTGCGGCCCTTCAATTTCAGCTTCTCGATCCCGAAGAAATTTTTCATCGGATTGGAAAGGCCGGTGCCGCCGAGAATCCTTCCCGTCGCGGCCGCGTCGGTGAATTTGCCGGCCAGCGCCGGATTGCCGGAATTCGCGGCGTACCAGACCAGCGTGTTCTGGCACCACGCCATGAAGGCGGTGGCGCCGCAGACTTCGCCAAGGGCCGAGATCGATTGAATGGCGCAGCGCAGGTCGGCTGCGCCATTGCTCGGCCGGTGGCTTCCCCAGGCCCCGGCCTCGCCGAGGCGTCTTAACAGGTCGGCCGGATAGAGCGTGCCGGCGTCGATCGCCGCCGCCAGCGGCGCCAGCTCTTTACGCGCAATCACCGCGACCTCGCCGGCGACCGATAGCGGCGAAAGATCGCTGTCCTGGTCGGCCGGTAGACGCGATGCGGCCACTGAACTCATCGGACTCTCCGAACTGCGGGAATTTCAAAGCCTGTTGCAAATCACGGCGCCGCGCGCCCTCTACGCACTGACCTCGAGATTGACCGGCCGGGTGAAGGTGTTGGCGACCGGCGACCACTTCTTGACGTGGGTCACCAGCGCATCGATCTCGCTTTGCGGAATGCCTTCGCACTCCATGTCGACCTTGACCCGCACATCGGTGAAGCCGACCGGCTTTTCGCTGACGTCGCCGGTGCCCCATACCGCCGTGATGTTGAGGTCGCCCTCGAGTTCGAGTTCGAGTTTGTTGACGGTCCATCCGCGATGGACCGCGTTGGCGTGAAGCCCGACCGCAAGGCAGGAGCCGAGTGCGGCCAGCGAGGCCTCGGAGGGATTGGGAGCGGTGTCGTCGCCTAACAGACCCGGCGGCTCGTCGACGATGTAGGGCGCAAGGTTGCGGATGTAATTGGCATGACGGAACTTGCCCTCGGCCACCGTTTTGCACTTTAAGGTCTTGATGACCTGCGGATTGGCCTTGCCGTTCGCGATGAGCTGTTCCAGCCCCTTTTTGTCGATCGGGGCAAGGCAGCCTGTAAGCACTGTTTTTTGAGCGACAGCAGTCATTATTTCTCTCCCTGGAGGTAGGATACCGAACGGTCTGTTTCCTGCATGAACCGTGCCAGACGGCACTGAAACGAAAACGCGAAGCGTTGAAGCCGCTTAGCCGCCGCTGCCTTCGAATCGGTCAATGGCGAATTGCTCAAACGTGATGCAACTGCTGACTGCCGAGATTATTTTGAGCGCAGAAAAATGCGGCTTGATGCATGCGGCACAGTTGGATTAACTGCGCACATGGGCAGACCATCGGCGAAGAAGCGATCCGTTGCGATAAAATCTTCCGGCGGTGACGACGAGTCCGCGCGCGGGCGCCTGCTCAGTGCCGCGACACGGCTGTTCTGCAAGGACGGAATAAACGCGACCGGCATCGACGCGATCATCCATGAAGCCGGTACCGCCAAGACCACGCTGTACAAATTGTTCGGCTCGAAAACCAACCTCGTGCATGTCGTGCTGGAGACCGAAGGCAAGCAGTGGCGCGAATGGTTTATCGCCGCGCTAGAGTCGGGCGGCGGCGATGCCCAGACCAAACTGACTCGGATTTTTCCTGCGCTAAAGGACTGGTTTGGCCAGGAACGTTTCTATGGCTGTCCCTTCATCAATGCCGTCGGCGAACACGACAAGGATCAGAAGCAGTTTCGCGCGATCGCGATGCGGCACAAGAAAGTCGTCCTGGCGCACATCGAGAAACTGGCGAGCGAGATGGGCGCGGCGGAGCCGCAGATGCTTGCCCATCAGCTCGCCCTTCTGATGGACGGCGCGATCGTCGCAGCCATGGTCTCCCGCAATCCCGGCGTCGCAGACATGGCGGGATTGGCCGCCGATTCCCTGTTCGCGCCTTCGAAGCTGAGGAAACCGAAACGAACCGGCGCGGCGACGGCGCAACTCGTAGCCGTCTGACTTCCAACACTTGCGGCGGGGTCGAATCGTAGTCGAGCATTTCGGGCCCGATGGTTCGAGACGCTGCGGCGCCACCGTGCTCCTCACCATGAGGGACCTCATCGCCGAAGGGCGCGCACTTGCACCCGTCTCGAAGGATGAAGACGTTGGACCGCAAAACCCTAGCGAACCTGCGGAAGCCCAGCCTCCAGCCGGTCTAGCTGCGCTGCGATATCGCGCTCGACATCGGCGACATCGATCCGGACCACCCGGTAGCCGCGCTGCTCCAGCCATGCCTGGCGTGCCGCACGGTCTTTCGCGATGACATCGGTCTCGCCGGGATTGATCAGTTCGATCGCCACCCGGTGCACAAAGGAAACAAAATCCGGGATATGCCGGCCGACCGGCGTCTGTCGTTTGAACTGCCCGGCGAAGCGGCGATCGGTGGTCAACGCCCGCCACAGGATGCGTTCGGCATCGGTCGGGTTTCGCCGCAGCAACCGCGCCAGCCCGCGCACCGTGCCGCTTTCCGACGGCAACGCGCCCTGCCCGTGCTCGGCGAGCAACGCCCGCAGCCGCGTCGCCTGTTCGCCGTCGAGCACCCCGCCCTTGGCCGGACCCTTTCTCCCTTCCGCAATCGCCATGACCACGCCGTGCAGGGTGTGCATATCCTGCTTGGTCGGCTCCTTGCGGGAGAAGATGTTGCGCAGGTTGACCAGCATGGTCTCGCGCTTTTCCGCCGGGCGCAGGAATTCGACCTGGTCGAGCTCGCGCACCAGATTGTCGAAGAACGCCTGCATCTGGTGCTGCGAGGCGCGCTCGGAACGCTCGGGCATCGCAAACGGCAACGCGCCCTCGGTCGCAAGCTTGAACCATTCGTAACCCATCAAGAGCACCGCCTGCGCAAGGTTGAGCGAGGCGAAGCCGGGGTTGACCGGAAAGGTGATGATGCGGTCGGCCAGCGCCACCTCCTCGTTCTGCAGCCCGTAGCGCTCGCGGCCAAACAGGATGCCGACCTTGCCGCCGCCGG
Organism: Bradyrhizobium sp.; assembly: GCF_004799405.1. Classification (GTDB taxonomy): domain Bacteria; phylum Pseudomonadota; class Alphaproteobacteria; order Rhizobiales; family Xanthobacteraceae; genus Bradyrhizobium. The sequence continues at coordinate 6,304 of NZ_SSMW01000041.1, forward strand.
CGATGTCGGTCGCGATCTGGCGCGCCGCGACTTCCGGCGCCACCACCGGCTTGGCCTGGTCATGGGCGCGGGCGGTGGTCGCGAACAGCAGCGTGAGGTCGGCGACCGCCTGTTCGACGGTGTCGAACAGCTCGGCCTGGTCCAGAATATGATCGGCGCCGGCGGCGGCGCGCCGGGCATGCATGTTCGGCCAGCCGTCACGCGGATTGACGATCCGCAAGCCGGTCAGCCCGAAATTGCCCATCGCGCGCGCGGCCATGCCGATGTTTTCGCCGAGCTGGGGCTCGACCAGCACGACAACGGGGCCGGCTAGCGTGACGCCTGATTTGGTCTTGTCGGTGCCCGAGCCGGACATCTCACTTCACTTTCTGATTCAACGTCTGAAGATCTTGAATCGAGGTCTCATCGGACGCGCTGCAGGAACGCCTTACTGGATTGCCCGTCCGGCAGAATTTCTCAAGCAAAATAACCGGGTTACGGACACAACCTGACACTCGAGCAAAACCTCAATTGCAGAAGAAAATTCCGTGGCAAACCGACCGGCGATCACGACCGCGCCCGGCGCGGTTGTTTCGGGATATCGCCGCGACGCCGGTTTCCAGCTGGCTCGAAATCAGGCCCCAGTTGCCCGCCCATTCGCCTTCCAGCCCACGTTTTCGGGTGCTATAGCGACCCGGCAACCGCCACTCGCCCGAAACGCGCGCTTCCAAGAAAAGGCCCGACCTGCCATGGCAAAAATCAAGGTGACCAACCCCGTCGTCGAACTCGATGGCGACGAGATGACCCGGATCATCTGGCAATACATCAAGGACAAGCTGATCACCCCGTTCCTCGATATCAACCTGATGTATTTCGACCTCGGGATGGAACACCGCGACGAGACCAACGACCAGGTGACCATCGATGCCGCCAACGCCATCAAGAAGGTCGGCGTCGGCGTCAAATGCGCCACCATCACCCCGGACGAAGGCCGGGTGAAGGAATTCGGCCTCAAGGAGATGTGGAAGTCGCCGAACGGCACTATCCGCAACATCCTGGGCGGCGTCGTGTTCCGCGAACCCATCATCTGCAAGAACGTGCCGCGGCTGGTGCCGGGCTGGACCAAGCCGATCATCATCGGCCGCCATGCCTTCGGCGACCAGTATCGCGCCACCGACTTCAAATTTCCGGGCAAGGGCACGCTGACGATGAAATTCGTCGGCGAGGACGGCAAGGTGATCGAGCGGGAGGTCTACAAGTCGCCCGGCGCCGGCATTGCGCTGGCGATGTACAACCTCGACGATTCCATCGCCGATTTCGCCCGCGCCTCGCTCAACATGGGCCTGTCGAAGGGCTATTCGGTCTATCTGTCGACCAAGAACACCATCCTCAAGGTCTATGACGGGCGCTTCAAGGACATCTTCCAGGACATCTTCGACAAGGAATTCAAGCCGAAATTCGACGCCAAGAAGATCACCTACGAGCATCGCCTGATCGACGACATGGTGGCGGCTGCGATGAAATGGTCCGGCGGCTACGTATGGGCCTGCAAGAACTACGACGGCGACGTGCAGTCCGACACTGTGGCGCAAGGTTACGGTTCGCTGGGGCTGATGACCTCGGTGCTGATGACGCCCGACGGCAAGACGGTCGAAGCCGAGGCCGCCCATGGCACGGTCACGCGGCATTACCGCGAGCATCAGAAGGGCAAGGAGACCTCGACCAACTCGATCGCCTCGATCTTCGCCTGGACCCGCGGGCTGTCGCACCGCGCCAAGCTCGACAATAACGAGGCTCTGGCGAAGTTCGCGGCGACGCTGGAGCGGGTCTGCGTCGAAACCGTCGAAGCCGGTTACATGACCAAGGACCTGGCTTTGCTGGTCGGTGCCGACCAGCGCTGGCTGTCCACCACCGGCTTCCTCGACAAGGTCGCCGAGAATCTCACGAAAGCGATGGCGACGGCATAACGAACCGCCAATGCGGAGAGCGCGGCCATGCTATTTCCCAGGAGTGCCGCGCTGGCGTTACTGCTGCTGTCGGGTTTGCCGGTGAGCGCGCCGGCAGAAACGCCCGCCGAGGCCGTCGCCCCGTCGCCGGGAGAAACCATCGTGCTCAGCGTGCACGCCGAAGGCGCGCAGGTCTACGAATGCAAGGCCGGCGCCGACGGCAAGCTCGGCTGGGTATTCCGCGAACCGATCGCGACGCTGCTGGCCGATGGCAGGACCGTCGGCCGTCACTATGCCGGGCCGAACTGGGAACACGGCGATGGCAGCGCGGTGGTCGGAAAGGTTACCGCTAGCGCGCCGGGTGCGACGCCGAACGATATTCCCTGGCTCAAGCTTGAGGTGATTTCCCGGCGCGGCAACGGCATCCTCACCGGCGTCACCGCGGTGCAGCGGATCAATACCAAGGGCGGCAAGCTTGACGGGGTGTGCGACAACGCCGGCAGCTTCGCGAGCGCGCCCTACTCCGCCGAATATGTCTTCCTGCGCAAGGCCTGAACGGCGGGAGGGGTGCGATGCTGTTCATGGTGATCGAGCGCTTCAGGGATCGCGACCCAATCCCGGTCTACCGGCGCGTGCGCGATGCCGGCATCAAGTTTCCCGAAGGACTGACATACGTCGCAAGCTGGATCGAGCCCAACTTCGACCGCTGCTTCCAGCTGATGGAATGCGACGACCTGCGGCTGCTTCAGGAATGGGTTCTGAACTGCCAGGGGCTCGGCATGACGTTCGAGATCGTGCCGGTGGTGCCGAGCAAGGAAACCCGCGAAGTCGTGGCGCCGTTCCTCGACGATAAATAGCAGGGCGTCAGCCGCCCATCGCCTTTTCGATGGCCGAGAGCGCAGCATTTGCCTTGGCGCCATCGGGTCCGCCGGCCTGCGCCATGTCGGGCCGCCCGCCGCCGCCCTTGCCGCCAAGCGCCTCGGAAGCGACGCGGACCAGATCGACCGCGTTGTAGCGCGAGGTCAAGTCGCTGGTGACGCCGACCACGACGCCGGCCTTGCCGTCTTCGGTGACGGCGACGATGGCGACCACCCCCGAGCCGATTTGCTTCTTGCCGTCGTCGACCAGGCTCTTGAGATCCTTCATCTCGATGCCTTCGACCGCGCGCGCCATCAGCCGGGTGTTGCCGACCTCGCGCACGCCGCTGCCGGCCCCCGAGCCGTTGGAAGCCGACGCCCCGCCGCCCATCGCCAGCTTCTTGCGCGCGTCCGACAGGTCGCGCTCGAGCTTCTTGCGCTCCTCCATCAGCGAGGCGATGCGCGCCGGCAGTTCGTCGAGCGAGGTGCGCAACTCGTGCGCGGCCGACTTCGCCAGCGCCATGGTGTCGTTGGCGTGCTTGCGGGCGTGGTTGCCGGTCAAGGCCTCGATCCGGCGCACGCCGGATGCGACCGCACTTTCGCCGGTCACCGAGATCAAGCCGATATCGCCGGTGCGGCGCACGTGGGTGCCGCCGCACAATTCCACCGACCAGCCGAGCGCGTTGGCGCCGTGCTCGCGCGCGGTCTTGCCCATCGAGACCACGCGCACTTCGTCGCCGTATTTTTCGCCGAACAATGCGCGGGCACCGGCGTCACGGGCGTCATCCACTCCCATCAGCCGGGTGATGACTTCGTCGTTCTCCAGCACGACATTGTTGGCGATGTCCTCGACGCGGCTCAATTCGTCCGGCGTGATCGGCTTCGGGTGCACGAAGTCGAAGCGTAAGCGGTCCGGCGCCACCAGCGAGCCGCGTTGCGCGATGTGATCGCCGAGCACCTGCCGCAGCGCTTCATGCAGCAGATGTGTCGCGGAATGGTGGGCGCGGATCGAGGCGCGCCTGGCGTGATCGACTTCGAGCAGCAAAGCCGCACCCGGTTTCAGCGTGCCCTGTTCGACGGTGCCGACATGAACAAAGAGATCGCCGGCCTTCTTCTGGGTATCGGTGACGCGAAACCGCACGCCGTCGCCGGTCATCATGCCGGTGTCGCCGACCTGGCCGCCGGACTCCGCATAAAACGGCGTTTGGTTCAGAACGATTGAACCGCTGTCGCCGGTCTTCAGGCTTGCGACTTCCTTGCCGTCCCGCACCAGTGCGGCGACCTCGCCTTCCGCGCTCTCGGTCTCATAGCCCAGGAATTCGGTGGCGCCGAATTTCTCGCGCAACGGAAACCAGACATTCTCGCTGGCGGTATCGCCGCTTCCCGCCCATGCCGCGCGCGCCTTGGCGCGCTGCCGGTCCATCGCGTCGGTGAAGGCGGCGATATCGACGCCGATGCCGCGGTTGCGCAGCGCGTCCTGGGTGAGATCGAGCGGAAAGCCGTAAGTGTCGTACAGCGTAAACGCCGTATCGCCGTCGAACATGTCGCCTTTCCTAAGCGTGGCGCTCTTGTCGTCGAGAATCGAAAGTCCGCGCTCCAGCGTCTTGCGAAACCGGGTCTCCTCCAGCCGCAAGGTTTCCTCGATCAGGTTCTCGGCGCGCACCAGTTCGGGGTAGGCCTGGCCCATCTCGCGCACCAGGGCCCATACCAGCCGGTGCATCAGCGGATCCCTGGCGCCGAGCAATTGCGCGTGGCGCATGGCGCGGCGCATGATCCGGCGCAGCACATAGCCGCGGCCCTCATTCGACGGCGATACGCCGTCGGCGATCAGGAACGACGAGGCGCGCAGATGATCGGCGATCACGCGCAACGACGCCTTCTGCGGGCCTTGCGGATCGGCCCCGGTCAATTCGGCGGCGGCGCGGATCAAGGCCACGAACAGGTCGATGTCGTAATTGTCATGCTTGCCCTGCAGCACCGCGGCGGTGCGCTCCAGCCCCATGCCGGTGTCAATCGAGGGTTTCGGCAGCGGATTGCGGACGCCTGATTCGAGTTGCTCGAACTGCATGAAGACGAGATTCCAGATCTCGATGAAGCGGTCGCCGTCCTGCTCGGGTGAACCCGGAGGCCCGCCCCAGATCTTGTCGCCATGGTCGTAGAAGATTTCCGAACAGGGCCCGCACGGTCCGGTGTCGCCCATCTGCCAGAAATTGTCCGAGCCCGCGATGCGGATGATGCGGGAATCCGGCAAGCCTGCGATCTTCTTCCAGAGACCAAAGGCCTCGTCGTCATCGATATAGACGGTCGCCGTCAGTTTATCTTTCGGCAGTCCGAATTCCCTGGTGACCAGATTCCAGGCGAGCTCGATGGCGCGGTCCTTGAAATAATCGCCGAACGAGAAATTGCCGAGCATCTCGAAGAACGTATGATGCCGCGCGGTGTAGCCGACATTGTCGAGGTCGTTGTGCTTGCCGCCGGCGCGCACGCATTTTTGCGAGGTGGTGGCGCGCTGGTAGGGCCGCTTCTCGATGCCGGTAAAGACATTCTTGAACTGCACCATGCCGGCATTGGTGAACATCAGCGTCGGGTCGTTGCGCGGCACCAGCGGCGACGACGGCACGATCTCGTGGCCGTTGGCCGCGAAATAATTAAGGAATGCCGACCTGATTTCGTTAACGCCGCTCATATCGGTCCCATCGCACCCAGTATCGCCTGTAGGGCAGGCACTTCCAGCGCACCGCTTTTAGACAAGGGTGCAGGCGGTGTCCAGAAAGTGTGCAACGAATCAGCGGGTTGCCGCACCAGCACAGGAACCGTTGATAGCCGCGCGGGCCGCGTTGACAGCCTTGGCGCAGCCGTGTTTTCCTCCTATCTAGTAGGAGACAGTCACGTCGGGAGAGACCGGCTTAAGTGTCGGCGCCGAAGGAGCAACCGCCCCGGAAACTCTCAGGCAAACGGACCGCGTGACTTGGTAGCATCTGGAAAGAGACGCTGACCGGCGAAAGCCGAAAAATGCGTCCGCCGACGGGATAATACTCTCAGGCACAGCGACAGATGGGGCTTGCGCGGGTTTTCGGGGAATCTCCCCCGGCAACCGCGAGGGTCCCATGATGCTTGCGCGCGACGACCAATCCCCGCTGAAACGCACCCCTTTGCACGCGCTGCATGTCGCGCGCGGCGGCAAGATGGTGCCGTTCGCCGGCTACGACATGCCGGTGCAATACGCCACCGGCGTGCTCCGGGAGCACCTGCACACCCGCAAGCTTGCCGGCCTGTTCGACGTATCGCACATGGGCCAGATCGCGCTGCGACCGAAATCCGGCAAGCTCGAAGATGCCGCTTTGGCGCTGGAGCGGCTGGTGCCGCAGGACATCGTCGCGGTCGCGGTGGGCCGGCAGCGTTACGCGCAGTTCACCAACGGTGCCGGGGGCATCCTCGACGACCTGATGGTGGCGAATTTCGGCAGCCATCTGTTTCTGGTGGTCAACGCCGCCTGCAAGGCCGCGGACGAGGCGCATCTGCGCGCGCATCTGTCTGACGTTTGCGAGATCGAGCCGCTGGCCGGCCGCGCCTTGATCGCCCTGCAAGGGCCGAAGGCGGAATCGGTGCTGGCGACAGTTTGCGCGGACGCCGCGGCGATGCGGTTCATGGACGCTGGCCCGCATGTGGTCGACGGCATCGACTGCTTTCTCTCGCGCTCGGGCTACACCGGCGAGGACGGCTTTGAAATTTCGGTGCCCGCCGAACGCGCCGAGTCACTGGCGACGAGGTTGCTGGCAAACAGTGACGTACTCCCGATCGGGCTTGGCGCCCGCGACAGCCTGCGGCTCGAGGCCGGGCTGTGCCTCTATGGCCACGACATCGACACCACGACCACGCCGGTGGAGGGCGCGCTGGAATGGTCGATCCAGAAGAGCCGCCGCCACGGCGGGGCGCGCGCGGGCGGCTTCCCCGGCGCGGACAAGATTCTGGCCCAGCTTGCGAACGGCGCGCCGCGCCGCCGCGTCGGGCTGAAACCCGAAGGCCGCGCGCCGGTGCGCGAAGGCGCGCCGTTATTTGCGGACACTACCTCCTCCGAGCCAATCGGCGCGGTCACCTCCGGCGGCTTCGGCCCGAGCCTCAATGCGCCGATCGCGATGGGCTATCTCCCCTCGCCGCTCGCGGTGGCCGGCGCTCCGGTGTTTGCCGAATTGCGCGGGCAGCGGCTGCCGCTGCGGGTCACAGCCATGCCGTTCGTTCCCAACACCTATAAACGCTGAAGGAATTGTCATGACCACGCTGTTCACGTCCGACCACGAATGGCTCCGCATCGAGGGCGACGTCGCCACCATCGGCGTCACCGACTACGCACAGTCGCAGCTCGGCGATGTCGTGTTCGTCGAACTGCCGAAGGTCGGGCGCAAGCTGAAGAAGGCGGAAGCCGCCGCCGTGGTCGAGTCCGTCAAGGCGGCGTCCGACGTCTACGCGCCGATTTCAGGCGAAGTGCTCGAGGTCAACGAGGCGCTTGCGGCGGAGCCCGCGCTGGTCAATTCCGACGCCGGCGGCAAGGCATGGTTTTTCAAACTGAAGATCGCGGACAAGAGCGAACTCGGCGGCCTGATGGATGAGGCCGGCTACAAGGCGCACACGGCGTGATGATGAGGATATGACCATGACCGCGCACCGCAAACACGCCAACGAGGCCGCCACCACCTTCGCCCGGCGCCATATCGGGCCTTCGCCGCGCGATATCCAGGCGATGCTGGAGACCGTGGGCGCCAAAAACCTCGAGGCGCTGATCGCTGAAACGCTGCCGTCGTCGATCCGGCAGAAAACGCCGCTCGACCTCGGCCCGCCGCTCAGCGAAACCGAGGCGCTGGCGCATATGCGCGAGCTCGCCGCGCAAAACCAGGCGTTCACCTCGCTGATCGGCCAAGGCTATTCCGGCACCATTCTGCCGGCGGTGATCCAGCGCAACATTCTGGAAAATCCCGCCTGGTACACGGCCTACACGCCGTATCAACCGGAGATCAGCCAGGGCCGGCTGGAGGCGCTGTTCAATTTCCAGACCATGATCTGCGATCTCACCGGCCTCGATGTGGCCAATGCCTCGCTGCTCGACGAGGCCACGGCGGCGGCGGAAGCGATGGCGCTGGCCGAGCGCGCTGCGCCATCAAAGCACAAATCGTTCTTCGTCGACCGCGAGGTGCATCCGCAGACCTTGGCGGTGCTGCGCACCCGCGCCGAACCGCTGGGCTGGAACCTGGTGGTCGGCGATCCCCTCGCCGATCTTGCACCGGCCGAGGTGTTCGGGGCGCTGCTGCAATATCCGGGCACTTCCGGCGCCGTGCGCAACTTCAGGCCTGCGATCGCGACGCTACAAGCCAAGGGCGCGCTCGCCATCGTCGCGGCCGACCTGCTGGCGCTGACCCTGCTGGCCTCGCCGGGCGAACTCGGCGCCGATATCGCGATCGGTTCTGCCCAGCGTTTTGCGGTGCCGATGGGCTATGGGGGGCCGCACGCGGCCTACATGGCGGTGCGTGACGGGTTGAAGCGCTCGCTGCCGGGGCGGATCGTCGGGCTGTCGATCGATTCACGGGGGCAGCCGGCCTATCGGCTGGCGCTGCAGACCCGCGAGCAGCACATCCGCCGCGAAAAAGCCACCTCCAACATCTGCACCGCGCAGGTGCTGCTGGCGGTTATCGCCTCGATGTATGCGGTCTATCACGGCCCGGAGGGACTGACCCACATCGCCCGCAACGTGCATCGCCTGACGGCCGTGCTGGCGGCGGGATTGCGCAAGCTCGGCTTCGTGCCGCAGTCGGACACGTTCTTCGATACCGTGACGGTGCACGCCGGTGCCAAGCAGAACGAGATCGTCGCGCGCGCTCGGGCCGAAGCCATCAATTTGCGGATCAATGAGTCCACGCTCGGCGTCGCGCTGGACGAGACCACGACGCCCGCAACCGTGGAGGCGGTGTGGCGCGCGTTCGGTGGCAAATTTGCCTATGCGGACATCGCGGCCGATGCAGGCGACGCGTTGCCCGCCGAACTCAAACGCGCCCGCGCGTTTCTCACCCATCCGGTATTTCATACTTATCGGTCCGAAACTGAGCTGCTGCGCTACATGCGCAAGCTCAGCGACCGCGATCTCGCGCTCGACCGCGCCATGATCCCGCTGGGCTCCTGCACCATGAAGCTCAACGCCACCTCGGAAATGATCCCGCTGACCTGGCCGGAATTCGGCGAGCTTCATCCGTTCGCGCCGCGCGAACAAGCTGCGGGCTATCACGCGCTGTTTGCGCGGCTGCAACGGTGGCTGTGCGACATCACCGGCTATGACGCGGTCTCGCTGCAGCCGAATTCCGGCGCGCAGGGCGAATATGCCGGCTTGCTGGCGATCCGCTGTTATCACGCCGCGCGCGGTGAAGCGGATCGCAAAGTTTGCCTGATCCCTTCCTCGGCGCACGGCACCAATCCAGCCTCCGCCAGCATGGCGGGCATGGAGGTGGTGGTGGTGGCCTGCGACAGCAGGGGCGATGTCGACGTCGACGATTTGCGCGCCAAGGCCGCGCAACATTCGAAACGCCTCGCCGCCATCATGATCACCTATCCCTCCACCCACGGCGTGTTCGAGGAGCATATTCGCGAAATCTGCGAAATCGTGCACGGCCATGGCGGGCAGGTCTATCTCGACGGCGCCAACATGAACGCGCAGGTCGGGCTGTCGCGGCCCGGCGACTACGGCGCCGATGTCAGCCATCTCAATCTGCACAAGACCTTCTGCATCCCGCATGGCGGCGGCGGCCCGGGCATGGGGCCGATCGGCGTAAGAGCGCATCTGGTGCCGTTCCTGCCGGGACATCCGGTGACCGACGGCGGAACGCCACACGCGGTCGGGCCGGTGTCGGCGGCGCCGTTCGGGTCGGCGTCGATCCTGACCATTTCCTACATCTACATCCTGATGATGGGGGGCGAAGGGTTGAGGCGGGCCACCGAGATCGCGATCCTTAATGCCAATTATATCGCCAGCCGGCTGGCCCCCCATTTCCCGGTGCTCTATCGCAACGCCAAGGGCCGCGTCGCCCACGAATGCATCGTCGATCCCCGCCCGCTGAAGGCATCGACCGGCGTCACCGTCGACGATATCGCCAAGCGGCTGATCGACTATGGCTTCCACGCCCCGACCATGAGCTTTCCGGTGCCGGGCACGCTGATGATCGAACCGACCGAGTCCGAATCGAAGGCGGAGCTGGACCGTTTCTGCGACGCCATGATCGCCATCCGGCTGGAGATCGCCGAGATCGAGCTTGGGCGCTGGAAGGTCGAGGCCTCGCCGCTGCGCCATGCCCCGCACACCGTGCACGATATCGCCGACGACGGCTGGGCGCGCGCCTATAGCCGCGCCGAGGGCTGCTTCCCGGCTGGCACGTCGCGGTCGGACAAATACTGGTGTCCGGTCGGGCGGGTCGACAACGTCCATGGCGACCGCAACCTGGTGTGCTCGTGTCCTCCGGTCGCGGATTACGCGGAGGCTGCAGAGTGAGGCGGTCCGTCCTTTGACGGAAAAGAAAGACGTCTCCGGCATGCTGGACATCTGCCCGGAACGGTGAACCTGCGAAGTCAGGTGAAGGCCGAACTTGAAGTGCCGGTGAAACGCCGCGAGTGAATCAAGAGCTTTCGCTTAGAGCTCCAAGTCCTTTTGCTGTCGTGAATTTCCTTTGGCAATACGGCAGCAATGGCGAAGCGTTGACGCCTTCGGGAGCCAAAGAAAATGGCAGCGAGACCCCAAGTCATCCGACTTCCTCCCTTCCCGTTAACGTCGAATTCTAAGTCACACACCTATGCTCATGGCGTTCATCGCTTACGGCTTCACCAGCATCGAATCCCAGCGCCATAGCCGGTCGTTGGTCAGGTGCGTGCCGCCCCACCAGCGGTCGATCGGGTTGTGCCGGCTGAAATCTTCCTTGTGCGCGACGATCGCCTTGCCGAAGTCGGTCAGCGACAGCCGGCTTCGGTGGTAGGCGTGGACACGATCCCGGAAGTTTTCCCGTTCGAGCGTGCGTAGCTCCTCGTCGAGACCGGCCACGGCCGGGGTTGGACCATGGGCAAGCGCATCAAGCAGATAGCCGTGCTCGAACTCACCGAAGATGCGCGTCCCTCGCAAGCTGCGAAGGTGGAAAAGCGCGTTTGTCCGCTGGTATCCCCTCGCGATCAGCTCCAGGAAACGCATTTCCGTCGCGCCAAGCCCGGTCACGCTGGAGGGGAGCTCTTCAAGCAATTCGCGCAGGGCCGGCCTCAGCAGCGGCAAAGCGCTCAAATCCTGGCCAAGCAGAGCGAAGCAGGCTTCCGGCGTCGGTGCCCGGTACGCCTGCCAGGCCGCGCTTGCCGTCGCCAGTTCCCTTTCGGTGACGGGGACGGCCGGCGGCTGCCACTTGCCAAGCTGCCGAAGCTCGATCATCTCGATATCGACAAGGCGCAATCCCAGCCTGGACCCGATTTCCGGATGAGACCGAAAATAATCAAGCAGCCAGACCAGTTCCAATTGAGCATTCGGATTTGGGTCGAACCATAATTCGACGGTTTCGCAACGCCGGCACACGTCGATCAAACTGAGATCTTTCCAGCCGACCTCCTCGACCTTGCGTGTCGATACATAATCGAGCCAATGCCCGCCGGCGCTTGGGTCGTCCGCGCCGCCAATCTCGTCTCGAGTTCTTCGCCGGACGGCAGCGGTCCCCACACGAACCGAAGCATAAGGTCGATCGCGATATCGGCCCGACCTTCCTTCATGAAAGAAAGACTGGTGGAAGCGTCACTCGTCAAAATGAGACGCGTCATGGTCCTCTCCGCCATACGCAAAACAAAACGGGCGCCGGGGATCTCGGCAATTCCAGGTCCTCGGCGCCCGCTAATGTCAAACTTTAACTCACACGAACAAGATTTGGGAAAATCTCACTCCTCGATCGGCTCCTCGCCTTCGGTGTCGCGCTCGGGACTGCCGGCGAGAATCTGTTCGGCGATCAGGCCGGAGTTCTGGCGGATCGCCGCCTCGATCTTGGCGGTCATGTCGGGGTTGGCTTTGAGGAACGCCTTGGAGTTCTCGCGGCCCTGGCCGAGCCGCTGGCTGTCATAGGAGAACCAGGCGCCGGATTTTTCGACGATGCCGGCCTTGACGCCGAGGTCGAGGATTTCGCCCATCTTGGAGACGCCCTCGCCGTACATGATGTCGAATTCGACCTGCTTGAACGGCGGCGCCAGCTTGTTCTTCACCACCTTGACGCGGGTCTGGTTGCCGACCACCTCGTCGCGCTCCTTGATGGCGCCGATGCGGCGGATATCGAGGCGGACCGAGGCGTAGAATTTCAGCGCGTTGCCGCCGGTGGTGGTCTCCGGCGAGCCGTACATCACGCCGATCTTCATCCGGATCTGATTGATGAAGATCACCATGGTGTTGGATTTGTTGATCGAGGCGGTGAGCTTGCGCAGCGCCTGGCTCATCAGCCGCGCCTGCAGACCGGGCAGTGCATCGCCCATTTCGCCTTCGAGTTCGGCGCGCGGCACCAAGGCCGCCACCGAATCGATCACCAGCACGTCGACCGCGCCGGATCGCACCAGGGTGTCGCAGATTTCCAGCGCCTGCTCGCCGGTATCGGGCTGCGAGATCAGGAGTTCATCGATGTTGACGCCGAGCTTGCGGGCATAGACCGGGTCGAGCGCGTGTTCGGCATCGATGAAGGCGCAGATGCCGCCCTTTTTCTGGCCCTCGGCCACCGTGTGCAGCGCCAGCGTGGTTTTCCCTGAGGATTCAGGCCCGTAAATCTCCACCACCCGACCCCGCGGCAGCCCGCCGACCCCGAGCGCGATGTCGAGCCCGAGCGAGCCCGAGGATATCGTCTCCACGTCCATCGAGCGGTCGTTCTTGCCCAGTTTCATCACCGAGCCCTTGCCGAACTGGCGCTCGATCTGGGAAAGCGCGGCGGACAGGGCCTTGGTCTTGTCCATGGAGGATCCTTCGACGATACGCAGGGCAGTGGCGGACATTGGGTGGTGCTCCTTATGGCGGGGATTCGCTAGTGGGACAAACGGGGCGCAAAACAAGGGAATCTGAAGAATTAACGCTGATGGAACACCGTACCCTATTTGTTCTCCGTTCGCAATATGTTCTTTTTGTGGGGGTGGCAGCTATATACCCGCAGGACATGTAACCATGTCTTGTGGTAAACAAATAGCTACCGCCCCTAACTCTGGGATGGCCCCAGAGCGGCGGGAGACGCGCACATGCAATTGCTCAAGACGGTATTCTTGTATTTGGCCGGACAGGCTGGGCTCACTTACGCCGCGCACCTCATTTTCAAACGGTTACCCGCTGCTCTCACGGAGAACGCCGTGATGGGTTGGCTGGATGACCAAATCGCAGCGGAATTTGGCTTATCGTCGCCAGATGGTTCCACTGTTATTTCTTGGGCGGTCCCCATTATATTGGCGGCTGGCACTCTGTGGCTTTTTCATCGCTACACAACGGGCCCCTTAAAGCGGGCGCTTGCCGAGCAAGCCAGCGGTGACCGATTTTCTGCTATTGGTATCGTGCATGGGCCTTCTGCCCGAACATGGATTCGAAGAGTGGAGCCCTACCACGTCATAATCCTTGGACTTGTGATCGCCGCGATTGGTGTTGGCTGGCAGTTGTATCGAGGCCAACAACCTGGTTTGCAAACTGTATCTTCCGGACAAAAAGTAACGGTAGATACTTCCGTCGTTCGTGCGCCAGCTCCGGAAGTGGTTGCTCAAATTAAAGCACCGCTTCAAGCAAAAATAGATTCACTTGAGCATCAACTGGCACAGCGGCAGAATCCGGCACCAACCGCGAGACCTCCAGCGCCCAAAAAGATAATCTATGATGCCGCCGAAATGCCAGAACGACGGAAACAGCTACGCGAGCTAACTCAATATTTTGTAGTCACCATTGAGCAAATTCGGGACGAAGCCACCAACTTAAATACTGAAAAACTTATCGCGTTACAGGATCAGCCGCCCAAGGATTACGTTGCGGCGCTAGAAACATTCAAAGGACATTTTGAGACAGCTTTTACTGGACTTAGTACTATCGTGCGGAAGTACGGCTTTGCCGACATTCAAGAAATGGATTGGGGCCATCCCGATATGACAACCCCGACAGATGATTTTATCGCGCTTTTTGCTGTCTATGAAGATCGACCAGTGACAAATATACGAACTATATTTCGCCAAGTATCACGGCGGAATTTTTCCGAGGCCATAGAGCTTTTCAACCAATGGATTAAGGTAAAACAAGCGATGATTGCCGCCAAAGGCGTCGAATATCAAAATGCGGAGATTCGCCAATGAGCAAAAAGCCTAAATATCGTTTCGACCAGCTCTTGCAGGCGATGGTCACCCAACCCGTACCTTCGGAAAGGCTTGCAAAAGAAGCTCGAACATCAAAGCAGGCTGACGGCGCAAGTTATGGCGATACTCGAACTCGCGCAGGTAAAGCTGCAAGTGCTTCTTCGAAACCCAAACGTAAGTCCCGTTGATCCCGCGTTTTACTTGCGACCAGAACGACTCGATTGAGTTGGTGTGAACGTCTCCGCGAACGTACTCCTTCGCGGAGTGATCGACGGCCTCATGGTCGTAACCGTACTTTTCGGTAAGCAGTTTGAAATTCGATGCTTCGTCTGTGTGAACGCGTGATCCCTCTTTTACAAACCGCACGATATGAGGAACGATATGCTGCTTGGTGCGAGCCTGAACAACGCGCGTGACAACATCGCCGCCCCGCTCGACCATGCCAAGCACGATGGCTTTGTCATCATGTCCCGCAACGTCATGACCGCCGATAAAAGTTTCGTCGGCTTCCACAATCTTGCCGGGGCCGCCAAGCGGATAGTCGCCGTCAACGTAGCCCATATAGAGCCGGATCATGTGGCACATGCGCCAAGCGGTTTTGTAGGTTACGCCAAGCTGACGCTGCACCTCTTTGGCGGCCACGCCGTTCCGCGTCTCGCAAAACAGGAACATCACATAGAACCAGTCCCGCAGGCTGGTACGGGTCTTTTCAAACGGGGTGCCTGCGGTCGGGTAGACCTGATAGCCGCAATGCTCGCATTCGAACGAGCGGCGTCCCCTGACCCGGTAATAGGTCGCCTCTTTCAGGCATTTGAAGCAGGTAAAACGCTCGCCAAAGCGGCTGCGCATCAAGTGCGTCAGGCAGCTATCTTCGTCAGGGAAACGCTTCTGAAATTCGCGGATTTTGGAGGGTTTCTGGGCCATGTGGAACCTGCCTTCCCTGAGAATATATGCACTGTATCAGGGTTTGTTCTACATGTCCGTAGGGTATATATCCGGGGGGTGGGTAGTGGCCTAGTTTGAAGTTAAAAGTGGCCTAATTTGATTTGTGTTCACTAAGGAACCGATCGCCCTGAGGCGGCATATTAGGATTGGAACTTCGTCAAACCCAGCGGTTAGGACCCGCAAACCACGAGAGGTTGTGTCATGGAGCGCCGCCGTTTCAACCAGACCCGATCCCTTGAAGAACGACTTGCCGAAGAAGCGAAGCGCCTGCGAGCTGAGGCCAAATTGCTGCCACATGGCGCGAAACGCGATGAGTTAATCCGCAGAGCGCGGCAGGCCGAAACCGGATCGCACATGAGCGCGTGGCTGCGATCCCCGGAACTTCGGCCGCCAGAATAGCAGGATGCCCACTCCTTACCTTGTCTATATATTTTTGTTCATGGCTTACGACGCTTTCTGGAAAGTGGTTGGCCAGTTTGCGGGCGAACTTCACTAGTGGCCTATTTTGATTCTGCGAATGGCCTATTTCGGCCAGTACCGTGGGGGTGGGTACTGGCCTGCGTCCAGTACCGGGGTCCGTATTTGGGGGCAATTGTCCTAATTTGAATCGTGCAGCGTCCCAATTCGTTAATCAAAGGTTAATTAATTTTCCGAACCGGTCTGTTTTGACCACGTGTCGTACACCCGACATGAGAAACTAAACTCATCACCGCGCCCGTATCTGGTAGTCATCGGTGACTGAGAGTGCTGCAAGCTCCCGCCCCTTTGAGGGATCGACCCATGGAGCATCACCCTTTCGCACAACGTAAATCCCTTGAGGAACGTCTGGCCGACGAAGCTAGAGTCTTGCGCGCGCAGGCCAAGTTGCTTCGACCTGGCGCTGTCCGAGAGGCCGCGCTGCGCAAGGCGCGGCAGACCGAAACAGGTGCGCACATAAACCAATGGCTGAATTCGCCCGGCTTACGCCCGCCAACACCATGAGCAAGCCCGTCGAGGAACTGCTCCGATCGATTAAAGATGATTTCGCTGCCGCCAAGCAGATGCAGGAAGCATTGGAAGCAAAAGCGCTCTTTCGCTTGTTAAATTATTGTCCGCCGCCGACGTTTGGGATAGCCGAGCCGTATCCGCCATCGAACGCCGATTAGGGCCGCCTCAGTTGGCGGCCTCTTTCATTTCGCCCAAAGAAATCCGAGCGCCTTATGTGCCTCTTCGGGTGTCATGTTGGCGATCTGAGCATTCTGAAGATATTCATTTTATATTTTCAAAACAGACGCCGAACAAATCAATCCCAGCCGTGAAGTGTCCTAATCTGCCCCGCGAGTGTCAAGGAAACGGCCCCAGGGAAACTGAGGCCGCTGTTCATCAGATGCCTGGGCGTGTGGCGTCTGGTCGTGCCGTACCAAGCCGCCCCGCCCATGATCGTTCCCAGGCGGGCTGTCCTAATTTCAAATCGCGAGTGTCCTAATTAGGACAGGACCGTGGTACTTGTCCGTATTTAAGCCCCAGTGTCCTAATTTGATGGTTACTGGTGTCCTAATTCGCGAAAGGGGAGCTAACGATGGGTTTGAGCCGAGCAATTTTGCTGTCGTCTTTTGCGTTGGGGATCAGCTCGATTTCGCTATCGGGAGCACAGAGTGCCGCGCCCGCATGCTCAGTTCAGAAGTTGCAAGGCAGCTACATTTTTGATGGCCAAGGCACAAACCTCCATTACGGAGTATTCGAGTTTGATGGCGTCGGAAATTTCTCAGGTAAGCAAACCTCGCTTCGTCAGTCGAGCGTTCACCAGCGAGAAAACCTTCACGGAACCTATGTAGTAAATGACGACTGCACCGGCACGATGGTTATGGACGGTCAACTCGGCGGTACCGCCCATTGGGATATTTTTGTCACCGCTGACGGCAAGAAGGGTCGCATGATTCGAACAGATGCCGGGACAAAGGGCGTCCGCACGTTTGAACAATAGTTCTCGTTGGGAACGAAGTTAAAAGAGGCCGCCTCAGCTAGCGGCCTCTTTCATTGTCGAAGCGGCTTAAAATTCCCCGTAGCCACATCTTGGGTTTCAGCCGTCGGTATTCCCGACGGCGTAGGAACAACAAGTTCTGGTTCCTTTTGACCGCCAAATATGGCTGATCGGTTGGAGCCGGAAGTTAAAAAGCGATATGAGGCGGCTCGTGAAAAGGGGCTCGACGCTAAGAGCACCGTCATCAAGCTCGTACCGACGGGAAAATAAAGAAACGGCCCCAGCAGGGGGGCGCTGAGGCCGTCATTCCATCGGATGCGGTGGGCGTGTGCATCCGGTAGTCCCTCGCTAAGCGGTCCAGGCGACATTGGTTCCAGCGAAACATTAAATTTCGAAACCGGACGATTGCTCTCGCGAAGACGGTGGTATGGTTGGCCAAGGCGCCCATCTTCACTGGACGCCGAATCCTGATTGGCCCCGCCCTTTGATCCCCATCGGGCGGGGTTTTTTCGTTGTCCTAATTTCCAAGTGCGAGTGTCCGAATTAGGACAGCACCGTGGGGGTGGGACTGGCCTATTTCGGCCCGTAGTGGCCTAGTTTGAATTTGACGGTGGGAGTTTCAAAAATGGAACTCTGACAGGCCCCGGAACTTTCCCCCTTGTCGCGATAACGCGAATTCAAGGAGGAGATACGTACATGAAACGGCTTTTGTTGATCGGCTTTGCCGCCTGCGCTTTGGCGCTAGCTCCAACCCTGTCTGCGTCGGCCATGCCTGCCGCACCACCGAATGCTCTGGGCTCCGACGGAACGATTATTCAAGTCAGAGGCGGCCACGGACATGGTCACGGCCATATGGGGCGCGGCGGTCGTGGTCATCATTACGGATGGGGTCGAGCCGAGGGCATCACTACGGCAGGCGGCATCATCGCCACTAATTTCAAGGACTGGTAGAGGCCGCCTCAGTTGGCGGCCTCTTTCGTTTCAGATGTTGCTCATGAGGTAAGCTAAAAGAGGTCCTCGGTTGATTGCGCACCTGCGTAATCATGCGGAGTTGGCTGGGACATGGCTGCTGACCTAGCATCAGGGAGCATGGATCAACCCATTCTATTCAGATGTCCCAACACCGGGATGAATGTGCAGCACCGGCTGGCGGACGTAGCGGGGGACGAAAAAGATCGTCACTCGCCGGTGGTGTGCCTGGCCTGCGCCAGGGTGCACTACATTCATAATTCGACGGGCAAGCTGCTGGGCGAGAAGTAAGGCCGCCTCAGCTAGGCCGGCTCAGCGTGTCCCAGGGCGCTTGCCGCTGAGAACGGGCACGTTGGCGGCTCCTTGCCGCATTCGGCGTTGCCGCGGCCCGGCTGTTGGCAGCCTGCCGCAATCCCGGTTGACAAGGCAGCGCCGGGTACTGGCCTGTTTTGTCCCATGGTGGTCTGATCTTGAAATCAGTGCGGGGCCTGTTGGCTTGCCCAGCGAGGAGCGGATGCGGTTGCCGATTTCGTCACGATGCCTGGTGCCGGCGGCGTGCCTGATGCTGGCGGCCTGCTCGACCGACATAGAAAATCTAGCCGCGACTTACACCGAGCCTCCCGATCCGGCAAAAGTCCTGGCCTCGCTCAAGGACGTCGCCACTTCCGCCAAGCTTAAAGAACCGGTGGAAATGTCGGCGCCGATCAAAGCCCCGGCATCCTCTGCGATGCCGTGGATCATTTGTCTGCGCAGCGGTGCAACGGAGGCATCAAGGCGGCTCACCTATTCCGTCTTCTACAGCAGCAACCAATACAAAAGCTCCAGATTGTCCGTCATCATCGAGGGGTGCGACGGGCAGTCATATAGTCCCCTGCAATGACGGGGCGGCTCCGTCGGCCGAATTTGTCGGCCGGCCGCGCCGACAACGGAAAAATAACCACGTTGGGATTTTGCTTGTCACCGCGGTTCCGGCTGGGCCATGATCGGCGGTCGAATGGTCCTGGCTTTGCCTCAAGGTGACACCATGTCCTCGCCGCCACCGCCCGGCGTTTCGCTCAGCGCGATCGAACGTCCGCTGTCCGAGATGCCATTCGCGCATGATGCTGGTGAGCATTTCCCCCGGGCCGGCAGGTCAGGAACAGCGGCAATTCGAATGCGGCAAATGCAGCCATGTCCAGACCAGCATGGCGGTGTCGGACCCGATGAAGTCCAGGGCTGCGGGCTGGCTCAGCAGCGATTTGAAGCCTCCGGAATAGGCGCATGAAGCCGCCGAAGCATACCGCCATCGATCTGGACGCTAGGCGGCCGGCACCTTTTCCTGGTTCAAAACGGCGTCTTCGTTCGCCACAAAACCCCGCCGAAGCTCTTTGGCGGTGACGAACCGGGCGCCGACCAGTTCACCCTTGCGCCAAGTCAACGAACACACCCGAAGCACCTCGCCGCCGGAGGTAAATGCAAGACCGAAGATCTTCGGCACCGACAGCGCGCCGACGTCGAGCGAAACGCCCTCGTCGGATACATCGACGATCACGCACTCGATCCAAGGCGCGTCCGGCGCCGGTATTAGGAATCCCGGCTTTTGCAGATCGACCCGGACATGCTTGCGCGCGCCGGGGTCTTTGCGGTTTTTCGCCATGGTTTCCCTCATTCCGCAGCCTAGGCGGAAATACTTGAATACCAGTTAGCGAAAAAAGTTAACAATTTTAGAGGGTTGGAACATAGCCACGGCGGGAAAGTTCCAAAAGGGAAACCCGCTAGTCGGCGCTGCGCAGCCGCCGCATTGTGAACTCGATGTCGCCGCCGGGCAGTTCACGCCAGCTTTCGACACCGCTCATATAGGCCGCCTTGGGATAGCGGGTGAGGAACTCGCGCGCCTTTGTCCGCGCCGTATCGCGCGGCAGGGTGAAGGTCTCGCGCAGATAGCCGTCGTCCGGTTTCCGCCGGCCGGCCATCCGGTCGGCAAGATCACGCGGGCGCAAGACCATGTCGCAACTCCAGCACAAGGGACGACCGGCTCAATATAGCGCGTGCGCGAACCAATCCGAGTCCCCAACGGAAACGGTTCCGCCCTTGAACCGGATCGCGGCGCCAACCGTTCGCCTTCCGACAAATAAACTTCCGCCCCGGGACCGCCGTCGTAAGCCGAGGATATTGCATCCCAATCCACGACAAAATGCCGGCCGGTGCGGATGAGTCGGCCATTAGGACGGCTACCAGACCGACATCGCGGCTTGCGTGTCCCTATATTGAGCGTTCCCGCGGATCGCCCTCTCGGAGCGTCCCTCAACCCCTGCGGTAAATCGGCCCGACCGACCGGGCGGGATATCGCAGTGGCTGTTTCAAACGCCGGTCTTTCCTTGGATAACAAGCTGCTTGCTTCGTTGCCGCGCGATCACTTCGACCGGCTGGCGCCGCATCTGTCGCCGGTGACCTTGCAGCAGGGCCTGGTGCTGTTCGAGTCCGGCGACGAGGTCGACCAGATCTATTTCCCGCATTTTGGCATGCTGTCGCTGCTCGTCGTGCTGCGCGACGGCAAGGCGATCGAGACCGCGACCGTCGGCCGCGAAGGCGTCGCCGGCGCGATGGCCGGGCTTGGCCTTTACAAGTCGCTGGTGCGTGTCGTGGTGCAGATGCCGTTTGGCGGCAGCAAGATCGCCGCCACCCATTTCAGGACCATCGCCGCCGGCAGCGACCCCGTCCGCAATCTCTGCATCCGCTACAACGAGGTGCTGCTGTCGCAGGCGCGGGTGACGGCCGCCTGCAACGCGCTGCACCCGATCGAGGCGCGATTCTGCCGCTGGCTGTTGCAAAGCGCGGACCGCGCGGCAAGCGACACCGTCGAACTGACGCAGGAATTTCTCGCCGAAATGCTGGGGGTGAGGCGCACTTCGGTGACGGAAGTCGCAAGCCGGGTGCAAAACGCGGGTGCGATCACCTATTCCCGTGGCGTGATCAGGATCCTGGACCGGCCGGCTTTGATGCGGATGTCCTGCGAGTGCTACCAGACGCTGCTGGATCAATCCGCCCTGCTGGGCTGATCCCGCACCCGCTCCTCCGCTCTCGCAAGCCCCTGTTGCACTTGATAATTGTGGAGACGATGGAACTCTATCCCCGGCTGCAAGTTGTTCCCCGGAAGAGGAAATCAGCACATGCAGCCAGAGCGCGCTTTGCCGAAACGCCGACGCCAGATTTTGGATGACGAGACCGGGGGCACGCCCCGCTTCGAGGCCGGCGAAGACATTTGGGCGCAAACCAATGGTGCGCACGGGGATGGGCGGAATGAAGATGCCTGGGTGGGAAACTTCATTGCCCGCCTTGCGGGGCTGGTCCGCAAGATCAGCGGCAAGAACTAGGCTCGCTCACATGGCCAAAAAGAGGCGCGGCTTCCCGGAGCCATTCGGTTTCAGTTCGCCGCACTACCGGTTTTAGTTTGCGATTTCGGCTGGGGTTTTACCGCAGTGGACGTTTTCTTGGGCGCATCCGTGCGCACGTTGCCCCAGGGATCGGAAGACACTTTGGCGTCCGGTATCTTCCTGAGCGATTCCTTGTAAGCCTGGTCCCGCGCCGCCTCGGCGTCCTTCTGCTCCTGCGTTTTGGGGGGCGAGTTATCCTGCAACAAATTGATGGCGGGCTTCTGGGCGTAGGCCGGCGCGATCAACGACGCCCCTGTCAGCAATATCCCCGTCAGCAACGCGATGATCGCCGCAGCGCTTGGAATTCTCATGGGACGTCCCCTGCATTTTCAAGACAATATATCACCGCCCGGACGGTGACGCCAAGCGTGCCCGATAGGCTAAAGCCCGTCCGACTTGCAGGATTTCGGCGATTGCATCCAGTCGTCCCAGATCGGACCGCATTTGGTGCAGCCATTGAGGACAAGACCCATGGCGATGACGCAGAAAATCAGTATCAACCGCATGGACATCGCCGGATCACTCCCCCACGCCCCTATCATACGGCCTCAACTCAGGCATTTTCAAGCCGCACGCGGATGTCCATTGTTGCCGAATGGGTTCTACAATGCGCGCCGACGGCAATACCGGGCGAGGAAACAACGTTCATGTCAACCGAACAACAGGCGGCAGAATTCGATATCGCGGAAGCCAGGCGGGTGCTTGGCGATGTGTTCGCGCCCTGGGTGCAGGAGCTCGGCTTGTCGATCAGCGGCATCGAATGCTTCCCCCCGCCGGATGCTGCGCCCGACTGGCAGCCGGGAGCGATCCTGCGCATGGCCTTCTCCGAGCGGCTGTGCCGTCATGGCGGCATCGTCTGCGGCCAGGCGCTGATGGCGCTCGCCGACACTGCGATGGTGATCGCAATTCTTGCCGCCAACCGCGGCTACCGGCCGATGACGACGGTCGATCAGACCACGCATTTCATGCGTGCCGCCACCTCGTCGGACGTGCTGGCCGATGCAAGGGTGGTCCGGCTTGGACGTACCATGAGCTTTGGCCGCGTCACCCTGTCCAGCGCTTCCGACAACAAACCGGTGGCGATTGTCTCAAGCGCCTTTGCGATGCTGTGAACACGCGCGACGCGTCCGTCATCCTGAATCAATCCTGAATTTGCAGTCGCCGCTGGAACCGGCCGGGTTTATCAATCCGCAATCCCGCCGATGGTAAGGTTGAGCAGACAAGCAGCGAAAACGCGGATTTGGATGAGCGATAATTCGACCGAGAAACGAACCGAACCGCGCTACAAGGTGCTCAAGGGTGCAACGATCGCATTCGGCGGCAACGGCGTCGCTTGCACCGTTCGCAACGTGTCATCGAAGGGCGCCGCGATCGATCTTGCCGGCAGCGTCAGCCTGCCGCCGTCATTCATGCTGGTGATCGAGGCCGATCAGTTCATCCGCCGCTGCCGTCCGGTCTGGAATCGCGACAAGCGGGTCGGCGTCGCGTTCAGCTAGGGGTACCGCACGGCCCGATCGCCTGTCCTGTCGCCGGTTTTTGCGAGCCCGGCTCAGCAATTGTTGATGGTTCGAGGCGGCGAATGGCGGGCGACCACGCGCAATTTTAACCGCCGTGGGATAGAATCAATCTGATGCGGTGGGTCATTATCTACACGGCGTTGCTGGCAGGCAGCGCACTGGCTTTGGCGGGCTGCGGCATCGCCGACAGCCGCTCGCCGGTGCCGGAGTTCATGCGCGCCAAATCCAGCGAACCGCCGCCGCTGGAGCCGCCGCCCGACATCAAGCAACTGGTCCGCGAAAAACTGGATTCGGTGTTCACCACCGCCTCAAACCCGCGCCATGTGCAGGTCTCGGCGCCGCGCCGCGACCTCCATGGAAGGGGCTGGACCGCATGCGTCAAGGCCGACCTCAGCTCCGTGAACGGCAAACCGTTGGGCAGCCAGACCTACCGCATCACCATCAGCGGCGGCGTGATCATCTACCGGTGGCGCGCCGAGGCCGAGGATAATTGTTCGTCCGAGAGCTACGAGCCGGTCTAGGACATATCCGAACCATGCATGGTTGCGGTTGGCGGTTACGGCTCGACACCGAGGCGCTTGGTACCTCCAGCTACACCGAAAACGCGAACATTCATCATGGCCGTCTCGATCCCGGAGTTTTGCTGCTCACCAAGCCATATCGCAGGTCCGACCTTGCCAGGATGATCCGGACAGCCTTCGCCGTCTGATATAAGGCCACTGGCTGTGATCGGCGCTACGGTGGCGCATGCAATTGCGCTTCCCGCCTACGTTGATCTATGTCGCGTCCATTATCTGCTACGCAAGCGTTGGCCGATCATTCAACTTCCGAACCGGGCAAGGGCGTCCTAGGAGAAGCTTCGAACCCATCTACCCCTGCTGCGTCCGTTCCCGGACTTCAACGTTCGCCGTCATGAGGTCTACTTTGCTCCGTTAACGGAAATCTTCATGGCGGGTTGCCATTCCTCATTTGCCATTATCAATCGATCGCGTCCGCCGTCCTTCGCCTCGTAGAGCGCGCGGTCTGCCGCAGATACCAATGACGGGGTTTCCGTTCGAAGTTCCGCGTTTGGCCAGATCGTTGCGCCGCCAAGGCTCACCGTCACACGCTTGGAGGGAGGGTTCATGGCGTGAGGGATGTCGAGCCGCCGAAGTTCCTGGCGAATCCTTTCGCCGACCAGCCTGCAGCCCGCCGCTTCCGTGTTGGGCAACAGCAGAGCGAACTCTTCCCCGCCGTACCTGGCTGCCAGATCGGCAGGCCGGCAAGCTTCTGCTCGCAGCGGCTTTGCGATTGAGCGCAAACAGGCGTCGCCGGCGGGATGGCCATATTGGTCGTTGAACTTTTTGAAATAATCAACATCGATCATCAACAATGAAAGCGGCGTGCCTTCGCGGAGAGCTCTCGTCCATTCTTCTTGCAAGCGTTCGTCGAAACGCCCTCGATTGGCAAGACCCGTCAGTCCGTCAAGAATAGCGAGGACGCCGAGCCTTTGCTCTGCATTCTTCTGTTGAGTTACGTCGCGAGAAATCGCCACGACCCCGTCAATCTCGCTGGTGTCGGACCTTCTAGTTACGCGCATGGTCGATTCGATCCAGACTTCCTGCATATCACGATGGCGCGTTCGGTAGACGACCCTCGCCTCGGTGATATCGCCGCGTCTCAATGCCGCCACGATCTGGTCGACCGCAGGCAAATCATCGGCATTGACGCCAGCCAGCGCGGGCGTACCGGTCAATTGGTCGGGACTCCAACCGACCACATGAGCAGAAGATGGCGAGACGTAAATCAGCCGTCCATCGAATCCAATGCGCGTCACCATATCGCTTGACTCTTCGGCAAGTAGCCGGAAATCGGCTTCCTTGGCCGCGAGCGTCGACATGAGGCCCTGTCGCGAAAGTATCTGACGAACCAGCAGGAGACCAACAGTCGCGATCAATCCTATTAGAACGACGACGAGCGACATGCGAGTGATTGCTGCCTTGCGCCAGGGCGCCAGGACCTCGTCTCGATCCATCGTTGCCAGGACAATGAGAGGAAATCGATCGCTTCGCTTGTAGAAACTCAGCCGTTGTGACCCATCCGACGGTGACCTGAAATAATATACCCCGCCCGGAGACTGCAAGTTCGGATCGCGGAAGAGAGGTCGATTGGAGATGTCACGTCCGGCATACGTGCCATCATCAGGACTTCGCGCCATCACGAAGCCGTCGACGCTCTCCAGCTCGATCGCACCATTGGCGCCCGCATCGAATTGACGATAAAACTTGGAAAAGTATTCCGCGCCCACGGTTGCAATCACCACCCCAGCGAAGCTGCCGTCCTGATGATTGAAGCGCCGAGACAGGGTGCTCAACCCATTCGCCATCGGTATCGCTTCGTATCGGACGTCCGAGGAAGGCGCCGCGCGCATCCGAGGACATGTGATGGCGAAAATATTCACGGCCGCTGAGGTTGGAACCTGTCGCACCGGTTGCCACGAGCCAGTTGCCTTTCTCGTCGCAAACGATGAGATCGTGAATGCGCTTCAATCCAGCCTTGCGCGCCTCGATAATTTTTTGGAGTGTCCCAAGCGTCTCTGGGGTCGCGCCATCCACCTCGAGGCGGGTGACGACTCCGATAATGCTTGCATCAAGCAGATCGAAGCTGTCCCCGGCATGCTGTGTCAGCGACCGCGCCAGATTGGCCATATGAACTTCTGCGGTCTTCAAGACAATTTCGCGAGCGTCCCACTCTCGCAAGCCACTTAATGTGAGGATGGCAGTACAGATCAATGCAACAAACACTGCGGCCCGTAAGGGCAGACGAGTTGGATCGACTTTGCCGCGAATGTTCATTGTGACAGAACTTTTCCAGTAAGTCTCACGTAGCGGAGCCTCGGCCGTGACGTGATTCAACCCACTCGGAGCTATCAGCTGGAACTCCCTTCGGGAGCCGATCCTGCGCCTTTAGGTCCTACCCGAACCCTAATTTTAAGGCTCGTATTGATACGGGTGCGGCCGGTGTGACTCGTTAACCATCGAGCTCGCGATGTTGATGGATGCTCCGGCATTTGACAGCGCCGGCGACCTACATGGGGCCGAGTTCACACAGTGACAGAGGTGTATGGCGTGCAGTTCAAAAGGGCCGGGACATCGGCCGCAGCGACGGCTTTGCTGAAGAGATATCCCTGCCCTTAGGTGCATCCATTGGCTTTCAGATATGCCAATTGCCCGGCGTCTTCGATGCCTTCGGCGGTAGTCGTCAAGCCAAATCCCTTTGCGAGACCGAGGATGGCCCGGTTCGGACTCTCAACGTCACGATGATGGCGATTGACGGAACGTGGGCTCGCGCATGTCTTTTGATTGATGCGTCGGATTCGGGCGCTCAGCTCGCCATCGAGAAGCCTTGTCCGTCGACCGAAGAATTTTTTCTTGTTGCTTTCCTCCGTCGGAGTTCCGGTTTTCCGGCGCTGCAGACGCGCATGGGTCGAGGGCGACTGGATCGGGGTGTTGTTCGACAAAAAGCGATTGTCGGGAAAGCTGCTCAAGCGGTCGTCCCGCAACTGGGAAAGCACCCCGGTTTAGGGTCGGCGCTCGCATGCAATGCTGGATGCTTGCGCATGGTAAACGTCCGGTTAACATTACCGTTCGAATTGAATCCCCGGACCAACGGTATTTTCCAATCTTTCCGCTAGTTTGTTTCCGATAACGCGGTGGTAGGAGCGGCGCACCATGCGTGGCGCCGCGACCCGCTGCGAACGGGGAAGCGGGGACGTGGTCGAGATTGCGAATTCAGCGGCGGTTGGCCGCGCATCGCCAAAAGATGTCATGGGAAAGCGCGTGCAGGCAGCGGCTTGGCCCGATGGCGACGCATTGGTGCCGCTCACGGCGATCGCTGCGAGCCAGTGGCGCGCTTTGGCCGAGCGCGCGGTCGAGCCGAACGGCTATCATCTGCCCGACTGGGAACTGGCCGTGAACGCCTCCGCGCGCGGCCGGGCCGGGGTGTCCGCGCTTGGCGCGTGGCGCGATGTTTCGCCGGCGCCAGCTGATGCGGCGCAACTGATTGGCCTGCTGCCTGTGATTTCATTCTGGCGGGCCTACCGGATTCCGCTGCCCGCCCTGGTCAGCGCCGATCCCTACGGTACCCTGAGTACGCCGCTGCTCGATCGCGATTGCGTCAACGACGCGGTCGCCCGATTGATGCGGCAGGCGCGCAAAGCCGGCGCCCGTGCGCTGGTGCTGCGCGACCTACCGCTGGATGGTGCAGCGATGAAAGCCATCGCGGAAGTGCTGCGGCACGACGGCATCCGTCCGCGCATCCTGCAATCCCACATCCGTGCCTGCCTTGACGCCAGGCGCGATGCCGATGATTTGCTGCGTGACGCGCTGGGCGCCAAGAAGCTGAAAGAACTGCGCCGCCAGCGCAATCGGCTTGCCGAGCACGGCGCCGTCCGTTTCGATGTGGCGCGCGCGCCGGAAGCGGTCGCATCCGCGGTCGAAGACTTCCTGCTGCTCGAAGCCAGCGGCTGGAAGGCCAGGCGCGGCACGGCGCTGGCGCAGGACGACGGCGACGCCCGCTTTATCCGCCGCGCCAGCATCGCGCTCGCCGAACGCGGCCGATGCGAAATCGCGACGCTGCACGCCGGAGAGGAACCGGTCGCGGCGGCCGTCGTGCTTCGGCATCTGGATCGGGCGTTCTATTTCAAGCTCGGCGTCGACGAGCGCTTCGCGAAATTTTCGCCCGGCGTGCAATTGACGCTCGACCTGACACGGCATCTCTGCGCCGACTCCGCGATCGCGATCGCCGACTCCACCGCCAGTCCCGATCACCCGATGATCAATCCGATCTGGCGCGGGCGCCTCGCGATCGGCGACGTGCTGGTTCCGCTGCGTCCCAGGGATCCGGCGGTATCGCTGGTGCATGCCGCGATCACGTTGCGGCGACTGGTCCGCGAGCCGGCGCGGCGCGCCGTTCATTTCATTCGCAACCGCCGGCAAAGCCGCCAGGAAAAACGTCAGGAGAAATCGTCATGAATACCGTCACCGAGATAGCGCCGGTGATATCGGCGTCGAACGACGCGCTGCGGCGCGACTTTCCGCTAAAGCCGTTCGCGATCCGCCACAAGCTTGCCGGTCACCCGCTGCTGACGCTGCCGCGCATCGCGCAGCTCGCCTCGGAGCTGCCGCGCGACCTGATCGAGTACAATTCGGGCAAGGTCGCGATCAGCCAGGACCCCGATGCGATCCCATCCGTCGATCTCGATCCGGTCGAAGTGGTGAAGCGCATCGAGACCGCCGGCGCCTGGATGGTGCTCAAGCGCGTGGAAAACTCCCCGGAATATCGTCGGCTGCTGCACGACACCCTGCTCTCGGTGGCGCGGGCGCGCGGTTTCAACAGTCTGGCCGACGCCGGCTTCGAACAGCTCGAGGGATTCCTGTTCGTATCATCGCCGAATTCGACCACGCCGTTTCATCTCGACAGCGAAGATAATTTCTTCGTCCACGTTCACGGCGAGAAATTCTTCACCATTTTCGACAACAGCGACCGCGCCATCGTCTGCGACGACGAGATCGAACGCTCGATGACCAAGCACCGCAACCTGAAATACGACGAGCGTTTTGCATCGCGCGGCACCGAATTTCATCTGTTCGCGGGCGACGGTTGCTACGTTCCGTATCAATGGCCGCACTGGGTGCGGACCGCGGGCTCTTATTCGATCTCGATGGCGATCACCTGGAAGACCCGCGAAGTCCGCCGCCTCAACGATCTGCATTTCTTCAATTCGATGCTGCGCGGCATCGGTCTGCCGCAGAAGCCGCCGGGCGCACAGCCCGTGCGCGACGCGCTCAAGCTTGCGTTCTATCGCAGCGTGACGTCGGCGATCCGCCCGTTGCGCGCCTCGCTCACGATGCGCCGCGTGCTGCGACGGATCGCACTCGGCAAGCGTGCGAATTATTATCTCAAAGGGACTTAAGCTGTTGACGCAGTCGTCATCTTGAGCTGCGCGCTCACTTCAACGGGGAGTGAGAGGCGGGCAGCATGATGGTCGAGTGCATCTCTTCCAGCAGCGGCGGGCCTTTGGCGAGGAAGGCCTGCCATTCCGGATCCTTCATGACGGCTGCGCGCGCTTCGACACGGGCGTTGAGGTCGCGGTAGGCCCAGATGTGGCAGACTTCGTTGGGCTGGCCGGCCTCGGTCTGCCACAGGCCGACGATCCTGGAATACTTCTCGCGCGCCGGCAGCACCGCGGTGAACGCGTCGAGCCACTGCCGCACCGGGCCTGCGGCCTTGGCGCGATAATTGCGGAATTCATAGATGTTGCCGGTGGCCTCAGGGGCAACCGGCGGACGCACCGCATTGAGCAAGCGGATGTCCTGGCGCACCAGCATTGGGCGGATCAGCGGAATATACTCGCCGCTCCAGCGCGGGACCTTGGCGAGTTCACCGCGCAACCGGGCGCGCTCCTCGTAATTGTCATAGCTCCACAGATGCATGACCTGATTGAGGGGACCGATTTCGGTCATCCAGTAACCTTCGAGCTTGCCGTAATCGTCGCCCCGGATATCGCGCGCCACGGTGCCTGCCGCCTTGACCATGTCGCCGATCGTGCCGGGTTTTACCGTGTAGGTCCTCAACTCATAGATCATGACGTTCCCCGGTTTCTTGCTGTTGGTGCTGTGCGGTCATCAGGCCATGAATGCGGTTCCGTTTCAACGGGAATGCAAGGCCGCCAAGGGCGAGCTCTCGACCCCGCGAAGCACGGGGCGAGGGAGAAGAAAGCGGCATCCTCTCACTCCGCCGCTTGCGCGTTCACTTCCGCCGACACCTGACGGATGGCGCGGGCGAGCTGGTCGGCCGGTTGCGCGCCGGAGACCGCGTATTTGCCCGCAAACACGAAGGTCGGCACGCCGGAGATGCCCTTGTCGGAGGCTTCCTGCGCCTGCGCCGAGATCAGATCGACATCCTGATCGGTGGCCAGACGCTTGCGGATGTCGTCGGCGTCGAGCCCGCAATCGGCCGCTGCCTGCACCAGCACGTTAATATCGGTGAGATCGCCGCCCTCCCTGAAATAGAGCTCCATCAACCGCTGTTTCATCTCGGCGGATTTGCCTTTCGCCTCCGCCCAGTGAATGAGGCGGTGGCAGTCGATGGTGTTGGGCTGACGCTTGACGAGGTCAGGCCGGTACAACAGGCCCTCCTCGCTGGCGGCCGCGACGACCCGTCCGGCAATGCCCTTGTAGGCCTCGGGCGAGCCGAATTTCGCGGTGAGGTATTCGTCGCGGCTGATGCCTTCGCGCGGCACCCACGAATTGAGGAAGAACGGCCGCCAATGGATATCCACCGGAACATCCGGCGCCAGCGCCAGCGCGTTCTCGATCCGGCGTTTGCCGATGTAGCACCACGGGCACACCACGTCGGAGACGATGTCGATCTGGAGAGGCTTTAGGCTGCTCATGGGGCGGTCCTCGCTAAAACGGCTTCCTGAAAATAAGCCGATTGGGCTGCAAGACAAGGTCGCAGCCGGCAGTCTGCATCACATAACCTCCGAGGTTATTGTGGACGCAGGTTCGGGTTCGTAGAAGTCCGGATCATGCTCCGAGGAGCTGACCACGGAGCCCAAAATGACCCCCATCTTCATGCCGGAAGGCGACCTGTTTCGCGCCACCGCGCAGGCCGGCGGACCGTGGTCGCCGGACATGTTGCAGGGCAGCGCCACAACAGCACTGATGGTGCGTGAGGTCGAGCGGCTGGCGATTACCACCGCCTTTGCGGTGCGCCGCCTCACTTTCGATTTATGGCGACCTGCCGGGCTGAGCGCTTTCCGCCTGCAGACCGAGATGCTGCGCGACGGCCGCAAGGCCAAAACCATTCAGGTGCGGTTGATGGACGGCACGTCCGAGATCGGCCGCTGCACGGCATTATTGACCGCGCAAGGCAGCGAGTCCCCCGCTGACCCGTTCTCGAAGGCAGCCGGCAGCGATGCAGCGCCCGAGACCGGCACACCGCCGCCGGCTTTCGCGCAGAAATGGAGTCGCTATTTCCAGAACGTGTCGGTGCGGCTAATCGAGGGAGCGCTGGAAAAGCCGGGGCCGGCTGCGGCGTGGATGCGGCTCGACGTGCCCTTGGTGGATGGCGAAGCCAACACGCCGCTGCTACAGGCGGTGCAAGCCGCCGATTTCTCCAGCGGAGTCGCGCAGATCGTCGACATGCGCGAATGGACCTTCGTCAATCCCGAGATCAGCCTGTATTTGTTTCGCGCGCCACAGGACCAATGGATCCTGATCCGCTCGCGCACCCGCGTCGGCGCCTGTGGTGCGGGGCTGACAACGGCAACCTTGAGCGACCGGCACGGACCGTTCGCCGAAGTAATGCAGGCGATGACGTTCGAAAGGCGGCCCGCGGCTTGAGCGGCTATCAATCCTGATCAGCGAACGCGACCAGTGCGGCCTCGGACGCGGCATCAGCCGGCATGAACATCTCAACGCGCAGTTCTTGCAGGGTCACATCCTGCGGCGTGCCCAGGGTCAGCACCGTGCCGATCAGGCCGATACCGAGGTCGCCTTTTCGCAGGCGCACCTCGCATAGAGGACCCGGCGCTTCTCTCTCATTGAGCTGGGGTGCCGCGACATCAGGCAGCCTGGTCAGCTCACGCCACGTCGACTGCAGCGCCAGATCGAGCGGCGCCGCCATCGCTTCGTGCCGCGCGCGAACCATTAGCGCGGCGGCGAGATCAGGCCAGTTCTCCACAAACGGGCGCAACTGGTCGTGGGCGAGGAACATCTTCATGTGATTGAGCGGACGCGCCATGCGCTCCGGGCCCAACAACAGCATCATCAGCCGGTTTGCCGCACGATTGACTTCGATCACGTTCCATTGCCGGTCGGTGACAACGGCGGGAAACGGCTCGTGACGCCGCAGCAGCAGGTCGATGGCACGTTTGGCGTCGGCAGCCTCCGGCGCGGACAAACCGCGCTCGCCATACTGACGGGCAAAGCCGCCCGCTTCCAATAGCGCGTTGCGATCGCGCAACGAAAGGCTCAACGCCGCGGCCAACTGCAGCAGGATGTCGCGGCTGCCGGCCGCCTTGCCGGTTTCGACATAGCTCAGATGCTTGATCGAAATGCCGGCTTCGAAGGCGAGATCGGCCTGACTCATGGCGCGGCGGCCGCGCCAGTCGCGCAAGAGGTCGCCGACGGGATGCGGCCGCAAATCGGCACGTCGCACGGAGTGTGAATCCATCGAACGACTATGCGAGTTGGGCCGTCGGCTGTAAACCGCCGTCCCGGCGCGGACAGGTTTCGCGAAACAATCGGGCGTCATGTATGCAGTGGTATCTGGATTGCTTCGCCGCCAGCGTCTGCGAAGCCGAACCCGTCCGCCGCCTAGGCCGAAGCGCGGTTTTCCCCGCCCTGCCCGTCCCCGGCCGGCACGTGGATCCCGGATGTCGCGGCGATGATCCGGCCCGCGGCGGACTTTCCGCCGTGACCATTCAGGGGCTTGCCATTGACGTGCCTCGACTTGCCGTTGCCGTTCAGTGTTTGCGTCGGCTTGCCGTTCAGGGTTTGGGCTTTCTTTTCCCGGGCCTTCGCCGCCTGCTTTTCGGCTTTCTTCAGGGCTTTCCGCTCCGCCTTGGCTTTCAGGCGCAGCCGCTCGGCCCTTGCTTCGGCGCGCTTTTTCTTGCGCTTCTTTTCGCAAGCGTCGCATTTGCAGCCGATCGGCTTCAGGTAGGCCTTGAAGTAATCGGTGCCGTAATCGTAGTTGATCTCCTCGCCGGGCTCGATCTTCTTGATGGCGCGGATCACGACCTTGCGCTTGCGGACGCTGACATCGGATTCCGCATTGGGCTTGCAGGCGTGGTTGATATAGCGCGCGATGTTCTTTCGTATCGAGCCGTCGATGGTCCAGCGGCCGTTGAGCTCGAACAAATACTTGTTCTCGATCGCGTCGTCCTTTTTCTTTCTGGAATCGAGCAGCGGGCCAAAATAGCGGACGATCTTGGCGCCCTTCTTGATCGGCC
Source organism: Bradyrhizobium sp. (assembly GCF_004799405.1). Lineage (GTDB taxonomy): Bacteria > Pseudomonadota > Alphaproteobacteria > Rhizobiales > Xanthobacteraceae > Bradyrhizobium. The sequence goes on from NZ_SSMW01000041.1 coordinate 39,233, forward strand.
TGGTGGCGAACAGTCCAAGCCCGGTGCGGGAACGGCCGACGCGGTACGGTTTATGCGAAGAAATGGCAGGCATGATCTTTGGGAACTGACACGCTCGTGAGACTGGGCAGCGAAGGCGGTGTTCTAAAACGATTCCGGGCAGATGTCAGGTGTTTCGCGCGTCCGCCTTGAAACTTCCCCAGATTGCGCATGTCGAGGATGGCTCCGTCAGGCCGCAAAGGCCAGCTTCGGCGTGATTCCGCCGGCAACCGCACAAACAATCGGCAGCGGCGGCGTGACAGTGGTAGAGTCGGCCGAATCCAACAGCTTTGCGCGATCTCGACCGGAGGTGCCGATGAATGCTGTGCCTGCTTACCGTGCCATGGCCTACAATAACGGCTGGGCCAACCATCGCCTGCTGACCGCCTGTGCGCGGCTGCCGCAGGCCGACTTCGTGGCGCCGCGGACCGGTTTCTTTCCAAGCCTGCGCGCCACGCTCAATCACATCCTGATTATCGACCGCTTTTACGTCAACGCAATGGAGGGCGGCACGCTTGGGCCGGCGGCCTGGGCGGACCCGGAACCTTGCGAAACAGCAATCCTGCTCCGGAATGCGCAGCGCGAGGCGGACCGGCGATTGATGGCCGTCGTCGAGCGCCTGGGCGCGGCCGATCTCAATCGTATCGTCGACGTACACCGCGGTGATCGCATTCAACACGAACGAATCGATCGGCTGCTGCTTCACCTCTTTCAGCATCAGATCCATCATCGGGGTCAGGCCCACACGGAAGTCCCCCCGCCGCAACTCGATGAGTTCTTCGCGGCTGGAGAGGCGCCGCTGCGTGCCGTGGAATTTGCCGAACTCGGATGGACCGAGGATACGGTGTGGGCCAGTTGAGTCACGGCCCCGGCCGGTCGACGGTCGACTTGAGCATGGCCTCCAGCAAGGCTTCGACGCTGGTTCCTTCCGGCATCCGCCGCAGGATATCGGCGAGCCGGTCGTCGAGCAGCAGCATCGTAAAGCCGTGGACCAGCGACCAGGCCCGCGCGATCGCCGCACCTTGTTCGAGCGATAGTGCTTGTTCGGAAATATGCTCATGGCGGCTGGCGCCGATCGCCCCGGCCAACCCGGCGAACGAGGCATTGGCGGCTTCATGCAGCGAGGGCCGCGACATGTCGAGGCGCTCGGTGCGGAACATCAGGCCGTACATGCCGGGATGCGCCTGTGCGTAGGCGACATAGGCCTTGGCGCGAGCGATCGCTTTATCCTTCGGCAAGACGTTGGCAGCGCCGGCAGCCGCCATCGCCGCGTTGAATTGCCGGAACCCGATCGCGGCGAGTTCGCTGACGAGGCCGGTGAGATCGCCGAAATGATGGGTCGGCGCGGCATGCGACACCCCCGCCTCGCGCGCCACCGCACGCAGCGTCAATCCGGCGAGGCCGTCGCGCTCGAGCACCCGTTCGGCCGCCTCAAGCAACGCTTCGTGCAGCGCGCCGTGATGGTAGCGGGATTCCGCGACCGACCGGCCCTGGTGCGCCGCGGGTTTCTTGTCCTTGGATTTTTTCATCATGGGGGTCTTATAGACGTAATTTTGACACTGTAAAGATTTCGCTTGACGAACAAACTTGCGCTCTATATCCACATCTTTACGATGTAAAGATAAATCAGGGGAGACGCGAATGCAACAGCAAGTCGACGCCGGGCTGACCAATCGGCCGCCGATTCCATTCGAAGCCGACGCGCCGTTTTTGAAGGTGGTGGGCGAACTGCCGCGCGAACTCAACGGCACGCTCTATCGCAACGGCCCCAATCCGCAGTTCGACGCGCCGGGCGCGCACTGGTTCGTCGGCGACGGCATGTTGCACGCCTTCCATCTCGAAAACGGCCGCGCCAGTTACCGCAACCGCTGGGTCCGCACCCCCAAATGGCAGGCCGAGCACGACGCCGGCCGCGCATTGTTCGGCGGCTTCGGCCGCAAACTGCCGGGTGTGCCGGCCACGGCCACCCAGGACGGCGGCGTCGCCAACACCAACATCATCTTTCATGCCGGACGCCTGCTGGCGCTGGAGGAAGGCCACCTGCCGACCGAGATCGAGCCCGGCACGCTGGCGACGCGAGGTTACTGCAACTATGACGGCGGCATCGCCGGCCCCTTCACCGCGCATCCCAAGATCGATCCGGTCAGCGGCGAGATGCTGTTCTTCGGCTACAACGCCGCCGGACCCTTTACCCCCGCCCTCTCCTTCGGCTCCGTCAGTGCGTCGGGCGCGGTGACGCGCTTCGATCGGTTCGAGGCGCCTTATGCCAGCATGGTGCACGACTTCATCGTCACCGACCGGCACCTGCTGTTTCCGATCTTGCCGATCACCGGCAGCATGCAGCGCGCCATGAGCGGCAAGTCCGCTTACGCCTGGGAGCCGGAAAAGGGCGCCTATGTCGGCGTCATGAAGCGGCAAGGCAACGCCAGCGACATGGTGTGGTTTCGAGCCGAGAGCTGTTACGTGTTTCACATCATGAATGCGTGGGAAGACGGCGACCGCATCGTCGCCGACGTCATGCAATTCGAGGAAGCGCCGTTGTTCTCGCATCCCGACGGCTCGCCGACCGACCCCAAGAAGTCGCGGGCGCGGCTGTGCCGCTGGACTTTCGATCTTGCGGGCAATACCGACCGCTTCACCCAAAGCTATCTCGACGATATCACCGGCGAATTCCCCCGCATCGACGATCGCCGCGCCGGCCTTGTCAGCACCTGCGGCTGGTACGCCTGCGCCAACCCTGACCTGCCGATGTTCGGCGCACTCTCCGGCCTCGTGCAGGTCGACGGCAACGGAGCGCGGCGCGGCCACTATCTGCTGCCCGCCGGCGACAGCCTCTCCGAGCCGGTATTCGTGGCCCGTGGCGATGACGCCACTGAGGGCGACGGCTGGCTGCTTTCGGCGGTGTGGCGGGCCCGCGAAAACCGCAGCGATCTTGCGGTGTTCAACGCCACCGATATCGAGGCCGGCCCGGTCGCGCTGGTGCAACTCGGCCATCGCGTTCCCGACGGCTTCCACGGCAACTGGGTCGCGGCGGCGTGAAGGGCGACCGGCCCTCTCTGCGTCATTCCGGGGCGCGCGTTGGCGCGCGAATCCGGAATGACGGCACTAAGCGATTGTTACAACGCCGAATAATCGACTCGCCTCACTTTATTTTGACACTGTAAAGATTTCGCTTGACGTTACATCGCCGCGAGCTTAGCTACATCTTTACAATGTAAAGATTGGTTCATGAGGCTGCCATGACAATTTTCCTGATCCTTGCCCCCTACGGCGCGTTCGCGGCGCTGATGCTGGTGGCTTCGGCCACCGTCAGCCTGTTCACCGCCGCCGCGATCTGCCTGCTGGTGATCGCTTACGACATGATGTACGGCCGCTCGATGAAGATACTCGGCGCCGGCTCCGCCATCCTGTTCGCTTCGCTCGGCTGCTATCTGGCGCTGACCGATTCCGCCCTGAGCGTTTCGGCGGTGAAGCTGACGGTCGATAGCGGCATGCTGGCGATCGCGCTGGCGTCGCTGGCGATCCGCTTTCCGTTCACGCTGCAATATGCCCGTGAATCGGTCGATGCGGAGACCGCTGCCCTGCCCGGCTTCCTTCGCGCCAACTACATCATCACCTCGGCATGGTCGGCCGCCTTCCTGCTGATGCTGATGTCCAACGTGATGATGATCTACGTGCCGGGCCTGCCGCTGTGGTGCGGCCTGGCGATCGCCTTCGCCGCCCGCAACACCGCGCTGTATTTCACCAAATGGTATCCGAAATACCGGCAGGCGAAGTTCGCGGCCCATTCCTCGCCCCCCGGCGTGCTATAGGATCAGGCAACACACGACGGGAAACACGACGATGCAAAACGTCTTTGCCAAACTCGCCACCGACTTTTTCTCCACCATCGTGTTCCTCGTCGTCTACTTCGCCACCGACAATGTGGTGCTGGCGACGGGGGTGGCGGTGGCGGGCTCGGTGGCCCAGGTGATCTACGCCCACTTCAGGGGCCAGCCGCTCGGCTTCATGACCTATGCCAGCCTGGCGCTGGTGATCGTGCTCGGCACTGCGACGCTGCTGACCAGCGATCCGCGTTTCGTGTTGGCCAAACCCGCGATTGCGCATTTTGCGATCGGCGCAATCATGCTCAAGCGCGGCTGGATGCTGCGCTACATGCCGCCGATCGTGGCCGAAACCATTCCGGAATATGTCGCCGTCGCCGGCTACGCCTGGGCGGCGCTGATGTTTGCGCTCGGCGCCGGCACCATCGCGATCGCCATGACCGGCGATATCAAGCTGTGGGCGCTGTACGTTTCGGTGATCGCGCTCGGGGCGAAAATCGCGGCCTTCGCCGTGCAATACGTCGCGTTTCGCATCCTCGTGACCAACCGGATACGGGCCGCCCGCGCCTGACCCTATCGGACGGTTGGGCTTGGCTGCGAGATGCGCTATACCGCCGTCCAAACCAAAGGGGATTCCAGAACCATTCCGGTTTTGCGAGGGTAACAAACGAGGAGACGTGAGATGGCCGTGGACGGCAACTGGAACATCACCATGACGACGCCGATGGGCGAGCGCAAAGCGACGCTGGCGGTGAAGTCCGCAGGCAGCACGCTGACGGGCACCCAGGGCGCCGACGGCAACAGCGGTGAAATCTTCGACGGCACCGTCAACGGCGACGACGTCGCCTGGAAAATTTCCATCACCAACCCGATGCCGCTGACGCTGGCCTTCACCGGCAAGGTCTCGGGCGACAGCATGGCCGGCGAAATGGGCATCGGGCCGATGGGCAGCTTTCCGTTCACGGGGACCAGGGCGTAAAGAGACCGGTCTGTTGGCAAATGGCTCGGCTGCGCTCCCTCGCCCCGCTCTTGCGGGGAGAGGGGCTCTATCAGCAAACGCTGATGCCGATTGATAGACCTGTACCCCCACACCCGAAATTCGCTGACGCAAATTTCGACCTCTCCCCGCAAGCGGGGCGAGGTTTAGTCACCCCAGATTCAATTCCTTGAAGAAATCATTGCCCTTGTCGTCGATGATGATGAAGGCCGGGAAATCCTCGACCTCGATCCGCCAGATTGCTTCCATGCCGAGTTCGGGATATTCCACCACCTCGACCTTCCTGATGCAGTGCTCGGCGAGGTTGGCGGCGGCTCCCCCGATCGAGCCGAGATAAAACCCGCCGTGCTTCTTGCAGGCCTCGCGCACCGCGACCGCGCGGTTGCCCTTGGCCACCATCACCATCGAACCGCCTGCGGCCTGGAACTGGTCGACAAAGGAATCCATCCGTCCCGCCGTGGTCGGGCCGAACGCGCCGGAGGCATACCCTGCCGGCGTCTTGGCCGGACCGGCATAATAGACCGGATGATTTTTGAAATAATCCGGCAGCGGTTCGCCCTTCTCCAGCCGCTCGCGCAATTTGGCGTGCGCGGAATCCCGCGCCACGATCATGGTGCCGGTCAGCGACAGCCGCGTTTTGATCGGATGCTTCGAAAGCGTCGCCAGAATATCCTTCATCGGCCGGTTGAGGTCGATCTTCACCACCTCGCCGCCGAGCGCCTGCTCCACCGCGGGCAGGTACTGCGCGGGGTTATGCTCGAGTTCTTCGAGATAGACGCCGTCGCGCGTGATCTTGCCCAGCACCTGGCGATCCGCCGAGCAGGACACGCCAAGCCCGATCGGCAATGACGCGCCGTGGCGCGGCAGCCGGATCACCCGCACATCGTGGCAGAAATACTTGCCGCCGAACTGCGCGCCGACGCCGAGCGACTGCGTCATCTTCAATATCTCCTGCTCCATCTCGAGATCGCGGAAGGCGTTGCCGTCGGCCGAGCCGTGGGTCGGCAGCGCGTCGAGATATCTGGCGGAAGCGAGCTTCACCGTCTTCATGCAGAGTTCAGCCGAGGTGCCGCCGATCACGATCGCCAGATGATAGGGCGGGCACGCCGCGGTGCCGAGCGTCAGCACCTTTTCCTTCAGGAACGCCAGCAGGCGGTCGCGTGTCAGCACCGAGGGCGTGGCCTGGAACAGGAAGCTCTTGTTGGCGGAGCCGCCGCCCTTGGCCATGAACATGAACTTGTAGCTGTCATCGCCCTCGGCATAGATCTCGCACTGCGCCGGCATGTTGTTGGCGGTGTTCTTCTCCTCATACATCGACAAGGGCGCGACCTGCGAATAGCGCAAGTTACGCCGCAGGTACGCGTCGCGCGCGCCTTCGCTGAGCGCGGCCTCATCGTCGCCGTCGGTGAGCACGCGCGAGCCTTTCTTGCCCATGATGATCGCGGTGCCGGTGTCCTGGCACATTGGCAGCACGCCGCCGGCGGCGATGTTGGCGTTCTTGAGAAAATCGAACGCCACGAACTTGTCGTTGTCGCTGGCCTCCTTGTCGTCGAGGATGTTGCGCAACTGCATCAGATGCCCCGGCCGCAGGTAATGATTGATGTCGCCGAACGCCGCCTCCGACAGCGCCCGCAGCGCCTCGCGCGACACCACCAGCATGTCCTTGCCCAGGACCTTTTCGACCCGCACGCCTTCGGTGGTGATCTTCCGGTACGGCGTGGTATCGGCGCCGAGCGGAAACAGCGGGGTATGCTTGTAGGGCGGAACGGGGGTGGGACTTGGGATGGCGGTGGGGGCGTTCATGGGGGGACTCGCGGGTTTAAATGCCGGAAGGGTCTACTTCGAGACGCTAATCGGTTGAACCGTTCTAAGCATTTTTTGGATGAAAAGTAAGGTTTTCGAATGTCTCGCCAGGAAGCAAAACGTAGTCACGACGGCGCTATTGCGCTCCGCCATGCCCGGCCTTGTGCGGACATCCACGTCTTTCTTGAAGTGTCGCACAAAAAACGTGGATGGCCGGGTCAAGCCCGGCCATGACGAAAGCTTTGCAATACCTCCACCTCTTGCGCTATCCGCCCACTGACGCTTCAATGGCGCAAAGGGGCATTCGTGAAATGATATCAAGACCCGTATTTCGCCGACCGACCATCCTCGCCGCCACACTCGCGTTGCTGGCCGCGATTGCGTTCACCGCCTCCCCGGCCCGCGCCGACCGCTGCGACGATCTTGCGGGGCAGCTCAAGAACCAGATCGACGGCCTCGGCGTCGGCAAGACCGCGGCCAACGTGATCTACCTGTCGCATCCGCTGGCCAAGCAAATCACGCTCGGCTGCGCCGGGCGCAACTACTCCAACCAGTTCTACGCCAAGGCCGACAGCCCCAAGCCGTCGCCGGCGTTTCTCGATCTGGTCGCCAGCGCCGCCGCCATCATCTTCACGCTGCCGAAAGACGACATGCTGAGGGGTGCGACCCGCTGCATCAAGCGGATGGGGCTGTTTCACGGCGACGATGTCGCGACGCGCTACCGCCGCCTCGACATGAATTGCACGCGCAACAAGACCGAAGCGACGATTTCGATCTCGCGCGGCACGGATGAGTGAGGGGCGGGTTCGGTGGGCGCCGGTTTAATCCGAGTACGCTGCAACATTCACCGCTCGTCGTCCTCCGCGAAAGCGGGGGACCCAGTTTTCCACCGCCGTCGCGACTCTTGACCGGCGGCGATTGCTGGAAATCCGCCTTCGCGGGTATGACCACCGTGGCGGTTTCGCGCGTTGCCGCTACCGATCCAGCTCCTTGTAATGGCGGAAGATGCCGTCTTCGTTGAAGGCGATGCGGCGGTCGCTTGAGAGATACGTCTTGATATTGGGCCTTGCCGCAACGCGGTTGTGCAGATCGACCAGGCCGGGGATCTCGCGCTCGAACGCCTTCATGTGCCTGGGAAAGGCGTAGCGCAGGCCGTCCACGATCTGGAATAGCGACAGGTCCACATAGGTCGCCTTGCGGCCGGTGACATAGGCGCCGCCACTGCCCTCCAGCAGCCGCTCGAAATAGCCGAGATATTTCGGCACCCGTTCTTTCCAGAATTCATCGCTGCGTTTTTTTGCAGGCGCGCGCTGCTCCTCGTAGTACAGCGACGGGCCGAGCGGATGATGGGTGTCGTGAATTTCCAGCACCAGATCGGCGATGGTGAGCTGCAACTGGTGCACCCACAGCCTTCCGGCTTCCGCCTTTGGGGCCAGCCCATGGCGGGAACCGAGATAGAGCAGGATGTTGGCGGTCTGCCCGATCACGAGCTTGCCGGCTTTGAGAAACGGCGGCGCGAAGGGCGGCGTGCCGCTGCGCGCCTCCACGATTTTCATCATCGCCGCCATGTCGCGCGCGCCGCGCGCGACATCGGCATAATCGACGCTGGAATCCTCAAGCGCGAGGCGGACATATTCGCCGCGGCCCTGAATGCCCGGCCAGTAATAGAGTTCGTATCGCATCGGTGGCCCTCGTCAAGCAGCGGCAGAGCGCCGCCGCGACGAAGCCATACTATCAGACACGCCGTCTGCGCGCCCTAGTTTACCGCGAAGCAATACAACCGGCCGGCGCCGCCGGTGCTGATGAGGTCCTTCTGACTGCAGCCGCCGTCCGGACCCCGCGACGTGTGCGCGGCATTCCAGGACTTGACCGTCGGATTGCTGGCGGGTCCGTTCAGGTCGGAATGACCGAGCATTGCGGCACCCTGCGTGCTGCTCGTCCAGTTCTTGCAGGTGCGATCCTCGGTTCCGGCAAACGCGGTGCCGTCAGGCTGCGAGCCGGTGAGGATATCGTGCGTGTTCGGCGTGTCGCCATAGCCATTCACCGGATCGCCCTTTTCGTCCAGCGCGGTGGCCTTGTTGATGTTGTTGGCGCTGTGCAGTTCGGTGACATCCTTGGCGATCACGACGCCTTTTGAATTCTGCCACGGCCCCTTGCCGATGCGGTCGCGCGCGTTGATCGCCGGCTGTCCGTCGGCGGCCTGAGTGGAGAGATAGGCGTGCCAGGTTTTGGCGCCGGCACCGGCCGCCTGCGCCAGCGTCTGGCACTGATTGTCGGCCCCCGCAAGACCGCCGAGATTGCCGCCATTGCCGATTCCCTTGCTGGTGACGAAGAAGCTGGTATCGGCCGACTGCGCCTGCGCCGGCTGCGCCGCGATCACGACGACAGAGATGGTGGCAATCAGGCCGAAACACATACGCGAGATGAAACCGGGCATCGCATCCTCCGACTTGTTTTCGATCGAGCGGCGCATGACGAGCGCCGGCACTATCCGACATCAACACGTCCCGGCGAACATTATTCCGGCCCCGGCAAACGCTTGCGCCAATGAAAAGGCGCCGCGGACCGAACCGCAGCGCCTTTTTATTGTCTCGGGTCGCGGAACCTTAGGTCTGCTGGATCGCCGAAAGCTCCCAGCCGGCGCCGCGCGGCCGCAGGAAGGTCCACACTTCCGTCACATCGTCGGGCTGATCGCCGCCCGCAACCACGCGGCCGGTGCCGCGGTCGAGGGTCTTGTCGATCAGCGAGTAACGCATCGCCACGCTGGCATAGTCGGCGTCGCCCTCGCGCCAGGCTTCCGCAAGGTCGCCTTGCAGCAGCTTGACGTCGGAAACCCTGTTGACGACGTTCTCGGCCTTGTTCTGTTCGAGATCGCGGACAAAATACGACACCATTTCAGGCGTGGCCAGGGTATGCAGTTTGGCGACATCCTCGTTCGACCACGCGGCCTGAATCTCGCCGAGCAGGCGTTCGAAGGCTTCATAGTCGGCTGGAACGATCTCGAGCGGCGCGCTGCCCGATCCCAGCCCGAAACCGGTTCCGGTGCTGAAGCTTGATGGCGCACCGGGACCTGCCGCCGCGCCCGCATAGGCCGGCTCGTGACGGCGCTGCCACCACGACATCGCCATCCGGACCACGATGACGATCAAGCCGATCTGCAGGATCAGCCCGAAGATCGAGGACAAGCCGCCGATCCCGCTGAACATTCCGCCGCCGAACAGCATGCCGAACAGGCCGGCGCCGAGGAACCCCGCGGCGAGACCGCGCAACATGCCGCCCGGCCGGTTGAAGAACCCGCCGCCGACCGTTGTCCCGGCATTGCCGGGCTGGGTCATGGTCCGGTTAAGCGGCTGCGCTGCGGACGGCGCGGTGGAGGTGCTCGGCGGCGCGGAGAACGTTCGCGCCCCCCGCGAGCCCGAACTGATGCCGCCGCCAACCCGCGCATCGGCCGGCGAGGCGGCCAGCATCACCGGCAATGCCAGCGATAAAACGATGGCGATAGCCTGAAAAATACCGCGGGCGGTTCGGGTGAATGACATGTTCAGGTTCCTCGTCCCCGGCACGGGGAAGCGCCCCTAACATGGGCAGCGCCGCCTGAAAGTGAAGCCATTATCATGGAGGGTAGCTGCGGCGCACCGTCGCGGGCGGGTATTTGCCGGTGCATCGCTTCGCGCCGCACCCGTCCTTGATCTAGGGCGACGTCATGGTTTCCTTGACCTTCGCGACCAGCGCACTGAGCGCGAAGGGTTTTGGCAGGAAATCGAACTTCTCGGTTTCCTTGAGGCTTTTGGCGAACGCATCCTCGGCATAGCCGGAGACGAAGATGATCTTGAGATCGGGATTGCGCGCGCGCATCGCCCGCAGCAGGGCCGGCCCGTCCATCTCCGGCATCACCACGTCGGAAACCACGAGATCGACGGCGCCGTTTTTCTGCTCCAGCGCCTCCATCGCCTCGATGCCGTTCGAGGCCTCGATTACGGTATAGCCGCGCGAGCGCAAGCCGCGCGCGTTGAGCGAGCGCAATCCTTCCTCGTCTTCCACCAGAAGGATGGTGCCCTGCCCGGTGAGATCGGCCCTCGGCTTCGCCTCGGGCAGCGCCTTGACCACGTCGTTCTCGGTAGGATGATGCCGGGGCAGAAAGATGTGGAACGAAGTGCCCTTGCCGGCCTCGGAGTCCACATAGATGAAGCCGCCGGTCTGCTTGACGATGCCGTAAACCGTCGACAGTCCAAGCCCGGTGCCCTTGCCGACTTCCTTGGTCGAGAAGAAGGGTTCGAAGATCTTGTCGATGATCTCCGGCGGAATTCCGGTGCCGGTGTCCGAGACCTCGATCTGGACGTAATCCGCCGGCGGCATGCCCTTGTAGGACAGCTTTGCGGCATCCTGCGCCGGAACGTTGGAAGTCCTGATGGTGAGCTTGCCGCCGTCCGGCATCGCGTCGCGGGCGTTGACGGCGAGATTGACGATCACCTGCTCGAACTGCGAGACGTCGGCCTTCACCTGCCAGAGATCGCGGCCGTGCACCTGGTCGAACTTCACTTTCTCGCCGATCAGGCGGCGCAACAGCATCGTCAGTTCGGACAGCGCGTCGCCGAGATCGAGCACCTGCGGCCGCAGGGTCTGCTTGCGCGAGAACGCCAGAAGCTGCCGCACCAGCGTCGCCGCGCGGGTCGCGTTCTGCTTGATCTGCATGATGTCCTGGAACGACGGATCGGTCGGCTTGTGCGCGTTGAGCAAAAAATCGTTCGCCATCATGATGGCGGAAAGCACATTGTTGAAATCATGGGCGATGCCGCCGGCGAGCAGCCCGACCATGTCCATCTTCTGCGACTGGTTGATCTGGTTCTCCAGCGTCCGCCGCTCGGTCGTCTCCAGCATGTAGACGATGGCGGCTTCCGTCTCGCGTTCGTCTTCCTCGACCGCGGTGACGAAGAACTGCCCCCAGCGCTCGCCGGGACCGTCGAGCATCAACTCGACCGGCGGGATATCGCCGTGCCGCTCCGCCGCCTGGTTGATGGACGCGATCAGGAGGTGGCGATCGCGCGGGCTGACGACCGCAAAGAACGACTTGTTGGCGGCGCCATCGGGGCTGACGCTCTGCGCCAGCTTGGCGAACCGCGCATTGGAGCGCACCACCGCGCCTGCGCGGTCCACCGTCGCAATCGCCATCGGGGTGTGGTCGAAGAAGCGCGTGAAACGGGATTCGGCGCGCTGCGGATCGAGGCGCTCGTCGCGCGCGCGGCTGATCACCAGCGTGCGCGACGCGCCGGGCACGCCGTCGGCTCCGAACGCCAGCTTGTGATAGAGGCGCGCCGGCATGGTCTTGCCGCCGCGCATGCGCAGATCGAGGTCGAACACCTCGGTTTTGACTTCACCGGGCACCGGCACGATCGAGGTCAAGAGCGACGCGCCGTCGCCGGACACGATGTCGGTCAGCTTCAGGCCGCCCGAACCGATCTCCGCAAGATCATGATCCAGCCAGTTCGCCAGCGTCGCGTTGACATAGACGAGGTCGCCTGAATTATTGACCGAGAAGAAGCCGCACGGCGCATGATCGAGATATTCGATCGCATGCTGCAACTCCTGAAACACATCCTCCTGCCGTTCGCGATCGCGGGTGATGTCGGCGATCGACCATACCGCGTACTTCGCCTGGCGCTTGCCCTGGCCGAGCGGCCGGACCCGCAACCGCAGCCAGCGGCCATGGGCGCCGTCGTGGCCCGCGATGCGGACCTCCTCCTGCTGCCGCTTGCCTTCGCGCGCCGCCTTGAGCAGCCGGAACACCGCCTCCGACACATCGGGGTTGCCGATGAAGACCCGCTCCACCGGGCGCGCGTCCTGCGCGGTCGCCGCCCCCGTGAGCGCAAGATAGGCCGCGTTGGAATAGACCACGTGACCGCGGGGGTCGGTGACCGCCAACCCGTCATAGGCGTGATCGGCAATGCGGCCCATCACCGGGTCGTCGGCGGTGCGATCGACGAAACGGATAATTCCCGCGGCATAGGCGAACAGGCTGAACAGGCCGACGGTCGCCAGCAGCGCCAGCAGCCCGACGATATAGGGCTGCGCCTGCGCGCGCCCGATGGTCGTCAGCGCCACCGCCACCGCGACCAGCCCGCCGGCCACCAGCAGCACCAGGACGATGCTGCCGCCCCGGCGCGCCGGCTCGTGGGCGGCGATCGGGTCTCGTGGCGGGTCGGTGTCAGTTTCGGCGGTCATACCGGGGACGCAGCCTGTCGGGATCCATGCGACGCACCTAGCGTGCGCCTGCTCCTGAGTGCCTGAATCGGACCCGCAAGCGCAAGTCCATCACGCCGCTATTCGGTGGGTTGCATTGATTTCCGGCAGATTTCCTTAAAAGCCCGTTCCAGGCCTCACAGCCGCCGGCCGGAAAGCCCGCGCCTGATACCCATGACGTAGCCGATGATTTCGGCGACCGCATGATAGTGTTCCACCGGGATCTCGTCGTCGATCTCCACGGTCGCGTACAACGCCCGCGCCAGCGGCACGTTCTCGACGATCGGGATATCGTGTACGCCGGCGACCTCCCTGATCTTGAGCGCGATCAGGTCGGTGCCCTTGGCGACGCAGACCGGCGCCGGCATGCCGCGCTCGTAGGACAGCGCCACCGCGTAGTGGGTCGGGTTGGTGATGATCACGGAAGCCTTGGGAACCGCGGCCATCATGCGCTTCTTCATGCGCGCCTGGCGCAACTGCCGGATCCGGCCCTTGACGTGCGGATCGCCTTCGGACTGCTTGAATTCTTCCTTCATTTCCTGCAGCGACATCTTCTGCCGCTCGTACCATTGCCGGTACTGGAAGAAATAATCCGCGATCGCGACCGCCGCGAGCATCACCACCACGGCGCCCATCAATTGCAGCGTCAGGCCGGTGGTGACGCCCAGAAGCTCCGCCGGGTCGAAATGCATCATCGAATCCAGACGATGGCGTTCCGGCCACAGGATCGCCGTCATCACCGCACCCAGCGCGATCAGCTTGAAAACGCCCTTGGCGAAGTTCGCCGCCGCCTGCTTGCCGAAAATCCGCTTGGCGCCGGCCGCCGGCGAGATCTTGCTGAGTTTCGGCTTGAGCGATTCGCCCGACCACACCAGCCGGTGCTGCACCATGTTGCCGGCGATCGCCGCCAGCGCCAGCATCAATAGCGGCACGCCCAGTGCGGCGATCAGCGCATATTCGAGGTTCCTGGCCAGCGCCATCAGGGCCGGGCCGTCGACGCGGAACATCCATGAGTTGGCGATCAGGTTGCGCAGCGGCAACTGAATTCCGCCGATCGATCCCGAAAATGTCGAGAGCACCAGCGTCGCGCCGGCGATCATGAACCAGGTATTGACCTCCTGGCTTTTCGCGACGTCGCCGCGATCCTGGGCGTCATCGAGACGTTTCTGGGTAGGGTCTTCTGTTTTATCCGCTGTGTCGTTCTCGTCGGCCATCGTGTGCGGACTTTCAGTTCAGCGGTATCAGGTCGTGCATGACGCTGGTGAAATAGTCGAGGAACGTGCCCATCATCGCCGCGATCACGAAGGCAAGAATCAGGAAGCCGGCGAGAATCGCCAGCGGCACGCCGACGAAATAGACCTGCATCTGCGGCATCAGCCGCGCCAGCACGCCAAGCCCGATGTTGAAGACGAGGCCGAACACCACAAACGGCGCCGCCAGTTGCAGGCCGATCCGGAACGCTGCGGCAAAGGCGCGGGTGGCAAGGGCGGCGATGTCGCCGCCCGACAGCGTCTCGCCCGGCGAAAAGATGTTGTAGCTGTCGCTCAGTGCCGCGATGACCAGATGGTGGGTGTCGGTCGCAAACAGCAGCGTTATCCCGAGCAAGGAGAGGAAATTGCCGATCAGAAGGCCCTGCTGGCCCTGGGTCGGATCGACGGCGGTGACGAAGCCGAGACCCATCTGCTGGGCGATCACCGAGCCCGCGACCTGCAGCGCCGCCAGCGTTACTCGCGCGGTGGCGCCGAGCACGATGCCGATCACGATCTCGTGGACCATCAGCACCAGCAGCGGCGTCATCGACGCCTGCAGGTCGACGTGATAGGCGGCACGGTGCAGCGGCAGGATGATCAGCGTCAGCAGCAGCGCGATCGCGAGCTTGATGCGGACCGGAATATTGGATTCACCCAGCCCCGGCAACAGCATCACCATGGCGCCGATGCGGGCGAACACCAGCATGAAGGTGGCGGCGAGCGCCGGCAGCAGTGAAATATCGATGCGCATGATTCACGCATAGTGCATCAACCGCCTATGATTCGCGACGATATCCGCATCATGTGAGCGCTCAACGCGTCCGCCATGAACGGCAGCGCGAGCAGCAGCGTGACGAAAATCGCCAGGATCTTCGGCACGAATATCAGCGTCTGTTCCTGGATTTGCGTCAGCGCCTGGAACAGCGACACCACGACACCGACGACGAGGCCGACGATCATCAGCGGCGAGGACACCACCACGATGGTCCAGATCGCATCGCGCGCCACGTCGAGGGTTTCAGCACCGGTCATATTTCGATATTCCTTTTTCTCCCTCATGGTGAGGAGCGCGCACTTGCGCGCGTCTCGAACCATCAGGCCAAAACCCCTCATCCTTCGAGACGCGGCCAAGAGGCCGCTCCTCAGGATGAGGATCAGATCGGCATCTTCATGATGTCTTCGTAGGCCTGGATCACCTTGTCGCGCACCGATACCAGCGTCGACACCTTGACGTCGGTCTCCGCCACCGCGGTCACCACATCCATGACGTTGGCCTTGCCTGACGCCAACGCGACAGTCTGGGCGTCGGATTTTCGCCCCCCGTCCATGACGTTTCCGATCGCCTCCTTGACCAGATCGCCGAACGAAGGCCCCGCTCCGGGGCCGATGCCGGCCTCGGAGGGTTTGCCGCCGCCGGTGTCCAGGATCCGGGCGAGATTGGCATAGGCGTTGGCAGCGACTGTGGGTGAAGCCATGATTTAAGGTTTCCCGTTCAGGACTTGAGGATGTCGAGCGTGCGCTGGACCATGCGGCGCGTGGCGCTGATGATGTTGAGGTTGGCCTCGTAGGATCGCTGCGCCTCGCGCATGTCGGTCATTTCGACCAGCGGATTGACGTTGGGATATTTGACGTTGCCGGATGGGTCCGCCGCCGGATTGCCGGGCTCGTGCTTGACGCGAAACGCCGATGCATCGGGCTTGATCTTGCCCATGGTCACGACCTGCGCATCCAGCGTGCGGTCGAGTTCGGAGGAAAAGGTCGGCACCTTGCGGCGATAGGGCTCGCCGCCGGCGGTCGACGCGGTGGAATCCGCATTGGCGATATTTTCCGAGATCACGCGCATCCGCCCCGCCTGCGCGCGCAGGCCCGAGGTCGCGATGCCCATCGATCGGGCGAAATCTGCAATGACTTGACGGTCTGCCATGTTGTCCCTTCCCCGGCGCTGATCCGGCCTCAGGCCTTGCCGATCGCGGTCTTCAGAAGATGCAGGCTCCTTGTGTAGAGCGAGGTGACCGCCGCGTAGTCCATCTGGTTGGCGGAAACCTTGAGCATCTCGTCTTCGAGACTGACGGCGTTGCCGGCGGGCCGGGTCTCGAAGCCGACCTTGCGGTCCTGATCGAAGGTCTGTCCGCCGCCGTCCAGCGCGGCGATATGGCCGGTGCTGGTGTGCATCATCGCCAGCGATCCCATCGATCCGACGGCACTGGCGCCGGTCGGATCGAATTTCGGTTCGACCAGGTCGCGCGGCTTGAAATTGGGCGTATCGGAATTGGCGACGTTTTCGGCCAGCACGCGCTGGCGCTCCTGGTGCCACTGCATCCTGGTGCGAAGCGCCGCCAGGCCCGGAAGGTCGTTGATGGACATCGGAACCGCCCCCTCGCCCCGCGCGCCATGCCACTGCGGAGGTAGGCAGAATTTGCCGTGTGTATGGTTAACAGCGGGTTAAGATGAGGGTGGTGGAGAGGCGGCATCCTGAGGTGAATTCGCCCGAGCGAAGATCGATCGAGCGCATTTTTGCCACGAATGCTGCGTTAACCAACCAAGCCGTTGAAATTGAGGGACGAGAAGTCGTTTTGGCCCAGCCGATTCGTGGGTTATTAAGGTGGCGTGGGGCGGCAATTGTTGCCGCGGGTAATTAAGAAACAGGATCGGACTCACGCTCCGTTCGACGTTCGGTGTATCGTTTTCTGCCAGCGCTCACCGATCCAGGACTTGAAGAAAAGCGCTATTTTCCGGGGACTGAAGTATGAGCACAATTTGGTTCATCGTCGTATTCATCGCCGTTCTGGCGCTGATCGCGCTGGCCGCCTGGCTGGTCAGGCGGTTCGCCGGCAACCGCCTCGCCAATACCAATCGCGGCCGGATGCCGAGGCTGGCGGTGATCGACGCCGCCGCCGTGGATGGCCGCAGGCGGCTGGTGCTGGTGCGGCGCGACAACATCGAACATCTGCTGATGATCGGCGGTCCGACCGATATCGTCGTGGAGCAGAATATCGTTCGCGCCATGCCCGGACGGGATCAGGCGCCGCCACGCCCGGTCGAGCCGCCCCGAACCGCAGCGCTGCCCGATTCCGGCAGTTGGACCGACGGCGACGGGTCGCGCTCCGACATGTTCGATCACGTCGAACCGGCGATGCCGGAGCCGCCGCCCTCGCGGCCGGTACGGCCTTCTTTCGTCGATGAAGTGCGACGCCCGGCGCCGGAGCGGCGCAGCGATCCCCTGGGAGGTTTCACGCCGGAGCCGCTTGGCGGTCGTCCGGAGCCCCGCCCCGAACTGCGCCCGGAGCCGATGCCGTCGCGCGTGACATCGCGCAACGAACAGGCGATGCCGCGGCCCCCGTCCCGGCCGAGCGAGGCGCCAAAAGCGCCTTCGATCCGTGCGCCGGAACGGCCCGCTGCGCCACCGGCCCCGGCGCTGTCGAGCGCGGACCAGAATCTCGCCGAGATGGCGCAACGGCTGGAGGCAGCCCTTCGCCGGCCGACCGGCGACGTCGGCGCGCCGCCGGTGGCGCCCGAACCGCCGCCGGGCCGCGCTGCACCGCGCAACGAGCCGCCGATGGCGCCGCCGATCGCTTCGCCGAAGGGCAGCTTTGAGAATCTCGAAGACGAGATGGCGTCGCTGCTGGGCCGTCCAAAGACCCCTTCGTGAGATCGGCGAAAGTCCCGCGTAGAGTTTTATTCCTTGCCATTCTGATAGCCGCCGGATCGCTGGCAGGTCCGGCGTTGGCGCAAGACATCAGCATCAATCTCGGCCAGGGCAATGGCGGCGTCACCGAGCGCGCGATCCAGTTGATCGCGCTGTTGACGGTGCTGTCGATCGCGCCCTCGATCCTGATCATGATGACGTCGTTCACAAGGATCGTCGTGGTGCTGTCGCTGCTGCGCACCGCCCTGGGCACCGCGACCGCGCCGCCGAACTCCGTCATCATTGCACTGGCGATGTTTCTGACCGCGTTCGTGATGGGCCCGGTGCTGCAGAAATCCTACGATGACGGCATCAAGCCCCTGGTCGCCAACCAGATCGGCGTCGAGGAGGCGCTGCAGCGGGCTTCGGTGCCGCTGCGCGGCTTCATGCAGAAGAACGTGCGCGAAAAGGACCTGAAGCTGTTCATGGATCTGTCGGGCGAGCCGCCGCCGGCGACACCGGAAGAAATGTCGCTGCGGATCCTGGTGCCGGCGTTCATGATCTCGGAGCTGAAACGCGCCTTCGAAATCGGCTTCCTGTTGTTCCTGCCGTTTCTCATCATCGACCTCGTGGTGGCTTCGGTGCTGATGTCGATGGGCATGATGATGCTGCCGCCGGTGGTGGTATCGTTGCCGTTCAAGCTGATCTTCTTCGTGCTGGTCGACGGCTGGTCGCTGGTGGCGGGCAGCCTGGTGCAGAGCTACGGCGGTTGAGGCCCGCCAAGCCTGCCGCTAGGGCGCCGGCCCAAGGCTCACGACCTGGATCTGCTGGTTGATTGCCGCCGTCGGATGGATGGCGTCCAGCAACTGCTCTTCGCCCAGACCGATCGCCTTGAGACGTTTTGGTGAAATCTTGAACGTGGTCACCAGCACGTCGCGGACCGAGTCCGCCCTTTTTTGGCTCAAGGCCAGATTGATATCGCGTCTGCCGGTCGCATCGGTATGACCTACGATCAGGAAGCTGTATGGCAGCAAGGTCGGATGGCTGAGCACGTCGGCGATACGCCCGAGCGTCCCATAGGATTGCGGCCTGACGATCGAAGTGTCCGGATCGAACTGAACGTCGACGGCAAATTGCGGCAGCTTTCGAAGCTGCGCGGCGACGGGCGGCCGCCTGAGCGGCGTCGCATCCGCTTTCGACTTGACCCGATCGAGCGCCTGCTGGCGCAGCGCGGCGACGTCCAGATCAGGCGCCGCCTCCAGCGCCGCGAGCTGATTGACCAGGTTCTCGTTGGCGGCAGCCGGCTGCGCGCGCGCCGGAGCCGCGGGCGCGGCGAGTTCGATCAGGGCGACCGCCAGCAGGCCGATGTCGCGCAGGCTCCTGCCCGGCCGCATCATCGATACCCCGCATCGTTGATGGCCTGGTTGCATCTGGCGCTGACGCCACGCGTCGCCGTCACCAGGCATCCGATGACCTTGCCGTCGCCCTTTGGAAGGCCCGTGCACAATTTGGAAACCTCGCGTTCGCACATCTTGGGGACGGCAGCGTGCGCGGCGGCACGCTTCTGGATCGCATCGAAGGCCCCGATATAGTCGGTCTTGCATTGGGCCGACATGCTGTCCTGATTGCGATAAAGGCAGTCCTTGAGGCGGTTCGCGTCGAGATTGACGCCACGGCAATTGGCATCGATATCCGCGCCGCAGCTCTTGCCGAGTATTGCGGTTGCGTCTTCGAAACTCATCGTCTCTGCCGACACCAGCGACGGCGCGGCGAGCAAAACAACCAGCAGAAGCGGTCTCACTGCGATCATGGTTTCATCTCATACGATGAAGTCGTCGATAGTATTGCCGCGTGGTTTCAGCTCACATCAAACTGCTTGCCGAGATGGTCGCCGATCTGAACGATCATCGCGACCGCTTCAGGATAGCCGGGTTTGGCGACCGTCGCCTCGTCTGCCGCGGTGCGGAATTCCCAGGAGTCTCCGCCACGCAGGACGGAAATGACGATACCGTCCGGCGCCTCGGGGACATGGACTTTCAGCTGCGCTCTGGCCATCGCAATGAGTTCGGCCTCGGTCTTGGCAGGTTTGCTCATGGTGACGGCTTCCTCCGGATGGTCGGTTGCCGGTCAGGTTGCCGCGTCAATCCGGCTCTGTCGAGAGGGATCAAGGATGTAGAACCGGCTACCTTGCAGCGTTAACCCGCTTCAGCCCGACGATCTCGGGCAATGAGCCGGTCGGAACCGGGTCGGCCTTGATTTCCGGCGGCAGTGTCGTCCTCGCGGTCGCGTCGGGGAATCGCGTCTTCATTTCCCGCAAGAATCCTTCCAGCGTGTCGACACTGGCCGCCATCCTGGCGATCTCGGCGAATTCGGCGCTGTTGCTGGCGGTCGGCCGGCTTGCGGTTTCAAACGCGGCGCGATCGGCCTCCCCGCTCATCAACGGCGCGTACTTTTCGCGGAACCGCGCCAGGCCGATGGCGTCCTCGGCCAGCGCGTAGCCGACCACCGCGCGGATCACGTCGCCTTTCTCCACCAAATTGAGCGGTTTGAAATCGCGCCAGCGATCGGCGTAGTACAATTCGATCTGTTCGGAGGATTCACGCCAGCGCCGCGACGCCCAATAGACGTCGGAGCGCAGCCGCACCGCTTCGCGGCCGGTGATGTTCGAGATGATGTCGAGCGCGAGATCGTGGCGGCCGATGTCGCATTGCGCGCGGGCTTCCAGCAACAATCGTTGCTGGCGCAATTCGCCCGACAGATCGGCGATGCGCGTGGTGCGAAGGGCTCCGATGGCGCGATCGGGCTTGCGGTTGGTCAGGTAGACCATCGCCAGGCGCGCAGCTACTTGCGCGCGCGCAGCACCTTCCAGCCGGTGATCGACCTGATACTGCAGCAGTTCGCTAGCCTGATCGAGCAGATCGACCGCGACCAGCCGGTCAGCCAGGCGGCGGATCATTTCGTCGCCGCGCCGGCCGATCGGCGTCAATTCGCGGTATTCGTAAAACAACCCGAGCGCATCGACCGGCGGCAGGTCGTCGCCTTTCGGACCGAGAAAGAGTTGCGCGAACAACGCCGCCGCGTCGTCCTGCGCCTGCCGGGACGCTTCCGCGTTGGGCTGCAGCCTGGTCGCGGTCCGCGCCGCGGCGAGCGATTCGCCATAGCGGCCGGTATCGGCATAGATGCGCGACATCATTTGCAGCGCCCGCACCTCGAGCCCGTCGCCGCGCCACGTCACCGCAAGCGTCTCTAGTCCGCGCAAGGCGTCGGCCTGGCTGATCTCGTCGCGTTTCTGCCGCAGCACGATCTCGAGCAGGCTGGCTTCGGCGGCGGCCGCCCGGTCCGGAGAGTCCGCCGCGATCCTGTACTGGTCCAGCGCGTCCTTGTCGTGCCCGAGCGCTTCGGCGAGCCGGCCGCGCAACACCGAGATCGCAGGCATCATCTCGGGTGACACGCCGACGACTTCGAGGTCGCTGCCCCGCTTGGCCGCGCCGGAATAGTCCTTGACCTCGAGCGAGGCACGCATCGCCTCCGCTATCACGATGCGCTGCAGATCGATCGGCAGCGAGGTAATGGCGAACTCGACGTTCTTGAATTTCTCCAGCGCCTCCACCCATTTGCGCTGGCGCGCGCAGGCCAGCGCCTTCCATAGCTGCGAGTCGTAATTGGTTCCGATCGCCGGGTTGGCGAGGTCTTTCAGCCCCTGCTCGGGCCGGCCCATCAAGGTGCTCGCGACCGAATGCACGATCAGGGCGACGGGATCCTCCGTGCCCGGCCGGGCGTCCGCAAGCGCCAGATCGAGGATGGCCTTGGCTTCCGGATACATCCCGCGCGACATATAGAACCGCGCCAGGTCGATCCGCGCCGGCGTGCGCTGATCGGACTCGGCCATGCTTGTCGCCGCCGCCAGCGCGTCCCCCCGGGCGGCAAAGCCTTCCTCCTGGTTTTTGCGCCACTCGGCGACGTCGAAAATCGGCCGGGCGGCGATCGGCGCGCGTTCGGCTCCAACCTCGGCCGATGACAGCGTCAGGCCGCCGGGCCTGCCGAGGATGACCTTGTCGGATGCGATCTCGGCGGTGACATCGTCGGAATTCGGATGAACCGCCACGCCGTGGACCGATTCCAGCAGCGACATCTCGACAAAATCCTGCCGCTTGATGAAGCCGCGAACCGGCAGCGGCGCCGTCACCACCAGAAGCGTATCGCCGGCATCGGGATCGACCAGCCGATGCAGCAGGCCGGGCCGGGCCAGCGGAACGGTGACGTTCGCAAGCAGGGGATCGCTGATGTTTCGGGTCGCCACCAATGGCTGCGTCGGGGTCTGCATCGTATCGGCAAAGCTGAGCGTCCAGCTCGCACCGGTCTGATCGTCGCCCGCCAGCGCGGGCATCTGGGGCCGGTTGAGGCGGATACGGACGGCCTGGCCCCTGTACAGCGGCAACAGGCTGACATCGCCGATGATGGATCCGCCGGCGCGGCGGATCGGGTCGAGATCGAGCGGTCTGGTCGAATCGAACACCAGCCACACGGCGTCGGCGCGGCGAAACAACGCCGCCGGCGTAGCGGCGGCAAAGGAAAACGTCAGGCTCAGGCCGTCGTCGCTTCGCCTGGCGGCAACCGTGCCGGGGACGGCGGCGGGTCCGGCTTTAGGCGGCGGTCCGGACCCGGCCAAAGTCGTTTTTGACGAAAGCTCCGTCACCGGCGCCGGCGTTTGCTTGGGCGCAGGCGGCGGGATCGACGCTTCCGGTGCGAGCGGCGTTTGGGGTGCTGACCCCGGCTTGATTTGGATGTTGGCTTCCTTGGCAAACGTCTCCGACGTCAGCGGCGCGATCTCGGCCAACGGCCGCGACGGTGCGGGGTCAGTTGCGGGCCGCTCGAGCGCCGGAGCCGGCGAGGCGTCCGCTGCGGGCGACGGCAGTGGCTTTTCCGATTGCTGGAAGGCGACATCGACGATGTAGTTCTTATCTTCGCGGAACGAGTGCACGTCGACATCGCCGATCAGCGCCATTTCCACCGCGGACGATTCGCCTTCGTTCTTCTGGTTGATCGATGCAATGTTGGATGGCGCAGCGAGCTTGGCATCCGCCAGGTCGAAATTGAGCAAGCTATTGAACGACAGCGTGAGTTTCTGGTCGTTCAACACCGACGAGACCCCGACGCCGTCAGGCATTTCAAACACGAACCGAACGAAAGTGGGCTGCACCGATGCCCGCACCCGGATCGGCGGGCGCTTCTTGGCTTCCTCCGCGGCGCGCTGCAGCCGCAAGGCGCGCTCGGCCAGGCGCGCGCGCTCGGATAGTTCACGGATCACCTCGGCCGGCAGGCCCGGCGCCATGCCGCTCCAGGAGTCGGGCAACAGATCGACGAATATCCGTTCGCCGGCCACCATGGTGTTGATCTTGACCCGGCGCGCCAATGACAGCCGGATCGCGGTGCCGTCCGGATCGCGCCGTGCCGAAGCGACATAGTCGGGCACGGCGTCGGAAAGTTTCTCGACCGGAATATCAACCGGGCGCTTGAACCGGATCACGATGATGGAGCCGGCCGCGGTCACTTCGGAGTCGACATCCTCGGCGAGCTTGAGCACCAGCCGGGCGTAACCGTTGGCCGCCGAAAACGTCGCCTCGCCCTTGACCGGATCGACCTGGCAGAGGCCTTGCGACAGCGAGCCGATCAGAACGAGGCCGGCCGCAGGCAACCACAATCCGCCGCGGCAGCGCCGGACCGTCCGCGCGCAGGCACGGACTAGCGAGCAGAATCCAGCGGCGGCCATCATTCCCAAGGGGTCTTTCAGTTCAAAGATCCGGGCGGCGGGACGCCCTCAGCCCCCGCGCATTTGAATCTAGAATTGCCGATTTAAGGACCTGTTAATTATCCGGAGCTCAATTGGGCTTTTGCGGCAGCATCTTGCCTTCGATCTTGGGCAGGTCGTCGGTGGACGCGGATTTGTCGGTCCCGGCGCGGCGCGCCATTTCGGTGGTGAGCTTCTCGGCGACCTCGGGCGACATCAGGCCCAAAATATCGGACATCTTGCGCGGCGCGATCTGCGAAGCGATCTCGAACAGCACCGGCATCTCGAGCCGGTCGAACACCTTGGCGGCGTCCTTCGGCTTCATGCCCTCATACATGGTGATGATGCCCTTGAAGCGGGCGGCTTCGGCATCGTTTTTCTGGGTGGTCGCGGCGGTGACCCGGGCTTCGATCGCCTTCATTTCCTCGACCCGGGCCTCGACCCGCTTTTCGGCGGCCTTGAGCAGGTTCTCGCGAATGTCGATTTCGCGCGCGCGCGCTTCCAGTTCCTGCCGCCGCGCCTGCAGCCGCTCGAGGATCGCGCGCTCGGACGGAGACACGCTCGGGCCCTGCTCGGGATACACCACGACGCCGTCGGGCTTTGCCACTTCGGGCGCGGCGACCACCGGTTTGGCGGCCTCCTCCTTGGGCGTCTCGTGAACCGAGCCCGTGACGTCCGCCGGGTCGGCTTTGCCTCCGCCCGGAAAATTGAAGGCTTCCTGCGCCCATGACCGCCGGGTCTTCTGCGGCTGATAGTCGAACACATATCCGCCGTCGATCACGAGGCCCGCGACCTTCAGCACCGCGAGGCCGAAGATCGCGATCAGGACGACCGGCAGGACGCGAATGTCACGGAAGGACTTCATGCGGCGAGGCCATCGGGCCTTCTACGGTCGGAGAACGCCTGGGCTGCGGCCGCAATGGCGCTGGCCGCCGATACCTTGGGCGCGGTCTGCTGCGCCTCGGCCGAAGGCCGCGCCGCGATTGCGATCTTCGACAGCCGCCGCAACACGTTGTCGCCTTCCAGCAGCTGCTTCTTCAACTGCAGCGACATCTGGCTTGCCGACGTAAGCTGATCGCCGAGGTTCTCGTTGACGTCGCGAACGGCGTGCTTGAGGCCGCCGATGGCGCGTTCGGCGATTTCGGTCGCCGTGATCAGTTCGGCGATCGTCGCCTTGAGCGAGTGCTCGTCCGCCTTCAGGCGCTGCAGCCGGCTGTTCAGCAGCATGCAGTAGCCGATGGTGAGCACCAGCAGCACCGCCACCAGACTTTCGATCGCTATTCCGAATGAGTGACTCATTGGGCCTCCATCAGCTTGGTTTGTTCATCGGCCTTCTCGAACATCGCGAAGGTGGTATTCGGCTTGCGCAGTTGCTTGGTGACGCGAATGGCGACGCGGTCGCCGACGCGACCCATCCGCCCCTCGGTCAGGGTGACGTTGCCGCAGCGCACCGCGACCAGCGCGTCGGCGTTGATCTCGAGCGGCAGGGTGTCGCCGACCTTCAGCTTCATCAACTGCTTGAGCGGGATATCGGCCTCATAGAGCACGGCATCGACCGAGATCTGCGCCTGCGCCACCTCGGTGGCAAAGTGGCCTTCCCAGATCGGGTCGCGGCCGAATTTCTCGCCCATGAACATCTGCAGCAGCACGCTGCGGATCGGCTCGATGGTCGCATAGGGCAGCAGCAGTTCGATATTGCCGCCGCGGTCTTCCATGTCGATGCGCAGTCGCACCAGGATGGCAGCGTTGGCCGGCCGGCTGATGGCGGCGAAGCGCGGATTGGTCTCTAACCGGTCGATGGTGAAGGTCACCGGCGACAGCGGCCGGAAGGCCTGCTCGGCGTCGGCCAGCACCACTTCGACCAGCCGCTTGACGAGGTTGGTTTCGATGGTGGTATAGGGACGGCCTTCGATGCGCAGCGAAGTCTGGCCGCGGCGGCCGCCGAGCAGAACGTCGATCATCGAATAGATCAGGCTCGAATCCACCGTCGCGAGGCCGAAGTTTTCCCATTCCTCGGCCTTGAACACGCTGAGCACCGCCGGCAGCGGGATCGAATTCATGTAGTCGCCGAACCGCACCGAGGTGATGCGGTCGAGCGACACTTCGACGTTGTCGGAGGTGAAGTTGCGCAACGACGTCGTCATCAGCCGCACCAGCCGGTCGAAAACGATTTCGAGCATCGGCAGGCGTTCGTAGGACACCATCGCCGAATCGATGATGGCGCGAATGCCGGAGTGATCGTCGAGGTTGACGTCGCCGACGGAAAACCCGAGCAGGTTGTCGATTTCCTCCTGCGACAGCACCCGCTCGCCGCCGTTCTTGCCGCCGCCGAAGTCGCGGCTGCCGTCCTCGACCATCGCGGCCCATTGCAGCGCCATGTTGCCCGACAGTTCGTTGGCCGCGGCCGCTTGCGCTGCGGCCTGCGGATCCTCCGAATCCAGCGACGCTTCCCACTGTGCCGCGATGGCGTCCTGATCGACCTGATCGGCCATGATGCTAAACCCGTTTCGTCACTGGACGACGATTTCCTTGAACAGCACCGCGCTGACCTGCGTCGGCGAGACCGCGGCGTTGACCCGCCGGGTCAATTCTTCCTTGAGGCGAAACAGCCCGGCTGAGCCGTTGAGGTCGGCCGGCCGCAATTCGCGGAGGTAGGTTTGGAAAATGTCGGTGATGCGCGGCATCGTCGGCTTGATCGCCTCTACCTGCTTGTCTTCCTTGACCTCGAGCACGAGCTTGACCTTGAGATATTGCACGCGCTCGCCGGGCGAGCCGACCAGGTTGACGAGCAGGTCCGGCACCTCGACGAAAACAGGCGGTTTCGGCGCCGGCGCCTCGGCGTGCATCTCCTCGCCGTGATGCCGAAAGAAGAAGAACCAGGTCGCGCCGCCGCCGACGATGGCGAGCACCGCCGCCGCCATGATGATCAGCTTGAGTTTGCTTTTGGGAGCCGCGGCAACCGGCGCTTCCGTGCCGTCTGCCTCTTCCTTGTCTGCCATCGCCCGCCCGATCCGGTTTGGGAACGAACGCGATTGCCGCCGGGCAGGCCCATAACGCGATACAAATGCCGCCAGCGCATACGCGCTCTCTTGCGCCAGACGCTAAGGGTGCAATGGTTAATGGAACCTTTCTTTTACCCTTCAACTAGGAAAAAGTTGCCGGGCAAACATGGTCAACAAGACCTTTCTGCCGCCCCTGTACGGCCCCGCCTGAACATCTAACCCCTTCAAAAATCACTACTTCCCGGATTGGCACGGCTTTCGCTCTGCCGCTCTGCGGACGGCAGGCTTGGGAGAGCCTTTCGGTTCGCAGCATCCGCAACCGGCCTGGGAGGGCAGATGGCGGATCATTCAGGGGAGAACCACCGATGGAGAATGCGCTTCTCATCGGACTTTCGCGGCAAGTGACGCTGGAACGGCAACTCGATGTCGTCGCCAACAACATCGCGAACGTCAACACGTCAGGCTACAAGGCCGACAGCTCGCTGTTTGAGGAATTCCTCAAATCCGGCGCGCACGAAGACAATTTCATCGGCAGCGACCGCAGCGTCAGTTACGTGCAGGACCGCGCCACCTTCCGCGATTTTTCGCAAGGCGGCCTCGAGGAAACCAAGAACCCGCTCGATCTGGCGATCGACGGCGGCGGCTTCCTGGTGGTGCAGACCGCCGGCGGCGAACGCTACACCCGCGACGGCGGCTTGCAGCTCAACAATACCGGGCAATTGGTGACCGCCGCAGGCAACCCGGTACTCGGCGCCAGCGGACCGATCGTGTTCCAGCCGACCGACCATGACATCAACGTCTCTCCCGACGGCACCATCACCGTGCAGGAGGGCACCAGCAGGACCGACTCGATCCGCGGCAAGCTGCGGCTGGTCAGTTTTGCCGATGCGCAGAAACTGCTGAAGGAGGGCTCGAACCTCTATTCCTCCGGCGAAGGGCCCCCGCAGCCCGATATCGCTTCGCAACTGCGCCAGGGCTTCATCGAGAAATCCAATGTCAACGGGGTGGCCGAGATGAGCCGCATGATCGAGGTGACGCGCACCTACACGCAGATCTCGACCTTGCTGCAGCAGCAGAGCGATCTGCACAAAACCGCCATCGCGGCCCTCGCCGACGTTCCGGCCTAAGACCATTTCAGGAGACGACCGATGCAAGCTCTTCATACCGCGGCGACCGGAATGGCGGCCCAGGAACTCAACGTTCAGGTGATCTCCAACAACATCGCCAACCTGCGCACCACCGGCTACAAGAAGCAGACCGCGGAATTCCAGGATCTGATCTACGAGCACATCCGCCGGGTCGGCGCGCAGTCGTCGGACCAGGGCACCATCCTGCCGGTCGGCATCGATATCGGCGGCGGCGTCAAGACCGTCGGCACGCCGCGCTCGATGACGCAAGGCACGCTGTCGCAGACCGGCAACGATCTTGATCTGGCCATCGGCGGCGAAGGGTTTTTCAAGATCCTGATGCCGGACGGCACCTATCAATATACCCGCGACGGCACCTTCCAGATGGACGCGACGGGGCGCATCGTCACCGCGCAGGGCAATCCGGTGCAGCCGACCATCACCGTCCCGCAGAATGCATCGGGCCTGACCGTCAACGCCCAGGGCCAGGTCTCGGTGACGCTGCCGGGATCGACGGCGACCTCCACGATCATCGGCCAGATCGGTCTGACGCGATTCATCAACAAGGCCGGGCTGCAGCCGGTCGGCAGCAACCTGTTCACCGACACGCCGTCATCCGGCGCGCCGCAGGACGGCCTCGCCAACGCCGAAGGCTACGGCGCGATCACGCAAGGCAGCCTCGAACAGGCCAACGTCGACGTGGTGTCGGAAATGTCCGACCTGATCGCGGCACAGCGCGCCTACGAGATGAACGCCAAGGTAGTCAGCGCCGCCGACCAGATGATGCAATCCACCTCCGCGCTGTTCCGCTGACGGGAGCCGATGATGACCATCCGTTCGCTTCTCCTCGCAACCGCCCTGTTCGCCTTCAGCGGCGGCTCCGCAGTGGCCCAGACCCAGAACCAAACTTCTGCGCAGGTCCGCGACGAACTTGCCCCGGTGCAGGTGCTGCGCGCCAGCGTCACCGTCACCAGCAACGTGGTACGGATCGGCGATGTCATCGACAATGCCGGCAGCTCGGCGCAGATCGCGATCTATCGCGCGCCGGACCTCGGCACCACCGGCACATTGCCGGTCGGCCAACTGCTGGCCGCCTTGCAGGCGCACCAGGTGATCGGCGTCGACACCAGGGACATCAAAGCCGTGACCGTGACCCGGTTGTCGCGCTCGCTGGAGGCGACGGAGATCCAGCTTCAGGTCGCGCGCGCGCTGGAACACCGCAGCGGCCTTGGCGATGCCGCCAACCTGAGCCTGACCTTCGATCGCGAGGTGCAGGATCTGCAGCTCGAAGCCTCCAACACCGGCGCGATGCAGCCGGTCTCGGTGCGCTATGAGCCGCGCAACGGCCGCTTCGATGTCAGTTTCGAGGTGGGCAACGACGACAACGCCGCGCCGACCAGGCTGCGTTTCACCGGCACCGCGATCGAGACCGTCGAGGCCGCGGTGCTGACGCGCGATGTCGAACGCAACGAAGTCCTCAAAGCCTCCGATCTCGTGACCGAGCGCCGGCCGAAGGCTGCTGTGGGCACCGATGTCGCGGCGCGCGATCGCGCCGTCGGCATGCAGATGCGGAAGCAGGTTCGGGCCGGCCAGACGATCAGGGTT
This sequence comes from Bradyrhizobium sp., assembly GCF_004799405.1. GTDB lineage: Bacteria > Pseudomonadota > Alphaproteobacteria > Rhizobiales > Xanthobacteraceae > Bradyrhizobium. The sequence goes on from NZ_SSMW01000041.1 coordinate 68,509, forward strand.
GCCGATCTCGCCAGGCCCGACCTCGTGCAGCGCGACCAGAACGTCACCCTGATCTACGAATCCGCCGGCCTTTACCTCACCATCCGCGGCAAGGCGATCGAGAACGGCGCGGAAGGCGACGTGGTCAACGTGCTCAACCTGCAATCCAAGCGCACGGTGTCCGGCGTCGTCATCGGCCGCGAGCAGGTCGCGATTTCAGTGGCAGCGCCTCGCCTGCTCGCGAGCCCCGAACCATCCACCACGCTTGGTGCGGCCGAGCCCGCCGCACCGGTGTCGGTCGCCACCAGCACTAACCCATCAGTCGCTCCAAAAGCCGAGTAACCTTCATGTTGACTTCCAGTATCAACCGCATCGCCCTTGCCGGCAGCCTGCTGACCATCGTCAGCATCGCCGGCGGCTGTTCCTCGTTCGACCGGCTGTCCCAGATCGGCGAGAAGCCGAAGCTGACCAGCATGGACGATCCGACGGCGGCGCCCGGCTACAAGCCGGTGCAGATGCCGATGCCGAAACCGGAAGCGGTGTCCTACAACGCCAATTCGCTGTGGCGAAACGGCTCGCGCTCGTTCTTCAAGGACCAGCGCGCGCACCAGATCGGCGATCTCCTGACCGTCACCGTCAACATCACCGACCAGGCCAATTTCGCCAACGAGACCCAGCGCAGCCGCACCGCGACGGAAGATTCAGGCATCACCGCCTTCCTCGGCAGCGCCCTGTTGACCGGAAACGCCGCCAAAGTTCTGCCCGGGCGGCTGTTGACCGCGGACGGCACCTCGGCCAGCGACGGCAAGGGAACGATCCAGCGGCAGGAAAGCCTGCAGACCAATATCGCCGCCGTGGTCACGCAGACGCTGCCGAACGGCAATCTAGTGGTCGAAGGCAAGCAGGAGGTGCGCGTCAATTTCGAAATGCGCGAGCTGATCGTCGCCGGCATCGTGCGGCCGGAGGACATCCAGAGCGACAACACC
>NZ_SSMW01000042.1 GCF_004799405.1 Bradyrhizobium sp.
ATGTGCCGTCATATGTCCACAGATCGAAGTAGTCGTAGACCGAGCTTTTCGGCGGCAGGTCTTTCGGGATCGCGCGCCACTGACAGCCGGTCGAGAGAATGTACATCAGACCGTTCACCACCTCCCGCATAATCACCGTGCGCTTGCCACCGCCACTCTTGCCCGGCGGGATCAGCGGTTCGACCAGTCCCCATTCGTCGTCGGTCAGATCGCTCGGATATCGCAACTTGCTGCGGTCGTAACGGGCGCGGTTATTGCTCGTCCACATCGGTGATCCCTCCTCGAATCAGGCCACCACTCTTGAATCACAGATGATTCATATGATTCGAGCACTCTTCGGACAGACACAAGCGGTTCCGGTGTTGAAATGCCAAAGCGCGTCACGGGGGCTGTCGCCACTTTCAAGGTATTTTCGAACGACAATAGGGGTTCTCATGCCCCGACCTATGTGGTTGTTCCGCGATTGCCGCTCGACCAGACCCGCTACAATACGGAATGGATCGACGCCCGACACGAAATACAAGGGCCAAAACTATTACGTCGTGTTGCGCGCGATGGCGGTCGGGAGCCGTTGCCTTTCGGTGTTTGTGAGGGCGTGCCCGGTCGAACAGGGCGATGCCTCGGTTCACAACACCGATACCCCAGTCGGCGCTGATCTTTGGAATTTTTTCTACCGGACCATTGTGATTCCGCAGATGCCGGCGATTGAATCGCTGTGCGAGAGGATCGCGAACGTCTTCGGGCTTGGGTTTTTTTCGCACGATATTTTGCCGGAACGTGAAACCGGCCGTCTCCTGGTCTGCGAGACCGGATTCAAGTTTGATGACCGTCTGTACAGAACGCATTTGATGCAGCTTGCGGGGCAACTTGCGGCGGACGAGTTTTTGTCTGACCGGTTTCCAGCGCGCTCGGCGGAACTGTTTGCGGATGAGATTAGAACAGCACTCGGGAATATCAGTCCCCGACAGTTAGCCCGGTAAAGCCGTTCGACGGCGAGGGCCGAACTGGTGTCCGGACGGCAAGGGGATTCTCATCAATCTCAAGCCGATGGCGAAAGCCGCGGTCGCTCCGCAGATTGCGAATGCGCCGGGGCTGGAATCAGGCAGCGCCGTTCCGGGCCTCAAGAAGGGCTGACGCCAGGTTAAATGCCGTCAGGGTTTTGTCCGGTATCAGGTAGTCGGCCGGGACACCGCGGGCCGACATGGTGGTTTAGTACCGTCTTTTGTTTCCCAAATGCCACAGTGCCGGGGGAATCGGACGTAAACCCCAGCGAGAATTGCCATGCATCGTTCCCGGCAAGGGAATCGGATGGTAAAGAATCCACACGCGTCAGCGATCGATTTCATTTCCAACTGCGAGGGTGCCATGAGACCTTTATTGCTTGCTTCCGTTTCGATAGCCGCTCTGTTTATCGCCAGCGAAGCGAATGCGGCGGATCTTGCCGTCAAAGCACCCCGGCCGATGATGGTTCCCGCCCCGGTCTATAGCTGGACCGGATGCTATGTCGGCGCCCAGGTCGGTTGGGGTTGGGGCCACAATCAGCACCACCAGCCGGCGCTCGTCGGCGGCAGCGGTAGCGGTGGTTCTATCCGTGACTTCGGCGGCAAGGTCAATTCGAGCGGCGGGTTGTTCGGCGGTCAGGTCGGTTGCAACTACCAGTTCGCCAGCAACTGGGTTATCGGAGCGCAGGGCGACATTGCCGGCACCGACTTCAACGGCCGGAACGACGATCCGCTTGCTCTGTTTTTCGGAACAGGTAATGGCACGATTGCGATCAAGAGCGACTGGCTGGCGAGCGCGACCATGCGGCTCGGTTACACGTTCTACGACAATCGGGCGATGTTCTACGTTAAGGGCGGTGGCGCATGGATCCACAATATTTGGGATCTGCACGATGCGTTCGCCTTCTATTCACCTACAATCCTCGGTGAGACCCGCAGCGGCTGGACCGCGGGCGCCGGCTTCGAATATATGTTGACGCAGAACTGGACGGCCTTTGTCGAAGGCAACTACTACAATTTCGGAAACGGCAAGCTGCTTGAGATCAGTCCAAGCGATCCTGCCGCGTTTTATTCGGGCAAGCAGACAGTTGAAACCGTCAAGATCGGTGTGAACTACAAGTTTGGCGGCGATGCGCCGGTGGTGGCAAAGTACTAAGCCACCTCGCAAATCTGCCTTCATGATATCAGCGCCCCAGTCTTGGTCCGGACTGGGGCGCTGGCTTTTTGGCGTGTTCCCCCAGCCTTTATGGCTTGCAGCAATGGCGACGATTGAACCGAGCGCTTCGCCCAGCCTTACGTTTCCGAACGTTTCCCAAATGCAACAGTGCCGGGAAAATCGGACCTGAACTCCAGCGAGAACTGCAATGTATCATCCCGGGCAGGGGAATCGATGGTAGGTAGTCGAAGGCGTCAGCGTTTCGGTTTTATTAATCCAACTGCGGGGTGTTATGAGACCTTTATTGCTTGCTTCCGTTTCGGTAGCCGCTCTGTTTATAGCGAGCGAAGTGAACGCGGCCGATCTGGCCGTCAAGGCCCCCCGGCCGATGATGGTTCCCGCCCCGGTCTATAGCTGGACCGGATGTTACGTCGGCGTCCACGTCGGTTGGGGTTGGGGCCGCAATCGCCAAAACCAGGCGACGGCCTTCAGCGGCGGCAGCGGTGGTCTTATTACCGGTGCGTCCAGCAGCAAGATCAATTCGAGCGGCGGATTGTTCGGTGCTCAGGTCGGCTGCAACTACCAGTTCGCCAGCAACTGGGTTATCGGCGCGCAGGGCGACATTGCCGGCGCCGACATCAACGGCCGGAACGACGATCCGGGTGTCCCGTTCATAAAAAGATTAATAGGTGGGGCAACGATTGGGATCAAGAGCGACTGGCTGGCAAGCGCGACGGTGCGGCTCGGCTACACCGGCTTCGATAATCGGGCGCTGTTCTACGTGAAAGGCGGCGGCGCATGGATCCACAATGTGTGGGACCTGCACGATACCGTTGTCTTCTATGACCCGACGCAGGTCGCCGAGACCCGCGCCGGCTGGACCGTGGGCGCCGGCATCGAATATGCGCTCACGCAGAACTGGTCTGCCTTTGTCGAAGGCAACTACTACGATTTCGGACACGGCAAACTGCTTGCATTTGGTGACGCGCTTGGTGTCACCACGTTTTCATCGGGCAAGCAGACCGTTGAAACCGTCAAGATTGGCGTGAACTACAAGTTCGGCGGCGACGCGCCGGTGGTGGCAAAGTACTAGGTCGCCTCGCAAATCTGCCTTCGGAATACCAGCGCCTCAGTCTTTGTCCGGACTGGGGCGCTGGCTTTTCCGGCTTATTTCCGCCAGCCTTTATGGCTGCGGCAACGGCGATTTGGAAGATTGAGCCGAGACGTCTGGTTTGACGGCAAAACTGACGGGCGCTTCACCCCGCTGCCAGGCCTCCCACATCCTGACATAGGCGGATTCGATGTTCCGGCGATAAAGATCGCTATCGAATAGCGGCCAGGAGACCTTGTTTCGCTGCAGCCGGTCGCGCAGCTCTTGCAACATCGCCGGCTCGCGCGCGATGCGAAGAATTAAATCCTCGTATTCGCCAAGGCTGCTTGTCACGAGGTCGAGCATGCCGACCGCCCGCAAAAGGCTTGCCGCGACGCGTCCAGCAAAAGACTCGCCCAGACAGCTAACGACGGGCAACCCCATCGACAGGGCGTCGGCAGCCGTCGTATGGGCGTTGTAAGGCAAGGTATCCAGGAACAGGTCCGCCAGCCGGTGCCGGGCGAGATGGTCCTCGAGCGGAACCCGTCTGGCGAAGACCAGCCGTGCCGGGTCGATGCCCCGCGCGGCAGCCTCACGGAGGAGGTTCGCTTCGGCCGACTCCCGGTCGCTCAACAGCCAGAGCACGCTGCCTTCGACCTGCGCAAGCAGTCGCATCCAGACATCGAACACGGGCGGCGTGATCTTGTAAGTGTTGTTGAAACAGCAAAACACGAAACCCTGCTCGGGTAGACCGGACTCCTGGCGCGTGGGCGTTCTGGTGGAAACGGAACGTTTGGTGTCGTTGACGAGGTAAGAATTCGGCAGATGTACGATGCGCTCGGTGTAGAACGGCTGCCTGTCGAACGGCAGCACGGTCGCGTCCGCCAGAATGTAGTCATAAAATTTGGCGCCCAACGTGCCCGGAAAGCCGATATAGTTGACCTGGATGGGAGCGGGCCTGGCGACGAAGATTCCGGGCCTCGCATTGGTTGTATAGCCGCTGCGGTCGACGGCAATATCGACGCGCAAATCGTGCAGGAGTTGCGCGGCCTCCTGATCGGTGTTCGGTTGCACGTCATGGAATTGATCGAACGCGCGAATCAGCCTGGCGCGAATCTCGCTGCCGTCGTCCGGACCCAGCGAAACGCCAATGATTTCGAAACGCGACCGGTCATGGATTTCGAGGAGCTCGGCGGTCAGGTATGCCGTCGGATGTTTGTGGAAACCGCACGAGACATACGCAATCTTTATTCTCTCATTCTTCCATCTCTCGCCGGTCCAAAACGGCGGCCGGCGAACGGTCACCTCTTGAGCGATGAATCGCCTGGCGCATTCGAGCTGCAGGGCGGGGTCGCTGCTGTAGCCGAGAAACCTGAAGGCGTCGAACTGCTTTCCGCTGGCGACATGCGCTGGAACTTCGCGCCACAGCCTTGCGGTTCTGGTCCAATCGCAGCTTGCCAGCGCCGCACCGGCGAGGCCGTCGAATGCGGCATCACAGCTAGGATCGAAATTCAGCGCCGCTTCGTAGGAAGCCAGCGCCTCCTCGTCGCGATTGAGCCGCCGGAGGGCCTGGCCGCGCTTGGTCAGAGCGTTCGCATCGCCGGCTTTGAGGACGAGCACGGCGTCATAGGCCGCGAGCGCCGCTTCATGCTGGTCAAGCGAGCCCAGCGCATCGCCAAGGTTGAGGCGCGCTTCAACATAGTCGGGGTTTAACGCAAGCGCCTTATTGTATTGGAGCACCGCTTCATCGAATTTGCCCAGGTTGGAATATGCGTTGCCGAGGCTGTTGAAGGCTTCGTGATAACGCGGCTTGATGGCGATCGCCTTCTGGTAAAATCCGATCGCATCGTCGAGCCGCCCGACGGCACTAAGCGCGTTACCGAGGTTCCAGTAAGCCTCGGCGTAGTCAGGCCGGATGGCTATCGCCTTCTCGTAGTGGATGATGGCTTCGTCGGACCGCTCCAGCAAATGCAGGGCGTTGCCAAGATTGTTGTAGGCCTCTGGATAGTCCGCCCGGGCCGCAATTGCCTTTTTATAGTGCAGGATGGCTTCGTCATGTCGCCCGAGCACTTGCAGCGCGTAACCGAGGTTATTCCGGGCCTCCGCAAATCTTGGCCGGATCGCAACCGCTTTCGAATAACTGCGGACCGCTTCCTCCAGGCGCCCAAGACCGGTCAGCGCCGATCCGAGAAGCTGGTGAGCTTCCGCGGAACGCTTGTCGACCTTGATGGCGCGGCGTATCAGGCCCTCGGCATCCGCAAAGCGCTGCTGTTGCAGCCGCACCAGACCGAAGCGGCAAAGCGCGTCGAAATGGCGATCGTCTCCCAGCAGGACCATTTGATAGAGTTGTTCGGCCTCCGACAGACGACCGCTGTCATGCAGGGAAACCGCGCGTTCGAATGGCTGCAGAGGAATACCAAAATTGGAGTTCATTCAGGGAAACAATCGTTATCGGACCCAGCGGCCGTTTATCGGCTGCAGCGCTGCCAATATTGACAATTAAAAGCGGTCCATTCAAGGAGTGTACGTTCCAGGCGATTGCCGGCACGACTGGAGCCGGCAATATTCACAAGCAGTACGGGACAAACGTGGCACAGCGACGACCGGACGCGCTCGATCTGATCGGACCCGACTATGACCGGGCGTCGGCGCATCCGGCTGAACGGACGCTCATCATCTGCTCGGCGCCGCGAACCGGCAGCTACGAACTTTGCCGTTTCCTGCTGGCGGCGGGAATTGGCGTACCGCATGAATACTTCAATCCGAGCTACGCGCGGCGGCTCGGCGAGCGCTTGGGATTTTCCCAGAACCCGCTCGAACCGTCGGAGGTTGCGCGATACGTCGCGGCCTTGCGCAGACGCCGCGGGCAGGGCAGCGTTTTCGCCACCAAGCTGCAGTTTCCGCATTTCGATCGAGCTCTTCGCAATAAAGCCGGAAGGGATTTGTTCGACGGAGCCACCGTGGTTCATCTCTTCCGTTCCGACGCTCCCGCGCAATATGCTTCGTATCGCGCGGCCCTGGAAAGCGGCAACTGGGATTTCTCGGGCCGCCCGACCACGACGCCGCTTGCCCGCGACCCGAAAAACTTCGACAGCTTTTTCGGTCAAGCCTTGCAGGAACTCGACATGCTGATGGGGCAGGACGCCGGCTTTCGCTGTCTGTTTACGCTTGCCGGCATCAAGCCCATCTTCGTGCCATCGGCCGAATTGTTCGCCGACCCGCGGGCGATCATCGGGAAAATAGCGGACGCCATGCGGGTACCGGTCAATGAAGGCGAACTCGAACAGGCGCTTGCATTGAGCGCGCGCTACGGCAGTGAAAAGAAAAAGATCCCGAGCAGGCTCGCCGAGCAATTCAAGCGTGTCGCCTTCGGCGGCGCATGAATTGTCAGGCGAGCGAAATGGCGCGCCGCTCCCTCAGGAACTCGATCACCTGGTCGGCCAGTTCATCCGCGGTCTTGTCCGCGGTGGTCAACCTGATTTCCGGATGCTCCGGCGCCTCATAGGGCTGATCGATGCCGGTCATGTTGCTGAGTTCACCCCGATCGGCCTTGGCATATAGCCCCTTGGGATCGCGCTCGCGACAGACCGCTATCGGCGTATCGACAAAAACCTCGATGAATTCGCCGTCCCCGATGAGTTCCCTGGCCTGCCGCCGATCCGCCCGGTAAGGCGAGATCAGGGCAACGATGACGATCAGGCCGGCATCCGCGAACAGCCGCGCCAGTTCGGCCGCGCGCCTGATGTTTTCGACACGGTCCTCTTCGGTAAATCCAAGATCGCGGTTGAGGCCGCCGCGAATGTTGTCGCCGTCGATCAGATAGGTGTGCCGTCCGACGGCATAGAGTTTCTGCTCGACAAGGTTGCCGATGGTCGATTTGCCCGAGCCCGGCAGGCCGGTGAACCAGATCACGACAGGCTCTTGCCCCTTTGCCGAAGCCCTCAAGCGTTTGTCAATCTCGAACCGATGCGGATGAATATTGGTGGCGCGCCGCAGGGCAAACATTACGGTGCCGGCCCCCACCGTGTCGTTGGTCGTTCGGTCGATCAGAATAAAGCAGCCCGTCTCCGGATATTTGTTGAAGCTGTCGAGGCTGATCGGAACGGAGACTGAAAAATTGCACTCCGCGATTTCGTTGAGCCCGAGGAACGTCCGCGCGATGTGCGCGCCGGTATCGACATCGATCTGGTGCTTGATCTTCGTTATCGACACCGGGACCGTGCGGGTTCCGATCTTCAGGAGATAGGAGCGTTCCGGAACCAGATGCTCTTCGCTCATCCACAACAGCCGTCCCGAAAACTGGTCTGCAAACACCGGGCGATCGTCGGGTCCGTGCAGCATGTCACCACGGCTCAGATCGACTTCGTCGGCGAACAGCGCCATGACGCTTTCGCCGGCCACCGCAAACGGCCGGTCCCCGGAAGGGCCGAGCAGCCGAGCGACCCTGGTCTCGATTTTCGTGCCTGAAATTCCGATGAGGTCGCCGACCCGCAGTGTCCCGCTGGCGACCGTTCCGGCGATGGCGCGAGTCCCTTCGGTTCGGCATATCGACTGTACCGGAAGGCGCATCGCGCGAGTCATGCGTTCGCGGGTTATGTCGATCGTATCGAGATACTCGACCAGGGTTGGACCGCGATACCAGGGCGTGCTTCCGGTTCGCTTGACGATGTTCTCTCCCTCGAGCGCTGCGACAGGAATCGACACGACGGACTTGTAGTCAAGACCGCCGGCGTATTGCGCAAACTGCCTTGTGATGGTGTCAAATGCCGGCTCGGAGTAATCGACGGCATCGATCTTGTTCACGATCAAGATGGCGTGCCGTACGCCGAACAGGTTCGCTATCAGCGTATGGCGCCGGGTCTGCGGCAGAATTCCCTTCTGGGCGTCGACCAGAATGATGGCGACATCGGAGACCGACGCGCCACAGGCCATATTGCGCGTGTATTGCTCGTGGCCGGGAGTATCCGCGATGATCAGCTTGCGGGCCGCCGTGCGGATGTAGCGATAGGCAACGTCGATGGTAATGCCCTGTTGCTGCTCCGCTTCCAGACCGTCCAGCAGCAGCGAGAAATCCATCCCCTCGAATGCGAACCGCGTTCGCCTGGTGTCGCGTTCAAGGGCGGTCACCTGATCGTCGGCTACCAGACCGAGATCAAACAGCAGCCGGCCGATCAAGGTGGACTTCCCGGCATCGACGCTGCCGCAAGTCAGGACGCGAACGACCTCGCCATCCCATGTCGAGCCTGCCGGATCGCTCTTCGCGTTGCCCTGATTCATCAAAAATAACCGTCGCGCTTTTTTCGCTCCATTGAAGCGATTTCGTCATTGTCGATCGCGCGGGCTGCCCGTTCCGATTGCCTGGAAGCAGACAGCTCAACGATGATATCGTCGACCGTCGTTGCAGAGGATTCGACGGCGCCCGTGAGCGGGTAGCATCCAAGGGTTCTAAACCGGACGCTGCGCGACACGATCTGTTCGTCGGGGCGCAAACGAATGCGATCATCGTCAACCATGATCAACATGCCGTCCCGCTCGATAACCGGCCGGGCCTTGGCGAAGTAAAGCGGCACGACCGGGATATCCTCGCAGCGGATGTATTCCCAGACATCGAGTTCGGTCCAGTTCGAAAGCGGAAAAACCCTGAGCGACTCGCCGGTTTGAAGCCTGCAATTATACAGCGACCATAGTTCCGGACGTTGCCTGCGGGGATCCCAGCCTTGCTCCGCCGAACGCAGGGAAAAAATACGCTCCTTGGCGCGGGAGCGTTCCTCGTCACGCCGCGCTCCGCCGATTGCCGCGTCGAATCCGTGGAGCCGGAGCGATTGCTTCAAGGCTTCCGTCTTCATGATCTGGGTGTGCAGCGACGATCCTGAGTCGAACGGGTTGATCCCGCGATCGAGTCCATCCCGATTGGTATAGACCAGGAGCTCCAGATCCAGTCGTCTGGCGGTATCGTCGCGAAACGATATCATCTCGCGAAACTTCCAGTTGGTGTCGACGTGCAGCAACGGAAAAGGCGGCTGGGCCGGAAAAAAGGCCTTCAAGGCCAGGTGCAGCAGCACCGAGGAATCCTTGCCTATCGAGTACAGCAATACCGGTTTTGACAGTTCCGCCGCGGTCTCTCTCAGAATGAAAATCGCTTCTGACTCGAGAGCAGCCAGGTGCGAAGGAAGTTTTTGGGACATTTCGGTTCTGGCTTCGCGCTATTACACGTTGCCGGCGTCCAAACGAGACCAGATGGCCCGCAGATGACGTCGGTCAGTTCGGTATTGTTATGCTCGAATTGACGGTAGGCCAATCGGAAACAGAAAGATCGGTGAGTTTGGCAAATTCGAGCACATCAGGCCGGTAGGTGGCGCGAAGGAATTCAACATCGGCGGCGCTCAAGCGGTAATTGACCGGCCGCGTGCGGTGATCGAACCTGGCGGCGACATCGGGCAACGGGTCGATCTGCAGAAAGTCGGTGATGGCACGCAGCGTGCCGCGGTGATCGTTTTTCAAATCGTTCGAACGAAGAAACAAGAGCTGGTCACGAGGAAAGAGTTCGAGAGCCTTCTTGACCTGGCCAGAGAAAAAACCCCGTTCGACGTAGCTGAAGAGCCGCCATGGGCGGTCGAGCTCATGAATGTTTTGCAGCCGCTTGCGTCCCTCGCGGATCGCGAGAGTGAAAGGCAGCGTTTCTCGCCCGCGGGAGATTTCCATTTTCCAGTTGGACCAAGCTCGTTCGATCGGGTCGCGGAACAGGAAAAGCAATTTCATTTCAGGATTGTACGATTTGATGCGCGGCAGCGCCGGGGGCCAGAATATATAGATCGGGGTCGCTTCAAAGGCTTTGCGCTTCTCGTTCACAGGGCCGAACGCGCTATGAAGGATTTGATAATTCGGCCTTTTCCAGTCAACCGACTCGTCGTCAAAAAAGTGAAGCTCTTTCTGCAGGGGCGGCTGCAGCTGAGGGTGGTTCTGCAAGTAACGAAACAAACTCGTTGTTCCACCTTTTTGAACGCCCGCGATGATCGCTTGAACAAGTGGCTTATGCATAATCTGAATCTGACTTTGGCGCGGCGAATTCTGCCAGCATCCCGGAGTATTGCCCTGCCAGTCTTGCCTGCGCAAGACATTGATATTCAACCGCAATCGTCGTATCGGGCGTCAGATGTGAGCATGGTCACAGATGGATTGCCTGCCTCGTTCCGGGACGGCAGCATGATCGATTGAATAGTTGCTGCGAACTGCAAGGGAAAGCATGCGCTGAACCGCATCGGGGGCCCCGAGCAATGGTCATAATTGGCCCGCAATACTCGTGGAACAACCATCCATGGGTGTTGCGTAATGTCGAATCGGCGAAAGGTAACGGCGCTCGCTGCGGGAGCGCTGCTATTGTCGGGCCTCTCGCTTGGCGGCTGTGCGACTTCGAGTGCCGGCTCATCGCCGATGGACGCGCGGGCCCAGGCGCCGGCGGCCCCGAAAGCCGGCGCTTATTCCCCGATACAAGACAAGCCACCGGAGCGCGACGAGCCCACCATGACAACCGACGAACGGTTGAAGCTCAGGAATGAACTGATCGCCGCGCGCGACCGCCAGCCGAAAGCCGCCAAGGTCCAAAAGGCCCCTGCGCAGGCTGAACCCGCGAAGCCCTGAGATTTTCGATGCAATTCTGATTTCAAGTTCCCGCCTGCCTTGACCTTTACCGCCGCCCGCAGTACATAGCCGCCACCTGCTGCCGGCCCGCTTCGACGGATATCCGGCGCGGCTTTGAAATCCCCCGAATAATCGAGCCCGCTTGCCGGCTCATCCTTCAGAAGAGGGCTGGGCGCTAGAGGGCTGTTCGGATTCCTTAAGACAACTGTGCGTTCCACGATGGACGCGGATCGAATAAACGATGGCTCTCAGCCCGTTCAAGTTCCTGCAGGAAGTGCGCCAGGAGACCAACAAGGTCACCTGGCCCACCCGCCGCGAAACCATGATCACCACCATCATGGTGTTCGTCATGGTGGCGCTGGCTTCGATCTTCTTCTTCGCCTCGGATCAACTGATCCGTTATCTCGTCACCTTCCTGCTCGGCATTCACTGATGGCAACCGCCGGAACCGAAACGATGGACAAGCGCTGGTATATCGTCCACGCCTATTCGAACTTCGAAAAGAAGGTCGCGGAATCGATCCGCGAGCAATCGAAGCAGCGCGGGCTTGAAGAACTGTTCGAGCAGGTGCTGGTGCCGACCGAAAAGGTCACCGAAATACGCCGCGGCCGCAAGATCGACGCCGAGCGCAAGTTTTTCCCGGGCTATGTCCTGGTCAAGATGAAACTGACCGATGAGGCCTTCCACCTCATCAAGAATACTCCGAAGGTCACGGGCTTTCTCGGCGCGGAAAACAAGCCGATGCCGATCTCGGAAGCCGAAGCCATGCGGATCCTGCACCAGGTGCAGGAAGGCGTGGAACGCCCCAAGGCTTCGGTCTCGTTCGAGATCGGCGAGAATGTGCGGGTCGCCGATGGGCCGTTCGCGTCGTTCTCCGGGGTGGTCGAGGAAATCGACGAGGCGCGCTCGCGCGTCAAGGTCGCGGTGTCGATCTTCGGACGCGCCACGCCGGTCGAACTGGAATTCGCTCAGGTCGAGAAGGTCTGAGCGGGAAGGCCGTGGGAGGGTAAAAGCGGCGCCAACCGTTTTCATCCGAACCACGAAACCTGAAACAGCCGATTTCGGTCGGCACAACAGGAGTGACAGATGGCAAAGAAAGTGACCGGATACCTGAAATTGCAGGTGCCGGCCGGTGCGGCGAATCCTTCGCCCCCGATCGGACCCGCGCTTGGTCAGCGCGGCCTCAACATCATGGAGTTCTGCAAGGCGTTCAACGCCCAGACGCAGAAGGAAGAGAAGAACACCCCGATTCCGGTGGTGATCACGATCTACGCCGATCGTTCGTTCACCTTCGAGATGAAGACGCCGCCGATGTCTTTCTTCATCAAGAAGGCGGCCAAGCTGACCTCGGGGTCGAAGGCTCCGGGCCGCGACAAGGCCGGCAAGGTGACGAAGGCGCAGGTGCGCGAGATCGCCGAGGCCAAGATGAAAGATCTGAATTGCGACACCATCGAAGCGGCCATGAAGATGGTCGAGGGCTCAGCCCGTTCGATGGGCGTCGAGGTGGCGGGGTAACGGTCATGGCAATTGGAAAACGTTTGAAGAAGGCCCGCGAGGGCGTTGATCGCGAAAAGCTTTATCCGCTCGCCGACGCCATCAAGATGGTCAAGGAACGCGCCAAGTCGAAGTTCGACGAGACCGTCGAGATTGCGATCAATCTCGGCGTCGATCCCCGTCATGCCGATCAGATGGTGCGCGGCGTGGTGATCTTGCCGAACGGCACCGGACGCACCCTGCGGGTCGGGGTGTTTGCGCGCGGCGCCAAGGCTGAAGAGGCCAAGGCGGCGGGTGCGGACGTGGTCGGCGCCGAGGACCTGGTCGAGAAAGTACAGGGCGGCCAGATCGACTTCGATCGCTGCATCGCGACCCCCGACATGATGCCGCTGGTCGGTCGGCTCGGCAAAGTGCTGGGACCGCGCGGCATGATGCCGAACCCGAAGATCGGCACCGTCACCATGGACATCGGCAATGCCGTCAAGGGCGCCAAGGGCGGTTCGGTCGAATTCCGGGTCGAAAAAGCCGGCATCGTGCAGGCCGGCATCGGCAAGGCGTCGTTCTCCGAAGAGAAACTGGTGCAAAACGTCAGGGCGCTTGCGGATGCGGTCGCCAAGGCCAAGCCATCGGGATCGAAAGGCACCTACATCCAGCGCGTCGCGGTTTCCTCCACCATGGGGCCGGGCGTAAAAGTCGAGCCCGGCAGCCTGCTGGGTTAGGGGCGCTACGAAGCGCGCGAGATAACCAGGGCGGAATTGGGCAACCGATTCCGCCCTTTATCTTTAACATCAGGAAATCCGTCGATGCCCGACAAGGTCTTAATCTATTCACGCTTCCCCAAGGCGCTGATGCTGCGCATCGGGCAGCGCTACGATCTGATGGATGCGGCGGGAAAGCCGCCGCGTGACGTCTTCACCGCCGAGCAACTGTCCGGCATCCGCGCGATGATAACGGCCGGCGGCACCCCGCTCGGGGGCGACATGATGGACATGATGCCGTCGCTGCGCGCGATCGTCTGTTACGGCACCGGTTTTGACGGCGTCGACATGGCGGCAGCGGCCAGGCGCGGAATCGCGGTCGGCCACAGCCCCGGCGCCAACGCGTCCGCCGTTGCCGACCTGGCCGTGACCTTGATGCTGGCGGCCACGCGCAGGCTTTTGCCGGCGGACGATTATGTCCGCAGCGGCAACTGGGCGGCGGCAAAACCGTCGCCGCTGATGCGTCCGCAACCCGGCAATCCCGGCCGCCGCGTCGGCGTCTACGGCATGGGCGAGATCGGCCGCAAGATCGCAAGCCGCGTTGCGGCGTTCGAGTGCGAGGTCGGCTATTTCAGCCGCAGCAGACGGGAGGTGCCTTACCAATACCTGCCGAGCCTCGAGGCGCTGGCGGAATGGTGCACCGTCCTGATGATCGCGGTTCGCGCCGGCGAGGACACCAACCATGTCGTCGATGCCGGGATCCTGCAAAAGCTCGGCAAGGACGGCTACGTCGTCAACATCTCCAGAGGCTCGGTGATCGATCAAGAGGCCCTGGTGGCGGCGCTGGCCGACCAGACCATCGCCGGCGCCGGTCTCGACGTGTACCCGAAAGAGCCGCATGCGCCCGATGCGCTGACCGGCCTTCCGAATGTGGTGCTGACCCCGCATATCGGCGGGCATACCCAGGAGTCGCATACGGCGATGCAGAACTGCGTGATCGCCAATCTCGACACCTTTTTCGCCGGCCAGCCGCTGGCCTATCCGGTTCTGACAGCCTGAATCCCCCGATTTCGGGCCGGATTTCAAGGATTCGCCCGCGGGCCGAATTGGCGTGATTTTGCCCTTGGCAAGCCGGAAAAGAGTCGTTAGACAACCGGCTCCGGGCGTGCTGGCTGTTGCTGGCACGTCTGTGCTCGCATTCCGAAAACGTTGGACAGGAGACCATTCCTTTCAGGACATCCGCATGGATTGCTCGAAAGGAAGGAAACCTGTCGCCTTAGCGGAATATGAGCAGGGGTCTTTCGGCGTGCCGGAGGCCTCGATCCTGTCCAAGACTGCGGGCGCCCGCGATGAAACCTCAAGTTTCTTCAACGGCTTAATCGGATGGCCTGCATAGACGGGTGAAGACCGGATTTTGCTGTATGTCGCCTTTATGGCGACGGGCGGCGGATATGGTTCGAACCTCGACACCCCGCGCCATCTGGTTCGGGAGGGCAGGCTTTTCAATGTCGTTCTGCCCCGAGGTGTCCTCAGGACTGAAATGTCCCGAGGTCAGGTTAGGGCGGGACGATGGGTGCAACCCGGCGGTCCTGCCAACAGGCAAAGACCGCCAACCGGAGAGAGCTTGCTGTGGAAAGAGCGGCAAAAAAGGACGCGGTTGAGGCGCTGAATGGTCTTTTCAAGGCTACCAGCGTGGCAGTCGTCGCCCATTATTCCGGCCTCACCGTGGCCCAGATGCAGAAGCTGCGCATGCAGATGAAGCAGGCGGGCGCGTCGGTGAAGGTCTCGAAGAACCGTCTCGCCAAAATTGCTCTTGAAGGCACGGACGTCGTTGCCATCGGCTCCCTGTTGAAGGGGCCGACCGTGATCGCGACTTCAAACGATCCGGTAGCGGCGCCGAAGGTTGCCATCGAATTCGCCAAGACGAACGAGCAGTTCGTCATTCTCGGCGGCTCGATGGGTAAAACCGTCCTGGACATCAACGGCGTTAAGGCGCTCGCCGCCCTGCCGTCGCTCGATGAGTTGCGTGGCAAGATCGTCGGCCTGCTTGTGGCGCCGGCGACCAAGATCGCTCAGCTCACCACTGCGCCCGCCTCAAAACTGGCGCGCGTGGTTCAGGCCTATGCCTCAAAGAGCGAAGCGGCCTGACCCCCTTCGCAAATCAAACCTGGTTCGAACCGATACGCTTAAGGAAACAGATCAATGGCTGACTTAAAGAAGATTGTTGACGACTTGTCGGGACTCACGGTCCTCGAGGCTGCGGAGCTCGCAAAGCTGCTGGAAGAGAAGTGGGGCGTGTCCGCCGCTGCCGCCGTTGCGGTGGCCGGTCCGGCCGCTGCCGCCGCTGCGCCGGCTGAAGAAAAGACCGAGTTCTCGGTCATTCTCACCGCCGCCGGCGAGAAGAAGATTGAGGTCATCAAGGAAGTCCGGGCCATCACCAGCCTCGGCCTCAAGGAAGCCAAGGACCTCGTCGAGGGCGCGCCCAAGCCTGTCAAGGAAGGCGTGAACAAGGACGAAGCCGAGAAGATCAAGGCCCAGCTCGAGAAGGCCGGCGCCAAGGTTGAGCTGAAGTAACCGCAGGCTACGGAAGCGAAATCCCGGACAAGCGAGGCAAAGCCGAGCGCGATCCGGGATCGGAAGCTAACGGAAGACGTGGATGGCCGGGTAATCCCGGTCAGGCAGGCGGGGCAACTCGCCGCACGTTATACACAAAAAAGTGTGGGGATTCGGGAGCTTACCCCTCGAATCTCCACGATTGCCATCCCATATCGGGACGGCAGCACGAAAGCACGGTTGGCAAGGGGAACGGCGTCGTTCCCGACGCAAGCCGTTGGGAGACAGGCAATTTCGGGCTTTTTCGGTCCGTGACTAGGCAGGGTTAGACGGGCGGGTGCGTTCATGCGCCCCGCGCGTCGTTTTGCGTTTTGAAGGTCTGGTGTTCGAGGTCGGGATTAAAAACCGGCATTGGGCTTCGAAGTTTCAGGGCGTGTCGAAATTCAACCCGGGGGCGATGGCAATCGCGCTTCGGAAGGTTCGCCCCTGACGGGCGACGAAATGAGAGGCCACGATGGCGCAGCAGACATTCACCGGTCGCAAACGCGTTCGCAAGTTCTTCGGACACATCAAGGAAGTCGCAGAGATGCCGAACCTCATCGAGGTTCAGAAGGCGTCCTATGACCAGTTCCTGATGGTCGATGAGCCTGTGGGCGGGCGGCTGGACGAAGGCTTGCAGGCGGTGTTCCGGTCGGTGTTTCCGATCTCGGACTTTTCCGGCACCTCGATGCTGGAATTCGTCCGCTACGAATTCGAGCCGCCGAAATACGACGTCGATGAGTGCCGCCAGCGCGGCATGACCTATGCGGCGCCGCTCAAGGTGACGCTGCGCCTGATCGTGTTCGATATCGACGAGGAAACCGGCGCCAAGTCGGTCAAGGACATCAAGGAGCAGGACGTCTACATGGGCGATATCCCGCTCATGACCATGAACGGCACCTTCGTCGTCAACGGCACCGAGCGCGTCATCGTTTCGCAGATGCATCGCTCGCCCGGCGTGTTCTTCGACCACGACAAGGGCAAGACCCATTCGTCGGGCAAGCTGCTGTTCGCCGCGCGCGTGATCCCCTATCGCGGTTCCTGGCTCGATATCGAATTCGACGCCAAGGACATCGTGTTCGCGCGCATCGACCGCCGCCGCAAGATTCCGGTGACCTCGCTGATGTTCGCGCTCGGCCTCGATGGCGAAACCATCCTGTCGACGTTCTACAAGAAGATCAGCTACAAGCGGGCCAAGGATGGCTGGCGCGTGCCGTTCGACGCCACCCGTTTTCGCGGCTACAGCACCATCAACGACCTGATCGATGCCGACAGCGGCAAGGTCGTGCTCGAAGCCGGCAAGAAGCTGACCGTGCGCGCGGCGCGCCAGCTCCAGGAAAAGGGCCTCAAGGCGCTGCGCCTGTCGGATGAGGAACTGGTCGGCAATTACCTGGCCGAGGACCTCGTCAATCCAAAAACCGGCGAAATCTACGCCGAGGCCGGCGAGGAAATCACCGAGAAGTCGCTGAAGGCGCTCAACGAGCACGGCTACAAGGAATTGCCGCTGCTCGACATCGACCATGTCAATGTCGGCGCCTATATCCGCAACACGCTGCATGCCGACAAGAACATGACGCGCGAGGACGCGCTGTTCGACATCTACCGCGTGATGCGTCCCGGCGAGCCGCCGACCATCGACTCGGCCCAGACCATGTTCCAGTCGCTGTTCTTCGACAGCGAGCGCTATGACCTGTCGGCGGTCGGCCGCGTCAAGATGAACATGCGCCTAGAACTCGATGCGCCCGACACCCATCGCACGCTGCGCAAGGAAGACATTCTCGCCGTCATCAAGACGCTGGTCGACCTGCGCGACGGCAAGGGCGAGATCGACGACATCGATCACCTCGGCAACCGGCGCGTGCGCTCGGTCGGCGAGTTGATGGAGAACCAGTACCGCATCGGCCTGTTGCGCATGGAGCGCGCGATCAAGGAGCGCATGTCCAGTGTCGATATCGACACCGTGATGCCGCAGGACCTGATCAACGCCAAGCCGGCGGCCGCCGCGGTGCGCGAGTTCTTCGGCTCGTCGCAACTGTCGCAGTTCATGGACCAGACCAATCCCTTGTCGGAAATCACCCACAAGCGCCGCCTGTCGGCGCTTGGGCCGGGCGGTCTCACCCGTGAGCGCGCCGGCTTCGAGGTGCGCGACGTGCATCCGACCCATTACGGCCGGATCTGTCCGATCGAGACCCCGGAAGGGCCGAATATCGGCCTGATCAATTCGCTCGCGACCTTCGCGCGCGTCAATAAATACGGCTTCGTGGAGACGCCCTACCGCAAGGTCAAGGACGGCCGCGTCACCGACGAGGTGGTCTATCTGTCGGCGATGGAAGAGGGTCGCTACCACGTAGCGCAAGCCAACGTCGCGCTCGACAATCGCGGCCGCTTCACCGACGACCTCGTGGTCTGCCGCCATTCCGGCGACGTGCTGATGATCACGCCTGACAAGGTCGACTACATGGACGTGTCGCCGAAGCAGCTGGTTTCGGTGGCCGCGGCCCTGATTCCGTTCCTCGAGAACGACGACGCCAACCGCGCGCTGATGGGTTCGAACATGCAGCGTCAGGCCGTGCCGCTGGTACGCGCCGAGGCGCCGTTCGTCGGCACCGGCATGGAAGGCGTGGTCGCACGCGACTCCGGTGCGGCGATCGCCGCACGGCGGACCGGCGTGATCGACCAGATCGACGCTACCCGTATCGTGATCCGCGCCACCGACGATCTCGATCCCACCAAGTCGGGTGTCGATATCTACCGGCTCATGAAGTACCAGCGCTCCAACCAGTCGACCTGCATCAACCAGCGTCCGCTGGTGAAGGTGGGCGACCAGGTGACCAAGGGCGACATCATCGCGGACGGTCCTTCGACCGATCTCGGCGAACTGGCGCTCGGCCGCAACGTGCTGGTCGCGTTCATGCCGTGGAATGGCTACAACTTCGAGGACTCGATCCTGCTCTCCGAGCGTATCGTCAAGGACGACGTCTTCACCTCGATCCATATCGAGGAATTCGAGGTGATGGCCCGCGACACCAAGCTCGGCCCTGAGGAAATCACCCGCGACATTCCGAACGTCTCGGAAGAAGCGCTGAAGAACCTCGACGAAGCCGGCATCGTCTATATCGGCGCTGAAGTGCGCGCCGGCGACATCCTGGTCGGCAAGATCACGCCGAAGGGCGAAAGCCCGATGACGCCGGAAGAAAAGCTGCTGCGCGCCATCTTCGGCGAAAAGGCCTCCGACGTTCGCGATACCTCGCTGCGCGTGCCTCCGGGCGTGCAGGGCACCATCGTCGAAGTGCGGGTGTTCAACCGGCACGGCGTCGACAAGGACGAGCGCGCGCTGGCGATCGAACGGGAAGAGATCGAGCGTCTGGCCAAGGACCGCGACGACGAGCAGGCGATTCTCGACCGTAACGTCTACGGCCGTCTGGCGGAGCTATTGGAAAACCGCCAGGGCATCGCCGGTCCGAAGGGCTTCAAGAAGGACACCAAGATCACGCGCGCGGTGCTCGACGAGCATCCGCGGTCGCAATGGTGGATGTTTGCGTCCCCCAACGACAAGCTGATGGCCGAAATCGAGGCCATGCGGAAGCAGTACGACGAATCGAAAAAGGGCCTTGAACAGCGCTTCCTCGACAAGGTCGAGAAACTGCAGCGTGGCGACGAATTGCCGCCCGGCGTGATGAAGATGGTCAAGGTCTTCGTCGCGGTGAAGCGCAAGATTCAGCCCGGCGACAAGATGGCGGGCCGTCACGGCAACAAGGGCGTGGTGTCGAAGATCGTTCCGGTCGAGGACATGCCGTTCCTTGAGGACGGGACGCACGCCGACATCGTGCTCAATCCGCTCGGCGTGCCGAGCCGGATGAACGTCGGCCAAATCCTCGAAACGCATCTTGGCTGGGCCTGCGCCGGCCTCGGCAAGCGCATCGGGCAGGCGGTCGACGCTTATCTTGCCACCGCCAAACAGGACACCAAGCCGCTGAAGGAGACCTTGAAAAAGATCTACGGCGACGATGAAACCATCAAATCGCTCAATGATGCCGAATTGATGGAGCTTGGCGGCAACCTGCGTCACGGCGTGCCGATCGCCACACCGGTGTTCGACGGCGCCAAGGAAGCCGATATCGAGGAGATGCTCAAGCTTGCCGGCCTCGACGCCTCCGGACAATCGACCGTCTATGACGGCCGGACCGGCGACGCGTTCGATCGCAAGGTGACGGTTGGGTACATCTACATGCTCAAGCTGCATCACCTCGTGGACGACAAGATCCACGCCCGTTCGATCGGGCCGTACTCGCTCGTGACCCAGCAGCCGCTGGGTGGCAAGGCGCAGTTCGGCGGCCAGCGTTTCGGCGAAATGGAAGTGTGGGCGCTCGAGGCTTACGGCGCGGCGTACACGCTCCAGGAAATGCTGACCGTGAAATCGGACGACGTCGCCGGCCGTACCAAGGTGTACGAGGCGATCGTGCGCGGCGACGACACGTTCGAAGCGGGTATTCCGGAATCGTTCAACGTGCTGGTCAAGGAAATGCGTTCGCTGGGCCTCAACGTCGACCTGCACAATTCCAAGGTCGGCGGCCCGACGTCCGAGGCGGCGGAGTAACCAAAAGCGTCATGCCCGGCGCCTTGCGCCGGGCATCCCACGCCTCGCTCGGACGTTGAGCAGGGCGCGTGGCTAAAAGAGAATTTCGAATTTGCTGCCGGTGACGATCGGCACGCGAGGAGAGGACCATGAACCAAGAAATTATGAATCTTTTCAATCCGACGACCCCGGCCCAGGTCTTCGACCAGATCCGGATTTCAATCGCGTCTCCGGAAAAGATTCTGTCGTGGTCCTACGGCGAGATCAAGAAGCCGGAGACCATCAACTACCGCACCTTCAAGCCCGAGCGCGACGGCCTGTTCTGCGCGCGCATCTTCGGGCCGATCAAGGATTACGAGTGCCTGTGCGGCAAGTACAAGCGCATGAAGTACAAGGGCATCATCTGCGAAAAGTGCTCGGTCGAAGTGACGCTGTCCCGGGTCCGGCGCGAGCGCATGGGCCATATCGAACTGGCAGCGCCGGTTGCGCATATCTGGTTTTTGAAGTCGCTGCCGTCGCGCATCGGCCTTTTGCTCGACATGACGCTGAAGGATCTCGAGCGGATCCTGTATTTCGAATATTACGTCGTGCTCGAGCCCGGCCTCACCGCGCTCAAGGACCGTCAACTGCTGTCGGAAGACGAGTACCTGAAGGCGCAGGACGAATACGGCCAGGACAGCTTCACCGCCATGATCGGCGCCGAGGCGATCCGCGAATTGCTCAAGGGGCTTGAGCTCGAAAAGCTTGAGGCATCCCTGCGCCTCGAGATGCAGGAGACCGAATCCGACATCAAGCACAAGAAGCTCGCCAAGCGCCTGAAGATCGTCGAGGCGTTCCGCTATTCCGGCAACAAGCCGGAGTGGATGATCCTGACCGTGGTGCCGGTGATTCCGCCGGACCTGCGTCCGCTGGTGCCGCTCGACGGCGGCCGCTTTGCGACCTCGGATCTCAACGATCTCTACCGCCGCGTCATCAACCGCAACAACCGCCTGAAGCGGCTGATGGAGCTGCGCGCGCCCGACATCATCATCCGCAATGAAAAGCGCATGCTGCAGGAGGCGGTCGACGCCCTGTTCGACAACGGCCGCCGCGGCCGCGTCATCACCGGCGCCAACAAGCGTCCGCTGAAATCGCTGGCCGACATGCTCAAGGGCAAGCAGGGCCGCTTCCGGCAGAACCTGCTCGGCAAGCGCGTCGACTATTCCGGCCGTTCGGTGATCGTGGTCGGTCCCGAACTGCGGCTGCACCAGTGCGGCCTGCCGAAGAAGATGGCGCTCGAGCTGTTCAAGCCGTTCATCTATTCGCGGCTCGACGCCAAGGGTCTGTCGACGACGGTCAAGCAGGCCAAGAAGCTGGTCGAAAAAGAGCGTCCCGAGGTCTGGGATATTCTCGACGAGGTGATCCGCGAGCATCCGGTGCTGCTCAACCGCGCGCCGACGCTGCATCGGCTGGGCATCCAGGCGTTCGAGCCGGTGCTGATCGAGGGCAAGGCGATCCAGCTCCATCCTTTAGTGTGCGCGGCGTTCAACGCCGACTTCGACGGCGACCAGATGGCCGTGCACGTGCCGCTGTCGCTGGAAGCGCAGCTCGAAGCGCGCGTGCTGATGATGTCGACCAACAACATCCTGCATCCGGCGAACGGCCAGCCGATCATCGTGCCGTCGCAGGATATCGTGCTCGGGCTGTACTATCTGTCGATCCTGCGCGAAGGCCTGCCCGGCGAGGGCAAGCTCTACGGCGAGATGGCCGAGATCGAGCACGCCTTGCACTCGAAGGTCATCCACCTCCACACCAAGATCAAGTACCGCTGGCAGGGCGTCGACGAGAACAACAAGCCGGTCAGCCGCTGGTACGACACCACGGCCGGCCGCGCCATGCTCGGACAGGTGCTGCCGAAATCGCCGAAGATGCCATTCGAAGTCATCAACAAGCTGATGACCAAGAAGGAGATCTCCGGCGTCATCGACCAGGTCTATCGTCACTGCGGTCAGAAGGAGACCGTGATCTTCTGCGACCGCATCATGGCGCTCGGCTTCTACAATGCGTTCAAGGCCGGTATTTCCTTCGGCAAGGACGACATGGTGGTGCCGGCTTCGAAGTGGAAGATCGTCGAGGACACCCGCACGCTGGCGAAGGAGTTCGAGCAGCAATACAATGACGGCCTGATCACCCACGGCGAGAAGTACAACAAGGTCGTGGACGCCTGGTCGAAGTGCACCAAGAAGATTTCCGAAGACATGATGACGGAAATCTCCGCCGTTAAGAAGAATCCGAAAGGCGGCGAGGCCCAGATCAACTCGATCTTCATGATGTCGAACTCCGGCGCCCGTGGTTCGCAGGACCAGATGCGCCAGCTTGCCGGCATGCGCGGCCTGATGGCCAAGCCGTCGGGCGAGATCATCGAGACGCCGATCATTTCCAACTTCAAGGAAGGCCTGTCGGTGCTCGAATACTTCAACTCAACCCACGGCGCCCGCAAGGGCCTGGCGGACACCGCGTTGAAGACCGCGAACTCCGGCTACCTGACGCGCCGTCTGGTCGACGTGGCGCAGGACTGCATCATCACGGCCGACGATTGCGGCACCAAGCTCGGCATCAAGATGCGCGCCATCATCGATGCCGGTACGGTGGTTGCCTCGCTGGCATCGCGCATTCTCGGCCGTACCAGCGGCGAGGATCTGCGCGACCCCGCGACCAACAAGATCGTGGTCAAGCGCGGCACGCTGATGGAGGAGACTCACGTCGACGCCATCCAACAGGCCGGCATCCAAGAAGTGAAGATCCGTTCGGCGCTGACCTGCGAACTCGTCAACGGCATTTGCGGCAAGTGCTACGGCCGCGATCTAGCTCGCGGCACGCCGGTCAACCACGGCGAAGCCGTCGGCGTCATCGCGGCGCAGTCGATCGGCGAGCCCGGCACGCAGTTGACGATGCGCACCTTCCACATCGGCGGTGCGGCGCAGATCAACGAGCAGTCGTTCATCGAGTCGAATTTCGACGGCAAGGTGACGATCAAGAACAAGGCGATCGCCAAGAACGGCGAAGGCCACCTAGTGGCGATGGTCCGCAACATGGTGGTTGCGGTCACCGACGCCGACGGTACCGAGCGTGCGACGCACCGCATTCAGTACGGTGCGCGGATGCGGGTCGATGAAGGCGACATGGTCAAGCGCGGCCAGCGCATCGCCGAATGGGATCCGTACACCCGGCCGGTGCTGACCGAGGTCGAGGGTGTCATCGGGTTCGAGGACCTGGTCGAGGGCCAGTCGATCTCGGAGACGCTCGACGAATCCACCGGTATAGCGAAGCGCGTCGTCATCGACTGGCGTACGTCGCGGGGCGGGGCGGACTTGCGCCCGGCCATCGTCGTCAAGGGCAAGGATGGAAAGATCCTCAAGCTCGCGCGTGGCGGCGAGGCTCGCTACATGCTTTCGGTCGACGCCATTCTGTCGGTCGATGTCGGCGCCAAGGTCAAGACCGGCGATATCCTGGCGCGTATCTCCACCGAAAGCGCCAAGACTCGCGACATCACCGGCGGTCTGCCGCGGGTGGCGGAATTGTTCGAGGCCCGCAAGCCGAAGGATGCCGCGATCATCGCCGAGATCGCCGGCACCATCCGGTTCGGCCGCGACTACAAGAACAAGCGCCGCATCTCGATCGAGCCAATGGACAAGAACGAGGAGACCCGCGAGTACCTCATTCCAAAGGGCAAGCACATCCATCTGCAGGACGGCGATATCGTCGAAAAGGGCGACTTCATCGTCGAAGGCAATCCAGCGCCGCACGACATCCTGGCGATCAAGGGCATCGAGGAACTCGCCGCCTATCTGGTCAACGAAATCCAGGAGGTCTACCGGTTGCAGGGCGTGCTGATCAACGACAAGCACATCGAGGTGATTGTCCGTCAGATGCTGCAGAAGGTGGAGATCACCGACCAAGGCGAAACCGACATGATCTCGGGCGAGCAGATCGACAAGATCGAGTTCGACCAGATCAACGCCAAGGCCAGGGAAGAGGGCAAGAAGATCGCCACGGGAACGCCGGTGCTGCTCGGCATCACCAAGGCGAGCTTGCAGACCCGCTCGTTCTTCTCGGCGGCCTCGTTCCAGGAGACCACCCGCGTGCTCACCGAAGCCGCCGTCAACGGCAAGGTGGACCCGCTCGAGGGCCTCAAGGAGAATGTCATTGTCGGCCGGCTGATCCCGGCGGGCACCGGCGCCTCGATGGCCAAGATCCGCGAAGTCGCCGTCAAGCGCGACAAGCTGATCCTCGACGAGCGCGAAAAACAGGCAACCATCGTGCCTGCCGCTCCCGAAGTGGAACCCCTGGCGCTGCCGCCGGCGGAATAAAGTCTGAGCGGATTCAGGATGTTATCAAAAGGCCGGCGCAAGCCGGCCTTTTTGCTATTTTTTGGCTATTCTGTTTCTGCTAGCAACATCTGTTCATCTTCCCTTCAGGGTGAAAAGCGCTTCTGGTGAAACGACTTAGACCGCGTGTTTCCGGACAGGGGGCGGCGGGCGACCACGGAAAACACATGCTGGATCTTGCAATCGTTGGCGGCGGCCCCGGCGGGCTGATGAGCGCCTGGTACCTGAAGAAGAAACTGGGCGAGCTTTGCCGCGTCACCATCTATGAGGCGTCCGACCGGGTCGGCGGCAAGATCCTCACGCGCAAATTCGATGCGGCGCCCGCGATGTATGAAGCCGGCGTCGCCGAGATCTACGATTACTCGATGACCGGCCCCGATCCGCTGCGCGAATTGATCCAGCATTTCGGCCTGCAGACCATTCCGATGGATGCCGAGCAGGTCCAGTTCGACGGTGAACTGTTGAACGACGTGCCGGGCATGCGCCGCAAATACGGCGCCAAAACTGCCGACGCGATCGAGGCATTCCGCAAGCGCTGCGCCAACATGGTCTCGCCGATCGAATATTACGAAGGCGTCGGCGCGCACGACAACGAACATCCCTGGGCCTACATCACCTGCGAGGAGTTGCTCGACCGGGAAATCGACGATCCCACCGCCAAGCGTTTTTTCAAGACCATGGCGCGCTCCGATCTGGCCACCGAAAGCCACAACACCAACGGGTTGAATGCGCTGAAGAACTTCGTGATGGATATCGACGGCTATATCGGCCTCTATTCGATCCAGAACGGCAACGAGCAGCTGATCGATTGCCTCAAGTCCGAGGTCGACGCCGAGATCCAGCTCAATCACCGGGTTCTCAAGGTCGGCAAGACCGCGGCCGGCCGTTATCAGCTCAACATGATGAACGGCAAGGGACCCGAGACCAAAGACTTCGATCTCGTGGTGATGTGCCTGCCGCACTCCTGGCTTGCGACCATGCGATGGGACGGCGAGCAACTGCGCAAGTCGATGGTCAGGCACGTCGCCTATTTCGATCGCCCGGCGCATTACTTGCGGGTTTCGATCCTGTTCGACACGCCGTTCTGGGGCGAGAAGATCCCGGGCGCCTGGTTCATGTCGGAAGCGTTCGGCGGCTGCTGCGTTTATAATGAGGGCGCGCGTCACGATGTCGGCAAGCACGGCGTCCTGAACTGGCTGATCGCCGGCTCCGACGCGCTGGCCTTTGCCAATCTCGGCGATCAGGAACTGATCGACGCCGCCCTGAAATCGCTGCCGGCTTCGCTTGGCGACGCGCGCGCGCATTTCATGGAGGGCAAGACGTACCGCTGGCTGTCGTCGGTGAATGCGCTTCCCGGCGGCCTGCCGGCGCGCGATGTCATGACCAATCACCGGCCCGACCCGAAGCAGCATCCGGGGCTGGTGGTGGTCGGCGACTATCTGTTCGATTCGACCCTCAACGGGCTGCTCGATTCCTCCGATGCCGCCACCGACATCATTGTAACCGAGATGATGCGGCTGCGCCGTGCGCGCGGTAACGGCAGCGGCACACCGGTCTCGGACAGGATCGACCGTGACTATTTCGAGAATTATCGCGGGCTAGGTCCCTATCGCGAGGTCTGGAGCCGGTTCACCGACCCGGCCTACCTTGCCGACCTCATCAAAATCGTCTGGAACAGGGCCAAGGGTTACAAGCTGCTGGTGGCAGGATCCGCCAGCGGCGAACTGGTGGGCGCGCTGCGCGCGCGCGGCATCGACGCATGGGGCATCGAGAACAATCGCGCGATCCACGCCAGGACGCCGAAGGCTTTGAAGAAGTACAACAAGCTCGGAACGATCGTCGATATGCCGTTCCGGAACGAAGAATTCGATTTCGTGTTCGAGACCAGCCTGTGCCATGTCACGGAAAAGCAGGTGCCGCGGGCGATTCGCGAATTGAACCGGGTGATGAAGTCCGGCCTGGTGTTCGGGTCGGTGACGTCAGATATGGCGCCGGCGCTGATCGACCGCTACGACCTGTTGCGCGGGGTCAGGAAACTCGGCACCTGGTGGGAATGGTCGGAGCTGTTTTTCAACAACGGCTTCGACCTGTCGATGCACCGCCGCGACACCACTGACGCGCTGTGGGCGGCAACGCTCGCCGCCAACAAGGGGCCGGGGCAGTGGTACGCGGATTCCGACAGCCTGCGCTATTCATTCTTCGACAAGATCGCCTCTGACGATTGAGTGGCCGTCGTTCCCCGCGAAACGCAGGCGCAATGGGAGGGAAGCGGTTGGCAGTTGCTTTGCCGGCCGCGTTCTGATCGCATAAACTTCAATCTTGCGGTCATGCCGGCCGTGCAGCATCGATTGGTTTCATGGCGTCCAAGCCTCCACCGCCGGATCACAAGAACCCCGCCGCCGTAGATGATTCCGCCGCGCCGGAGCTCGACGATGCGCTTGCGGGGCATATTATAAATCGCGCCGTCGGTAGCAAGGCGGCCGCATCGTCTCCGCCCGATGACGAAGGCGATGATGACGACGAGATTGATCTTGACGACGACGAGGACGAGGAGGACCTCGTCGTCTTCACCGCCAAGGAAGCCGCCGGCGCGCTCGCGACCATCTATGCGTTCGTCAAGCCGTATCTGAAGAACTACAAGAAAATACTGACATTGGTCGGCCTCGGCGTCCTGGTCGAGACGCTGTTCAACGTCATCATGCCGCTCAGCCTGAAATTCCTGATCGACGACGCGCTCGGCGAGGAGGATTTCGAGGCGCTGGTGAGGATTCTCTCGGTGCTGGGGGCAGCGGGCATCTTCACCTCGATTGTCGCGGTCTGGTACGAACGATGGGACGCCACGCTCTCGGCGTCGCTGATCTCGGATGTGCGCGCGCGGCTGTTCGAGCATGTCCAGAACCTGCCGTCGGCCTATTTCGCCCGCACCAAGCGCGGCGAGATTCTGTCGCGCTTTTCCATCGACCTTTCGGCCTTCGAAGGCTCGGTCAAGGGCTTTTCCAACAGCGCGGCGTTGCCGTTCGCGGAACTGATCGCCGGCATCGTCCTGATGCTGTTCCTGAACTGGCAGCTCGCCGCGGTGGCGCTACTGGTGTTTCCGATCACGCTGATCGGTCCGCGAATCCTGACGCCGAAGGCGGTGCAGGCGAATTACGAGCAGAAGCTCAACGAATCCGCGCTACTCGGCATGGTGCAGGAAAACGTCGCGGCCCAGGCGGTGGTCAAGGCGTTCAGCCTGCAGCGCCGGACGCTGGGCTGGTTCACGATGCGCAACGACGACGCGCGCCGGAAAATCGCGTCCGCGGGCTTCCTGTCGACCATGGTCGAGCGCACGGTCACGATCTCCGTGCTGTTGCTGCACCTCGTGGTGCTGGCGATCGGCGCCTATCTCGCCACCAAGGGCCAGATCACCATCGGGACCTTCGTGACGTTCGAAAGCGCGTTCTGGGAGGTGTCCTACAACATCGCCCACATCATGCATTTCATCCCGGTGTCGATCCAGTCGGCGGCGGCGGTGCGCCACATCCAGGAACTGCTGGATGAGCCGACCCGCGGCGCCGATCGTCCGGGCGCGCCCGATCTGCCGCGCATCACCAACGACATCACCTTCGACCGCGTGACCTTCCAGTACGAGGGAAGCGCAACGCCGGTGCTCGACAATTTCAGCCTCAAGCTCAACGTCGGCAAGAGCATCGCCATCGTCGGTCCCAGCGGTTCCGGCAAGAGCACGCTGCTCAATCTGATCCTTCGGCTTTATGTGCCGGACGAAGGGCGCGTCACCATCGACGGCGTCGATATTCGCCGCGTCACCCGCGAATCCCTGCGCAAGAGCATGGCGGTGGTGTTCCAGGAGAACATGCTGTTCAACATGTCGATCCGGGAAAACATCCGGCTCGGCAAGGAAGGCGCCACCGACGAAGAAGTCGAGCAGGCGGCGCGCAAGGCCGAAATCCACCGCTACATCATGAGCCTGCCGCTGAAATACGACACCTCGGTCGGCGAGCGCGGCGATACGCTGTCGGGCGGCCAGCGCCAGCGCATTGCGATTGCGCGCGCCATCGTGCGCGATCCGTCGATCCTGCTGCTCGACGAGGCGACCTCGGCGCTCGACCAGACCACGGAAGCTGCGATCAACCGCACGCTTTTGAAAGTCGCCAAGAACCGCACCATGATCTTCTCGACCCACCGCCTGACATCGGTGGTCGAGATGGACGAGATCATCGTGATATCGGGCGGCAAGGCGATCGAGCGCGGCTCGCATGCCAAGCTGCTCGCCGCCAACGGCGTCTATCGCAAGCTCTGGGACGATCAGAGCCACACGCCGCACGCCGCCGCCGATCAGGCGGACGACGACAGCGACGACGATGATGACGAGGACTGAACGCGGAATTTCGGCTCGGCGTGGAGGCGTTCGCGCGCGCGCCGCCAGAGGCCTTCACCGAGCCGCGCCAGGAAACGCGCCCAGCGCAGCGCCCGCCAGTAGATGCCGGTCTCGATCGATACCGAGCGGAAGTTGAAGGCTTTGGCGGCCGACCAGGCGTCGCAGGCCGTCTTGACCGGATCGTCGTAAAACGCAGCGATCTTGCTTTCGTCCATGCCCTCGGCCGCGAGCCAGGCGGGTATGTGGACGTTGCAGAGCCGCTCGACGTCGGTGAAGACCTTGTCGGTGCCGGTCCCGGTCACCGGGCAGGTGGTCTCGAATGCGTCGCCGACCAGGATGACGCCGGGCTGGCGATAGCCCGAACTGACATAGAGATCGACCGGGCGGATCTTGACGTCGCCGGTGACCTCGAAATCGCCGATCACCTTGCGAAGCCTCGGCAGCATGGCGTTCAAGGTCTCGACGGGGGCGTCGCGCATTTGCCGGAGCCACGGATCGTCGATCTGGCGATAGACGAACAGGTTGGCGCGCATGGCGTTTCCGATCGGAAACAGCGTCAGGTAGCCTGACCGGTCGCTCGGCCGTTCCGAGAAGTAGGTCAGCGCCGGAAAGTCGAAGGTGGGGCGGCCGACCGGCGCCATGTAGAATCCGATCGAAATCGAATGGCAGGCGCTGATCAGCCGGCGCTCGATTCCAAGCTGGCGACGCAGGCCGACGTTCAACCCGACGGTCAGCACCACAAGGCGGGCGGAAATCTCTTCGCCGTTCGACAGCACGACTTTTTGCCGATCGGTAGTGGTCGAAATCGACACGGCCTTCGCGTAGATCGAATCGACGCTTGCCGGAATCTCGGCCCGGATGCTGTTGACCAGCGCGTTGTACATGATGCCGTATTGCTGGCTCGGCGTTTTGTCGAGCAGATAGCCGAAGCGCGCGATCCAGTTCTCGCCGTCGTGGGTGGCCCTGCGCAGCGTCGCTTCGGCGACGCCGGTTTTGCGAAAGCGTTCGACCTGAACCTCGCCGCTGAGTTTTTCGACGCGAAAATCCGGCGGATACTGCGGGTACGGGTCGATCAAAACAGCCGAAATGCCGGCGCGCCCGAGCATGGCGGCAGTTGTCGAACCGGCCAGCCCGCCGCCGATGATCGCGACATCCGTGTATTTCATGGACGAGCCCCGGCTTTCGAAGCCCTATCATTGCGCCGCGAAAGGCAAATAAACCTTTAGCTTCAAGGGTGGCATTGGAATGGAAATGGGCTGGCAGGGTTGCCCGCAATAATATCCGGGTAATATCTGGATTTGGCCTGCCGCAACGTCGGTTTGGGGAGCCCGGCGAACCCGCGTGGAGGGCCGATTCTGCAGGCGCCAGAGGGGCTTCTATCGCAGTGGTTTTGCCTTGACTTGGCCACCCTGCGCCGATAGAACCCGCGCACTTAACGACAGGCGGTGAGCGACGCCAGAGTCGGAACGGATCACCCTTTCAATCCCTTAAGGGTTTTGGACGGGCACCAACCTCGACGAATGCCGCTCAAACGCTGTCGATTATAGCTAGGCAATGCCAGGACGATTTTGTTTCTCTTGAGCAAGTTCTCTCGAGATTGATTTCGGATGCATGACCTCGGTTTCAGGCTGATCGGCCGACGCTGATCATCTGCAATTGCGGTCCTCTGTGGCGTCGAAGCGCTTTCCGCTCAGCGATGAGCAGTTGGCGCGATTTCGCTTTGCGCGAGTTCAACTCGCGCGGGGCAACGGAATGGGACGTTGGTCCCGACGGGAATTTGCGGAGCCGTTTCCCGGTTTCGCGCGAATTAAAGGGTGAAGGCTGACATGCCGACGATCAACCAGCTGATCGCAAGTCCGCGCGTTGTGCAGAAGTCGCGCAAGAAGGTGCCGGCGTTGCAGCAGTCGCCGCAGAAGCGCGGTGTTTGCACGCGCGTCTACACCACGACCCCGAAGAAGCCGAACTCGGCGCTCCGCAAGGTCGCCAAGGTGCGCCTGACCAACGGCTTCGAGGTCATCGGCTACATTCCGGGTGAGGGCCACAACCTTCAGGAACACTCCGTGGTCATGATCCGCGGCGGCCGCGTCAAGGATCTGCCCGGCGTGCGCTACCACATTCTCCGCGGCGTCCTCGATACCCAGGGCGTCAAGAACCGCAAGCAGCGCCGTTCGAAGTACGGCGCGAAACGTCCGAAGTAATCGGGAACAGATCGATGTCTCGTCGCCATTCTGCTGAAAAGCGTGAAGTGAACCCGGATCCGAAATTCGGGAACATCATCATCACGAAATTCATGAACTCGGTCATGTACGACGGCAAGAAGTCCGCCGCCGAGAGCATCGTGTATGGCGCGCTCGAAATGATCGAGACCAAGACCAAGCAGGGCCCGCTGCCGGTGTTCGAGCAGGCTTTGGAAAACGTGATGCCGACCATCGAAGTGCGCTCGCGCCGCGTCGGTGGCGCCACCTATCAGGTGCCGGTGGAAGTCCGCTCGGTGCGCCGTCAGGCGCTCGGCATTCGCTGGATCATATCGGCGGCGCGCGAACGCAACGAAAAGACGATGACGGAGCGGCTCTCGGCCGAACTGCTCGACGCGTCGAATGGCAGGGGGAATGCCGTCAAGAAGCGTGAAGATGTGCACCGGATGGCGGAAGCCAACCGCGCCTTCTCGCATTATCGCTGGTAACGGCGAAACAACGGAATCTAAGGAACATCCCATGCCCCGCGTTCATGCCATAGAGGATTACCGCAACTTCGGTATCATGGCGCATATCGATGCCGGCAAGACCACGACCACCGAGCGCATCCTGTATTACACCGGCAAGAGCCACAAAATCGGCGAAGTGCACGAAGGTGCCGCGACGATGGACTGGATGGAGCAGGAGCAGGAGCGTGGCATCACCATCACATCCGCCGCCACCACCGCATTCTGGAATGGCAAGCGTCTCAACATCATCGATACCCCCGGCCACGTCGACTTCACCATCGAAGTCGAGCGTTCGCTGCGCGTGCTCGACGGCGCGGTTTGCGTGCTCGACAGCAACCAGGGCGTTGAGCCGCAGACCGAAACCGTCTGGCGTCAGGGCGACAAGTACAGAGTTCCGCGCATCGTGTTCGCCAACAAGATGGATAAGACCGGCGCCGACTTCTACAAATGCCTGCAGGACATCATTGACCGCCTCGGCGCCAAGCCGATCGCGATTCAACTGCCGATCGGCTCCGAGAACAACTTCAAGGGCCTGGTCGACCTCGTCCGCATGAAGGGCGTGGTCTGGGAAGACGAGGCGCTCGGCGCCAACTTCAAGGACATCGATATCCCCGAGGATATGGTCGAGAAGGCCAAGGAATATCGCGAGAAACTGCTTGAGGCCGCCGTCCTGCTCGACGACGACGTTCTCGCCGCCTATCTCGACGGCAACGAGCCCGATGAACCGACGCTCAAGCGCATGATCCGCAAGGCGGTGCTGACCGGCGCGTTCTTCCCGGTGCTGTGCGGCTCGGCCTTCAAAAACAAGGGCGTGCAGCCGCTGCTCGACGCGGTCGTGGACTATCTGCCGTCGCCGGTCGACGTGCCCGCCATCAAGGGCGTCGATGAAGACGGCAACGAAGTCGTCCGGCTTCCGAACGACAAGGAACCGCTGGCCCTGCTGGCGTTCAAGATCATGGACGACCCGTTCGTCGGCACCATCACCTTCTGCCGCATCTATTCCGGCACGCTGCTGTCGGGCACCGGCGTCGTCAATTCGACCCGCGACCGCAAGGAGCGGATCGGCCGCATGCTGCTGATGCATGCCAACAACCGCGAAGACATCAAGGAAGCCTTTGCCGGCGACATCGTCGCTTTGGCGGGCCTCAAGGAAGCGCGCACCGGCGACACGCTGTGCGATGCGAACAAGCCGGTGATTCTGGAAAGGATGGAATTCCCCGAGCCGGTGATTGAAATCGCGATCGAGCCGAAGTCGAAGGCTGACCAGGAAAAGCTCGGCGTGGCGCTGGCGAAGCTTGCCGCGGAAGATCCGTCGTTCCGGGTCTCGACCGATCAGGAGTCCGGCCAGACCATTCTCAAGGGCATGGGCGAACTCCATCTCGACATCAAGGTCGACATCCTGCGCCGGACCTACAAGGTCGACGCCAATATCGGCGCGCCGCAGGTGGCATTCCGTGAGCGCGTCACCAAGCGCGTGGAGCAGAGCTACGTCCACAAGAAGCAGACCGGCGGTACCGGTCAGTTCGCGGCCGTTACGCTTATCGTCGAACCGAACGAGCCTGGAAAAGGTTACGAGTTCGAGTCCAAGATCGTCGGCGGCACGGTGCCGAAGGAATACATCCCGGGTGTCGAGAAGGGCATCGAGTCGGTGCTGGGCGCGGGCGTGGTCGCCGGCTTCCCGGTGGTGGACGTCAAGGTGCAACTCATCGACGGCAAGTATCATGACGTCGACTCCTCGGCACTGGCCTTCGAAATCGCAACGCGCGCCTGTTTCCGCGAAGCGCTGCAAAAGGGCAAGTCGGTCCTGCTCGAGCCGATCATGAAGGTCGAGGTGGTGACGCCGGAAGACTACACCGGCTCGGTCATCGGCGACCTGAATTCGCGGCGCGGACAGATCCAGGGTCAAGACATGCGCGGCAACGCCAACGTCATCAATGCGATGGTGCCGCTCATGAATATGTTCGGTTACGTGAATAACCTGCGCTCGATGAGCCAGGGCCGCGCGACCTTTACCATGCAGTTCGATCACTACGCGGAAGCGCCGGCAAACGTGTCGGCGGAAGTCCAGAAGAAGTTTGCCTGATTGTCGTTGACGGCAGTTAACGACTGAACGGAGAGTCAAATGGCCAAAGCAAAGTTTGAACGTACTAAACCGCATTGCAACATCGGAACCATCGGTCACGTCGACCACGGCAAGACATCGCTGACAGCGGCGATCACCAAGGTGCTGGCGGAAACCGGCGGCGCGACGTTCACCGCATACGACCAGATCGACAAGGCGCCGGAAGAGAAGGCGCGCGGCATCACGATCTCGACGGCGCACGTCGAATACGAGACCGCGAACCGGCATTACGCCCACGTCGATTGTCCGGGTCACGCGGACTATGTGAAGAACATGATCACCGGCGCGGCGCAGATGGACGGCGGCATCCTGGTGGTGTCGGCGGCCGACGGCCCGATGCCGCAGACCCGCGAACACATCCTGCTGGCCCGTCAGGTCGGCGTTCCCGCGCTCGTGGTGTTCCTCAACAAGTGCGACATGGTCGACGATCCGGAACTGCTCGAGCTGGTTGAGCTCGAAGTCCGCGAATTGCTCTCGAAGTATGAATTTCCGGGCGACACCATCCCGATCATCAAGGGCTCGGCGCTGGCCGCTCTCGAAGGCAAGGACCCCAAGCTCGGCCACGATGCGATCCTGGAACTGATGAAGGCGGTGGACAGCTACATTCCGCAGCCGGAGCGTCCGATTGACCAGCCGTTCCTGATGCCGGTCGAAGACGTGTTCTCGATCTCGGGCCGCGGTACGGTTGTCACCGGCCGCGTCGAGCGCGGCGTCATCAAGGTCGGCGAGGAAATCGAGATCGTCGGCCTGCGCGATACCCAGAAGACCATCGTCACCGGCGTTGAGATGTTCCGCAAGCTGCTCGACCAGGGGCAGGCCGGCGACAACATCGGCGCGCTGCTGCGCGGCACCAAGCGCGAGGAAGTCGAGCGCGGTCAGGTGTTGTGCAAGCCGGGTTCGGTGAAGCCGCACACCAAGTTCAAGGCCGAGGCTTACATCCTGACCAAGGAGGAGGGCGGCCGTCACACCCCGTTCTTCACCAACTACCGGCCGCAGTTCTACTTCCGCACCACCGACGTGACCGGCGTCGTGCATCTGCCCGAAGGCACCGAGATGGTGATGCCGGGCGACAACATCGCGATGGAAGTGCACCTGATCGTGCCGATCGCGATGGAAGAAAAGCTGCGCTTCGCGATCCGTGAAGGCGGCCGCACCGTCGGTGCCGGCGTCGTCGCAAGCATTATTGAGTAAGGACACTATCCGTCGTCATGCCCGGGCTTGACCCGGGCATCCATCTTCTTCGCAGGACTCTTCTGAAGATCGATGGATTGCCGGGTCAAGCCCGGCAATGACGAACAGAAGAGCACAACAGAGATCGACACAATGAACGGCCAGAATATTCGCATCCGTCTCAAGGCGTTCGACCATCGAATCCTCGATTCGTCGACCCGTGAGATCGTGAACACGGCGAAACGTACCGGTGCACAGGTTCGCGGACCGATTCCGCTGCCGACCCGCATCGAGAAGTTCACCGTCAACCGTTCGCCGCATGTCGACAAGAAGAGCCGCGAGCAATTCGAGATGCGCACGCACAAGCGCCTTCTCGATATTGTCGATCCGACCCCGCAGACCGTCGATGCCCTGATGAAGCTCGATCTGGCCGCCGGTGTCGACGTCGAAATCAAGCTCTGAAGACAAAGTTTTGGCTCCCGTCCGACGTTAACGGACAGAAAGAACAGGAAGCACGCCGATGCGCTCCGGAGTGGTCGCACAAAAGGTCGGGATGACGCGGGTCTTTACCGAGACCGGCGAACATATCCCCGTGACCGTGCTGAAGCTTGGCAATTGCCAGGTGCTGGGTCACCGCACGACCGAGAAGAACGGTTACGTCGCTTTGCAGCTCGGTTCGGGCACCCGCAAGACCGTCTATCTGCCGAAGGCAGAGCGCGGCCAGTTCGCGGTGTCCAAGGTCGAGCCGAAACGCAAGGTCACCGAGTTCCGCGTGTCGGAAGACGCGCTGATCCCGGTTGGCGCTGAAATTCAGGCCGACCATTTCGTGGTCGGGCAGTTCGTCGACGTCACCGGCACCTCGGTCGGCAAGGGCTTTGCCGGCGGCATCAAGCGCTGGAATTTCGGCGGCCTTCGCGCTACCCACGGCGTCTCGGTCTCGCATCGTTCGATCGGTTCGACCGGCGGCCGGCAGGATCCCGGCAAGACCTTCAAGAACAAGAAGATGCCGGGCCACATGGGCGTCGACCGCATCACAACGCTCAACCTGCGTGTGGTGCAGACCGATGTCGCCCGCGGCCTGATCCTCGTCGAAGGCGCCGTTCCCGGCTCCAAGGGCGGATGGATCGCGGTGCGCGATGCCGTCAAGAAGCAATTGCCGAAGGACGCGCCGAAGCCTGGCAAGTTCCGCCTGGCCGATGGCGGCGGCGAGCAGGCTGCACCGGCTGAGGCGCCCGCCGAGCAGGGGAGCGCGTGAGATGGAACTGAAAGTCACAACGCTCGAAGGCAAGGCGGCCGGCTCGGTTCAGCTGTCGGATGCCATTTTCGGCCTGGAGCCGCGCAAGGATATCATCCAGCGCTGCGTCAACTGGCAACTCGCCAAGCGTCAGGCCGGCACCCACAAGACCCAGGGCCGCGCCGATGTCTGGCGCACCGGCAAGAAGATGTACAAGCAGAAGGGCACCGGCGGTGCGCGTCACGGCTCGGCCCGGGTGCCGCAGTTTCGCGGCGGCGGCCGTGCGTTCGGCCCGGTGGTGCGCTCGCACGCCTTTGCGCTGCCGAAGAAGGTTCGGGCGCTGGCGCTTCGCCATGCGCTCTCGGCCAAAGCCAGGGATGGCGGCCTGATCGTGATTGAATCGGCGACCCTCGAGGCCGCCAAGACCAAGGCGCTGATCGGGCATTTCTCGGGTCTCGGTCTCACCAACGCGCTGATCATCGACGGCGCCGAGGTCCACAACGGTTTTGCCACCGCGGCCCGCAACATCCCGAACATCGACGTGCTGCCGGTCCAGGGCATCAACGTCTATGACATTCTGCGCCGCCAGAAGCTGGTGCTGACCAAGGCAGCGCTCGATGCGTTGGAGGCGCGCTTCAAATGAAGAATATCGATCCGCGCCATTACGACATCATCGTTGCTCCGGTCGTGACCGAAAAGGCGACGGTTGCCTCCGAGCACAACAAGGTGGTGT
Source organism: Bradyrhizobium sp. (assembly GCF_004799405.1). Taxonomy (GTDB): domain Bacteria; phylum Pseudomonadota; class Alphaproteobacteria; order Rhizobiales; family Xanthobacteraceae; genus Bradyrhizobium. The sequence goes on from NZ_SSMW01000042.1 coordinate 36,954, forward strand.
TCAAGGTCGCGAGCAAGGCGACCAAGCCGCAAATCAAGGAAGCCGTCGAAAAGCTGTTCGACGTCAAGGTGAAGAGCGTGAACACGCTGGTGCGCAAGGGCAAGACCAAGGTGTTCCGCGGCCAGTTCGGTTCCCAGTCGGACGTGAAGCGCGCGATCGTGACCCTCGAAGAGGGCCACCGCATCGACGTCACCACCGGGCTATAGAGCGAGACCACGATGGCATTGAAAAAATTCAATCCGACGACACCCGGCCAGCGCCAATTGGTGATGGTCGATCGTTCGGCACTCTACAAGGGCAAGCCGGTCAAGGCGTTGACCGAGGGCAAGCAGTCCAGCGGCGGCCGCAACAATACCGGCCGCATGGTCGTGCGCTTTCGCGGCGGCGGTCACAAGCAATCCTACCGCATCGTCGACTTCAAGCGCACCAAGGTCGACATGCCGGCGACCGTCGAGCGCCTCGAATACGATCCGAACCGCACCGCGTTTATCGCCTTGCTGAAATATTCCGACGGCACCCAATCCTACATCCTGGCCCCGCAGCGCCTCGCCGTCGGCGACACCGTGGTCGCCGGAAATTATGTCGACGTGAAGCCGGGCAATGTAATGCCGCTCGGCAACATGCCGATCGGCACCATCATCCACAACGTGGAATTGAAGATCGGCAAGGGCGGCCAGCTGGCGCGTTCCGCCGGCACCTACGCCCAGCTGGTCGGTCGCGACCATGACTACGTGATTATCCGTCTGAACTCCGGCGAGCAGCGCCTGGTTCACGGCCGCTGCACCGGCACCATCGGCGCGGTCTCCAATCCGGATCACATGAACATCTCGATCGGCAAGGCCGGTCGCAATCGCTGGCTCGGCCGCAAGCCTCATAACCGCGGCGTCTCCATGAACCCAGTAGATCATCCGCACGGCGGCGGCGAAGGCCGCACCTCCGGCGGTCGTCATCCGGTGACCCCGTGGGGCAAGCCCACCAAGGGCAAGAAGACCCGCTCCAACAAATCGACCAACAGATTCATTCTCATCAGCCGCCACAAGCGGAAGAAGTAAGGAACGCCGGACATGGTTCGTTCAGTCTGGAAAGGCCCGTTCGTCGAAGGCTCTCTGCTCAAGAAGGCAGATGCCGCGCGCGCGTCCGGCCGTCACGACGTGATCAAGATCTGGAGCCGCCGCTCGACCATCCTGCCGCAGTTCGTCGGTTTGGTGTTCGGCGTCTACAACGGCCAGAAGCATGTGCCGGTATCGGTCAACGAGGAAATGGTGGGTCACAAGTTCGGCGAATTCTCGCCGACCCGTACCTTCCACGGCCATTCTGGCGACAAGAAAGCCAAGAAGGCTTGAGGATCAGGCGATGAGCAAACCAAAGCGCGAACGGAGCCTCCCGGATAACGAGGCCAAGGCGATCGCCCGCATGCTGCGGGTCAGCCCGCAGAAGCTTAATCTTGTCGCGCAACTGATCCGCGGCAGGAAGGCTTCGGCCGCGCTTGCCGATCTGCAGTTTTCGCGCAAGCGGATCGCGGTTGACGTCAAGAAGTGCCTGGAGTCCGCGATTGCCAACGCCGAGAACAATCATGACCTCGATGTCGACGATCTGGTCGTCGCCGAGGCGCATGTCGGCAATGGCATCGTGATGAAGCGTTTCGCACCGCGCGGCCGTGGCCGTTCGGGCCGTGTCTTTAAACCGTTCTCGCAACTGACGATCGTGGTTCGTCAGGTCGAGGCCGAGGCGAGCGCCTGATCGGCGCGGGAGAATACGATGGGTCAGAAAATCAATCCAATCGGACTTCGTCTGGGCATCAACCGGACGTGGGATTCGCGTTGGTTCGCCGGCAAGAACGAATACGGCAAGCTGCTGCACGAGGATGTCAAAATCCGCGAGATGCTGCACAAGGAATTGAAGCAGGCGGCGGTCGCCAGGATCGTGATCGAGCGTCCGCACAAGAAGTGCCGCGTGACGATCCACTCTGCGCGTCCCGGCGTCGTGATCGGCAAGAAGGGCGCCGACATCGACAAGCTGCGCAAGCGCGTCGCCGACATCACCGCTTCCGACGTCGTCATCAACATCGTTGAAATCCGCAAGCCCGAGCTCGACGCCACGCTGGTCGCCGAATCGATCGCGCAGCAGCTCGAGCGCCGCGTCGCGTTCCGCCGCGCCATGAAGCGCGCGGTGCAGTCGGCGATGCGTCTTGGCGCCGAGGGCATTCGCATCAACTGCTCGGGCCGTCTCGGCGGCGCCGAAATCGCGCGCATGGAATGGTATCGCGAAGGGCGCGTGCCGCTGCATACCCTGCGCGCGGATATCGATTACGGCGTGGCCACCGCGTTCACCACGTTCGGCACCTGCGGCGTCAAGGTCTGGATCTTCAAGGGCGAAATCCTCGAGCACGACCCGATGGCGCAGGACAAGAAAATGGCCGAGGGCGACAGTTCACGGCCGCGTCGCGACGCCGCTTGAGCGAAATAGAGAAGGTTTGAAGGCGCAAAGCCATGATGCAACCAAAGAAAACCAAGTTCCGGAAGGCGCATAAGGGCCGTATCCACGGCATTGCGACTTCGGGAGCGACGTTGTCGTTCGGCCAGTTCGGGCTGAAGGCAATGGCGCCGGAGCGGATCACCGCGCGCCAGATCGAAGCCGCGCGCCGCGCGCTGACCCGTCACATGAAGCGTGCCGGGCGGGTCTGGATCCGTATCTTTCCGGATGTGCCGGTATCGAAGAAGCCCGCCGAAGTCCGCATGGGCTCCGGCAAGGGTACGCCTGAACTGTGGGTGGCGCGGGTGAAACCCGGCCGCGTGATTTTCGAAATCGATGGGGTGACCGTGCAGACCGCCAAGGAAGCGCTGTCGCTGGCCGCCGCCAAGTTGCCGATCAAGACGCGCTTCGTCGCGCGTATCGCGGAGTAAGTGGTCATGGCCGAGATGAAAACCGCCGATATCCGCGCCATGAGCCCGGATCAGATGGACGATGCCGTCCTCAATCTGAAGAAGGAGCGCTTCAATCTGCGTTTCCAGCGCGCCACCGGGCAACTTGAAAACACCTCGCGGCTGCGTGAAGCCCGCCGCGATATCGCCCGTATCAAGACCATCGCCGCGCAGCAGCGCGCGAAGAAGAAGTAAGGGGCCGACATGCCAAAACGTACGCTTCAGGGTGTGGTCGTCAGCGACAAGCAGGCCAAGACGGTGGTGGTGCGGGTCGATCGCCGCTTCACCCACCCGATCTACAAGAAGACGATCCGCCGCTCGAAGAACTATCATGCGCACGACGAGAACAACGAGTTCAAGCCGGGCGACCAGGTGTGGATCGAGGAAAGCAAGCCGATCTCGAAGTTGAAGCGCTGGACCGTGGTCCGGGGCGAGCAGAAGAAAACGGCCTGAAGTTCGTTGGGCTTTGCCGAACGAAATTTTGGGAAAATTTAGGCGCAAATTTGCGCATCAGAAAGAGGACGAGGTGCATCAATGATTCAGATGCAGACCAACCTCGACGTGGCCGACAATTCAGGCGCACGCCGTGTCATGTGCATCAAGGTGCTTGGGGGCTCCAAGCGCCGCTATGCCACCGTGGGCGACGTTATTGTCGTGTCGATCAAGGAAGCAATTCCACGCGGCAAGGTGAAGAAGGGCGACGTCATGAAGGCCGTGGTGGTGCGGGTCCGCAAGGACATCCGCCGCCCCGACGGCTCCGTCATCCGCTTCGACCGCAACGCCGCCGTGCTGATCAACAACCAGTCGGAGCCGGTCGGCACCCGCATCTTCGGGCCGGTGCCGCGCGAGCTGCGCGCCAAGAACCACATGAAGATCATTTCGCTTGCGCCGGAGGTGCTGTGATGGCTGCCAAGATCCGCAAGGGCGACAAGGTCATCGTGCTCAACGGCCGCGACAAGGGCCGCACCGGCGAGGTGTTCGAGGTGCGTCCCGCCGACGGCAAGGCGCTGGTGCGCGGGGTCAATCTCGTCAAGCGTCACCAGAAGCAGACCCAGGCGCAGGAGGGCGGCATCATCTCGAAGGAGTCGCCGATCCATTTGTCCAACATTGCGTACGTCGGCAAGGACGGCAAGCCGACCCGCATAGGTTTCAAGATTCAGGCGGATGGCAAAAAGGTACGCGTCGCCAAACGCTCGGGAGCAGAGATCGATGGCTGATACCGCATACGTTCCGCGTTTACGCGAACAGTTCGACAAGGAAATCCGCGGCAAGCTAACCGAGCAATTCGGCTATGCCAACGTCATGCAGGTGCCGCGGCTGGAGAAGGTCGTGCTCAACATGGGCGTCGGCGAGGCCGTCAACGACCGCAAGAAGGCGGAACTGGCCGCCGCCGATCTCGGCTTGATCGCGGGCCAGAAGCCGATCGTGACCTATTCGCGGGTTGCGATCGCGACCTTCAAGCTGCGCGAGAACCAGCCGATCGGCTGCAAGGTCACGCTGCGCAAGACCAAGATGTACGAGTTCATCGACCGGCTGATCAACGTGGCGCTGCCGCGCGTGCGGGATTTCCGCGGCCTCAACCCGAAGAGCTTCGACGGCCGCGGCAACTATTCGCTCGGCATCAAGGAACACATCATTTTCCCCGAGATCGACTTCGACAAGATGGGGGAAACATGGGGCATGGACGTCACGGTTTGCACCACGGCGCAGACCGACGACGAAGCCAGAGCCTTGTTAACCGCATTCAATTTCCCGTTCCGGCAGTGAGACGCCTTTAAAGCCTCTCAAACGCGGAAACCCAGGAGCCAAGCATGGCAAAGAAGAGTTCGATCGAGAAGAACAACCGTCGCAAGCGGATGACCAAGAACGCGGCGCCCAAGCGCGCCAAGCTCAAGGCCATCATCGCCGACAAGAAGAAGCCGATGGAAGAGCGGTTCGCCGCGACGCTGAAGCTCGCCGAGCTGCCGCGCAATTCGTCGGCGACCCGGATTCGCAACCGCTGCGAAATCACCGGCCGTCCGCGCTCGGTCTATCGCAAGAACAAGATGAGCCGCATCGCGATGCGTGAATACGGCTCCAAGGGCCTTATTCCCGGCCTCGTGAAGTCGAGCTGGTAAGGGGGTCGTCAGATGTCAACGCACGATCCGATCAGCGATCTCATCACCCGCATCCGCAACGCGCAGATGCGCGCCAAGCCCAAGGTCTCGACCCCGGGCTCGAAGATGCGCGCCAACGTGCTCGAGGTGCTCAAGACCGAAGGCTACATCCGCGGCTATGCCAGCGTCGAGCATGCCTCGGGGCGCAGCGAGCTTGAGATCGAGTTGAAGTATTTCGACGGCGAGCCGGTTATTCGCGAGATCGAGCGGGTATCGAAGCCGGGGCGGCGGGTTTACGCCTCGGTGAAGAACCTGCCGCGCGTGAACAACGGTCTCGGAATTTCGGTGTTGTCGACCCCGAAGGGAATCATGGCCGACCACGAGGCGCGCGACGCCAATGTGGGCGGCGAAATTCTCTTCACGGTGTTCTGAGGAAGGACCAGTCATGTCACGTATTGGCAAGCGGCCTGTGACGATCCCGTCGGGCGTTACCGCGACCGTCGAGGGACAGACCGTCAAGATGAAGGGTCCGAAGGGCCAGCTTCAGTTTGTCGTGCACGACGATGTCGAAGTGAAGTTCGAGAACGGCGTGGTCAAGGTTGCGCCGCGGGTCGAAACCAACCGCGCCCAGGCTTTGTACGGCACCGCGCGCGCGCAGGTGGCCAACCTGGTCGCCGGCGTCACCAAGGGTTTCGAGAAGAAACTCGAGATCACCGGCGTCGGTTATCGCGCCGCGCTGCAGGGCAAGAACCTGCAGCTCGCACTCGGCTACAGCCACGATGTGGTCTACAAGATTCCGGAAGGCATCGCGATCACGGTGCCGAAGCCGACCGAGATCGTCATCAACGGCAACGATGTCCAGCGCGTCGGCCAGGTCGCCGCCGAGATCCGCAGCTATCGTCCGCCGGAGCCCTACAAGGGCAAGGGCGTAAAGTATGCCGATGAATTTATCTTCCGCAAGGAAGGCAAGAAGAAGTAACGGAGCCGGTCATGTCGAGACTCAAGATTACGAATGCCCGGCGCAAGCAACGCGTGAGGCTGTCGTTGCGCCGCACCGCCAGCGGCCGCCCGCGGTTGTCGGTGTTCCGCTCGTCAAAGCACATCTACGCGCAGGTCATCGACGATCTCAAGGGCGAGACCTTGGCGTCGGCTTCCTCGCTGGAGAAGGCGATGCGCGAGAGCGGCAACACCGGCGCGAATATCGATGCCGCCAAGGCCGTCGGCAAGCTGCTGGCGGAGCGTGCGGTGAAGAACGGCGTCACGGAAGTGGTGTTCGATCGCGGCGGCTATCTCTATCACGGGCGCGTCAAGGCGCTGGCGGATGCGGCGCGCGAAAGCGGGCTCAGCTTCTAGCGAATTTGGAATTGAACGGACACAAGGGTCAGAGGCGCAAGCTTCAAGTCTTTTAAGGATCGGAAAACACCATGGCAGGTGAACGCGAACGCGGTGGCGGCCACAGGGGCGGCCGGGAAGAACGCGACAGCGAGTTCGTCGACAAGCTCGTCCACATCAATCGTGTGGCGAAGGTCGTCAAGGGCGGCAAGCGGTTCGGCTTTGCGGCGCTGGTCGTGATCGGCGACCAGAAGGGCCGGGTCGGGTTCGGCCACGGCAAGGCGCGCGAGGTGCCCGAGGCCATTCGCAAGGCCACCGAGGCGGCCAAGCGCAATCTGACCCGCGTCGCATTGCGCGAAGGCCGCACGCTGCATCACGACATCGCCGGCCGCCATGGCGCGGGCCGGGTTTACCTGCGCTCAGCGCCAGCCGGTACCGGCATCATCGCCGGCGGCCCGATGCGCGCGGTGTTCGAGACCCTCGGCATCCAGGACGTGGTGGCGAAATCGATCGGCTCGTCGAACCCCTACAACATGGTTCGCGCGACGTTCGATGCGTTGAAGCATCAGGATTCGCCGCGTTCGGTGGCGGCGCGCCGCAACATCAAGGTGTCCACCCTCCAGTCGCGCCGCGTCGGCGGCGATGCCGAAGCGGTGGCGGAATAAACACGCGCGTGTCGCGCTTTTCGGAGTTATGACGATGGCCAAGGCCGCAAAGATGATCAAGGTCGAGCAGACCGGCAGCGCGATCCGCCGCCATCACTCGCAGCGCGCGACGCTGATCGGCCTCAAGCTCAACAAGATCGGCCGCGTCACCGAGCTGAAGGACACGCCTGCAATTCGCGGCATGATCGCCAAGGTTCAGCATCTCGTCCGCGTCGTCGGCGAGAAATAAACAGGATGGGAGCATGATCCCGAAAAGCGGGAACCGGTTTTCGGTTTAGATCATGCTCCAAGGATAAAGGAAGCGTACGATGAAGCTCAGCGATATCGCCGACAATGCCGGCTCGCGCAAGAAGCGCATGCGGGTCGGCCGCGGCATCGGTTCCGGCAAGGGCAAGACTGCAGGCCGTGGCGGCAAGGGCCAGACCGCGCGCTCCGGCGTGCGCATCAAGGGCTTCGAAGGTGGCCAGATGCCGCTGCATCGGCGGCTGCCCAAGCGCGGCTTCAACAACATCTTCCGGCTCGAATTCGCCGAGATCAATCTCGACCGCATTCAAGGGGCGATCGACGCCAAAATGCTCGACGCCAAGGGCACCGTCAATGCCGAATCGCTGGTCAAATCCCGCGTTATCAGGCGTTCGAAGGACGGCGTGCGGCTGCTCGGCCGTGGTGAACTCAAGGCCAAGCTGACGATCGAGGTTCACGGTGCGTCGAAATCCGCCATCGCGGCGGTCGAAAAGGCGGGCGGCACGGTAAAAATCCTGGCACCGGCCAGGAAGGAAGAAGACGCCGACAAGAAGGCGTCGTAAAATTCCGTCATGCCCGGCCTTGTGCAGGGCATCCGCGTCTTTACCTCTGTTTTGCCTCTAAAAGACGTGGTTGGCCAGGCGATCCCGGCCATGACGAGTGAAAGGACCGGGACCAATGGTCTCAGCAGCGGAACAACTGGCGGCAAACCTCAATTTCTCGGCGCTCGGAAAAGCCGAAGAACTGAAGAAGCGCATCTGGTTCACACTGGGTGCGTTGCTTGTTTATCGGCTGGGCACCTACATCCCGCTGCCCGGAATCGACCCCAACATCTGGGAACAGGTGTTCCGCACCCAGGCCGGCGGCATTCTCGGCATGTTCAACATGTTCGCCGGCGGCGGCATTCACCGCATGGCGATCTTTGCGCTGAACATCATGCCGTATATTTCGGCATCGATCATCATTCAGCTCCTGACCACGGTGTCGCCGCAGCTCGAAGCGCTGAAAAAGGAAGGCGAGGCCGGCCGCAAGACGCTGAACCAGTACACCCGCTATCTCACCGTCATCCTGGCCGCGTTCCAGTCCTATGGCATTGCGGTCGGGCTTGAAGGCGCCGGCAACGTCGTCAGCGATCCCGGCATGTTCTTCCGGATATCGACCGCGATCACGCTGACCGGCGGCACCATGTTCCTGATGTGGCTCGGCGAGCAAATCACCTCGCGCGGCATCGGCAACGGTATTTCGCTGATCATTCTGTCCGGCATCGTCGCCGAATTGCCTTCCGCGCTCGCCAGCATGCTGGAACTCGGCCGGCAGGGCGCGCTGTCCACCGGCCTGATCCTGATCGTGATCGTGATGGCGGTCGCGGTGATCGCCTTCATCGTGTTCATGGAGCGCGCGCAACGCCGGCTGCTGATCCAGTATCCAAAGCGCCAGGTCGGCAACAAGATGTTCGAGGGCCAGTCCTCGCATCTGCCGCTCAAGCTCAACACCTCGGGCGTGATCCCGCCGATCTTTGCGTCGTCATTGCTGTTGCTGCCGACCACGGTTGCGAATTTCAATGCCGGCAGGGGTCCGGAGTGGTTTCAGTGGATCACCACGCAGCTCGGCCATGGCCGTCCGCTGTTTTTGGTTCTGTATCTGGCGCTGATCGTGTTCTTCGCGTTCTTCTATACCGCAATCGTGTTCAACCCGACCGAGACCGCCGACAATCTCAAGAAACATGGCGGCTTCATTCCGGGCATTCGCCCCGGTGAGCGCACGGCCGAATACATCGACTACGTGCTTTCGCGCATCACGGTGCTGGGCGCGATCTATCTCGCGATCGTGTGCCTGATCCCAGAGATTCTGATTTCCTACGCCTCGGTGCCGTTTTATTTCGGCGGAACGTCGCTGTTGATCGTCGTCAGCGTGACCATGGATACGGTGGCCCAGGTTCAGGGTTACCTGCTGGCCCATCAGTATGAAGGGCTGATCAGGAAGTCGAAGCTGAGGGGGCGTCGCCGCTGACGCCGGATGACGCGTTGCGCTCGGCGCCGATAGCGCTGAGCGGCCGACGGATTTTGAAATGAAGGTGCGCGGTCAAGCGCATCGAGCCGGGGGGCGACGACGGATGAGACTGATTCTTCTCGGGCCGCCCGGGGCGGGCAAGGGTACGCAGGCCCAGCGGCTGGTTCAACGATACGGCATCATTCAGCTTTCGACCGGCGAAATGCTGCGCGCGGCGGTCGCCGCGCAAACCCCTGTCGGCCTCAAGGCCAAGGATATCATGGCCAGCGGCGGGCTGGTGCCGGACGAGATCGTGATCGCGATCATTTCCGATCGCCTCGATCAGCCGGACATGGCGAGGGGCTTTATCCTCGACGGTTTTCCCCGCACGGTGCCGCAGGCAATCGCGCTGGATGACCTCCTGAAGAAGAAGCACATCCGGCTCGATGCGGTGATCGAGCTTCGCGTCAACGAAAGTGCGCTGCTGCAGCGGGTCGAAAGCCGGGTCGCGGAAATGCGCGCGCGGGGCGAGGAGGTACGCATCGACGACACCCCGGAGGTGCTGGCCAAGCGGCTGGCGAGCTACCGTTCCCTGACCGAGCCGCTAATTCACTACTATTCGGAACGGCGCAAGCTGCTGACGGTCGACGGCATGATGACCATCGAGCACGTCACGCGGGAGATTAACCGCATCCTGGCCGCGATCGGGGCTGGTGAAGCCAAGGCGGCCAACAAAACACCCGGCAAAGCGCTCAGAAAGGCAGTTCCGGTCAGGCGACCTGCCAGGGGTTCCAAAACGACCGCCAAAAGCCCCTCCAAAACCGGGGGTAAAGGGACTGGTACCTCCAGGAAAGCCGCGAAGGTGTCCGGGAAAGCCGGCAAAACGACCTTTAGAGGGCCGAAAAGGTCACCCGGCAAGGCCGCTGCGAGCACCAAAGTCAGCGCTGCCGGGAGGGCTCGGAAAGCTGTCAAAAAGGTCACGAAAAAGCGAGCTAAGGCATAGAGACGGTTGACGAAACCAAGTTGAATCCTTTAATAAGCCCCGTATCCAGTCGGATAGTTTTTCAGACGATGCCGGGCCCCGAGACATCCAAGGGGAAGGGCGTCGTGTTCGCGTTTGTGAACACCCGCCCGAGATAGTCAAAACACAGCCGGCCCGCGAAGGGATCGGCGACAGGAGAGAAGTCCGTGGCCCGTATTGCCGGCGTGAATATCCCGACCAACAAGCGCGTCCTGATCGCGCTTCAGTACATCCATGGCATCGGCCAGAAGAACGCGGCCGAGATCATGGAGAAGGTCAAGATTCCTGAAGACCGTCGCGTCAATCAGTTGAGCGATCAGGAAGTGCTGCAAATCCGCGAGGTGATCGACCGCGACTATATGGTCGAAGGCGACCTGCGTCGCGAGACCGGCATGAACATCAAGCGCCTGATGGACCTCGGCTGCTATCGCGGCCTGCGCCATCGCCGCGGATTGCCGGTGCGCGGTCAGCGCACCCATACCAACGCGCGCACGCGCAAGGGGCCGGCCAAGTCGATCGCCGGCAAGAAGAAGTAAGTTTGCGAAGGGCGAACGGGAGGCGGCGAATGGTTCTGTTCGCTCCTTGCTGTCAGCCACTCGCGTTTCAGGTGTAGCCGCTGGCATTACGGCGGCGTTGAGATCGCAAGAAAGGTTTTGGAATGGGCAAGGATGCCACCCGCGTACGCCGCCGTGAACGCAAGAACATCGCCTCCGGCGTGGCGCATGTGAATTCGTCGTTCAACAATACGACCATCACCATCACCGACGCGCAGGGCAACACCATTGCCTGGTCGTCGGCGGGCACGATGGGCTTCAAGGGTTCGCGCAAATCGACCCCCTACGCCGCGCAGGTTGCCGCCGAAGACGTCTCCAAGAAGGCGCAGGAACACGGCATGCGCACGCTGGAAGTCGAAGTTGCAGGTCCCGGCTCGGGCCGCGAATCCGCGCTTCGTGCGCTGCAGGCCGCGGGCTTCACCGTCACATCGATCCGCGACGTGACCACGATCCCGCATAATGGCTGCCGTCCGCGCAAGCGCCGGCGGGTTTGAGTTTCGATATGCGGGCGGCTCTGCCACCTCGCGATGAGTTTTGAAAGAAGTTTGCAAGGCCGCGGACTGATCCGCGATCTCCAACGCCAGTGATTAGAATCGCAAATCGACTGGCCAATGGGTGAAACAGTGACGATCCAGAAAAATTGGCAAGAACTTATTCGGCCGAACAAGCTCCAGATCACGCCGGGCACCGATTCGAACCGGTTCGCGACCCTGGTCGCAGAACCGCTCGAGCGTGGCTTTGGCCAGACGCTGGGCAACGCGCTGCGCCGCATCCTGTTGTCGTCGCTGCAAGGCGCGGCGGTGCAGTCGGTGCACATCGACGGCGTGCTGCACGAATTCTCCTCGATCGCGGGCGTTCGCGAGGACGTCACCGACATCGTGCTGAACATCAAGGATATCTCGATCAAGATGCAGGGCGAGGGCCCCAAGCGCATGGTCGTGAAGAAGCAGGGGCCAGGCGTCGTCACCGCCGGCGACATCCAGACCGTCGGCGATGTCGTGGTGCTCAATCCGGAGCTGCAGATCTGCACCCTCGACGAGGGCGCGGAAATCCGCATGGAATTCACCGTCGCCGCCGGCAAGGGCTACGTCGCCGCCGAGCGCAACCGCCCCGAGGACGCGCCGATCGGCCTGATCCCAGTCGACAGCCTGTTCTCCCCGGTGCGCAAGGTGTCCTACAAGGTCGAGAACACCCGCGAGGGCCAGATCCTCGATTACGACAAGCTGACCATGACCATCGAGACCAACGGCGCGATCAGCCCGGACGATGCGGTGGCCTATGCCGCGCGCATCCTGCAGGACCAGCTCAACGTGTTCGTCAACTTCGAAGAGCCCCGCAAGGAAGTCGCGCAGGAGATCATCCCCGATCTCGCCTTCAACCCGGCGTTCCTCAAGAAGGTCGACGAACTGGAATTGTCGGTGCGTTCGGCCAACTGTCTCAAGAACGACAACATCGTCTACATCGGCGATCTCGTGCAGAAGTCGGAAGCGGAAATGCTCCGCACCCCGAACTTCGGCCGCAAGTCGCTGAACGAGATCAAGGAAGTGCTGGCCCAGATGGGGCTGCATCTCGGCATGGAAGTGCCGGGCTGGCCGCCGGAAAATATCGACGAGTTGGCCAAGCGCTTTGAAGACCACTATTGATTGACAGTTGTGATGGCCGGGCGTCTTCGCTCCGGCCATTGCATTTTGGGCGAACGCAGGCGGCCCACCTGAGCAACGTGTCCGACGAGCCGTCGCGACAAAACAAGGTTCGAAGGAATATATCATGCGTCACGGCAAGGTTCATCGGAAGCTCAACCGCACCGCCGAACATCGGCGCGCGATGTTCGCCAATATGTGCGCGGCGCTGATCAAGCACGAGCAGATCGTCACCACGCTGCCGAAGGCCAAGGAATTGCGCCCGATCGTGGAGAAACTTGTCACGCTGGGCAAGAAGGGCGGTCTTGCCATGCGCCGGCAGGCGATCAGCGAAATGCGCGATCTCGATCAAACCAGGAAACTGTTCGACGTGCTCGCCGCCCGCTACAAGGATCGCCAGGGCGGCTATACCCGCATCATCAAGGCCGGCTTCCGCTACGGCGACAACGCGCCGATGGCGGTGATCGAATTCGTCGACCGCGATGTCGATGCCAAGGGCCTCGATTCCGGCCCGATGCAGGAAAAGCCCGCGGAAGCCGCGTGACGTTCTTTTAAGGCAACCTAACTCGAAGCGGCGCTTTTGCGCCGCTTCTTTTATTGGGCGTGGCATGGGCGAGCGGTCCGCAACGTTCGATCTAATGCGGCTTGCCGCTTCGTTGCTGGTGCTGTGGTCGCATCAGTTCGTACTCACCGGCCTAGTCCAGCCGGAAATACCCTGGATCGGTTCCTACGGCACCTTTGCCGTCCTCGTGTTCTTTGCGATCAGCGGATATCTCAACGCCCAAAGCCTTTTCCGGTCCAGATCCGTCTGCACGTTTTTGATCAGCCGGGTGTTCCGGATCTTTCCGGCGCTGATCGTTTGCGTGGTCTTCTGCATTGCGATGGGCGCGTGCGTGACGACGCAGCAAATTCATCATTACTTCGCGCCCGAGAATACGCGGCTGCTTGAAACCGGCACCCCGCTGTCCTTTTTCATTCGCAATTCCACATTGCTGTGGAACGTGGAATATAAGCTGCCGGGGGTCTTCAAGACCAATAGCTATCCGGACGCCGTGAATGGCTCGCTCTGGACGCTACCCCACGAAGTAAAACTATACCTGCTGTTGGCGGCGGCAGGATTTTGCTGCCACTTCAAGCCTTGGCTCGGGGGCGGGGTCGCCGTGGCGGCGATTGCCGGACTGGCATTGTTTGGCATGTTGCATCCGCTGGGACCGCTCTTGCGGGATCAGTGGCTTGCGACCTTCGCCGTGATTTTCGGCGTCGGCGCTGGCCTGGCGTGGATCGAGGCATGCTGCGGCCTCAAAGTGGCTGTCGTGGTATTTTCCATCCTGTTTGCGGCGTTCGGCCTGTTCGGCAATCCGACGACTGCCGCTTTCGTGGCGATCGCGGTTGGCTGCGTGCTTTTGAATCAGGTTCGGACGCCTGCGTGGTTGGCGCCAAGACTGGATATCTCTTATGGCATCTACCTCTACGCGTTTCCGATCCAGCAATTGACGTCAAACGCGTCGGGCGGCTTCTGGGTCAGGTTCGGTCTCGCCGTCACGCTAACGGTATTCCTGGCGATATTCTCGGCCAAATTCGTCGAGCGGCCGTTGCTGGCTTGGCGGAAAACGTTCCAGAGCGAGCGTGCGCCGTCCATCGTTGGACCTTAATGGGCCGGCGGCCGAATCGGATTGTTGCGCCGTTATTTTTCCGCGAATTCAAAGCACCGCCCTCCAGGCGTGTTTTTTTAAGGGCACCCGTCCGGCGATTGCGCCCGCGCCAACTGCTCCCGATATCTTCGTCATCGATGAAGGAGATGACCCATGAAAATCGACCTCGCGGGAAAGACGGCGCTGATCACCGGCTCCAGCTCTGGAATCGGTCACGCGATCGCCAAGGGCCTGTCTGGCGCCGGGGCTGGCGTGGTGGTCAATGGACGGTCGCAGGACAGGGTCGATGCCGCGGTCGCGGCGATCGCCAAGAGCGTGCCCGGAACGGCGGTCCGGGGTATCGCCGCCGATGTCTCGACGGCGGAGGGGTGCCAAACGCTGCTGGCAGCGCTGCCGGAGGTGGATATCCTCATCAACAATGCCGGGATATTCGAGCCCAGGGGGTTCTTCGAGATTCCCGATGACGACTGGAGCCGTTTCTTTGAGGTCAACGTGATGTCGGGCGAGCGGCTGTCGCGCGGCTACCTGCCGGGCATGCTGAAGCGCAACTGGGGCCGTATCGTCTTCATCTCCTCCGAATCCGCGCTGAATATTCCGAAGGAAATGATCCACTATGGAATGACGAAAACTGCGCAGCTCGCCGTTGCTCGCGGGCTGGCCGAGATGACCCGTGGCAGCGCGGTGACCGTCAATTCGGTGCTGCCGGGCCCGACCATGTCGGAGGGCGTTGAAGCCTTTGTAAAGGATCTCGCTAGGCAAAGCGGTCAGTCGGTGGAGGAGGCGGCGTCCCGCTTCGTCAGGCAATTTCGTCCGACCTCGCTGCTGCAGCGCTTTGCCAGCGTCGAGGAGATCGCGAACATGGTGGTCTATGTCTCCTCGAAGGAGGCGTCGGCGACCAATGGCGCCGCACTGCGCGCCGAGGGCGGTATCGTCCAGACCATTGCGTGAGGTACCGGAGGAGGTGTCGTCGGCCTGGCCGCTACCACCCCTCCAGCACGATCTTGCCGCGCGACTTGCCGGATTCCAGCAGCGCATGCGCCCGTTTCAGGTTGGCGGCATTGATCTTTCCAAAGGTCTGATCGAGCGTGGTGCGAAGCACGCCCTTGTCGATGAGGTCGGCGACATCGTTCAGAAGGTTGTGCTGGGCGATCATGTCGGGCGTCTGGAACAAACTGCGGGTGAACATCGATTCCCAGTGCAGCGAGCAGGCCTTGCCCTTGAGCAGGGAGACGTTCAGCGTCGCCGGATCGTCGATCAGGCCGAACTTGCCTTGCGGCGCGATGATGTCGGCGAGGGCAGGGTAGTGCTGCTCGGTGCCGGTCAGGCTTGCGATCAACGCCACCGGCGGGACTTTCAGCTTTTCGATCTGCTCCTTCATCGGTTTGGCGTGATCGATCACGGCATGCGCGCCGAGATCGAGGCACCATTTGACGGTTTCCGGCCGCGACGCCGTTGCCACGATGGTGAGGCCGGTGAGGCGGCGCGCGAGCTGAATCAGGATCGAGCCGACGCCGCCGGCGCCGCCGACGATCAGCAGCGTGCGCGGGTCCACACTCTTGCCGGGCACGGCGCCGAGGCGATCGAACAGCAATTCCCACGCCGTGATCGAGGTCAGCGGCAGGGCGGCTGCTTGCGCGAATGAAAGGGTTTTCGGCTTGCGCCCGACGATGCGCTCATCCACCAGGTGGAATTCCGAGTTGGTGCCCTGGCGCTGGATCGAGCCGGCATAGAACACCTCGTCGCCGGGCTTGAACAATGTGACGTCGGGGCCGACGGCATCCACCGTGCCCGCGGCATCGTATCCAAGGATCTTGGTTTCGCCTTCCGGCGGAGCGGCGCGCTTGCGCACCTTGTAATCCACCGGATTTGCGGAAATCGCCTTCACGGCGACCCGGATATCGCGGCCGCGTGGTTCCGGTTTCGCGGTCTCAAAATCAACCAGCGCATCCGCAGCATCGATCGGAAGCGACTTCTTGTATCCGACGGCCTTCATGTGGCGTTTCTCCCTGTGTCCGGCGGACGACGGCCGCCCTGTTGCCACAAGGTGCGGTTTCCCCGGGAAATTGCAAGGTTTGGAGGCGGACAAGAGCCGGGCCGCTCGCCCGCGAATCGGGCCTAAACAGCGGTATCGGTGGCTGCCGATCACTTCTATTCGCGCGCCGGCACGTCTATATTCGCAACGTCAATCCCACGGGAATCTTTTCATGACCGTTGTCCGCTTTCTCACGGCGTTGCTGGTTTCACTGGCGGCGACTGCTCCTGCGATGTCCCAGGACCGGCGGGTGCCGGCTTCTCCGGCCGACCTCCGGCTGTCCTACGCGCCGATCGTGCAGCACGTGCAGCCGGCGGTGGTCAACGTCTATGCCGCCAAGATGGTGCAAACCCGCAATCCGCTGCTCGACGATCCGATCTTCCGCCGTTTCTTCGGCGGTGGCGGCCAGCCTCCGGAACAGATGCAGCGCTCGCTGGGGTCGGGCGTGATGGTGGATCCATCCGGCCTGGTCGTGACCAACGTTCACGTCATCGAAGGCGCCGATCAGGTCAAGGTCTCGCTCGCCGACAAGCGCGAATTCGAGGCCGAGATCGTTCTCAAGGACAGCCGCAGCGATCTGGCCGTGCTGCGGCTGAAAGACAGCCACGAGAAATTCCCGACGCTCGATTTTGCCAATTCCGACGAGCTTCAGGTCGGCGACGTGGTGCTGGCGATCGGCAATCCGTTCGGGGTCGGTCAAACCGTCACGCACGGCATTATTTCGGCGCTGGCCCGCACCCAGGTCGGCATCACCGACTACCAGTTCTTTATTCAGACCGACGCCGCGATCAATCCCGGCAATTCCGGCGGCGCGCTGGTCGACATCACCGGCAAGCTGGCCGGCATCAATACCGCCATCTTCTCGCGCTCCGGGGGTTCGCAGGGCATCGGCTTTGCAATCCCGTCCAACATGGTGCGCGTCGTCGTCGCTTCCGCCAAGAGTGGCGGCAAGTCGGTCAAGCGGCCCTGGCTTGGCGCGCGATTGCAGGCGGTGACGCCCGAGATCGCCGAGACGCTCGGACTTCGGCTGCCGACCGGCGCGCTGGTCGCCAGTGTCACGCCGAACAGTCCGGCGGCGCGGGCAGGACTGAAGCTGTCCGACCTGATCGTCGACATCGACGGCCAGGCGGTCGACGATCCCAATGCGTTCGACTACCGCTTCGCCACCCGTCCGCTCGGCGGCACGTCGCAGATCGACGTACAACGCGCCGGCAGGACCGTGAAGCTGGCCGTGCCGCTGGAGCCCGCGCCCGATACCGACCGCGGCGAAGTCGCTTTGACCACGCGTACGCCGTTCCAGGGTGCGACGGTCTCGAACATCTCCCCCGCGGTGGCCGACGAGTTGCATCTGGATTCGAGCACCGAAGGCGTCGTGGTGACGGATCTGGCGGATGACGCAGCAGCCGCCAACGTCGGATTCCAGAAGGGCGATATCATCCTCGCGGTCAACAACCAGAAAATCACGAAAACCAGCGATCTCGTCAAGGCGACACGCGAGTCGGTCCGGGTCTGGCACATCGTCGTGGTGCGCGGCGGCCAGCAGATCAACGTTACGCTCGGCGGATGAGCCCGAAGCGACCACGCGAAACGGCAACCCTGTTCGCGGCCGCAGGCATGGAGCGGGACGCGCCGCATCCGCTGCCGGACAGGCTGCGCCCGCGCACGCTGTCCGACGTCGTTGGGCAGGATCACATCCTCGGGCCCGACGGCGCGCTGACGCGCATGCTCGCGACCCGCACGCTGGGGTCGCTGATCTTCTGGGGACCGCCGGGCACCGGCAAGACCACGGTGGCGCGGTTGCTCGCGGATGCCACCGAGCTGCATTTCGAGCAGCTCTCGGCGGTGTTTTCCGGCGTCGCCGACCTGAAGAAGGCGTTCGACGCCGCGCGTGCCCGGCGCGAGACGGGCAAGGGCACGTTGCTGTTTGTCGACGAGGTGCACCGCTTCAATCGCGCGCAGCAGGATTCGTTTCTGCCGGTGATGGAAGACGGCACCGTGGTGCTGGTCGGGGCCACCACCGAAAATCCTTCGTTCGAGCTCAACGCCGCGTTGTTGTCGCGCGCCCGCGTGCTGGTGTTCCATTCACTCGATGCCTCGGCGATCGAAAAGCTGTTCGCGCATGCGGAAACCATCGAGGGGCGAAAGCTGCCGCTCGACGATCAAGCCCGCGCCGTGCTGGTGCGGATGGCCGACGGCGACGGCCGCGCCGCGCTGACGCTCGCCGAAGAGGTCTGGCGCGCCGCGCGCGAAGGCGAGACCTTCAACGCCACGCAATTGCAGGACATCCTGCAGCGCCGGGCGCCGATCTATGACAAGTCGGCCGACGGCCACTACAATCTGATCTCGGCGCTGCATAAATCGGTGCGCGGCTCCGACCCAGATGCGGCCCTGTATTATCTGGCGCGCATGATGGATGCCGGCGAGGATCCGCTGTTCCTGGCGCGGCGCGTGGTCCGCATGGCGGTCGAGGACATTGGTCTGGCCGATCCGCAGGCGCTGGTGATCTGCAATGCCGCCAAGGACGCCTATAATTTCCTCGGTCATCCCGAGGGCGAACTCGCGATCGCGCAGGCCGTGATCTATCTCGCCACCGCACCGAAATCGAACGCCGCCTACAAGGCGTTCGGTGCTGCGATGCGCGCGGCCAAAGAGGGCGGCTCGCTGTTGCCGCCGAAGCATATATTGAACTCGCCGACCAAATTGATGAAGTCGGAAGGTTATGGCGGCGGCTACCAATACGACCACGACACGCCGGAAGCGTTTTCGGGGCAGGACTATTTTCCGGAAGCGCTGGGACGCCAGACCTTCTACGATCCGCCCGACCGCGGCTTTGAGCGCGAAATCCGCAAGCGGCTGGATTACTGGGCGAAGCTGCGGAAGGAGCGCGGGCCGAAATAGACCCGGTTTTTCCGTGACGGTTCGCTGCTTTTGCGCTACCCAACGGCTTCATTCGGAGCCGTAACCTCATGAGCCGTCGTGTCAAAAGACCCCTGGCGAAACGCTCTTCGGGCGATCGCCCGAGGGGCGCGCATCCCTATCGGGGATCGCAGGCCGAGCGGCAACCGGCGCGGTTTTCATCGCCGCGCGCGGCAAAGCCTTTCATTCCCGAGCCCGAGAAAATCGCCGCAGAGCCGCCGCCGCTGCCGACAAAAGTGCAGACCGTGGTCGTGACTGCGGACGAGAATAACATGCGTGTCGACCGCTTTCTCGAGGCCCGTTTCCCCGGTCTGTCGTTTTCCCACATCCAGCGCATCGTCCGCAAAGGCGAGTTGCGCGTCAACGGCAAGCGCGCCGACAGCAAGGACCGGCTGGAGGAGGGGCAAAGCATCCGCATTCCCCCGCTCAAGCTCGATACGCCCAAGGCCACGACGCATCTGTCGGAAGCCGCGGCGAAAACGCTGCAAGCCCTCAAGGACATGATCCTGTACGAGGATGCCGACGTCATGGTGCTGAACAAGCCCGCGGGCCTGGCGGTGCAGGGCGGTTCCGGCACCACGAAGCACATCGACCAGATGCTGGAAGTGATGCGCGACGCCAAGGGACAGAAGCCGCGGCTGGTGCACCGGCTCGACAAGGAGACCGCGGGTTGCCTTCTGGTCGCCAAAACGCGGTTTGCCGCCAGCGCGCTGACCGGATCGTTCCGCCATCGTTCCGCGCGCAAGATCTATTGGGCGCTGGTGGCGGGCGTCCCCAAGCCGAAGCAGGGCCGCATCTCGACCTATCTGGCCAAGGAAGAGAACGAGGACGACAGCATCATGCGCATCGCCGCGCACGGCGACGAGGGCGCCAGCCATGCCGTGACCTATTATGCCGTGGTGGAAACCTCCGCGCAGAAACTCGCCTGGGTATCGCTGAAACCGGTCACCGGGCGAACCCACCAGTTGCGGGCGCATATGGCCCATATCGATCACGCGATCGTGGGCGACCCCAAATATTTCAACAAGGAAAACTGGGAACTTCCGGGCGGCCTGCAGAAACGGCTGCATCTGCTGGCGCGCCGGATCGTGATTCCGCATCCGCGCGGCGGATTCATCGATGCCACCGCGCCGTTGCCGCCGCATATGCTGCAATCATGGAACCTGCTCGGCCTTGAAGCCGACCGGTTCGATCCGATCGAGAACGCGCCTGAAGAATAATTGATCTTGCGGTTTGGCGTGGCGATCACGACATCTTCCTGATGAAACGGTTGTCGATCCTTGTCTGCGTGGTCGCAGCGGCGCTTGCCGCCGGCAATGCCGCGTCGGCGCAGATCATTCCGCCCGGTGGATCGCTGCTTAGTCCGCCGCCGCCTCCACCGCTGCCAGAGCCGAAGATCGAGGCGCCCGTAGTGCCGAAGATGGACGCGCCGGCGCGCCAGAGCACGGCGTCGCCGCCGCGCCCTTCCTTCAGCGACCGCATCACCAAATGCCTCGATCAGGGTGCTGCGGGCGGGCTCAACCCGAACGATCGCGCGACCTATTCGCGCTCGTGCGCCAACTAGGGCGCGGACCTAGCACGCAACCAAATGCGGATTTCGGACAACCGGAACTTCCGGGATTGCCCGGCAACCGGACATGCTGCGGACAGGTTAAAATCGAGGCTAATGATCCAGAGCGGACTCCGGCCGGAAGGCGGTCCGTTGATCGGCTCCAGGAATATCTGACGTTCGGCTGACTTATGTCTGCCAAGACGCTATCCAGCCCCTCAAGCTCGCGACATAAGCCATGACCTCTTCGATTTCTGCCGGCTATTCAAGCAAAGTGAGCGAGTACGTCGCGGGGCGGCCCGAATATCCCGAAGCCTTGCTCTGCGACCTTCCGCCCGCCAACACCATCATCGACCTCGGCGCGGGCACGGGAAAGTTCACAGAGCTTTTGGCGTTTACCGGGAAGCGCATCTTGGCCGTGGAACCGATCGAGAAGATGGCTGCACGCATTCCGGTCGATCGCCTCAAGGCCGTCGAGGTACTGATCGGCAATGCCGAGCTAATCCCTGTGCCCGACCAGGTAGCGGATCTCGTCTGCTGCGCAACCGCCTTCCATTGGTTCGACTATGAGAAGGCGACGCGAGAGATTCTCCGCGTTCTCCAAGTGGATGGTGTGCTCGCCCTGATCTGGAATGTGCGCGACGATCGTGTGCCTTGGGTGGCCGAGTTTTCCAGGATCATGGACAGCTATGCCGGCGGCACGCCGCGGCAGTCGACCGGGAATTGGCGTGTCATCTTTGACGATGCCCGGTTCAGGCATCTATCAAGCAGAAGCTACTCCTTCAGCCAGCCTATGCCGGCGACCGGAATTGTGGACCGCGCCCTGTCGACCAGCTTCATCACGGTGCTGCCGGAGGGCGAGCAGAACATTCTGCGTACCAAGATCGAGAGCCTGATCGAGAGGGACTCCCTGCTGAGCGACCGTGACGTGATCGAATTCCCTTATGTGACGGAACTGTATTTGTTCGGAAAGCAGCAATGAGTTTTTGCCGTCTGCGCTACCAGGCCCGCCGATTTTGCCAGTGCGGCATCCGGCGAAATTCGAAGTCGTTATCAATCTCACAAACGGCCGAGGTACTCAGCCTGGATGTATCATCGGCGTAGACCAGGTCGCTATTGCGCGAGGAACATCCGCAACGAATCGTGCGGGCTCTCGACATCCGAAATGACCCAGCCGTCCGGCCCGTCCACCACAATAAAATTCAGCGTGATGGCGCGGCCATTATTGTCGAAGGCAACCGCGACGTAAGTCTTGTCGAATTGCCTGTGCAGGATCGATATCGAAACCGCGCCGATCTTCCAGGTCGGGCTCTGGACCAGAAAATCATAGGGCGGGTTTTTCTGGGAAACCCACACGCCCTGCAAACTTCGATCAAAAAATTGTCGCGCGGTTACGGAATCGTGCGGCAGCCCGCTTGAGAGATCGGACGATCGGTCACCGTAATAGGCGTAGACATTCCGGACCAGCGATTCCGGCGAACGGAATCCGGCCTCAACCGTCGAAGCGCCAAAGCCGGCCAGCGCGGCCAGTATCGCCGCAAGAACCCTCGTCATCGCCGGCCTGCTTTATTTGCACGCATCGTTGTCGTACTCTGTCGCGCAAACTTACCACCGATGAGCGGAAGTCGAAAACCGAATGCGTGAATTGTTCGACGAAGTAGCCGGAAACTCTCCACTCGATCCGCAGGAAGCGGTCAGGCGCACCACGCGCGGGCCAAGCCGCAAGCGTTTCTACGCCCGTGCCGGCCTCGTCGAATCGCCTGACGGGTTTGCCATCACCCTCGATGACAAGCCAATCCGCACCCCCTCCGGCCGTGCGCTGGCGGCGCCGACCCGGGAAATCGCCGATGCCATCGTCGCCGAATGGGATGCGCAGCAAGAGATCATCGACCCCCTGACGATGCCGCTGACCCGGTTCGCCAACACCGTCGCCGATGCCGTGGTCGATCGCGTCGGGGCGCTCGCCGACGATATCGCCAAATATTTCGAGACCGATCTGTTGTTCTATCGCGCCGGCCATCCGCAGGCGCTGGTCGCCCGCGAAGCAGCGCTTTGGGATCCGCCGTTGTTCTGGGCAGCGGACGTGCTGGGCGCCCGTTTCATTCTCGCCGAAGGGATCGTCCATGTCCGCCAGTCCGACCAGGCCATCCAGGCTGCGCGCGCGGCGCTGCCGACCAATCCGTGGTCGATCGCCGCCTTGCATGTGGTGACGACGTTGACGGGCTCGGCGCTGCTCGGCCTCGCGCTGATGCGCGGCGTGCTCGATTCCGATCAGGTCTGGGCTGCCGCCCATGTCGATGAGGACTGGAACATCGAACAATGGGGCGTGGATGAGGAGGTTGCTGCGCGCCGCGCGGCGCGGTTGGTCGACTTCCGGGCCGCCGCGCGCATTCTCAAGGCCGTGAATTCCATGGAGGGTTAACGAGAGGTTTACGACGCTGGGCTAGGTTGCGGACCCCAGCGAGCGAAAAATGTCGATCTCCGTCACCCCGAGCATTCCCGTAGCTGCCGCCCAGGGCGCAGCGCCCGCGCTCGTGCTGCAGCCGGGGATGGTTGTCGACGCCCAGGTGCTCGCCATTCTGTCGGCCGATCTGGTGCGGATCGCCATCAACAGTCTTTCGATCGACGTTCTCTCGGAAGTACCGCTTCAGGCCGGGCAAAGTTTGCGGCTTGCGGTCTCCCAGACCCAGGACGGTGTCAGGCTGGCGGTGGTCGGGCAGGCTGCCGACGCTCCGGCCAGCCTTTTTCCGGACAGCGTAACGCTCGCTCCCGGTGCGACCATTGCCTCCGACGCACTGGCCGATACTCCGGCGCATGCTTCCATTGTTGCCACAGCATCGCCGGGCAATGCGTTGACACCGCTTGAGAAACTTGCGGTCGCGACCGCGACCCAGACCGCGGCGACCCAGCAAGCAAGCCTGGCGCCATTGTTTGCGAATCTCGGCGTGGTCGCCGCATCCGGCAGTCTTCCGCCGGCGCTGCAGCAGGCGGTCGCACAGGTGCTGGCGCGGCAGACCAATCTCGATCAAAACCTGAGCGGCGACGACGTCAAGAATGCGTTTCAATCATCCGGGCTTTTCCTTGAGGCTGCGCTGGCGTCCGGGTCGATTTTATCCACGACCGGCATGCCCGATCTCAAGGCCGCGCTGATCGTGCTTCGTCAAACGCTCGTGGCATCGCTGGGTGCGACCGAAGCTGCCGGGAGCCCGGTTGCGACGGCGACGGTCGCGCAGCAGCCGGTTTCGGCACCGGCACCGGCACCGACGCCGGCGCCATCCTCATTTCCCGAAATCGATGTCCGGGAAATTTTTCTGCCGCAGGCGCGGTTGCCGGCCGCAGACGCCGCCGTTGAACTGGATAGCACCGGCCGGATCGTGCTGACCGCGACGCCGCCGCAAGCCGGGCCGGGCGCGGCGACGATTGGCGCAGCGCTCAATCTGCTGCAGGAAGCGTTGCAGGAAATGCCGCGGGACCTCGGCAGCGCGCCATTGGCTCCGGGAGCGCCGCAAACTCCGGGCAGCGACGACGTCACCGTCCATACCAACACGCCGCCACCGCCATTTCGCGGTGCATTGCCCTCGGCGCAGCCGATCGCCTCGCCATCGATTGCATCCAGTGCGCCGCTGGCCGCAAGCGCGCATCAATTGCTGGACGATACCGACGCCGCGATCGCGCGCCAAACCCTGTTGCAGGTGGCCTCGTTGCCCGATCGCATCGACACCACCGGTCCTCAGGCCGGCCCGGCGGCGCCGCGCTGGAGTTTCGAAATTCCGTTTGCGACGCCGCAAGGAACCGCGGTGACGCAATTCGAAATCTCGCGCGACGGCGGCGGCGGCGGGGCCGAGACGGCCAAGCGGGTTTGGCGGGCGCGGTTTTCGCTCGACATCGAGCCTGCCGGGCCGGTCCACGCGCTGGTGTCGCTCAGTGGCGATAAAACCTCGGTGCGGATGTGGGCGGAACGGCCTGCGACCGCGGCGCGATTGCGCGCCGGCAGCGCGCAACTAAGCCAGGCCCTTAGCAACGCCGAGTTGAAGCCCGGCGATATCGTGATCCGCGATGGCGCGCCGCCACAAGCGGCACCCGCACCGGCCGGGCATTTTCTGGATCGTGCGTTATGAGCGTTGAGACAAAGAACCGGCTTGCGGTAGCGCTGCACTATGAAAAGGGGGGCGCGCCGCGCGTCGTCGCCAAGGGAAAAGGCAGCCTCGGCGCGAGGATCATCGAGGTCGCCAGGGCCCACGACATTCCGATCGAAGAGAACGAAGTGCTGGCGGGCGCGCTGTCCAACGTCGAACTCGGCGATGAAATCCCGGCGGAGCTTTACAAGGCGGTCGCCGAAGTGCTGATTTTCGTGCTGCGGCTGTCGGGACGAATTCGCTAGCCCTCGTCCTGCTCGTCATTGTTTCACCACGATGTCATCAGCATCGTTGCCGCTGTTTCGAAGTTTACCCGGACGCTGCCTTGATCAACCGTCGCCACACCCTCGGCCTGCTTGCCGCCGCCAGCTTCTTGCCATCCAGCAGTTTTGCCGACATCGCAATCCAGCGCAGCGAGATTCGCACCGATCTGGCCAGGCGATTTACCGACGAGGGAACGGTCGGCGCCTTTGTCGGCTACAAGGTCGACGATGAACTCATCATCGCCAGCGACAAGGACCGGTCGGGGCAGGGGATGCTGCCGGCCTCGACCTTCAAAATTCCGAATTCGGTGATCGCGCTGGAGACCGGCGTGGTTGGCGATCCCGACGTCGACGTGTTCAAGTGGGACGGCGTGGTCAGAAGCATCGCGGCCTGGAATCGCGACCATACCCTACGCTCGGCGATCGCGGTCTCCGCCGTGCCGGTCTATCAGGAGATTGCGCGGCGTATCGGCGGGGACCGGATGCAAAAATATGTCGACCTGTTTGACTACGGCAACCGCGATATCGGCGGCGGCATCGATCAGTTCTGGCTGACCGGAAATCTGCGCATCGATCCGTTCCAGCAGGTCGACTTCGTCGACCGCCTGCGGCGCGGCGTCCTGCCGGTCTCGAAGCGCAGCCAGGATCTGGTTCGCGATATTCTTCCCGTGACCAAGGCCGGCGATGCCGTCATTCGCGCCAAGTCGGGGCTGCTGGGCGCCGAGATCGGCAAGCCATCGCTGGGCTGGATGGTGGGACGAGAAGGGCGGCGCGAACACGGTATTTGCGCTGAATCTCGATTGTATCGAGCCCCGCCATATTGCCGACCGCATGAATCTCGTGCAGCAGTGCCTTGCCGATATCGGCGCGATCTGATCTCGCGGGCGGAAGCCGAGCGATTGCGGGCGTGGATCGACGAGCGTTTCCCCGTTACCCTCGGCCGTTGGCACGATGTCAAGGTCGGCCCGCACGATCAGGCGATTTTTCAGGTGGCCTTTGCCGCCGAAGTATTTCCGGCGCTGGTACCCTGGCTGATGCTCAACCATGGGCGCTTGAGCATTCTGGTCCATCCCAACACGACAAATCCGCGCAGGGACCATCTTGCCGATCCGCTCTGGATTGGAACTCCAGTTGCCGTGCATGGCGAGAAGCTGCCGGAACAGGCCGCTCTGGAACAGGCGCCGCCGCCGAATACGCCCCGGTTATCGCGCCCTAGCGAATGCGGTGCACACTGCCACCTCTCCCACAAGGGGAGAGGGAGTTCAGCGTCGTTGCCCAAACATCGAGTTACGTCGCCAACAGAAGCCCGCCAAAGCTTGAACAGCTCGTGCAGGAAATCGCTCCATCGCCCCGCTGGCGCGTGATGCGCGGCTGGACTAGCATTTTCCTGCAAGAAACGCATGGAGGGATCATGAGTACGATGCCGCGCTTTCCGCAACTGACGATGGATCAACTCGACGAAGCGCAAAGGCCGTTCGCCGAGGAAGTCGTGAAGGTTTCGAGCCTCGGCATTGGCGGGCCGTACAATTCGTTGCTGCGCAGTCCGGTGCTCGGCCAGCGGCTCCTGGATCTGTTCCACTACCTGCGCTGGGAAACGTCGGTTCCGATGCGGCTCAACGAGTTCGCGATCCTGATTATCGGCCGGCAATGGCGGTCGCAGGTCGAATGGTTCGCCCATGCGCCGATCGCGCAAAAGGCCGGATTGACGCCGGAGATCATCGCCGAACTGAAAGCCCGCAAGCGACCGTCCAAGATGGCCGAGGACGAGGCGCTGGTGTACGATTTCGTCA
The DNA here is from genome assembly GCF_004799405.1 of Bradyrhizobium sp. Classification (GTDB taxonomy): domain Bacteria; phylum Pseudomonadota; class Alphaproteobacteria; order Rhizobiales; family Xanthobacteraceae; genus Bradyrhizobium. The sequence goes on from NZ_SSMW01000042.1 coordinate 63,753, forward strand.
CCGAACTCATCACGACGAGGAGGTGTCGGACGCAACCTTTGCCCGCGCTAGGTCGATCTTCAGCGATCAGCAGATCGTGGATCTGACGGCGGTCGCCGGCAATTACGTCATGGTCGCCATGCTGCTGGCGATGGCGGAGCAAACCCTGCCGGCCGGCAAGGAGCCGCCATTTGGGGAAGGCGAGGAGTAGGTTCGCTTGGCCGCCGCTTGAGACGGAGGGGCAGGGTGCCAGATACCGGGAGGGGCGTTTCCCGCCGGCAAAAGGCCGTGTTAGAACCCGAGGGAAATCAAGCGGGAATGCCGACATGAAAGACATCCTGGACACCCTGGAAGAGCGCCGCGCCGGCGCCAAGCTCGGCGGCGGCGAAAAGCGCATCGAGGCGCAGCACGCCCGCGGCAAGCTGACCGCGCGGGAGCGCATCGAGCTTCTGCTCGACAAGGGTTCGTTCGAGGAGCTCGACATGTTCGTCGAGCACCGCTCGGTCGAATTCGGCATGGAAAAGACCAAGGTGCCGGGCGACGGCGTGGTCACCGGCTGGGGCACCGTCAACGGCCGCAAGACCTTTGTGTTCGCCAAGGATTTTACCGTGTTCGGCGGCTCATTGTCGGAAACCCACGCGCAGAAAATCGTCAAGATCCAGGACATGGCGATGAAGGCGAGGGCGCCGATCATCGGGCTTTACGATGCCGGCGGCGCGCGCATTCAGGAAGGCGTCGCGGCACTCGCGGGCTATTCCTATGTATTCCGCCGCAACGTCGTCGCCTCGGGCGTGATCCCGCAGATCAGCGTCATCATGGGGCCCTGCGCGGGCGGCGACGTCTATTCGCCGGCGATGACCGACTTCATCTTCATGGTGAAGAACACCAGCTACATGTTCGTGACCGGACCCGACGTGGTCAAGACCGTCACCAACGAGGTCGTCACCGCGGAGGAACTCGGCGGCGCCAGCGTGCACGCCACGCGCTCCTCGATCGCGGACGGCGCCTTCGAGAATGACGTCGAGACGCTGCTGCAGATGCGACGGCTGATCGATTTCCTGCCGTCGAACAACACCGATGGCGTGCCGGAGTGGCCGAGCTTCGATGACATCGGCCGGATCGATATGTCGCTGGACACGCTGATCCCCGACCATCCGAACAAGCCCTACGACATGAAGGAACTGATCCTGAAAGTCGTGGACGAGGGTGACTTCTTCGAGATTTCCGAGGCTTTTGCCAGGAACATCGTCACGGGCTTCGGCCGCATCGCCGGCCGCACCGTGGGCTTCGTCGCCAACCAGCCGATGGTGCTGGCGGGCGTGCTCGACTCCGACGCCTCGCGCAAAGCCGCGCGGTTCGTACGGTTCTGCGACGCCTTCAATATTCCGATCGTGACGTTTGTCGACGTTCCCGGTTTCCTGCCGGGCACCGCCCAGGAATATGGCGGGCTGATAAAGCACGGCGCCAAACTGCTGTTCGCCTATTCGCAATGCACGGTGCCGCTGGTCACGATCATCACCCGCAAGGCCTATGGCGGCGCGTTCGACGTGATGGCGTCGAAGGAAATCGGCGCCGACATGAACTACGCCTGGCCGACCGCGCAGATTGCGGTGATGGGCGCCAAGGGCGCGGTCGAGATCATCTTCCGCGGCGATATCGGCGACGCCGACAAGATCGCCGCGCGCACCAGGGAATATGAAGACCGGTTCCTGTCGCCCTTCGTCGCCGCCGAGCGCGGCTATATCGACGACGTCATCATGCCGCACTCGACCCGCAAGCGGATTGCGCGGGCGCTGGCGATGCTGCGGGACAAGAAAGTGGAAATGCCGGCGAAGAAACACGACAATTTGCCGTTGTAGGCAAACTGCCAGGCCAATTAACGTGAGCCCGCGCCATGACCACGCTATTCGCCTTTCTGCATCACTTCTGCGCCTTCACGCTGGTGTCGGCGGTAGCGGTCGAGTTGGCGCTGATTCGCGGCGAGCTGACGCTGGCCTCCGCACGCCGGTTGCAGGTCACCGATCTCGTGCTCGGTATCGCGGCGGGTGCGCTGCTGGTCATCGGGCTGTTGCGGGTGTTCTTTTTCGAGAAGGGCGCGGAGTATTATTTCCACAGCCACGCCTTCATGACCAAGTTCTCGGTCTTCATCGCGATCGGTTTGTTGTCGATCATTCCGACCATGGAATTCCTGTCGTGGCGCGCGGCGCTGAAGGCGGGGCAGGTGCCGGCGATCAGCGCCAAAAAGCTCAGGTTGGTCACCGCCGTCATTCATGGCGAATTGTTGAGCATTGTCATTATCCTGCTCTGCGCGGCCATCATGGCAAGGGGCGGATGGGTTTAGGATAGGTGGTGTCGTCATTCCGGGATGCGTCACTTGACGCAGGCCCGGAATCCATACTCGCTATCGTGGTTATGGATTCCGGGCTCATCGCTTCGCGATGCCCCGGAATGACGAGGGATGATATTTGCGCGAACGTTCACCAGGGAGAAAGCAAATGCCCTCAGCCTTTTTCGTCGTCCGCGCCACCGTCACCGATCCGGCCAAACGTGCGGCATTCGACCAGTGGTATCACAGCGAACACCTGCCCGACGCGGTGAAGGCATTCGGCGCGGAGCGGGCGTGGCGGAGCTGGAGTGTGAGCGATCCGTCCGTTCACGTGGCAAGCTATCAATTCACCGACCAGGCGGCGCTCGATCGCGCGATGAGCTGCGGCGACATGGAGCGGCTGGTGGCGGACTTTAACCGGGACTGGCCGGGGGTCACGCGCACGCGCGAGGTTTTCGTGCTGGCGGAGGAATTTTCCGCGACGTGATGGAAAATTTAGCCCGCCCGGTTCAGCCTCGGTTCATCTCGGCGCAGCAAAACTCTCCTCACCACTCACGGACTGCAAAGGAGGAGATGCTATGGAACGCCGCCACTTTCTAAAACTCACCTTTGGATTTGTCGCGGGCGCGGCCGCGCTTGCTGCGAGCGCGAAAGCCGCACCCTTGCCGCCGATTTCAGCGCAACCGGCTCTGCAGCCGCCTCGTACCGAGGTCCCTGAGCCTGCGGTCGTAACCCAGGACGATGTCGATCACCTCAAGCCCGAGGAAGTCCGCTGGGGACGTCACGGGCACGGGGGATGGCATCACCGCCACTGGGGCTGGCGTCGCCACCACTGGCGCCGCCGTCATTGGGGCTGGCGCCGCCGTCATTGGGGTTGGCACCGGCACCGCTGGCACCGGCGTCATTGGGGATGGCACCGCCATCACTGGCGCCGGCATCGGTGGTGACTTGATCATGCTTCGGCTGCCACAATCTTTGCATAATTCAGCAAACTAATTTCATCGTGTTCCAACAGGAAAGGAAGCTCCCCATGAAACTCCTTGCTGTCGTTGCGTTCGCTGCGGGTCTCAGTCTGGCCGCGATCTCCACGTCGCAGGCCATGCCGCTGGCCCCGCTCGATCAGGCCGTATCGGCCGACACCATCCGCGTCGCGGGTGGCTGCGGTCCCGGCTGGCATCGCGGCCCCTATGGCGGGTGCCGCCCGATGTACAATTGTCCGCCCGGCTGGCACTCCGGACCGTTCGGCCGCCACTGCTTCAGGAATTGGTGATTCGCGCGCGGGGCGGGGACGCGCTGTCGCTGTTCTCCGCCCGCGCCTGACGTCTTTGCTCGTCATGGCCGGGATCGGGCCCGGCCGTGCCGACGCGTTCCCGTAAACGAACGGCCGCCGTATCTATTCGGCGTCCCCAAACAGCGCCGCGAACCGCTTCTCGCCGGTGCGGCTGAAATTGACGACCCGGCTGCCGGGCGTTGTGTCGCGCGCGGCCCATTTCAGTTCGGTGAATCGCGTCATCATGGCAGCCCCCAGCGTGCCCGCCAGATGATGACGCCGCTCGCTCCAGTCGAGGCAGGCCTTGCACAGCGGACGGCGCGGATGGGTGAGGGTCTCAGCTGAGATCTGCAAGCTATCGGCCAGGAAACGTTTACCCTCGACGGTGAGTTCGATCGCCTGCTTGCTCTGCCGGAGCAGCCGCTGTTTCTTCATGCTGTCGAGCATCTGTACGCCGAGATCGCCGGCTAGGTGGTCGTAGCAGATCCGCGCGTGCCGCAGCGCCGGATCCTTTGGCCCGGTACGCACCCGCATGTGACCGGCGCGTGCGGCGACACCCTCGAGGCCTTCGAGCAGGCCTGCGACGTCGGGGTCGGAAAGCCGATAGTAACGGTGGCGGCCCTGTTTCTCCTGCTCGAGCAGGCCGCCCGCCTCTAGCTTCGATAAATGCGAACTCGCGGTCTGCGGCGTAATCCCGGCCTCGACCGCCAGTTCGCTCGCGGTCAACGCGCGCCCGGTCATCAGCGCCATCAGCATATTGGCGCGCGCGGGATCGCCGACCAGTGCGGCGATCATGGCGATATCGGGACCTGCTTTCATAGTTCGATGATAACCGAAGCATTCACGTCGATCAAGCGGCTATCCTGTAATATCCAGAAACCCCCGGAGGCTGCCGTGGCCATTACCGTTTTCATCCGCTACCAGCTCGATCCGTTCAAGCGCGCGATGTTCGAGGAGTACGCCAGACGCTGGCTCACCCTCATCCCGAAATGTGGCGGCGACCTGCAGGGTTACTGGATGCCGCACGAGGGCACCAACAACATTGCGTTCGCGCTGGTTTCGTTTGAAAATCTCGCCGGCTATGAAACCTATCGCGCCCGGCTCCGCGCCGACAAGGACAGCATGGCCAATTTTGCTTTCGCCGAGGAAAACAAGTTCATCCTGGCGGAGGAACGAGCGTTTTTGCGCAAGGTGACGTTATAGACCATAGATAATGAGCCGTCCGATGCGCCAGGGGAGATGCCGATGATCGCCGTTATTTTCGAGGTCTGGCCCAAGCCGGAGCACAAGCAGCACTATCTCGATCTTGCGGCCGAACTAAAGCCGATCCTGGAAACCATCGACGGGTTCATTTCGGTCGAGCGGTTCGAGAGCATCACCGAAAAAGGCAAGATGCTGTCGCTGAGTTCTTCCGCGATGAGGAAGCCGTCGCCGCCTGGCGCAACGTGCCGCAGCACCGCACGACGCAAGGCAAGGGCCGTGCGACGATTTTCGATAACTACCGGTTGCGCATTGCCGGGGTGATCCGCGACTACGGCCTGAACGAGCGCGCGCAGGCGCCGAAAGACAGCCGCGCCGCGCACGCGGCGCACTAGCGCCGAATGCCCGGCGTGGATATCGTTGGACAAACGCCACAAGAAATAACGGGAGAGAACATGCCGGTAACGACAGCAGACAAGCGCACGACATTCCGGAAGATGCACGTATCCGGATGTTTTCCGCTGCCCAACCCCTGGGATATCGGCAGCGCAAAGGCGCTGCAGCACCTCGGATTCAAGGCGATTGCCTCCACCAGCGCGGGATTTGCGTGGTCGATCGGGCGGGCCGACAACCGGGTCACCGTGGAGGATGTGCTGGAACATCTGACGGCGCTATGCGGCGCGGTCGATTTGCCCGTCAACGCCGATTTCGAGGGCGGTTTCGCGCACAAGGCCGAGAAGGTCGCGGCCAATGTCGCGCGCGCGGTGAAAACCGGCGTGGCCGGCTTGTCGATCGAGGATTCCACTGGCGACGCCGCCAAGCCGCTTTACGAGCGCCCCTTTGCGATCGAACGCATCAAGGCTGCCCGCGCGGCGATCGATGCCGACCACAGCGGTGTACTGCTGACGGGACGCTGCGAAGGCTTTCTGGTTGGCCAGGCGGATCTGGCCATGGTGATCGACCGTCTCCAGGCCTATTCCGAAGCCGGCGCCGATTGCCTCTATGCCCCCGGCATCAAGACCAAAGAGCAGATCGCGGCGGTCGTGAAGGCCGTGCATCCGAAACCGGTCAACCTGTTGATCGGCGCATCCGGCCTGAGTGTTGCGGAAGCGGCCGGTCTCGGGGTGCGCCGGATCAGCGTCGGCGGTTCGCTGGCGCGCACCGCGTGGGCTGGCTTCATGAAAGCCGCCACGGAGATTGCGGAGCAGGGCACCTTCAAGGAGCTCGGCAACGGATATCCGGGCGGCGAATTGAACAAGATGTTCAGTTGATGCGCGCAAACGGGCGCAGCAGGCAAGTATGCCCGCTGCGCAGTCAGTTCAGATCATTCAATTCCGACGTTACTTGTTGGTATCCGCCGGCGGCTGGGCCGGAGCGGGGGGCTGGGCCGGGGTAGCCGGAGCAGCACCGGTCGTCATCCCGGGCGACGTGTTGGCGCGCGGCGTCACGTCACGCATGCCCGGAGGCGTTGCGGGCGGGGCGGTCTGCGCGGTGTTCTGCGCCGTCGACGAGGTGCCGGCCTGGTTGATGGTCGAGTTGTTCAGGCCGTAGAACACGGCACCCAGCACCACGGCGATGGCGACCGCGAACATCGCAATCTTGCCACCGCTGGCGGGGCCTTCGGCGAGTTCGGGATCGGCCTGCAACTCATTGTCGAGACGAGCCTGACGGCGAAAGTCGCTGTCAGTGAGATTGGAACGATAGGGATCGTTCGGGGAACGATAGGGATCGTCCGGATTGCGTTCGTAGGCCATGATGGGTTCCTCCGTTATAGCCTGTAACAACCGATGGGCGCAGCGCGGGTTCCTGATTCGAAACAATCTTTGTGTGCGGTGGAACTCTGCTTTGCACGAACGATGGTAGCGGTTCGCCGCCTACTTCTCGCGTCTTGCCTTCTTCACCTGGTCCGCCGTGACCGGCGGCGCCGCGTTGCCCCAGGAATTTCGGATATAGGTCGCGACATCCGCGATCTCCTGATCGGACAGTTTCGCGTAAGACGGCATCGAGCCGGTATTGGGTGCGCGCGGCGTCGTCACCGTCTGGGCGCCGTCAAGAAGGATGCGCAGGGTACTGGAGGGATCGACCGACTGCAGATTGGCGTTGCCGGGCAGCGGCGGATAGATCCGCGGCGCGCCGGTGCCATCGGCCTCGTGGCAGGCGATGCAGGCATGGGCATAAAGCCCCGCACCCGTCGTTATGACATCCTGCGCAGGCGGGGTCACCGCGGGTTCCGGCGCGCCCGCCGGCAGATCCTTCAGATAGACCGCGATGGCGCGCACATCCTCGTCGCTCATCTTCGCGGTCGAATTGACGACGACCTCGGCCATCAGCCCGTCGGCATGGCTGCGGGCGTTGCGGCCGCTCTGGAGATATTCGACGATATCGTCGGCGCTCCATGATTTCAGGCCGCTTCGCTCGGCGCCGTCGAGGCGCGGTGCAAACCAGCCCTGTACCAGGCCGCCGCCATACATTCGGTCGCGCTTGTCGGCGCCGAGGATGTTTTTGGGCGTGTGGCATGCGCCGCAATGCGCCGCACCTTCGACCAGGTAGCCGCCGCGATTCCATTGCCCGGCCTTTTGCTGGTCGGGCTGGAATATGCCGGGCTGAAAGAACAGCCAATCCCAGCCGCGCATGAATACCCGGTAATTCAGCGGCCAGAGCAGTTCCGGCGGCGGTGGCCTGTTGCGCAGCGGCTCAAGGGTCGCAAGATAGGCGCGGATAGCCAGCACATCGTCCCGTATCAGCTTGGTGAAGCTCGGATAGGGAAATGCGGGGTAGTAGCGGGAGCCGTCGCGCCTGATACCGTAATGCAGCGCGCGGTAGAACTCGGCGTCGCTCCAGGTCCCGATGCCGGTATCGCGATCCGGCGTGAGATTGGGCGAATAAATCCCGCCAAAGGGGGTATCGATCCTCTTTCCCCCGGCGAAGGGCTTCGCCGGGTCGGCGGTATGGCAACTGGCGCAATCGCCGGCTATGGCCAGCGCCTTGCCCCGTGCGATGGTCTCGGCGGAGGGCTCGGCCCGCGCTTTGCCGCTGGCGAATGCGGTGCACAAAAACAGAATCGCGAGAATCGCTCGCATTGCGCAAAATGGCCCCGGCACCGATCGGTCTTCCCTTGGGGCAATATAGCGCGAAACCGGGGCAACCAGAGCGTTACGTCGTTTCGCGGCAGCCTCGCGCCACGACACTAAGCGAAAATAGCTGCCGCCGTATCCGGCATGAAATTGCGATTTGCGGGCGCAGAGCTTCATTGTCCAGATTTGTGGTGCGCTGGCTGTAAAAACCGACATAGACTGGTTCTAATCGATTGAATGACTAAGTAAAAAGAGCCGCGCCGCCAGCTTCGCTCGGACGCCGCTCGGGTTTCAAGAGGGTGGAATGGGAATCAACCAGGGTCCGATCAGTCTCGACCAGAAATACACCCAGCAATCCGGCCACGTCTTCCTGACCGGGATCCAGGCGCTGGTTCGCCTGCCGATGGCCCAGATCCGCCGCGACCGCGCCGCCGGTCTCAATACCGCGGGTTTCGTCACGGGATACCGGGGTTCGCCGCTCGGCGGCTACGACCAGCAATTGTTCGCCGCGCGCAAGCACCTTGAGCAATACAATATCAAATTCCAGCCCGGCGTGAACGAGGACCTTGCGGCCACGGCGGTCTGGGGCTCGCAACAGCTCAACCTGTCGCCCGGCGCCCGGCACGAAGGCGTGGTCAGCATCTGGTACGGCAAGGGGCCCGGCGTCGACCGCTGCGGCGACGTGTTCCGCCATGGCAATGCCGCGGGCTCGGCCAAAAACGGCGGCGTGCTGTGTCTGGCCGGCGACGACCACGGCGCCAAATCCTCCACCGTGCCGCATCAATCGGACCACGCCTTCATCTCCGCGCTAATGCCGTATCTCTATCCCTCCAGCGTCCATGAAATGATCGAGATGGGGATGCTCGGGATCGCGATGTCGCGTTATTCCGGCTGCTGGGTCGGCATGAAGGTGATCACCGAAACGGTGGAAACCACCGCCGAGATCGATCTTACCGACGAGATGAAGCCGTTCATCATCCCTGCCGATTTCGAAATGCCGCCGGGCGGACTCAATCTGCGCTGGCCCGACGACCGCTACGATCAGGACCGGCGGCTGCAGGACTACAAGGGTTTCGCCGCGGTCGCCTTTGCCCGCGCCAACAAGGTCAACCGCATCACCATGGATTCGCCGAACGCGCGCTACGGCATCATGGCGTCGGGCAAGAGCTACGAGGACATCAGGCAGGCGCTGCGCGAACTCGGGGTGACGCCGGAAGTCGCCGCCAAGATCGGGCTCAGGCTTTACAAGATCGGCATGCCGTGGCCGCTGGAGCCGCAAGGCGTGCGCGAATTCGCCGTCGGGCTCGAAGAAATCTTCATCATCGAAGAGCGCCGCGAGATCGTCGAGAATCAGGTCAAGCAGGAGCTGTTCAACTGGCGTGACGACGTACGTCCCCGCATCATCGGCAAGATGGACGACCACGACAAGCGTTTCCTGCCGTTCGCCGAGGAGCTCAGCGTGGCGTCGCTGGCAAGCTCGCTCACCGAGCGGTTGTTGCGGCTCAATCTAAACCCCGAAATCGCCGCCATGTTGCGCGCCAAGGCCGACTGGTTCAACGGCCGCCAGGCCACGCAGATGCAGGCGGTGGCGCCGGTTACCCGCACGCCGTATTTCTGCTCGGGCTGTCCGCACAACACCTCGACCCGGGTGCCCGACGGCAGCCGCGCGTTTGCAGGCATCGGCTGCCACTTCATGGCGCTGTGGATGGATCGCAACACCGAAACCTTCACCCATATGGGCGGCGAGGGCGTGCCGTGGGTGGGTGTCGCACCCTTCACCGACGAAAAACACGTGTTCGCCAACCTCGGCGACGGCACCTATTTCCACTCCGGCAGTCTGGCGATCCGCCAGGCCATCGCCTCCAAGGCCAATATCACCTACAAGATCCTCTACAACGATGCGACCGCGATGACCGGCGGCCAGCATGTCGATGGCGAACTGTCGCCGCAGCAGATCACCTTCCAGCTTCACTCCGAAGGCATCCGCGATATCTATCTGGTGTCGGAAAACCCCGATGCTTATCCAGCTTCCGACATCGCGCCCGGCACCAAGACCGCGCATCGCGACGAACTCGACGCCGTCATGAAGACGCTGCGTCAGGTCGAGGGCGCATCCGCGATCGTATTCGTGCAGACCTGTGCCGCCGAAAAACGCCGCCGCCGCAAGCGTGGCACGCTGGAGGATCCGCCGCGCCGCGTCATGATCAACCCCGCGGTATGCGAAGGCTGCGGCGACTGCTCGGTGCAGTCGAACTGCATTTCGGTCGAGCCGCTGGAGACCGAAATGGGGCGCAAGCGCACCATCAATCAATCCAGCTGCAACAAGGATTATTCCTGCCTGAAGGGCTTTTGCCCGTCCTTCGTCACGGTCGATGGCGGCAAACTCCGCCGCCGCGCGCCCGCCGGTCTCGGCGATATCGGCGATTTGCCCGAACCGGCATCGAGGCCCTCGCTCGATCAGCCCTACAATGTCGCGGTTGGCGGCGTCGGCGGCACCGGCGTTTTGACCATCGGCGCGCTGCTCGGCATGGCCGCGCATATCGACGGCAAGGCCTCGATGATCCTCGACATGTCCGGACTTGCGCAAAAGGGTGGCGCGGTGCTGAGCCACGTCCGGCTGTCCGAACATCCCGCCGACGTCACCTGTTCGCGCATCGTCACCGGCACGGCTGACCTCGTGATCGCCGCCGACGAAGTGGTGGCGGTGGCGAAGGAAACCATCACGCTGTGCGAATCCGACCGTACCTTTGGGGTCATCAACACCCATCTCATTCCGATCGCGGATTTCATCATGAACCGCGATTTCAATTTCCAAAGCCGCAAGGTCAACAGCGTGCTGGAAACCGCATTGCGCAAGGATTCGTCGTTCTTCGATTTCACCAGGCCCGCCGAAGTCCTGCTCGGCGATTCCATCGCCACAAACATGATGATGATGGGCTATGCCTATCAGAAGGGACTGCTGCCGCTTTCGGCCAAGTCCATCGAGCAGGCGATCGAGGTCAACGGCGTCGCGGTCAAGATGAATACGCAGGCGTTCCAGTTGGGACGGCTGGCGGCGGCCGATCCGGCGCGATTGGCGGCGATGATGAAGAGCCAGGACGAGACCGTCGCGCCGAAAACACTGGATGCGATGTCGCTGGATGAGATCATCGCCCACCGCAGCGCGCTGCTGACCGATTATCAGGACGAAAAGCTCGCGAAACGCTACCGCGATCTGGTGACGCAGGTCCGCAACGCCGCGGTCAATGGCGGCTTCGGCGATGAACTGCCGCGCGCGGTCGCGATCAACTACGCCAAGTTGCTCACCTACAAGGACG
>NZ_SSMW01000043.1 GCF_004799405.1 Bradyrhizobium sp.
GTCCGTGACGATCGCGAGCGCCCCTTGAGGGGGCGGGACGAGATAGATATGAACTGATTTGGTCTTTCCGAAAATCAGAATATTTTTCCGGAACGGGGTTGACAGGAAAAATATCACACCCCTGCTAATTTTCCCGTCGGGTTGATCATCCGCAGAACCCACCGCTAATTCCTCGCTAGACCGTGATGCCGACATCTTCGGCCTGTGCTGTAGGCTTGGCGGTCTACAAACAACTACGGGCTCGCTTTTCGTCCAACCGTCAAACCAGGGAGGCTAACCATGTCGGAACAAGTCAAACGCGATCGCCGCCGGTTTTTTGGTGTCGCTGCGGCGTCTCTTGCGGCCGCCCGGTCCGCCATGAGCGGTTCTTCGGCGGCCGCCCAGCCCCGCAAATCCGCCGATCTGCCGAAGATCAAGCGAGGGACACACATCTCGTTCGCTTCCCTGAAGCAGATCGATGCCGGCGTCCTGAATATCGGATACGCCGAAGCCGGCCCCACCGATGGTCCGGTGGCCATTCTGCTGCACGGCTGGCCCTACGACATCTACAGCTTCGTCGATGTGGCGCCGTTGCTGGCGTCCGCGGGCTACCGGGTCATCGTCCCCTATGTACGCGGCTATGGCACGACACGCTTTAGTTCCGGCGAAACGTTCCGGAACGGTCAGCCAACGGCGGTCGCTCTCGATACCATTGCGCTGATGGACGCGCTTAAGATCGAGAAGGCGACGCTTGCCGGATTCGACTGGGGCGCGCGGACGGCCGACATCGTCGCGGCGCTCTGGCCGGAGCGCTGCAGGGCGCTGGTCTCCGTCAGCGGCTACCTGATAGGCAGTCAAGAATCCGGCAAGATGCCGTTGCCGCCAAACGCCGAACTGCAATGGTGGTACCAATTCTATTTTGCGACGGAGCGCGGCCGCGCCGGCTATGACAAATACCGGCACGATTTCTCCAGACTGATCTGGCAGCTTGCGTCGCCGAAGTGGAATTTCGATGACGCCACGTTCGATCGCAGCGCAGCGGCTTTCGATAACCCCGATCACGTTGCGATCGTGATTCACAATTACCGCTGGCGGCAAGGCCTGGCCGACGGCGAACGCAAATATGACGATCTGGAAAAGCGGCTCACCGAAAGTCCTGTTATCACCGTGCCCACGATCACCATGGAAGGTGATGCCAACGGTGCGCCACACCCGGACTCCAGCGCTTACGCCAAGAAATTCTCCGGCAAGTATTCGCACCGGAACATCACGGGCGGCATCGGGCACAATCTGCCGCAGGAGGCCCCGCAGGCCTTTGCCGAAGCCGTGATCGACGTCGGCGAAGGGTGACCGGCTTCCAGGTTCCGTAGCGATGTTGGCCAAGCGCCATGGGGCAGACGTCCTCCCGACGAACCAGGACACCAAGCGGGAACTAGTTGGTCGCTGGTCCGTTTCTCCTTCGGCAATGCACAAAAGCCGGCAATCGAAATGACGCGAATATAGCGAGGCGGCATGAGTTCTGCTGATCCGACCGATGTAGATTCGTTCACCTCGACATCCGGGGATACTTCGCGCAGGGGCCGCTCATCGGAGAAGAGGCCTACAAATACGTCCGATCCTCTCTTGCGAGAGAGCAAAGACGTCAGGTCCGAGAAACCCCCGGCAAATCCAGAGGCAGAGCCTGAAAGTCGAAACATCGACCGCGAGCCGCCGGAAACCGATCCAACGCAGGGGCAGGATCCCAAGGGCATCAAGGGCGCATTCCGAAAGCATCCGATCGCAATGGTCGTATGCCTTGGTTTGATCGTGGTTGGCGTCATCGCAGGCATCGCTTGGTATCTTCACGCCCGTCACTACGAGAGCACGGACGACGCCTTTATTGACGGCCGGCCGGTGCTGGTCAGCCCGCAAGTCACGGGCAGCATCATCAGCGTCAATGTCACCGATAACCAGATCGTGAAAAAAGGAGATTTGCTCGCTACCATCGACGCACGAAACTATAAAGCCGCGGCCGATCAGGCCGACGCGCAAATCCGTCAAAACGAAGCGACCGAAAAAAACGTCGAAGCCCAGATCGCGGGGCAGAAAGCCCAGGTCGAACAGGCCACCCAGCAGGTGACGGAGGCGGCAGCGGCGCTCAAATTCGCAACCGACGAAAACACCCGCTACCAGGACCTTGTGCAGAAGGGTGCCGGGACGGTTCAGCGCGCGCAACAGGCCTCATCCGACTTCAATGGCAAGCAGGCCGCCCTTGACGCAGCCACCGCGGCCAAGGTGTCGGCCGAACGGCAGATCGATGTCCTGAACGCGCAAAAAGTCGGCGCCGCCGCGCAACTTGATCAGTCCAAGGCACAGAAAGATCGCGCCGACGCCGATCTGCAGCGAACGGAGCTGCGCGCCACCGTCGACGGGCGGGTGACGAAACTGACGGCGGCCGTCGGCGCCCTGGCGGCGCCTGGGCAGGCGATCATGATCGTGGTGCCGCTCGACATCTGGGTCACGGCCAATTTCAAGGAATCGCAACTGGCCGACATGCGAGTCGGTCAGCCCGTCGATATCAGAATCGACGCGTTCGGTGGCCGCAGCTTCCCCGGCACGGTCAACAGCGTTCAGGCGGGCAGCGGAACCGCGTTCAGTCTGTTGCCGGCCGAAAACGCCACGGGCAATTATGTGAAGGTGGTGCAGCGCGTGCCGGTGAAGATCACCTTCAACCAGCGTCCCGACGTTGAACTGGGACCGGGCATGTCGGTCGTTCCCACCGTCACCGTCCGTCCCTGAGTGGGCAAATGCCTGACGGAGCAGCCAAGGGCGAATATGGTGACGCGAACCCCTGGATCATTGCCGTCCTGGTGGCGATCGCGACCTTCATGGAAGTGCTCGACACCACCATCGCCAACGTGGCCCTGCGTTACATCTCGGGCGGCCTTGCCGTCAGCGCCGACGAAGCTTCCTGGGTCATTACCACCTACCTGGTAGCCAACTCCATCGTCCTGTGCGCCAGCGGCTGGATTGCCGAGATGTTCGGGCGCAAGAACTTCTTTCTGGTCTGCATTGCGTTGTTCACGGCGAGCTCTCTGCTTTGCGGTTTCGCGTGGAATCTGCAGTCCTTGCTGGTCTTCCGCGTCATCCAGGGTCTAGCGGGCGGCGGCATGACGCCGGTGGCACAATCAATTCTGGCCGCGGCCTTCCCACCTGCGAAGCGCAGCCAGGGGTTTGCGCTCTACGGCATCGCTGTCGTCGTCGCGCCGGCAGTCGGGCCGACACTCGGCGGCTGGTTGAGCGACAACCTGTCCTGGCACTGGTGCTTTCTCATCAACGTGCCGGTCGGACTGATCTCGCTGGTGCTGATCTACATGATCGTTCCGAGTTCACCGGAGAAGAAAAAAGAGCGTGAGCGGCTCTGGGCCAAGGGCGTCAATTTTGACGTGGTGGGTTTTCTGCTGATCGCGACTTTCCTCGGTGGCCTCGAGGTCGTTCTTGACCGCGGTCAGATCGACGACTGGTTCGGCTCAGGCTTCATCGTGACGTTCGCGGCGATATCTGCCACCGCGCTGCTGCTGTTCATCCCTTGGGAGCTCAATCGGCCGCAGCCTCTCATCGACATCAAGATGCTGACCGGACGCCAGTTCGGCACCTGCTTTCTCATCATGCTGGTGACAGGCGCGCTCCTGATCGCGACGACGCAGATCCTGCCGCAGTTGTTGCAGGAGCAATTCGGCTACACCGCCACGCTCGCTGGTCTTGCTATCTCGCCGGGCGGCGCGGTGACGATGGTGATGATGGTGGTGGTTGGCCGCCTCGGATTCGTTCAGCCGCGATATCTGATCGCCGTCGGGGCGGCAATAGCTTGTTACGCGATGGTTGACCTGCTTCGCATCAACCCTGATGCAGATTACTGGTACTTCGCCTGGTCGCGTATCTATCTCGGAATCGGCTTGCCGCTTATCTTCATTCCGATCACGACCGCATCCTACGATGGCATTTCGTCCGACAGGACCGATCAGGCTTCGGCGCTGATCAACCTTGCGCGAAATTTCGGCGGATCGATGGGCGTGGCGCTGAGCCAGACCGTGCTGGCGCGGCGCGAGCAGTTTCATCAGAGCCGTCTGGTCGAACATGTCGGCTCCTGGAATCCGTTCTATAACGATACATTGAGCCGCATACAGGGATATCTGAATGGACGCGCGGCCACCGGCAGCTCATCCGGAACCAGCATGGCGATCGTCAATCAGATGGTGCAAACCCAGGCTACCCTCCTCGCCTATATCGACGTGTTTGTTGCACTGGGCGTGATCGCCGTGGTGATGGTGCCGCTGGCCCTGACGTTGCGCACGGTCAATCGGAGTGCTGGCGCGAAACCCGCGCAGTAGCATTTGCTGCGCCGCGCAGTAACGCGCATCAAATCGGGGGCGTTCGACTGCCCTACTCCGCCGCTTCGTCCCGCACATACCGCGCCGTCGGCGTCCGCATGGTGACCAGTTCTTCGGCGGCGGTCGGGTGCAACGCGATGGTGGCGTCGAAACCGGCCTTGGTCGCTTTCATCTTGACCGCGACGGCGACAGCCTGAATGATTTCGGCAGCAGCATCGCCGACAATGTGGCATCCGACGACGCGATCGGTTGTGCCATCGACCACCAGCTTCATCAGGATGCGGGTGTCGCGGCCCGACATCGTCGCCTTGATCGGGCGAAAATCGGTCTTGTAGATGTCGACATCGCTGAATTGCGCGCGGGCCTGCTTCTCGGTCAGGCCGACGGTGCCGACTTCCGGCTGCGAGAACACCGCGGTCGGAATGTTGGCGTGATCGACCTGCACCGTCCGCTTGCCGAACACCGTGTCGGCGAACGCATGGCCTTCGCGGATCGCGACCGGGGTCAGGTTGATGCGGTGGGTGACGTCCCCGATCGCGTAAATGTTCGACACCGACGTTTTCGAGAAATCGTCGACCGCGATACCGCCATTGTGCGGATTGATGGCGACCCCGGCTTTCTCCAAACCAAGATTGGCGACATTCGGATGCCGGCCGATCGCGAACATCACCCGGTCGGAGGCGATGCTCGAGCCGTTCGACAGATGCGAGGTGAATTCCTTGCCGTGCCTGTCGACCTTCTCCACCGTGCAGCCGGTGAGAATGGTGATGCCTTCCTTTTCCATCTCGGCGCGCACATGGCTGCGGACATCCTCGTCGAAGCCGCGCAGGATGTTGTCGCCGCGATAGATCACCGTCACGTCGCAGCCGAAGCCGGCAAAGATACCGGCGAATTCCAGCGCGATATAACCGCCGCCCTGGATCACGATGCGCTTGGGCAATTCGGGCAGATGAAATACCTCGTTCGAAGAAATCACATGCTCGATGCCCGGGATCGCCTCGCCATGATTGGGAGCGCTTCCGGTGGCGATCAGCACGTATTTCGCCTTCACGGCCTCGCCATTGGCGAGGCGAAGCGTGTGGGCGTCTTCGAGCACCGCGCGGGTCTTGACGATACGCGCGCCGGACTTTTCCACGTTTGACGTGTAGATGCCCTCCAGCCGGGCGATTTCCTTGTCCTTGTTGGCGACCAGCGTCGGCCAGTCGAACGTGACAGGCGGAATGGTCCAGCCGAAACCCGCGGCATCCTCGATTTCCTGATGGATGTGCGAGGCCAGCACGAACAGCTTTTTCGGCACGCAGCCGCGGATCACGCAGGTGCCGCCCATCCGGTATTCTTCGGCGATCATGACCCGGGCGCCATGGCCGGCGGCGATGCGGGTGGCGCGCACGCCTCCCGAACCTCCTCCGATGACAAACAGATCGACGTCGAACTCAGCCATGTCAGCCCTACCTTACGCGAATGGCGGACAGCGAACGGCAAACCCAACGCACGACACGCCTTCCATTCGCCAGTCGCTACTCGCCAGCTCAGATTTCCTTGCCGCGCTTGCGCATCTCGGCGCGGAATTGCGCATTGACCACTTCGGCAAAATTCTGCGCCCACGCATTCATCGAGGCCATGCTCTGCTGGATTGCTATCGGTTCCACCGAAAGCATCTTCTGACCGAGCGGGCTCTTGTAGAATGTGACCATGTCCTTCAGTTCCTGCTCGGTGAACACACCGGCATAGGCCTTCGCCATCCCGTCGGCGATTTCCTTCTCGCGGCCGACAAGCGACTTGGCGACGACCACTTCGACTTCGTTCAGATCCTTCTGGTAGTTGAGGTTGTTCTTCAGCAGAACTTCCTTGGTCTGGTGGACGATATTGGGCACCGCGTTGGCGTAAAGCTGGCCGACATTTTTCAGCGCCAGCAGTTCCTTGGCCGCCGCGATTGCGGCCGCCGTGGCCTCTTTCGCCGGAGGCTGTTGCTGCGCCCCGGCGGGGGCGACGCCGACAACCAGTCCCAGCGCCAGCGCCGCGGCCGACAACACTCTCACAAGGCTCATCATTCCTGTTCTCCTCGATTGCGGCGCTACGGCCGTTCAATAACGCGAATTCCCCTGGTGCCTGCCAGCATCGCGGTGCTGGCAAGACCGATGAACAGCCCATGCTCGACAACACCCGGAATCGGGTTCAGCAAACCCGCCAGGCGCGGCGGATCGGCTATTTGCCCGAGATGGGCATCGACAATCCAGTGGCCGCCATCGGTGACAAAAACGTGACCGTCCCTGCCCTTTCTGACCACCATTTGCCCGGAAACGCCGCATTCGGCAAATGCGCGGCCGATGGCGCGTTGCGTTGCCGACAAGCCGAATGGAATGACTTCTATCGGTAGCGGAAAACGGCCGAGAACCTCGACCCATTTGGAATCATCGGCGATCACGATCATGCGATCCGATGCCGCTGCAACGATCTTTTCGCGCAGCAGCGCGCCGCCGCCGCCCTTGATGACATTGAGAGCCGGATCGATTTCGTCGGCGCCATCGACGGTCAAATCCAGCCGGTCGATATCATCGAGCGTGGTCAGCGGAATGCCGCAGCGTGCCGCATCGGCACGGGTCGCTTCCGATGTCGGCACGCCGACGACATCGAGCCCGGCGGCAACCCGCTCGCCCAGAAGTTCGACAAAATGTTGCGCGGTCGAACCGGTGCCGAGGCCGAGCTTCATGCCGTCCCGCACAGATTCGAGTGCGCGGGCCGCCGCTTGCCGTTTCAGTTGGTCCATCGTCGCTTGCAAAATGAAGCCTCGTTAACCGCCGCCGATCACGCGACCGGAGGTTTCCGGCGGAAATATCTTGTCTGGCGGGCATGTCTAGCGTCGTTTGACCGGGAGTAACAGCGCCATGCATCGGGTCGACCGCGATCGGGAGCCGACTTTCGGACTACCCGCGCCCCTCCGCCTTGTCCATCGCCGCCCGGATGGCGGCAAACCGCTGCTCCAGTTCGGCGCGCATTTCCGGATGTGTAAACACGTAGAGTTCGTCCTCGCGAATCGCGGCAAGGACCCTTGCTGCGACCTCCGACGGGTCGAGCCCAGCCTTCAGGAGTTCGGCGATCCGGGCCACCACGGCGCCGGCCGGGCTGGCGGGGTCCAGCGTCGGCGCCGCCCCGTATCGCTCCGGCCGGTTGCGGCCGCTCTCGCCGATGCGGGTGCGAACATAGCCGGGGCAGAGCACCGTCACCCCGATGCCCAGCGGCTTGAGTTGCGTCGCGAGCCCCTCCGACATGCCGACCACCGCGAACTTGCTCGCGACGTAGGAGCTGAATCCTAGCCCGCTATCCATCCCCGCCATCGATGCGGTGTTGACGATGTGGCCGCCTTCACCGTGGGCGCGGATATGCGGCAGGAAGGTGCGGATGCCGTGAAGCACTCCCATCAGATTGACGTCGAGCACCCATCGCCAGCTATCGAGCGAGATGGTGTCGATGCCGCCGCCGCCGGCGACACCGGCGTTGTTGCAAACCACATGGACGTTTCCGAACGCCTGGAACGACGCGGCGGCCGCACGCTCGACGCTGACGGGATCGGCAACGTCACAGGGTACGCCGCGCACGTCGGGCCCGAGATTGTGCAGGCTTTTGACGGCGGCGGCGAGCGCCTCGGTCTCGATATCGGCCAGCATCACCTTCATGCCGGCTTGCGCGAACGCCCGGCCAAGCGCGAGCCCGATGCCGCTGGCCCCACCGGTCACGAATGCCGTCTTGCCGGCGAGTTTGCGCATGATTGCTGCCCACCTTTTCGGATCTGGCAGGAGCCTGCGATCTCCTGCCTGCGTGCCTGCTACTTGCATGATTGCGCGCGGCCCGATAGCGGTTTTCGATGACCGCTGCCCGCACCATTGTATTCGATCTCGACGGCACCCTGGTGGATACCGCGCCGGACCTGATCAACGCCCTCAACTTTGTGCTCGACCGCGAGGGCCTGCCCCCGGTCCCGCTGCTTTCGGCGCGCAACATGATCGGCGCCGGCGCCCGAAAGCTGATCGAGCGCGGCCTGGAGCTGGAAGGCCGCACCATGGGTTTCGAGGACGTCACCCGGCTCACCGGCGACTTCATCGATTACTACGCGGCGCATATCGCCGATGCTTCGCGACCGTTCGAGGGGCTGGAGGGCGCGCTCGACGATCTCGGTGCGCGCGGCTACCGCCTTGCGGTGTGCACCAACAAGCTCGAATGGCTGTCGAAGCTGCTGCTCGACCAGCTTGGATTGAGCGCCCGATTTTCCGCAATCTGCGGTGCGGATACGTTCGGCGTTTCGAAGCCCGATCCGGCCATCCTGAGACAGACCGTGGCGCGCGCCGGCGGCCAGCTTTCGTCCGCCATCATGGTCGGCGACGCCGGTCCGGATATCGGCGTGGCCCGCCGCGCCGGCGTTCCCGTCATCGGCGTGGAATTCGGGTATACCGAGGTTCCGATCGCCGATCTCCAGCCGGATCGGCTGATCAATCACATGCGCGATTTGCCCGCGGCGGTGGAAGCTCTGATGCTTCTCCGAAACGGAACTTAAGGCATTGATTAAACTTGTATATTTATCGGAACCTCAATCCTAACGTTAACCATCACTTAACGATCTGGGCCGGTATGGTTGCGCCGCTGTGCCGACGCTCTTATGGTCGGCGTGGGATTGTGGCAGTTTGCCGCATCAGAGTGATTGGTCATGCGTCGTGTCATCGTGATTGCCGTAGCGGGATTCAGCCTGGCCGGCTGTGCCTCGTTTTCCTGGGACGCCTTCAAGCCGACGCCGCCACCGATCCAGGTCCAGCTCGAATCGACGCCGCCCGGAGCCGATGCCCGCACCTCCGTGGGGCCGGGTTGCAAGACACCATGCTCCGTCCCGGTCACCGCTCCCGACAGCGGCTTCTCGGTCACCTTTACGCTTCCCAGGTTCCAGCCGGTTACGGTCCCGGTCCAGGTGGTCCGCATCCCCGGCGATTTCACCAATTCCGGCTCGACCACAACCGATCCCAATCCGGTGGCCGCGGAACTTCAGCCGGCCGGCCCGCCGCCGAAAGCGGCGCGGAAGATGATGAAACCCAAAAGGCCGAAGCCCCCCAAGGCTGCCGGAGGGCCGCCGCCTGCGGGATCGGCGTTCCCCGACCCGACGCAAGCGCCGCCGTCCTCGCCGCCGCCACGCTGATCGGAGCGATCAGCGTCGAGCCGTTGCGATTGGTCTGGCGGCCGCGCCCCCTCCTGTTCGCTGTTCGCTGTTCGCTTGCACTGCACCAGAGCCGTCGCGGATTGTGCGCGCATCGCTTCATGCATAGATTGTGCTTGCGGAACAGTGCCATGTCCGTCATGGCAACGCTGCACCGACCAGGCGTGAATGAATGACCGGAGCTTTGTTGAATTCAACCGAATTGCAGCTCAAGCCGATGACCGACCCGTTTGGCCGGACCATCAGCTATCTGCGGGTATCGGTCACGGACCGCTGCGACCTGCGCTGCTTCTATTGCATGTCCGAGGACATGACGTTTCTGCCCAAGGCCGATCTGCTCACGCTTGAAGAGCTCGACCGGCTGTGTTCGGCATTCATCGCCAAGGGCGTGCGAAAGCTGCGGCTGACCGGCGGCGAACCGCTGGTCCGGCGCAATGTGATGTCGCTGGTGCGCTCGCTGTCGCGTCATCTCGGCACCGCCGCGCTCGATGAACTGACGCTGACCACCAACGGCTCGCAACTGGCGCGCTTTGCCGGCGAGTTGCGCGGCTACGGCGTACGCCGCGTCAACGTATCGCTGGACACGCTCGATCCGGCGAAGTTCCGCGCCATCACCCGCTGGGGCGATCTCGACAAGGTTCTGGCCGGCATCGAGGCGGCCCGATCGGCGGGTCTCGCCGTCAAGATCAACGCGGTCGCGCTCAAGAACACCAACGATGAAGAGATTCCGTCGCTGATGGAATGGGCGCACGGCAAGGGCATGGCGCTGACGCTGATCGAAGTGATGCCGATGGGCGACATCGGCGAAGGGCGGATCGACCAGTACGCGCCGCTGTCGCTGCTTCGCGCCCGTCTTGCCCAGCAATACACCTTGACCGACCTCGACGACGACACCGGCGGCCCTGCCCGCTACGTTCGCGTCAGCGAGACCGGCGGCAAGCTCGGCTTCATCACGCCGATGACCCATAATTTCTGCGAGTCCTGCAACCGGGTGCGCATCACCTGTACCGGCACGCTGCATACCTGCCTCGGCCACGAGGATGCCTCCGATTTGCGCAAGCCGCTGCGGGCGTCCGCCGACGACGGCCTGCTCGGTGCGGCGATCGACCGCGCCATCGGGCTGAAGCCGAAGGGGCACGACTTCATCATCGACCGCCGCCACAATCGCCCGAGCGTCAGCCGCCACATGAGCGTCACCGGCGGCTGAAGATTCCGGCGCCTGATTTGCCCATTTTCCAATTGACGCCGCCACGGCGCGCTGAAATGGTGCCGGTCGCTTCGCGCACCCACGGCTGAAAAAGCCAATGTTGCCGCAACGGCAACGGAAAAACGGGCGTGAATCCGGGGGGAGACTCAATCGTTGCAATCGCCGCCGAAATCAAGCTGTGGAATCGCCGCGCTGCAACGCGCAGCGGCGATAACAATGCAATGTTCGTTGCAACAATCGGCATGCCTGGATGGCGGGCGCCGGGGGGAACACGATGCGTCCATTGTTGGTGTTTAGCTCCGCGATCGACCTGATCAACGAAAAGATCGGCTACATCTGCAATTTCCTGGTGCTGGCCGCGTGCATCGTCAGCGCCGGCAACGCCATGATCCGCTACGCCTTCGGTTACAGCTCGAACGGCTGGCTTGAACTGCAGTGGTACATGTTCGCCATCCTGGTGATGTTCGGCGCCTCCTACACCTTCAAGCGCAACGAGCACGTCCGGGTCGAGATCTTTTATCTGTTCCTCAGCGAGCGCGGCCAGCTGTGGCTCGATCTGATCGGCACGCTGTTCTTCCTGATTCCGGCCTGTCTGCTGCTGTCCTATCTGTCGTGGCCGTTCTTCCATCAGGCCTATGCCGTCAATGAGTATTCCGGCAATGCCGGCGGGCTGATCCGCTGGCCGATCAAATTCGTGATACCGGCGGGCTTCGTGATGCTTGCGTTGCAGGGCGTATCGGAGGTCATCAAGCGCATCGCAGCGCTGCAGAATCTGGTGACGATCGATGCGAAATACGAGAGGCCGACGCAATGATTACGCTGGAAATGATGCCACCGCTGATGTTCAGCGGGCTGATTGTGTCCATGCTGATCGGCTTCCCGGTGGCCTTCACGCTGGCCGCGGTCGGGCTTTCGTTCGGCTTCCTCGCCATCAATCTCGGCTTCTTCGACCTCAACTTCCTGCAGGCGATTCCGGGCCGGATCTTCGGCAGCGTGCTTTCCAACGACCTGTTGCTCGCGATTCCGTTTTTCACCTTCATGGGCGCGGTCCTCGAGCGCTGCGGGCTCGCCGAAGACATGCTGGATTCGATGGGCCAGTTGTTCGGGCCGATCCGCGGCGGGCTCGGCTATTCGGTGATCATCGTCGGCTTCATTCTTGGCGCCATCACCGGCACGGTGGCGGCGCAGGTCATCGCCATGGCCTTGATCTCGATGCCGGTGATGATGCGCTACGGCTACAACATCCGCTATATCACCGGTGTCTTGGCGGCATCCGGCACCATCACCCAATTGGTGCCGCCGTCGCTGGTGCTGATCGTGCTGGCCGACCAGCTCGGCAAGTCGGTCGGCGACATGTATCTCGGCGCCTGGGGACCGTCGGTGTTTCAGATCGCGCTGTTCGCCGGCTACACCTTCCTGCTCGGCATCTTCAAGCCCGACCATGTGCCGCCGGTGCCGATCGACGCGCGCACGCTGACCGGCTGGGCGCTGTGGCGAAAATGCCTGCTCGGCATCATCCCTTCGGCGGTGCTGATCTTTGTCGTGCTCGGCACCATGATGCTCGGTCTGGCCACGCCGACCGAAGCCGGCGCCATGGGGGCGGTCGGCGCCATCGTGCTCGCCGCGATCCACAGCAAGGATTTCAGCTCCACCGGGCGCAAGCTACTGATCATCGGCGTGATCGCCTGCGGCCTCGGCACCATGGTCGGAATCTTTTTGACCGAAGGGCTGATCTTCAAGCTCGCCTTTGCCGTCACTTATTTTGCGGTAGTCTGGATTTGCGTCGAGGCCGTGCGCATTCCCGAACTGCGTGGCCTGATCAAACAGGGCTACGAGACCACCATGCGCATCACCACCATGGTGGTGTTCATCCTGATCGGCTCGACCTGTTTCTCGGTGGTGTTCCTCGGCGTCTCCGGCGGCGTCTGGCTGGAGCACATGCTGACCTCGCTGCCCGGCGGGGTCTGGGGCTTCCTGATCTTCATCAACCTGTTCATCTTCTTCCTGGCGTTCTTTCTGGATTTCTTCGAGATCGCCTTCATCATCCTGCCGATGATCGCGCCGATCGCGCAGAAAATCCTGGCGCCGGTTGTCGGCCCCGACTACGCGTTGATCTGGTTCGGGGTCATGCTGTGCGTGAACATGCAGACTTCGTTCATGCATCCGCCGTTTGGCTTTGCGCTGTTCTACCTGCGCGGCGTCGCGCCCAAGGAGGTCAAGAGTTCCGACATTTATTGGGGTGCCCTGCCCTGGGTGGGATTGCAGGCCATCATGGTCGCGCTGGTGATTGCGTTTCCGATCACGGTCACCGCACTGCTCGACAAGCCTTCGGAGGTCGATCCGAGCAAGATCAGGATCGACATTCCGCAGATCGAGCTTCCGCCGCTCGATTTCGGCGAGCCTCCGAAATTCAAGTAACGGCGCCGTTCAAATAATGACGAAATAAAAAAGCCCCGGAGCAATACTCCGGGGCTCTTTCGCGAGAAGGTGTCTATCAGCCGCGCAGGTGGCGAGCCATAAACGAATCGTAGCTCAGCTCGGCGACCTGGAACCACTGATAGGCGGGATTGGTAAAGTTGTTCAGGGACTCGTAGACCTTTTTGAAGCTGGCATTTGTCGATGAAATTTCGTCGTGCAGCTCCTTCGCTGCCTTGAAACATGCCTCCATGATTGCGGGCGAGAAGCCGTGCAGCTTGGTGCCGCCGGCGAGCAAGCGCTTGAGCGCGGGCGGATTGACCATGTCGTATTTGGCCGTCATCCAGGTGTTGGCGTAATGACCGGCCTGCTCGAGGATCGCCTGATAGTTCTTCGGCAATGCGTTCCACTTGTCCTGGTTGACGAAAGCCAGAAGCATCGAGCCGCCTTCCCACCAGCCGGGATAATAGTAGTGCGGTGCTACCTTGTAGAGGCCGAGTTTCTCGTCGTCATAGGGGCCAACCCACTCGGCGGCATCGATGGTGCCCTTCTCCAGCGCCGGATAGATGTCGCCGGCAGCGATTTGCTGCGGCACCACGCCAAGTTTCTGCAAGACCCGTCCCGGGAACCCGCCGATCCGGAATTTGAGGCCCTGGAGATCATCGAGCGTGTTGATCTCCTTGCGGAACCAGCCGCCCATCTGGCAGGTGGTCTGGCCTGCGAGGAAGGAGACCATGTTGTAGTTCTTGTAGAACTCGTTGAGCACTTCCTTGCCACCACCCAGCGTGTACCAGCCCTGGTTGGCCCGCGAATTGGGGCCGAATGCGATCGATGTCCCGAAGCCGAAGGTCGGGTCCTTACCGAAATAATAATAGGACGCGGTATGCCCCATCTCGACGGTGCCGTTCTGCACGGCATCGACGACTTGCAGGGCAGGAACGATTTCGCCGGCGGCGAACACCTGGATCTGGAATTTGTTGTCGGTCGCATCGGCAACGGCTTTAGCCAACTCTGCCGCGCCGCCATACAGCGTATCAAGGGATTTGGGCCAGCTGCAGGTCATGCGCCATTTGATTTCAGGCATGGATTGCGCGATCGCGGGCGCGGCAATGGTTGCCCCGGCGACGCCGACGCCGGTGGCCTTGATGAAGTCACGACGTTTCATGGATTTCTCTCCCTTTGGTGATGTCTTGTTTGGCGGTCAGCCTTCGTCTTGAGGCTTGTCTACAGCATGGAACATCCGATCCGGGATTTCCATGCCGAACTGGGGTACCGCGACGAAAAAGCCCGGCTCCCGCGCGGGGGACCGGGCTCATTTCTGCTACTTAAGGCGTAGCTTCGAAGCTTGCGGATCAGCCGCGGGTGCGCGAGCGGATCATGAAGCTGTCGAAGGTATATTCGGCCACCTGCCACCACAGATACTGATCGGAACGGTAGGCCTGCATCGCGTCGATCGACTTCTTGAAGTCGGCGTTCTTCGCCGAAATCTCCGCCCACAATTCGTTGGTCGCCTTCAGGCAGGCGTCCAGCACGTCGTTGGTGAAGGGGCGAAGCTGGGTGCCGCCAGCCACCAGCCGTTTCAAGGCCCCGGGATTCTGCATGTCATAGCGCGCCGCCATCCAGCTATTGGCATTCGCCGCCGCGTTGGCGACGATGGCCTGGTAGGTCTTCGGCAGGGTATTCCACTTGTCGAGATTGCAGAACGCGTGCACCGCGGTTCCGCCCTCCCAGAAACCGGGATAGTAATAATACTTGGCGACCTTCTGAAAACCGAGCTTCTCGTCGTCATAGGGGCCGACCCATTCGGCGGCGTCGATCGTTCCCTTCTCAAGCGCGGGGTAAATGTCGCCGCCGGCAATCTGCTGCGGCACCACGCCGACCTTCTGCAGCACCTGGCCGGCAATGCCGCCGATGCGGAACTTCAGGCCGGAGAGATCGGCAACCGTCTTGATCTCCTTGCGAAACCAGCCGCCCATCTGGGTGCCGGTATTGCCGCAGTGAAATCCGATCACGCCGAACTTCTTGAAGAACTCGTTGCCGAGCTCCATGCCGCCGCCCTGGTACCACCAGGAATTCTGCTGGCGCGCATTGAGGCCGAACGGCACCGAAGCGTAGATCGCAAACGTCGGATCCTTGCCGACATAATAATACGCCGCGGTGTGGCACATTTCGACAGTGGCGTTGGAGGCCGCGTCAAGCGCCTGCAGGCCCGGCACGATTTCACCGGCGGCAAAAAGCTGGATCTGAAACTTGTTGTCGGTCATTTCGGCAACCTGTTTCACAAAATAATCAGAGCCGCCGTAAAGCGTATCGAGCGATTTCGGGAAACTCGACGTCATGCGCCATTTGATTTCAGGCGACGATTGCGCGATCGCGGGCGAAGCCACAGCCGCGCCTGCGGCGCCGATCGCGGACACTTTCAAAAAATCACGACGCTTCATTCAACCATCTCCTTATTGGGCGTTTCCCGGATTTCCTGGGCATTTGTTCCGGAAGAGCAAATGATGC
>NZ_SSMW01000044.1 GCF_004799405.1 Bradyrhizobium sp.
CCGGTTGGTTCCTCCGGAAACGTGTGAGCAGACGAGCCTTATGGCCCGGCTGCCACCGGACGGCCTTTTGAGCCATGTTTCCGTGTGAGATGGCGCGGTATATAGCGGGATTTCCGGCAGAAGCAAGGAAATTGGGGGCTTTCTTGCCTTCCGGCAGCGGGCCCGCCCCCTTACACCGTCTGCACGTCCACCACGCCCGAGACCGCCTTGATCGCGCCGGCGATCTGCGGCGAGACCTTGAAACGGCCGGGCAGCTTCATTTCAACCTCGGTTTCGAGGTCCAGCATCATCACCAGCGACACGTCTCCATCGGCCGCGCCTCCTGACGCCGCCGGTTTCGCCTGGGGGCCGCGGGCTGGACCGCCCTGCGAGGCTGCCTCAGGCATCTGCAGCCGCCGGGCGATGGAGTCCAGCGGCCGGGTGTCGCGCACGAATATGCGCAGGCCCTTCTGAGTTTTGGCCGCCGCGTCATCCAGCGGCTCGGCATGGAGCACGCGGGCGCGAACGTCTTCGCCCTGCAACTCGGCCCCGAGTTGCAGCAACACCGCAGCACCGGGTTCCAGCACCTCGCGATACTGCGCGAGCCCTTCGGAAAACAGCACGGCTTCGAAGTGTCCGGTCGGGTCGGACAGCCCGATGATGCCCATCTTGTTGCCGGTCTTGGTGCGTCGCTCCATCCGGGACACCACGGTAGCTGCCACCTTGCCCGCGGTCGCGCCGGTTTTCACCGCGCGGGAGAATTCGGCCCAGGACTGCACCCTCAGGCGTTTCAGGACGGTGGCATAATCGTCGAGCGGATGGCCCGAGAGGAAAAACCCGATGGCGTCGTATTCGCGCCGCAGACGCTCGGCCGGCAGCCACGGCTCGACCTGCGGCAGCATGATGGTCGGCGCGTCAGCCGCACCGCCGAACATGTCGTTTTGTCCCAAGGTCGCGGCCTCGTGGCTGCGCTGGCATGCCGAAAGAATCGCCTCGGCACCGGCGAACACCCGCGCGCGATTGGAGTCCAGCGCGTCGAACGCGCCGGCGGCGGCAAGGCTCTCGATCACGCGCTTGTTGATCGCCCGCGGATTCACCCGCGCCGCGAAATCGGCCAGCGACGTGAACAGTCCATCCTTGCGCGCCTCCACGATCAGTTCGACCGCCTGTGCGCCGACGCCCTTCAAGCCCGCCAGCGCATAGTAGATGGTGCCGTCGCTGACTTCGAAGGTTGCGCCGGAACGGTTGACGGAGGGCGCCTCGACCTTGATGCCGAGCCGCTGCGCTTCGGCGCGAAACTCGCTGAGCTTGTCGGTGTTGTTGATGTCCAGCGTCATCGACGCCGCCAGGAATTCGACCGGATGGTTCGCTTTCATCCAGGCGGTTTGGTAGGTGATGAAGGCGTACGGCGCCGAATGCGATTTGTTGAAACCGTATTCGGCGAACTTGGCGCAGGCCTCGAAAATCGCAATCGCCGTCGATTCCGGAATGCCGTGCGCGGCCGCACCGGACAGAAACCGCGCCCGTTGCGCGTCCATTTCGGACTTGATCTTCTTGCCCATGGCGCGGCGAAGCAGATCGGCTTCGGCCAGCGTGTAACCGGCGAGGTCCTTGCCGATCTGCTGGACCTGCTCCTGATAGGTGATGACCCCGAAGGTCTCCTTAAGGATCGGCTCCAGGCTCGGGTGAAGATATTCGATCTCTTCTTCGCCGAGCTTGCGGGCGCAATAGGTCGGAATGTTCGCCATCGGACCCGGCCGATAGAGCGCCACCAGCGCGATCAGGTCCTCGAACCGGTCCGCGCGCATATCGACCAGCGCGCGCCGCATGCCCTGACTTTCAACCTGGAACACGCCGACCACGTCGCCGCGCCCGAGCATCTCGTAGGTCTTCTTGTCGTCGAGCGGAATCCGCCCGATATCCAGATCGACGTTGCGCTGCTTCAATAGCTTGACCGCAACATCGAGAACCGTGAGGGTTTTCAGGCCGAGAAAATCGAATTTCACCAATCCCGCAGGCTCGACCCACTTCATGTTGAACTGGGTTACCGGCATGTCGGATTTCGGATCGCGGTAGAGCGGCACGAGTTCGCTCAACGGACGATCCGCTATCACGATGCCGGCGGCGTGGGTCGAGGCGTGCCGCGTCAATCCTTCGAGCCGCTGCGCGATATCGAAAGCGCGCGCCACCACCGGGTCTTCGTCGCGAAACGCCTGCAACTTCGGCTCGCTTGCCAATGCCGCCGCCAGCGACACCGGGGCTGCGGGATTTTGCGGCACCAGTTTTGTCAGCTTGTCCACCTGGCCATAGGGCATCTGCAGCACCCGCCCGACGTCGCGCAGCACTCCCCGCGCCTGCAGCGTGCCGAAGGTGATGATCTGGGCGACCTGATCGCGTCCGTAACGGCGTTGCACGTACTGGATCACCTCGTCACGGCGGTCCTGGCAGAAGTCGATGTCGAAGTCGGGCATCGACACCCGGTCGGGATTGAGGAAGCGTTCGAAGATCAGGCCAAACCTGATCGGATCGAGGTCGGTGATGGTCAGCGAATAGGCCACCAGCGAGCCCGCGCCGGAGCCGCGGCCGGGACCTACCGGAATGCCCTGCGATTTGGCCCATTGAATGAAATCGGCGACGATCAGGAAATAGCCGGGATATTTCATGCGCTCGATGACGCCGAGTTCGAAAC
>NZ_SSMW01000045.1 GCF_004799405.1 Bradyrhizobium sp.
CTTTCAAGCCGCTTTCCCAGGCGTCCGACGCTCGTCGTGCATTACGGAGATCATCAGCCGGTAATGGCACGGCAAATCGAAGCAAAGCTCAAACTGCCGACAGACGCGCGGCGCCGGTTCCGCACGTTCTATGCGATAGAGGCCCTGAATTGCCCCTCGAACTGGCTTGTGCCCGGTCGAAGCAGAGATCTGGATATTGCTTTTCTTGGCACAGTCGCGTTGCAGCAGGCCGGTCTGCCTCTTGATGAAATTTTTTCCACGCGCGCGAGCCTTCTGGAGCATTGTGGCGATGCCTATTTCGCCTCGCCATCGGAACGGAAACGTCGCTTCCACCGCACGCTGGTAGAACTTGGCATGATCGAGCTAGTGCGGGACGCCGGACATCGATACCCGGAAAGATGGTGGGCGCGACAGGGATCGAACCTGTGACCCCCTCGATGTCAACGAGGTGCTCTCCCGCTGAGCTACGCGCCCTAAGGTCTTCCATCACGGGTGGGGTCCGTATATCGGCTCCAAAGCAGGCAGGCAAGGATGCCCGACCCGCCGTTTACCGGACTTTGCAGGACCTTGGGGCCGGCGAATCAGGCCGCCAGCATCTTGTTCACTTCGCTGACCAATTCGCGAAGGTGAACCG
This sequence comes from Bradyrhizobium sp., assembly GCF_004799405.1. Taxonomy (GTDB): domain Bacteria; phylum Pseudomonadota; class Alphaproteobacteria; order Rhizobiales; family Xanthobacteraceae; genus Bradyrhizobium. The sequence continues at coordinate 635 of NZ_SSMW01000045.1, forward strand.
GTTTCGACAGCACCTTGGCGTTTTTCGGCGCATCGGAATCCGAGTTCAGCGCGACCGCCGCAAAGCCGGTGATGAACATGATCTTGATATCGGGATCGAGTTCCGAGGCACGGCGCGCCAGTTCGATGCCATCCATCTCCGGCATCACGATATCGGTGAGGAGCATCTCGAACGGCTCCTCGCGCAGCCTTTGGTAGGCCGACAGGCCGTTGTCATGGGGCGAGACCTGAAAACCGGCGTTTTCCAGCGCCTTGACCAGGAAGCGGCGCATATCGTTGTCGTCTTCGGCGAGGAGGATTTTATGCATGGCGGTTGGTCGTCGAATCCCATCAAGAGGATCAATCCGCTCACTAAGCCCGACAGAGGGTAAATTTCGGGTGAAAGACGCGGTGCGCGGCCGCGGGCGGTGGCGTTATTTCTGGACCGGAATGCGTCCCAGATCAATCAAGCTGGCCACTTTCGGCATCCCGGATGTGTTCCGGCCGGTTTGCAGGTTTTTTCACTTGGCAGAATGGTCGCGATTACCGACAATGAGTCCTGATAAAACCTCCGGTTTTCTGGCAGAAACGACGTGACCAGAGCAGCGGACTTAGGGGACGGCGCCCGACGATGACCCAGTTTGATGGCGGATTGTCGCCTCCGTTCGAGATCGTGGAGCCGGAGGCGTGGCGGGCGCCGATCATCTTCAATTCTCCGCACTCCGGCTCGGTCTATCCGCGGGAATTTCTCACCGCCTCGCGGATCGATCTGGCAGCACTGCGCCGCTCCGAGGATTCGTTCATGGACGAGTTGATCGCGGGCTTGAGCGATCGCGGTTTTCCGACTGTGCAGGTCAACTTTCCCCGCTCCTATGTCGACGTCAACCGGGAGCCCTACGAGCTCGATCCGCGGATGTTCAACGGACGGCTGCCGAGCTTCGCCAACACGCGATCGATGCGGGTCGCCGGCGGGCTCGGCACCATCCCGCGGGTGGTCGGCGACGGCCAGGAGATCTATCGCGAGCGTCTTGGAATCGATGACGCGCTCGGCAGGATCGAGACGCTGTACAAACCGTATCACCGCGCGTTGCGGCGGCTGATCAACAAGGCGCATCAGACGTTCGGCACGGTGGTGGTGGTGGATTGCCATTCGATGCCCTCGATCGGGGTCTCGCGCGATGAGCCGCGCCGGCCCGACGTGGTGATCGGCGACCGCTACGGCACCAGTTGCGCAGCCCTGCTCCCCGACATGGTCGAGGAAACCATGAGTGCGCTGGGTTACTCGGTCGGCCGCAACAAGCCCTATGCTGGCGGCTTCATCACCGAGCACTACGGCAATCCGGCAAGCGGACTGCACACTATCCAGCTCGAGCTCAACCGCGCCATCTACATGGACGAGCGGCGGCGCGAACGCGGGCCGCGGTTCGCGCAGGTCGCGGCCGATTTCACCGCGCTGGCCGACGCGCTGGCCGCCCTTCCGCTCAGCGACCTCGGACCGTTCCAGGCCGCGGCGGAATAAATCCGGAAATGACCTGAAAAGAAAAAAGGGCCGCTTGAAAACAAGCGGCCCAAGTCTAGGGAGGAAACGCCCAAGGAGGGCAGCGATAACGCAAAAGCGCTACCGCACCGCAACAATATGCGACCGCGCTGCACAAAACGCAAGAGCCTTTGAATCTTTTCCGGTGCAAAAATCCATTCAGTTTTGCGTTGTTGCATAAAAGTCAAAAATTACAGTTTTGACCGTTATTTCAGTTACTTAAGGATATCACCGGTTCAGAACCCATCCTGAAAAGCCGCGTCCCGGGGCCGTCAGTCCACTGCTCTCGAATTCGTGATCGGCACTGTCATTAGAAAATGCAGCTGTATTCAGCCTGATTCGCAAATCGAATATGGCGACCCCTCAGCCCGATAAATCTCGGTCCCCCGTGCGCGGATTGCGGGATTGGGCTAGGCAGGAGCCGGGACATTCTCCGCCCGCTCTGCCCTTGAGGAAGCGCCGTGACGGTCATCGATTTTACTGCCTTCATCGGCCGCCTTGCGACCTCGTCGGGGGAAACCATCCTGCCGTTCTTCCGGACCTCGCTGAGTATCGACAACAAGAGCACGGCCCACGATTTCGATCCGGTGACCGAAGCCGACCGCGCGGCGGAAGCGGTGATGCGGCGCCTGATCAAGGCCAACTTCCCCCAGCACGGCATCGTCGGCGAGGAGTTCGGCAACGAGCGCGAAGACGCCGAATATGTCTGGGTGCTGGATCCGATCGACGGCACCAAATCCTTCATCGCGGGCTTTCCGATCTGGGGCACGCTGATCGCGCTGCTGCATCAGGGCACGCCGGTGTTCGGGATGATGCATCAGCCGTTTATCGGCGAGCGCTTTTCCGGCGACAGCGGCTCGGCGCATTACGCCGGACCCTCGGGCACGCGCCGGCTGGCGGTGCGGCGCTGCGCCTCGCTGAAGGAGGCGACGTCCTACACCACCAGTCCGCTATTGATGAACGCCGCCGATCGCGCCGCGTTCGGCCGGGTCGAAGCGGCCGTGCGGCTGACGCGCTACGGCGGCGATTGCTATTCCTATTGCATGCTCGCCGCCGGCCATCTCGATCTCGTGGTCGAGACCGAACTGAAATCCTACGATATCGCCGCCCTGATTCCGATCATCACCGGCGCCGGCGGCATCGTCACCACCTGGGACGGCAAGCCGGCGCAGCATGGCGGCCGCATCATCGCCGCGGGCGATCCGCGCGTGCATGAAGCGGCGATGAAGTTGTTGAACAGCTAGCGCGCCTCGCCATGACGCCGACGGTCATGCGGATGGAGCCATTCATGAGAATTACCGGCGCGCTGTTGACGGCAATCCTATCGACGTGGCTGCTGCCGGATCCGGCGGCAGCCGGGGATTTTCCCGACCGGCAAATCCGGATCATCGTGCCGTTCCCGGCCGGCGGGCCGAACGACATCATCGCACGCGTGGTCGGCCAGCGCATGTCGGAGATCATCCGGCAGCCGGTCATCATCGACAATCGCAGCGGACAGGCGGGCGTGCTCGGAACCGACTTGGTCGCGAAGGCCAAACCCGATGGCTACACGGTTGCGATCTCCAGCGCGGGCGCGCTCGCCATCACCTCCAGTCTGGAGAAGATCTCCTACGAGCCGTTGAAGGACCTGCAGCCGATCACGCTGGTGGCGGAAGTGCCGGAAATGCTGGTGGTCGCCACCAGCGTTCCGGCCACCAACATGAAGGAACTGATCGAGTTCGCCAGGGCGCATCCCGGCAAACTCAATTTTGCATCGACCGGCGTCGGCAGCATGCCGCATCTGGCGGCCGAACTGCTCAAGCTGACGGCAAAGATCGACATCGTGCACGTGCCCTATCGCGGCGCAGCACCCGCCGTGACCGATATGCTGGGCCAGCAGGTGCAGATGGTGTTCCTCGACTTGCCGGTCCTGCTGCCGCAGATCAAGACCGGTGCGCTGCGGCCGATCGCGATCGGCGCCCGCGAACGCGCGCCGACGGCGATGGAAGTGCCGACCACCGCCGAGGTCGGCATGCCGGACCTGCTGATCCAGAACTGGTACGGCATGGTGGCGCCGGCCGGAACGCCTCCCGACATCGTCGCAGCGCTGAACCGGATCGCAACCGAGGCGATGGGCGACCCGGCCGTGAAGGAGAAACTGGCCAGCCAGGGTGCCACGCTGGTCGGCGACACGCCGGAACATTTCCGCGGTTTTATACAGGCCGAAACGATCAAGTGGGCGAGCGTGATCAAGGACTCCGGCATTCAGATCGAGAAGTGAATCAGGACCTCCGCGAAACCTTCAGCGCTGCGCCGCCTTGCGCAAATGCTCCACCAGTTGCTGCGCCGGCCGCGGCAGGGTACGGAAACTTCGCGCGCAGATCGCAAGCCGGCGGTTGGCCCAGGGATCGCGAATCCGCACCCGGCTGATCGGCAATGACCGGGCGCAGCGTTTGGCCGCGACTTCCGGCATCACCGCAATGCCGATGCCCGCCGCCACCATCTGGCCGATCGCGTCGAAACTGTTGAGCCGTGCGCGAAAGCGCAGGCGCGCGCCCAGCCGCGCGGCGTGGCCGGTGACATGCGCGTGCAACGCGCTCGATGCGGTCAAGCCGATGAAGTCCCGGTTCACCACGTCGCGAAAATCGACCTGCCGCCGGCGCGCCAGTTCGTCATGGCGCGCGGCGACGATCACCAGGCGATCTTCGCTGAACGCAATCCGCTCGATGCTGTCGGGCAAGGTGTGTTCGGCCACCAGGCCGATATCGGCGGCCCCGGTCGCGATGGCGTTGGCGATATCGATGCTTTCGCGTTCTTCGACGTCGATGCTGAGGTGCGGATGCTGCGCAAGAAAGGCGGCCAGCACCTTCGGCAAATATTCCGATAGTCCCGAGGTGTTGGCGAGCAGCCGCAGCGTCGCCTTCATGCCGCGGGCAAACGCCATCAGCTCGCCCTGCATGGCATCGACATTGTGCATGATGACGCGGGCATGATCGAGCAGGCTTTGGCCTGCCGCGGTCAACTCGACGCCGCGGCGGCCGCGCTTCAGCAGCGCAGTGCCGACGGCGGCCTCCAGCGCCTTGATCCGCGCGCTGGCCGATGCCAGCGCCAGATGCGCGCGGGACGCGCCGGCCGTGATGCTGCCAGAGTCCGCCACCGCGATGAAAAGCCCGAGGTCGACCAGATCGAAACGCATGGCGATTTCCTGCCTTCGTCACAGCCGAAGGCTTGCTTCACGAGCCGCAGATTGTGCCGATGGCGCCGATCGGTCAATGTCACCGGATGATCGAACCTCTGTTGATCCTGATTGCCGCGGCGTTCCTGCTGGCGGGTTTCGTCAAGGGGGTGATCGGCCTCGGCCTGCCGACGGTGTCGATGGGCCTGCTCGCAGTGGCGATGCCGCCGGCGCACGCGCTCGCCATCGTCATCGTGCCCGCGATCGTCACCAACATCTGGCAGACCTTCGTCGGCCCCTACCTGCGCGACATCATCCGGCGGCTGTGGCCGCTGATGGTCGGCACCGTCGCCGGCATCTGGCTGAACTCGGGAATGCTGACCGGGCCCTACGCGCGCTACGGCGCCATCGTGCTCGGCCTGATGCTGGTGCTCTACGCCATCGTCGGCCTGACCCAATTCAGTTTCCGGGTCGCCAGCCGCGATGAAAAATGGATCGGCGGCATCGTCGGCGTCGCCACCGGCATGGTTTCCGCCGCCACCGGCGTGCAGGTGATCCCGTCAATGCCGTTCATGCAGGCGATCGGCATGGAGAAGGACGAACTGGTGCAGGCGCTCGGGGTGTTCTTTACCGTCGCCACCGTGTCACTCGCCTTCAATCTCACCAGCGCCGGATTGCTGACCGCGGCCACCGCGCTACCCGGCGCCGTGGCGATGGTGGCTTCCTTTGCCGGCATGTTCATCGGACAGGCGGTGCGCACGCGGCTGGAGCCGGAGGCGTTCCGGAGATGGTTTCTGATCGCGATGATCTTTCTCGGGATCTATCTGGCGGGGAGCGCGACGTACAATGTGGCGCGGGCCTGACGCCGCTCACTGAAACAGCGGCGTCCCCGGCACGAAGGCATCGAACGCGGCCCAGAATTGCGCGCGGTAGCGGTCCTGCTCCTGCAGGATTTCATGCTTCGAACCGGCGATCACCAGATGCGAGCCGGCGCGCAGGTGATAGGCGAATTCCTCGATCGCCGCGGTGGATACGATGGTGTCGTTGCTGGCCGCCAGCATCAGGATCGGCTGGCGGATTTCCGACGGATAATTCGCGACGCGAAAACCGCGCATCGCCGTGAACGCGCTATCGGCCCAGGCCACCGTCGGCGAAGCGATGCCGAGCGTCGGATCTTCCTCCAGGATCGCGGCGTTGCGGGCATAGCGCACGGGATCGCTGGTCAGGGGATTGTTGATGAACGAGGACACCCCGACCAGTTCGTTGCTGCCGCCGGGAACGTAGCGGCCGCCCTGGCCGGCCAGCCGCAGCAACCGCAGCAGCGCGCGCGCGGGAAATGAGGTGCGGTGGCCGGGAAGATCGATCATCGGCGCCGACAGCACCATGCGGTCGAACCAGCGCTTGCCGGCATGCGCGATGCGCAGCATCACCGCGGCCCCCATCGAATGCGCCAGCGCGAAATATGGCGGCGGACAGTCCGGCAGCACCACCTGCTGCACGAAGGTCTCGACGTCCACCTCGAAATCGGAGAAATCGCGGACATAGCCCTTGCGCGGATCGCGCAGGCGCCGCGACGAATGGCCCTGCCCGCGCCAGTCGATCATCGCCACCGCGAAACCGCGATCGCGCAGGTCGCGCACGGTCTCGAAATATTTCTCGATCTGCTCGCCGCGCCCGGTAAAGACGCAAACCGTGCCTTTTCGATTGGCTGGCGGCGCCCAGCGCGCAAAGCGCAGTTCGGCGCCGTCAGGGGTCTTGATGGTGCCGGTGACGAAATTGTCCGGAACCGGATTGGCGGGAATCGAAACGAGCATCATGGGGCGGGGCCGGTATGTCAAAAGTGCTGGAAATCAAGGCGATGGCGTCAAAAAAAGAGGATCGATTCCGCCCTCTTGAACACCCTTTGGCCCCTCCCATATCACCTTCGTGCAGGCCGCTACCAGTGTTTCGGGAACCCGGGACACAAGGCTGCACATGGACGAAAGCCCGGCCCGATGGCGGGCGGGTTACATCAACAGTCGCTCAATGGAGGACTACCCTATGCGTACCTACGATCTCACCCCGTTTTACCGTTCCACGGTCGGCTTCGACCGGTTCTTCTCCCTGCTCGACCAGGCCGCTTCCGATGGCAGCCCCGGCTATCCGCCCTACAACATCGAGCGCACCGGCGATAACACCTATCGCATCAGCGTCGCGGTCTCCGGCTTCTCGCAGGGCGAACTTTCCATCGTCGCCAAGGAAAACACCCTGACGATCAAGGGCGAGAAAACCGCCAACGAAAACGGCCAGGACAAGTCCGAGGTGCTCTATCGCGGCATCGCGGCGCGCGCTTTCGAGCGGGCGTTCCAGCTTGCCGATTTCGTGGTGGTGAAGAATGCCTCGCTGGAGAACGGCCTGCTTCACGTCGATCTGGTCCGCGAGATCCCCGAGGCCAAGAAGCCCCGCAGCATCCCGATCTCGACCACCAACGCGGCCGCACCGCAGGTCGTCGACGGTTCGGCCCAGAAGGTCGCCGCGTAAGCCGGCTTGATTTTCGGATCGCTTAAGAAAACGCCCCGGGAAACCGGGGCGTTTTTGTTTGCTTTATTCCAGCCCCTGCGCCTTGGGCATCGGTTGCGTCGGCTGGATCGGCGGCGTGGGCTTGGCCTCAACGATCGGCACGGCGGGCGGCGGCCTCACCGGCACATCCGTTGGCGGGGCCTGCACCGCGGCCGATTGCTGCGCCGGCTCCGGCGCGGGCTTGGCGGCCAGCGGCTTGACCTCGGGCTTGAGTTCAGGCTTGGCCTCGACGGCATGCGGCGGCGGCGCTTTCGGCAGCGGCACCGCAGGCGTGCGGCTCGCCACCCGCGGCACCGGGGCCGGCGGCCGCGGCGGTTCTCTCAAGCTGCCGACCGGCGGCATCGGCGCCAGCGGTCCCGGCGGCCGGCCATAGATGACGGTCGGCTCGTCGCCGAAATTGTCGCCCATCCGGTAGGCCGGCATGAAGCGGATGATGCGCCTGGTGCGGGCATCAATCACCAGCCGCCCGTCATCGCCACGGCCGTCGATCACCGAAATCGTGTAGAACATGCCGCGCTGGCGCGGGATGCCGATCGGCGAAAACCCGTTGTCGCGCACCACCGCGTAAACTTCCGACGGCGGCATCAGCATCGGCCCGCCGTAGCCGGGCTGATAGCCTGGCTCGCCCGGCTCGTAATAGCGCGGCGGCGGCGCCTCCGGTGGCATCGCCGCATAAGGCCCGGTGACGTCGGATACCGCCGTGTAGGGCGACCTTTCAATGTCGTATGGCGCCGGCATCTGAGCACTCGCGGCCGTCGCGGAAAGAACCAGCCCGGCCGACATCACCCATCCAGTGAACAGCTTCATCGCGCAATCGCTCCCGTCACATCCCACGCCCAGAGCCTTCGGCCCTTTATCCCCGCTTGATAGCCTCGCCACCGATTCTGGCGGTCCTTGGGCAGGATCGCGGCGCGCTTGCCTCAAATCCGGGACAACGCTGCCGGCGCGCCAAGCGGGCGGCGACTTTCACGCGCTTGTGTGATAGAAAAAAATTTGGCATGGTCGGAGTTAGGACAGCATAGCTGTCTCAATTTTAGTGGCAAACCCGGCACGGGGATTGCAACGAAAATTGGGTGCTCAGGCGCCAGAAGTTAAAGGCAAAGGCCGTTCGTCGGGGACGCCGGACGCCCAAGCCTGAATTCGAAAAATTGCGGCTCGCGGAGGACGAGCGGTGGCCCGACGGGTGCCGCAAACGCCCAAGGTGCGCCGAAGACGACGGTTAAGGCCGTTAGCCTTGTTGAGAGGACAGCGATGAGCGGGTCGGAGTTCGAGCGCGAAAACATCGTGACGGATGCGCTGTCGGCGGCCTCGGCGTCGAAACCGCTTGAGCCCGCGCGCGAGCACACCTGGCGCCCGCCCGCCGAGGGCATGTATGATCCTTCGCTGGAGAAGGATTCCTGCGGCGTCGGCTTCATCGCCAACATCAAGGGCCACAAGTCGCATCAGATCATTTCGGATGCGCTCAACATTCTCTGCAATCTCGAGCATCGCGGCGCGGTCGGCGCCGACCCGCGCGCCGGCGACGGCGCCGGCATCCTGGTGCAGATTCCGCACGCCTTCTTCGAGCGCAAGGCCGCCGAGATCGGCTTCCAGCTGCCGAAGCCCGGCGACTACGCTGTCGGCGCGCTGTTCATGCCGCAGGAAGCGGCATGGCGCAAAGTCATCAAGAGCATCATTGCCGACCAGATCCGGGAAGAAGAACTGATGCTGCTCGGCTGGCGCGACGTGCCGACCGACAATGCCTCGCTCGGCGAGACCGTCAAGCCGACCGAGCCAGCGCACATGCAGGTGTTCATCGGCCGCGGCGACCATATCAAGAGCGACGACGAATTCGAGCGCCGGCTCTATATCCTGCGCAAGTCGATTTCGCAGGCGATCTATCAGCGCCGCGACCGCGGCCTCGCCGGCTATTACCCGGTGTCGCTGTCGTGCCGCACCGTGGTCTACAAGGGTATGTTCCTGGCCGACCAGCTCGGTAAATATTATCCCGACCTCAGCGAGCCGGATTTCGAGAGCGCGCTGGCGCTGGTGCATCAGCGTTTCTCGACCAACACCTTCCCGGCCTGGTCGCTGGCGCATCCCTACCGGATGATCGCGCATAACGGCGAGATCAACACGCTGCGCGGCAACGTCAACTGGATGGCGGCGCGCCAGGCCTCGGTGCATTCCGAACTGTACGGCAAGGACATCAGCCGGCTGTGGCCGATCTCCTACGAAGGACAAAGCGACACCGCCTGCTTCGATAACGGCCTCGAATTCCTGGTGCAGGGCGGCTACTCGCTGCCGCACGCCGTGATGATGATGATTCCGGAAGCCTGGGCCGGCAATCCCCTGATGGATGAAACCCGCCGCGCGTTCTACGAATATCACGCCGCGATCATGGAGCCGTGGGACGGCCCCGCCGCGATCGCGTTCACCGACGGCCGCCAGATCGGCGCCACGCTCGACCGCAACGGGTTGCGTCCGGCGCGCTATCTCGTCACCCGCGACGACCGCATCGTCATGGCGTCCGAAATGGGCGTGCTGAAAATTCCCGAAGACCAGATCGTCACCAAGTGGCGGCTGCAGCCCGGCAAGATGCTGCTGGTCGACCTCGAACAGGGCCGGCTCATTCCCGACGACGAGATCAAGACCCAGCTCGCCAAGAGCCATCCCTATCGCGAATGGCTCGACCGCACCCAGATCGTGCTGGAAGAATTGCCGGATGCCCCGGCCAAGGGCATACGCTCCAACCTGCCGCTGCTCGATCGGCAGCAGGCGTTCGGCTATTCGCAGGAAGACATCACCATCCTGATGACGCCGATGGCCTCCACCGGCGAGGAGGCCAACGGCTCGATGGGCAACGACACGCCGATCTCGGCGCTGTCGGACAAGCCGAAGCCGCTGTTCACCTACTTCAAGCAGAACTTCGCCCAGGTCACCAACCCGCCGATCGACCCGATCCGCGAGGAACTGGTGATGAGCCTGGTCTCGATCATCGGGCCGCGGCCGAACCTGTTCGACCTGCAGGGGGCCGCCGGCACCAAGCGGCTCGAAGTGCGCCAGCCGATCCTGACCGATGCCGACCTGGAAAAGATCCGCTCGATCTCCGACATCGCCGACACCCATTTCAAGTCGAACACGCTGGACACCACCTTCCATGCCGGGCTTGGTGCTGCCGGACTGGAGCAGGTGCTGGACGAACTCTGCGCGCGCGCCGAAGCCTTCGTCCGCGAAGGCGTCAATATTCTCATCCTCAGCGACCGCGCCGCGGGCTCCGACCGGATTCCGATCCCCTCGCTCTTGGCCTGCGCCGCCGTGCATCATCACCTGATCCGCACCGGCTTGCGCACCTCGGTCGGGCTCGTGGTCGAATCCGGCGAGCCGCGCGAGGTGCATCACTTCGCCTGCCTGGCCGGCTACGGCGCCGAGGCGATCAACCCTTATCTCGCCTTCGAGACCATCATCGCGATGAAGGACCGGCTGCCGGCGGCGCTCGACGACTACGAGATCGTCAAGCGCTACATCAAGTCGATCGGCAAGGGCCTGTTGAAGGTGATGTCGAAGATGGGCATCTCGACCTATCAATCCTATTGCGGCGCGCAGATCTTCGACGCGGTCGGGTTGAAGGCGGATTTCGTCGCCAAATATTTCGTCGGCACCCATACCCGCATCGAGGGCGTCGGCCTTGCCGAGATCGCCGAGGAAACCGCGCGCCGCCATAGCGACGCGTTCGGCGATGCGCTGCAGTACAAGACCGCGCTCGACGTCGGCGGCGAATATGCCTATCGCACCCGCGGCGAGGATCACGCCTGGACCGCCGAATCGGTTTCCACGCTGCAGCACGCGGTGCGCGGCAATTCGCTGGAACGCTACCGGGCGTTCGCGAAAATCCTCAACGAACAGTCCGAGCGCCTGCTGACCTTGCGCGGCCTGTTCAAGATCAGGACCGCCGAGGACGAGAAGCGCAAGCCGGTGCCGCTCGACCAGGTCGAGCCGGCCAGGGACATCGTGCGGCGCTTCGCCACCGGCGCGATGAGCTTCGGCTCGATCTCGCGCGAGGCCCACACCACGCTGGCGATCGCGATGAACCGGATCGGCGGCAAGTCCAACACCGGCGAAGGCGGCGAAGAAAGCGACCGCTTCAAGCCGATGCCGAACGGCGATTCGATGCGCTCGGCGATCAAGCAGGTCGCGTCGGGACGATTTGGCGTCACCACCGAATATCTCGTCAACGCCGACATGATGCAGATCAAGATGGCGCAGGGCGCCAAGCCCGGCGAAGGCGGACAATTGCCCGGCCACAAGGTCGACGCCACCATCGCGCGGGTCCGGCATTCGACGCCGGGCGTCGGACTGATCTCGCCGCCGCCGCATCACGACATCTATTCGATCGAGGACCTGGCGCAGCTGATCTACGATCTGAAGAACGTCAGCCCGGATGGCCTGGTGTCGGTCAAGCTGGTCTCCGAAATCGGCGTCGGCACGGTCGCGGCGGGCGTCGCCAAGGCGCGCGCCGACCATGTCACCATCGCGGGCTTCGAAGGCGGCACCGGCGCATCGCCGCTCACCTCGATCAAGCACGCCGGCAGCCCCTGGGAAATCGGCCTGGCCGAAACCCACCAGACCCTGGTGCGCGAGCGGCTGCGCAGCCGCATCATCGTGCAGGTCGATGGCGGCTTCCGTACCGGACGCGACGTGGTGATCGGCGCGCTGCTCGGCGCCGACGAATTCGGCTTTGCCACCGCGCCCCTGATCGCGGCCGGCTGCATCATGATGCGCAAGTGCCATCTCAACACCTGCCCGGTGGGCGTGGCGACGCAGGACCCGGTGCTGCGCAAGCGCTTCACCGGCCAGCCCGAGCACGTCATCAATTATTTCTTCTTTGTCGCCGAGGAAGTCCGCGAGATCATGGCGGCGTTGGGCTATCGCACCTTCAACGAGATGGTCGGCCAGACCCAGATGCTCGACCAAACCAGCCTGGTGGCGCACTGGAAGGCGAAGGGGCTCGATTTCTCCAAGCTGTTCGTTCGCCAGAAGGAACTGCCGGGCCAGAAGATCTATCACTCCCAGGCGCAGGACCATCATCTGGAAGCCGTGCTCGACCGCACCCTGATCGAAAAGGCGCAGGCCGCGATCGACCGCGGCGCGCCGGTCAAGATCGAGGTCGAGATCAACAACACCAACCGCAGCGCCGGCGCGATGCTGTCGGGCACGGTGGCCAAGATCTACGGCCATGCCGGCCTGCCGCATGACACCATCCAGGTCAGCCTGAAGGGCACCGCGGGCCAGGCGTTCGGCGCGTGGCTGGCGCGCGGCATCACCTTCGATCTCGAAGGCGAAGCCAACGACTATGTCGGCAAGGGGCTGTCGGGCGGCCGCATCATCGTCAAGCCGCCGCGCAATTCCGGCATCGTGCCGGAAGAATCCATCATCGTCGGCAACACCGTGATGTACGGCGCGATCGAGGGCGAATGCTATTTCCGCGGCATCGCCGGCGAACGCTTCGCAGTGCGCAACTCCGGCGCGGTCGCCGTGGTCGAAGGCGCCGGCGATCATTGCTGCGAATACATGACCGGCGGCATCGTCGTTGTGCTCGGCAAAACCGGGCGCAACTTCGCGGCCGGCATGTCCGGCGGCATCGCCTATGTGCTGGACGAGGCCGGCGACTTCCAGAAGCTCTGCAACATGGCGATGGTCGAACTCGAACCGGTATTGTCGGAAGAGATGATCAACGAGAACACCTATCACCACACCGGCGATCTCGAAGCCCACGGTCGGGTCGACGTGTTCGCCAACCTGCTGGAATCCGATATCGAGCGGCTGCACATCCTGATCACCCGCCACGTCAAGCTGACCGGCTCCAGCCGCGCCGCCGAGATCCTGGCGAACTGGAAGACCTGGCTGCCGAAATTCCGCAAGGTGATGCCGGTGGAATACCGCCGCGCGCTGAAGGAAATGAAGGCCAACGCCGACGCCGAGCCAAAGATCGCGATCGGGGCGTAACGGATGAACACGGCAACGTGGCTACAGTGATGATTCAGGTTTCGGGGCTTAAGCTTTAATGGGCAAGATTACAGGTTTTCTGGAGATCGACCGGCACGACCGCAAGTATGAGCCGGTGGCCGAGCGCATCAAAAGCTATCGCGAATTCGTCGTTCCCTTGAGCGAGAAAGACACCCGCGACCAGGCCGCGCGCTGCATGAATTGCGGCATCCCCTATTGCCACGGCACCGGCTCGGTGGCGCCGGGCACGCCGGGCTGCCCGGTCAACAACCAGATTCCGGATTTCAACGACCTGGTCTATTCCGGCAACTGGGAAGAAGCCTCGCGCAACCTGCACTCGACGAACAATTTCCCGGAGTTCACCGGCCGCATCTGCCCGGCCCCGTGCGAAGCCTCGTGCACGCTCAACATCGACGACAATCCCGTCACTATCAAGACCATCGAATGCGCCATCGTCGATCGCGCCTGGGACAATGGCTGGGTCACGCCTGAACTGCCATCGGCCAAGACCGGCAGGAAGGTCGCGGTGGTCGGCTCCGGCCCGGCGGGCCTCGCCTGCGCGCAGCAGATCGCGCGCGCCGGCCACGACGTGCACCTGTTCGAAAAATACGCCAAGGCCGGCGGGTTGCTTCGCTACGGCATTCCCGATTTCAAGATGGAGAAGCACGTCATCGACCGCCGCGTCACGCAGATGGAAGCCGAAGGTGTCACCTTCCATTACGGCGTCCATGTCGGCGGCACCTCATCCGGTGCGCTCGATCCGCGCGCGATGCTCGACCAATACGACGCGGTGGCGCTGACCGGCGGCGCGGAAGCGGCGCGCGACCTGCCGATCCCCGGCCGCGATCTTGCTGGCATTCACTACGCAATGGATTTCCTGCCGCAGCAGAACCGCCGCGTCTCCTCTGAGCCGCTCGGCAATGCCGCCGACATTCTCGCCGGCGGCAAGCATGTGGTGGTGATCGGCGGCGGCGATACCGGCTCGGACTGCATCGGCACCTCGTTCCGCCAGGGCGCCAAGTCCGTCACCCAGCTCGAGATCATGCCGGCGCCGCCGGAGCATGAGAACAAGGGCCTGACCTGGCCGAACTGGCCGCTGAAGATGCGGACCTCATCGAGCCAGGCCGAAGGCGCGCACCGCGAATTCGCGGTGCTGACGCAGAAATTTTCCGGCAGCGACGGCAAGGTGGCAAAACTGCATTGCGTGCAGGTCGACGACAAGTTCAAGCCGGTGGCGGGAACCGAATTCGAGCTCGACGCCGAACTGGTGCTGCTGGCGATGGGCTTCGTGCATCCGGTGCACGAGGGCCTGCTCAAGACCCTCGGCGTCGACCTCGATCCCCGCGGCAACGTCCGCGCCAACACCGCCGATTACCAGACCTCGCTGCCAAAAGTGTTCTCCGCCGGCGACATGCGCCGCGGACAGTCATTGGTGGTCTGGGCGATCCGCGAAGGACGGCTCTGCGCGCGCGCGATCGACGCGTTCCTGATGGGGACGACGAACCTGCCGCGGTGAGGGCTCTTATGCCTCCACCCCGACGGTGCCCGCCCTACGACGACCTGTCATAGACCGGCGCCTGCTTGGCGCCGGCTTTCACTTCGTCGGCTTCCCGCAACACCCGGCGCAGCCGGCGGCCGGCCAAGAGCGCGGTCTGGACGTTCTTGTCGCTGGAGCTCTCCTCGAAGAAGATGACCACTTCGCAGTTCGGGCATTGCCTGGAATATCCCGGCTGCACCCGCCGTGCCCGCTCCCGGAAGGTGGATTTGCATCGGGTGCAGCGAACCTGGACGGTGTCGTCGGTCATTGGCGCCTTCAGTGGGCGGCGAGCGCTTGACGGCGCAGCCGCCGGGCATGGCTCAGCGCCTGCCGGATCGAGTCCTCGCGCGACTCGCTCTCGAACACGATCGCGGTGGCGCAATGGGTGCAGGGCATCGAGGCCCCGCCGCGGATTTTCTTGGCTTTGGCCTTCATGGTGCCCCCGCATTTAGGGCACTGGACCCTGATCAGATCGGACATTCTGCCCCTCGCTTTGGGGGCACCTTATGGCACGCTTTGTTAACTTTCGGTGTTCGCGGCAGAGACGTTTGGCCTCGCCCCGCTAACCAAGATCAATTCTGCAGCCGCACCCCCAGCATCACCACCGTCGAGGCCGAACTGTTGCCGGGGAGATTGGAGTTGAGGACGTCGCGGCGCAGGGTTCCCTTGACCCAGAGGTTGCGGGTCATCTTGTAGACCAGGTCGGCCTCGGCCGAGTAGGTTTTGTCGAACCGGCCGTCGCCCTGGTAGTCGAGCGTGGCGAAGGTGAATTTGCCGATCGCCGTCAGCCAGCGGCGGAAATCGTGATCGACCTCCACGGTGTAGGTGTGCGTCAGCACGCCGGAGACGCCGGGCAGCGTGGTCTCGTCGATCGAGGTGGTCGAATAGAACTTTGCCGTGGTCAGCGGCGTCGCGGTCCAGGTCAAGGAGGAAGCGACTAGCAGGCCCTGCAGGCGCTGCAGCCGGGTGTCGACATAGCTGCGCTCGGCGTAGCCGACCGAGATTTCGCCGGTAAGCAGGCGGGTGAATTCGAACGAAGTGCCGGCCTTGGCGTAGCCGCCGGTGGAATCGCGCGCATAGAAGTTGCGATCGAGGAAGAGGTCGTGCACCCGGTTGTCGCCCTCGACCTCGACGAACGGCTTCAGTCCCGGCATCAGATCGTAGCTGACGCGGCCGACGCCGCCATACTGGTTGAAGTCGCGGTCGTCGTTGGTGGTCGAACTGCCGTCGGTGAGCACCGAGTTCTGGTAGACGGTGCGGTCGATGGTGGCGCCGGCGTAAACCTCCAGGCGGTTGAAATTCTGGTCGATGCCGAAAGTGCCGCCGAGCGTGGTGTAAACAGGGTATTTGGCCATCCCGGCCTGGATGTTCGGACTGCCGGGATTATCGGTGGCGGCGAGCAGGCGCACCTCCGCGGTCAAATGGGTGTCCTGCGTGACATCGAGACGGCCGTCGATGTGACCGTTGAAACTGGGCCGGTCGACATTGGTCGGCGCCGGCGAAATGGCGCCGTCGACCATCGATGGCAGCGAACCGCCATAGCCGGTGAACGACCCCTTGAGATCGGCAACCAGCGCGTGGCGATCCCAGTCGGAGACGGCGAGGAATTCCGGCGCGACCACCCAGAACGGCAAGCCATGCGGCTCGGGAAGCCGGCCGGGATTGGTGTCGTAGCCGCCGCTGAGTTCGACCGCAGACTTGATGAGAAAGGCGCCGGCGTAGTCGCCGACCGCGCCAAACGGATCGTTATCGACGTTCAGACGTCTGCGCGGCGGCTGGCCGTCGACGGTGCCGGCCATCGCCGGCGCCATCGGCGTCTTGTTGGCGGTCTGCGACGGCGGGATCGACAGCCGCGGCGGCGCTGTGGTTGCCGGTGGCGGTGTGGTGGGCGGCGGCGGGGTGCCGGGACCCGGCGAGGGTTTCGGCTTGGCCTGGCCCGGATCGAACTTCGGCTTCTTGCGGGTGCGGCCGAGCGAGTCGAAGCCGGTGTCCTTGGCGCCATTGGCGGCGGGAAGTCCATAGGTCGGGATCTGGCCGATCCTTGACGGCGCCGGTTTGTCCTTGTCGCGCAGCCGCAGGTCATCGTCGGCGGCCGCGGTCCTGTCGGTCTTGCGCAACGGCGAATCCGGCGGCGCGACCGAGGCGTCCGGCAGCGGGTTGAACAGATCGGGGGTGACGGTCTGGGCGCGTGCGACGGTGCAATCGAACGCAGTCAGCATAAGGCATGGCAAAAGCGCGCGTAAGGCGTTCACGCGCCTGCGGCGGCCCTTGGCTGGACCCGACATCACGATCTAAAATACTCCAACGAATTCATACGCTTGACGATCGGTCCGGCGCGGGAACGCACACGCGCGGAAAAACGTCGTTAATGGAGTTAAAACAATTATGGTTAATGAGCCGTTGAGAACCGGGCCTCGCGTCGCCTCGGTGGTTTGCCCGTGCTAAGAAGGGGCCAAGGGCCAAAATCGAGGCGCCCTCCCCCTTTCGGAACCGGGCATGGCCAAATCAAAACCGCAGGTGAAACCAGCCGTGACCGATCAGGCCAATGAAGCCGTGCAATCGGCGCTGCGGACGCTGGACGCCGAAACAAGCGGCATCGCCGCGATCTCGGCCGCCCTTCAGGGGCCGCTGGGCACGGCCTTCGCCGCCGCCGTCGGGCTGGTCCGGCAGGCCAAGGGCCGCGTCATCGTCACCGGGCTCGGCAAGTCCGGCCACGTCGCGCGCAAGATCGCGGCGACCTTTGCCTCCACCGGAACGCCGGCCTTCTTCGTCCATGCGGCGGAGGCCAGCCACGGCGACCTCGGCATGATCACGCCGGACGACGTCATCATCGCGCTGTCGTGGTCCGGCGAGCAGCCGGAGATGAAGAACCTCGTCAATTATTCCAGCCGCTTCGGCATCCCGATGATCGCGGTGACCTCGAATGCCGGCTCTTCGCTCGGCGAAGCCGCGCGTATCGTGCTCGAACTGCCGAGGGCGCGCGAAGCCTGCCCGCATAATCTGGCGCCCACCACATCGTCGCTGATGCAGGCCGCGATCGGCGACGCGCTGGCGATCGCAATGCTCGAGGGCCGCGGCTTCACCGCGCTCGAATTCGCCAACTTCCATCCCGGCGGCAAGCTGGGAGCGATGCTGAAATTCGTCCGCGACATCATGCATACCGGCGACGCCATTCCGGTGAAGCCGCTCGGCGCCAAGATGTCGGATGCGCTGGTGGAAATGTCGACCAAGGGCTTTGGCTGCGTCTGCATCGTCAACCACAGCGGCGAGATCGCCGGCATCATCACCGACGGCGACTTGCGCCGCCACATGCGCCCCGACCTGATGACCGTGCGGGTCGACGACGTCATGACCAAGAATCCCCGCACCATTCCTCCCGGCATGCTCGCCACCGAGATGCTGGAGACCCTCAATTCGTCGAAACCCGCGGTCACCGTGCTGATCGTTGCCGAAGGCCGAAAGCCGGTCGGCATCGTGCATGTCCATGACGTGCTGCGCGCCGGCGTGGCCTAGAGCCATTTCCGTTCCGATGGAATCGGAACGGAGCTCTAGATTCTTGTTTTGACGCGTTTTCTTTACGCGAACCGGTATCCACTTCGCTCGAAAACGCTCTAGGCCGCGCGCGGAAACCGCGCCGCCTGTTCCTCCAGCGGCAAATTCAACCCGTTCGCAAGATACGACACGGTGCGGTAGAAACTGCACAGCAGGATGATTTCGAAAATTTTTGCGTCGTCGTAATGCGCCGACAGCGCCAGGAATTCCGCGTCGGTCAGCGTCGCGCGCTCATGCATGGCATCGACCGCGGCAATCAGCGCCTGCTCGGCGGCCGACCAGCACGGCGCGTCGGCCCGACCCAGGACCGTGGCGCGGATTTGCTCTTCGGTCAGGCCCGCCGCACCGGCAAATGCGTTGACGTGCACGCCCCATTCGTACTCGCATTTGGTCACCGCGCAGGTGCGGTCGATGACGATTTCGCGCTCGCGCAGGGACAGCGGGCCGCGGTCCAGCAGGCTGCCGGCGCGGAATTTCTCCCAGGCGCGGGCATTGGAAGCGATCACGCGAAACAACGTCAGCGGCGGCGCGCCGCGCATGATCCGGTCGAACTGGGTCTGGATTTCCGGCGCATAGGGCGGCTCCAGCGGCGCAATGCGTGGCGTGGTTGGTGGCATGGCAAGTCCCCTTGCTATCTTGAACACCGCATCCTGATTCAGGCCGACGCCACCGTCAGGCTGGCACCGTCGGCGTGCACGATTCTGACGCGGCTGCCGGCGGGCGCATCGGGCCCGGCCACCCGCCAGATGGTGTCGTCGATCCGCACCGTGCCTGAGCCGTCGATGATCGGCTTCTCCAGCGTGAACACCCGCCCGACCAGCGCATCGGCGCGCTTGTTGAGAAACGGATTGCTTTTGCTGACGGCGGTGTTGTTGCGCGCAACGCGCCGCCACAGCGGCACCGCGGCAGCGGCGAAAATCGCGAACATCAGGATCTGCAACTGCCACGACGGATGGAGCGCGAACGACAACAACCCGACCAGCAACGCGGCGAGCCCGAGCCAGAACAAGAAGACGCCGGGCGCGAGCAATTCCAGCGCCATCAGCACGATGCCGAAGATCAGCCAGTTCCAGGTGCCCAGCGTGGAGAACATCTCGCTCATGGTGTGCCCCTCAACCCGGCGGCGGGACCGGCGGCACGGCGCCGGATCCGGCGCTCGGCACCGACCCGCGCCGCGCCGCGGCTTGCGCGGAGGCGGTACTTTCGCCGAACGTCGCCTTGGCGATCTCGCCGATGCCGGCAAGCGATCCCAAAATGCTCATCGCCTCGATCGGCAGCATGATGATCTTCTGGTTCGGCGAATCCGCCAGTTGTCCGAACGCCTTGATATATTTGTCGGCGATAAAATAATTCAGCGCGGCGACGTCGCCCTTGGCGATCGCCTCCGATACCATCTGCGTGGCTTTGGCTTCGGCTTGCGCGGAGCGTTCGCGCGCCTCGGCGTCGCGAAACGCAGCCTCCTTGCGGCCTTCGGCCTGCAACACGGCCGCCTGCTTGGCGCCTTCGGCGCGCAGAATGTCCGATTGCCGCTGGCCCTCGGCCTGCAGGATGTCGGCGCGCTTGACCCGCTCGGCCTTCATCTGGCGTCCCATCGCCTCGACGAGGTCGGCCGGCGGCACGATGTCCTTGATCTCGATGCGGTTGACCTTCAATCCCCACGGCGAAACCGCGGCATCGACCACCCGCAGCAATCGTTCGTTGATCTCGTCGCGATGCGACAGCACCTGGTCGAGGTCCATCGCGCCCATCACCGAGCGGATGTTGGTCATGGTCAGCACGATGATCGCCTGGCTGAGGTTGGAAACCTCGTAACTCGCTTTGGCGGCATCGAACACCTGGAAGAACGCGACGCCGTCCACCGTCACCGTGGCGTTGTCCTTGGTGATCACTTCCTGCTCGGGAATGTTGATCACCTGCTCCATCATGTTCATCTTGCGGCCGACGCGGTCGAAATAGGGGATGATGATGTTCAGCCCCGGCGCCAGCGTGCGGGTGTATTTACCGAACCGCTCGATGGTCCAGTCGTATCCCTGCGGCACCGTCTTGATGCCGGCAAACAGCGTCAAAATAACCAGCAGCACCAGCGCAATGGTGAAAATGTCAAACCCGGTCATGAAAATCTCCTCGAAATCTCCCTTAGGCGAACGAGCCCGGCCTGAAAGCCCGCGCGCCATGCTGCAACCGTTGTCACACATTGCAGTGCGACGAAACAATCCCTTGGTCTGCCGAACCCGGATGTAGGTTCGACCTGCAGAAATACGAGACGCCGGCTGCGCGATTTATATCCACCCCCGGTATGACCGGACTTTATATCCGGACTTCATATCCAACCCTGCAACTCGCGCAGCACCAGTTGGCGGATCACGTCCATCCCGGCGTCGCTGTCGTTCAGGCAAGGAATGGTGGCAAACGCCTCGCCGCCATTGTGCCTGAAGAGCTCGGCGTTTTCCTGCGCGATCTCTTCCAGCGTTTCCAGGCAATCGGCCGAAAATCCGGGCGTCACCACCGCGATGCGGCGCACGCCGTCCTTTGCCAGTTGTGCGACCGTCTGGTCGGTGTAGGGCTGCAGCCACTGGTCGAAGCCGAAGCGCGACTGGAATGTCAGCAACAGCTTCGAGGCGTCGAGGCCCATGCGTTTCCTCAAGCCATCCATCGTCGCAATGCACTGCGCCGCATAAGGATCGCCCTTGTCGATGTATTTCTGCGGCATGCCGTGGAACGAGGCGACGATGAGTTCGGGTTGAAACGGCAACGTCTTCAGATGCGCATCGATCGAGACCGCGAGCGCCTCGATATAGTCCGGATCGTCGTAATAGGGCGGCGTCACCCGCAAGGTCGGCTGCGCGCGCATGTCGCCGAGCACGCGAAACACTTCGTCGCATACGGTCGCCGAGGTCGCGGCCGAATATTGCGGATAAAGCGGCACCACCAGTAGCCGGTCGCAACCCTGCGCCGTCAGGGCGCCGATCCGCGAGCGGATCGACGGATTGCCGTAGCGCATCGCCCAATCGACCATGACGTGGTCGGCGATGGCGGCCGCGAGCTTGTCCGATTGCGCGCGCGTGATGGTCTTGAGCGGGGATTCGTCTTTATCGGTGTTCCAGATCTTCCGGTAGTCGCGCGCCTTGCGTGCCGGACGGGTGCGCAGGATGACGCCGTTGAGCGCCAGCTTCCACAACAACCCCTGATTCTCGATCACCCGCGGATCGGACAGGAATTCCTTTAAGTACACCCGCACGCCGCGCGCGTCGGCGCTGTCGGGGGTACCGAGATTGACCAGCAGGACGCCGACGCGTCCCGGCCCGGCGGCGCCCGCAGCCTTTGCGCTTTCGATGGAGGCGACCGTTGTCATGATTTCAGTGGCTTCGCGCGTTGAACCATCCTTGTCAAGATAATGGCCCGTTCGATACTGTCACGCCAGGCGATGCGGGCATCGCCTGTCGGGAGGAGCCATGACGGTCGCCGAGTGGTGCGTTTTCGGAACGCTGATGCTCTATTTGCTGACGATCGTTCCGGTCAAGTGGATCGGATTTCGCCGTTTCGACAATGCCAAACCGCGCGACCCCGCCTTCTACGACGACCCGATTCGAACCCGCGCGCTGGGTGCGCATCAGAACGGCATCGAGGCGTTTCCGTTTTTCGCCACCGCCGTGCTGCTGGCGGAATTTCGCGGCGGCCAGCAACGCCTGATCGACGAACTGGCCGTGCTGTTCCTGATCGTGCGGATCGCCTACGTCCTGACCTATCTCGGCGATCGTCCCACGCTTCGCTCGATCCTGTGGAGCATCGGGCTGACGATCAATATCGCGATCTTCTTCATGCCGGCGATCCGGGGCTATCTGCCGATGTAGGACTGTCTCTCGTAATCCCACGGAGAAACGAGGGGAAAGCGTCGTCCCTGCGAAAGCAGGGACGACACTCTATCGGCGATTCGAATTCCCTGACAACGTCAGCGGATCGGCGAGAACGACGCCGGACGCATCACCTTGTCTTCCTGCAGCAGAAGCATTCCTTCCGTGAGTGCGAGGAATTCGCCCCAGGCCGGGTCGGCGTCACGCGCCGCGCGCTTCTTTTCCATGTCGGCAAGGCTGTCGTAGCGCCAGAGGTGCACGACCTGATTGAGCGCTCCGATATAACTCACATAATAGCTCATCAGCTCGAGACCGTGCCGCTTGGTCACCGGCAGCGCCCGCTTTTCGAAAAGTTCAAGGTACTTTGCCTGCTTGCGCGGGATCAGCGTGTAGGTCCGGACATCGACGATCATCTGGGCTTTTCCTTCCGGGTTGAGACCGGCCGCACGATAAAGCATCGAGCCGCCCGGCGCGATAACGCGTCGCTATACGGCTGTCATGCCTGTCCGGGTTACGCCCTTGAGACACGCCGGCGGACGCTGAAACGTCCACGTGTCGGTGAAAACCGGAAATGATCGGCGCACGGCCAAAACGACGCTCTTGACCCGAGGCGGACATGTGGCCTTGTGTCCGGGTATATCGTAAGCCTTTACTGATAGCCCATCCAAAAGTGGAGTTCCGAAGAACTCCGTTCGGCAAATGCGCCAAAGGAGGAACGTATGCGTAAACTTGGATTGAGCGTAGGTGTGATAGCTGGAATCCTATCTGTGGGTTTCCCCCTAAACCGCGCCAACGCGACGTCGGTTACATTGGCCCAAGCCACATCGATAGTCGATGCGGCGCTTTTAAGACAGCGCGGGAGCTTAAACAGATGCCGCAAACCGTGGTGGTGCTTGATGCCGGCGGCCATGTGGTCGCCGCGAAGCGCGAGGACGGCTCCGGTATCATCCGGTTCGAGGTCGCCGTCGGCAAAGCCTATGGTGCTCTCGGCATGGGCTGGGGCTCGCGCACCATGATGGAGCGCTCCGCGCAAAATCCGAACTTCCTGACGTCCATCGCGACGGCGAGCGGCGGCCGCGTCGTGCCGAGCCCTGGCGGCGTGTTGATCCGCGGTAGCGATGGCGCGGTGATCGGCGCGGTTGGCATTTCTGGCGACGCCGGTGAAAATGACGAATTGTCTGCGGTGGCTGGCATCGAAGCGGCAGGACTCAAGGCTGATCCAGGCGGAGCGAAGCAATGAAAATATTTTCCTTCTGGTGTTCGCTGGCGATCTAATTGGCACGAAACCGACGTGGCATCCCGTTCGGACTCATGTCCGGCGGCGCGGGTGTCGCGCGCGTGTGCGAAACATCGGCAGAATAGCGAGGTTGATATCAAGTCTTTGACACTACCCGAATAATTTCGCATTCTGCATGCGAAGCCTCAGCAGAAACATGCAGGCTGCGATCAGGGAGCAAACGCAATGGGTAGCCGGTCCGCCATCATCTGTGCAGTTATCGGAATAATTGGGGCTGCGACGGGCGGCACTGTTTCGAAAGCAGTCGCCTCCGATATCATCGACGAGTGGGCAAACGTGAAGACACCCGCTGCCCCCGAGATCAAGGCGGTGACCGTCGATCCAAAGACCACGGCGCTAATTATGGGCGACCTGGTGAACCAGGTTTGCGGCAAGCGGCCGCGCTGCGTGGCCGCGCTTCCCGCGCTGAAGAAGCTCGTTAGCGAAGCACGTGCGGCGAAGGTCGCGGTCATCTACAGCTTACCACCAAACACCACGACTGCGGATATCATCACCGATGTTGCCCCGACCGCCGATGAGCCGTCGGTGCAGTCTGGCCTGGATAAGTTTTTCAAGACCAATCTGGAACAGATCTTAAAGGACAAGGGTATCCAAACTGTCATCGTGGTCGGCACCTCAGCGGAAGGCCTCGTGATTTATACGGGCGGCGCTGCCGCGCTGCGCGGACTCAATGTTATTGTCCCAGTAAACGGAATGGGGTCGGTGGAAGCATTTGCGGAGCAATACGTGGCTTGGCACATGACCCACGCACCAATCATCTCGTCCAAGGTGACGCTGACAAGGACCGGCATGATAAAATTCTAATCGCCGCTCGTGGCACTTTTTCGGATATGGCGGTCGAGCTTGATGATGTCCGCTATCGGAGGCAAAGATGGGGTAATCGGCCGGCCCAGCTTGTGGATAGCTGAAGATTTTGGGTGCTGCGCTTCAGGCTGCTGGTGAAACGAGGTCCGTGGTCACGGCCTCAGAAGGAGAAGCGCAGCATGGACCATTTTGGCGGATTAGACGTATCGGTCAAGGAGACCAGCATTTGTATTGTGGA